>NZ_BAAANF010000022.1:0-491143 GCF_039529655.1 Kribbella yunnanensis | reverse complement strand
CGAGAGGTGGTTGAGCAGAAAGGTGGAGCCGTGTCAGCATCTGCGCGTGGAGCGAACGGTGGGGTTGCGGGCGAGTTCGGAGTCTGGGGACACGATCGACGATCCGTCGGAGGATGCGCTGTTCCTGATGCTGGGGGACGTTGAGGCTGGCGAGAGTTCGTTCTTGATTGTGGATCGGTTGGCGGATGCTTCTGGGCAGACGTATGCGCAGGCGTTGCGGAATGCCGACGGGAGTTACGTCGTCGAGTACCGGGACGGTAGTGCGGATCGGCACTACGGGACTCTTGTGGCGGACGTGCGGTCTGCTCATCGGTTGCTGACGGGTTGGGCGTTCGAGGTGCCTGGTTGGCGGGCAACCGCGCGGTGGGATCGCGTTCGGTAGGAGGTACCCGAAGAATCCGGTTGCCAGGGTGGGTGGGGCGGGGGAGCTTGAGCGCATGGATGATGCGGCGCCGGCGAGGTTGTTGAGGAATGGGCGGTATCCGCGGGCTGCGGGGTATTCGGGTCGGTGGATGGTTGATGGGGGGATGGGGCCTAACCCGGTGTGGCAGGCGGAGGCGCTGAGTGAGGTGATGTCGCTGGGGGCTGGGATGCGGGTGCTTGATATGGGGTGCGGTACGGCGCTCAGTTCGATCTTCCTGGCCAGGGAATTCGGGGTTGAGGTGTGGGCGACGGATCTTTGGGTCAAGCCGGATGAGAATTTGCGTCGGGTGCGTGAGGCCGGGGTGGAACAGTTGGTGCATCCGGTTTATGCGGAGGCGCATGCGTTGCCGTTTGCTGAGGGGTTCTTTGATGCGCTCGTGAGTATCGGGGCCTATCACTACTTTGGGACCGATGACCTTTATCTCGGTTACTACTCGCGGTTCGTTAAGCCGGGTGGGCAGATCGGGATTGTGCAGCCCGGGTTGGTGGAGGAGTACGAGGCGCTGCCGCCGCCGCACTTGGCGCCGTACTGGAAGTGGGACTTCTGTGCTTGGCATAGCGCTGGTTGGTGGCGGCGGCATTGGGAGAAGACCGGGCTGGTGACCGTCGAGGTGGCGGATCGGCTGCCGGAGGGGTGGCGGGACTGGTTGCAGTGGAATGAGGCTTGCGATCAGGACGGCGGTTTGCCGGCGCAGGAGGAGGCGCAGATGCTTCGGGTCGATGGTGGACAAACGCTTGGTCTCACACGAGTTGTGGCGCGCCGGAAAGACTGAGTGGCGGCTAGCGGTTGTCGCCGCTGCCGCCGAGGACGGCCCGCTGTTGCCGGTCGGCTAGTTTGGCGATGTTGCGCTGGGCAACATCTTCGAGTGGTACGTCGAAATGGTCCGCTATCACCGCGACGTACCACAGGACGTCACCGAGTTCCTTGGTCAGATCCTCGAGATCCCACTGCGCGAAGTCGCTGTCGTGGTCGCGGACGATCTTCTTCGCCTTCTCGGCGATCTCCCCGGTCTCGCCGACGAGCCCGAGCAGGAGATGGAACAGCTCGTTCTTCTTGTCCCTGGGGGCGGCGGTGCGCAGGGCGGCCTGCTGGTAGGCGTTCATGTCCACCCGGCAACTCTAGGGGCGGTGTTACTCGGAACATGCCCATTGGTGTTGCCGGGGGTCAGAAGGACTGCTGTGCTGGTGGAGAGGGGGTGGGGGTGTCGTGCGGGTCCGACAGTGGCTGGGGTGGATGCTGCGTGCGTGCCGGACTCTGGGTACTGACACGAGCTTCCGCAATCGGTCTGTCTTCGCGCGGGCTTGGCCGGACGGTGAGCGGGTGCAGGCCGTGCATGTCTCCACTATCCAACGCTGGGAAGCCGGACTGGTCGTCGTACCTCGCGATGCAATCAAACGCTACGAAGAATTGCTCCACCTGCCGACCGGCCGCCTGACTGCGGTATTCGACCTCCTGCCCGGTCTGACCCGCCACTCGCGACCCCTGCCGACCGCGACCGGAGGCGATCTCCAGCAACTGACAGCACATGGCAGCAGGGTTGGCGTACTGCTGGATCAGGTCTGCTCGTCCGCCATCGTGACTGGGCCGCAGTGGGATGAGCTGACCGGACTGCTCGCGCAGTGGCCGGCGGCGTTCCTGCCGCCGCGGATGTGGGAGTCGATGGCGCAGCGGCTGTTGACGGAGATGCTGGTGGCTGACGGGACGGCGTGGGCTCAGCGCTATGAGGCGCTCGCTCGGCTGTTCAATCACCCCACTGGCGGTACGGCGGCCATCGACGCGTGCGCGTCCGCTGCGGGGCTCCGCCACCACCAGGCGATGACGTCCACGGTCGCTGCGCTCGGGGCGAGCGATCACAGCGACTCGATTGCGGCGCTGGTGTCGCAGGTGCACAACCCCACCAACGACCGCGCTCTGGCCGGGGCTGTTGCTGGACTGACCGAGACGGTCTGGCGCGGTCGGCTCAAACCGGCGCAGCGCGGGCAGGTGCTGGCTGTGCTCCAGCCGTTGGCTGGCTCCGGCGACACGTTCGACGCCTCGTCCAGCGACCTCGTGCAGCGGTTGACGACGATCTCTCCGGTACGACGGGAGCCGGTGACACCGGACGAGGCACGCCGGAACGTGGTCGACCGGGTAACGAGTCGCGCGATCGCTCAGGTCGACAGTCCGGATCCGGCCGAGTACGACGTACTGGGTGAGCTGGTGCATTGTCTGTTGTTCCACCGGGAGCCGGATAGTCGGCTCGGGGCTTCGTTCACGCTGGCCGCTACGCCGTACCGGCGGCCTCTCGCGGCAGCGCTGAGGCAGGAGCTCGGGGCGTCCCTGGCCGGGCCGGCGGGGTGGAGCACGACCGTGCTCGCCGCGCTCCGGGCGCTCGGCGGCGAGCCCGAACTGCGGCTCGCCGAACGGATCGTGACGGCCGCTGGGATTCCGGGCGAGACTGTCCGCGTCGCCGCCTTCGCCCTCGCTCACCTCGGCACCGACGGCGGCTCAGGTGGCGCAGGTGGCGCGGGCAACGCAGGTGGCGACACCTCGCGTGACTGGTGGCGGTCCACCATCGCCCAGCGACTCGCGAGGCCCACCGATGTCGAGATCTTCCGCGGGCTCGCCTACAGCGCGGGTATCACCGGCCAGCGGGCAGCGCTCGAACAACTACGAGCAGACCCGCGTACGCCGTACGACTCTCAAGCCGCCGCGACGTGGTGGCTCGACCTCCCGGCTCACATCCTCACCAGCGCCGACCGCTGATTATTGGAGCGACGGCCAGGCCCGAGGCGAGGCATGATCTCGGGGTGGAGTTCGAAGAGGTGCTGACCGGAGGGAACGTCGCCGCGGAGGTCATCCGGATCGGCGAGACCGTGCGCAAACCCGCACTGCCTCAGACCGCAGGCGTCGAGGCTGCCCTGAACCACCTTGCTGACAAAGGATTCGCACCGCGCACACTGGGAATCGATGACCGCGGGCGACATATCCTCGAGTACATCCCGGGCGCCCTGGCCGACACCTTGCCGCCCTTCTCTAACGAGGAGCTGCAGCGACTCGGCCGGATGATTCGCGAACTGCACGACACGATGGCCACCTTCGAGCCGCCAGCAGAGGCGGATTGGCGGCCGGTGGTCATTGATCCGGCGGGCGGCGATCTGATCTGCCACGGCGACCTGGCCCCGTGGAACCTGGTCCGCGACGGCGACCGCTGGGTCTTCATCGACTGGGACAACATCGGCCCCGCGACACGGCTCTGGGATCTCGGGTACGCCGCAACCGGCTTTCTACCGTTCGCCCCGGATGGCGACCCGCAGGTGGACGGACCGCGACTCCGCGCGTTGGTGGACGGCTACGGACTCGATGCCGAGCAGCGGCGAGCGTTTCCTACCCAGATCGCCCAACACACCCGAGCGATGTACGACCTGTTGGTCCACGGCCAC
The DNA here is from genome assembly GCF_039529655.1 of Kribbella yunnanensis. NCBI lineage: Bacteria > Bacillati > Actinomycetota > Actinomycetes > Propionibacteriales > Kribbellaceae > Kribbella > Kribbella yunnanensis. The sequence continues at coordinate 487,297 of NZ_BAAANF010000022.1, read as the reverse complement.
GAAACCGGCGAGCAACCATGGTCCCGCCTCTACGCCGAAGGCCACGGCAACTACTGGGGACCGACCGCCACCTACATCGAGCAGAACCACGACACCTGGATCGAAGCGTTGCTCTAAGCAACCGAAAGCCCAGGCAGCCCCGTGGCTACCTGGACTCGGCTGTCCGTCGAACCGGGGCTACCCGCGACCCCAGCCCTTCTTGGACTCGTTCTTGACCTCCGGCGAGTCCCACCGGCCGCCCTTGGCCTCGATGTTCTTGGCCGCGCGCAGGTGGTTGGTCTCCTCGAGCCGCGGTACGACCTTCGCCTGGGCGCGGTAGAGCTCGGCCGCCTTGTCTGCCGCTGCCTGGTCCTTGCGCTCGCTCATCTTCAGCTCCTGTGCAATCCGGGGGCGAGGCCGTGCGCGACCTCGCGGTTGATGTGCCTACGACGCGCGTTCTCAGAAGCCGGTTCCAGGAATTTTCCGGGCCTGGAGCAACGATGCCCAGCGACTGGGAAAACCGGTGGCGCTGAGCGTGGCAGGGGATCACGCTGGGACGATGGAGCTGACATTCGTTCATGATCCGCGCGGGGAGTGCTTCACGTTGATCCGGCGGGCGGATGGGGCCGAGTTCACCTTGCGCTCGTACTCGCGGAAGCACCGGGTACCGCACGATCTCGCGCATGCCGTCACCGAGCGCGAGCTCGGGATGCCCGATGGGATCTTCGGCTGTATCGCGGCCGGTGTCGTGTTCGACAGCATGGAGCAGACGGCGGGGAAGCGACGGCACGATGCCAAGGTTCGGAGCGCTCGCATCTTGAAAGCGCGGAACAGTATCGGCATCAGCGAGTCGATCTCGAGCGCGATCCACGAAGCGGTCGAGCACGACTGGGCGACGCCGTACGCCAGGGTCCGGGAGATGTGGGGCGTCACCGAGGCCGCACCCTGCCCGTACGACGACGCCGCCATCGCGCAAGCCACCGAAACGCTGCGCGACCTGAGCAACCAGTGGCAGGCCAGCGGCGACCCGCTCCCGTTCCCCTGGCCCAACAAGCTCCAAGCGGCTGGGGTACCGCGGTAAGGCGGTACCCCAGCGACTGCTACTTCAGCAGGAACGCGTTGGTGATGGTCTGGTCCACCTTGTTGCCTTGGGCATCGGATGCCGTGGCCTTCAGGGAGACTGCCTTCGCACCAGCGGGATGCTTGATGAGGGCGAAGGTCTTACCGGCGGCGGTGTAGAACTTGGCGGGTTTCCAAGTCGCGCCGCCGTCGTGGGAGACGGACAGGGAATCGAGGCGACTCCGGTGGCCGGCGTTGTTGTCGACCGTGATCGGGACCAAGGTCGGCACCTTGGCCGACGCGTTCGCCGGTGGGGCGAACCGGACTGCCACGAGCGGCAGCGCAGCCGCTTCTCTACCCGCGACGGTGTCGGAGTGGAACGTCCAGTCAGCGACGATCCGCGACGACAGCGGGTTGTCCCGCGTGCCCTCCGTGTGGAGCTGGTACGTCGCCGGCCCGGACGGAACCGTGGATTCCTCGAGATAACCCGGGAAGTCGCTGGTTGCGACCTCCTTGCCGTCCTTCGTGAGCACGGTGGTGCCTTCGGCCATCGAGTAACCGAAGTTGCCGGGGTTCTGGTCGGAGTACAGCGGGATGCTGAGCTCCATCCGGTCGCCCAGGCGGCCGGCGGCATCGTTGCTGTCCCGGTACGACGGGAGACCCGGCCCGAACACCGGGAGACCCCACCGCTCGGTCGCCGTCCGCCCGGTCTGGTACTTCTTCGGTGCACTAACGAACTGGTTAGCGAAGCCGCGGTCGTCCTCAGGATCGGTGGTCTCGATGAACGACGGGTACCACTCCGTGCCCGGCGAGTAGAGCTCGTCCAGCGTGAACGGCAGCGGCCGGGTGACGCTGTAGTCGCGAATGCCGAACGTACCGGGCTTGCTGCCGGTGTGCTCCGACCGCACCCGAGCCAGCGACCTGTCGTGCACCCGGTGCACCAGCTTGCTCGGAATCTTGCCGAGGTCGTTGCGCTCCAACTGATAGATGTAGCTCGAGTTCTTCGGTGCCGACTTCACCTCGAGCGTCATGTAGCGGAACTCGGCCGGTGCGGCGGAAGTCCGGCTCGGCACCACGTACATGCCGTCGAACGTGGTCCCGACCGCCGTGAGGCCGGTCGACTCGTCGCCACCCCAGACGGTGTCGCGATAGAACCCGTACGCCGCGGTCGTGGACACGGCGTCCGGCTTGTCCACCTGGAAGCCGACCGGTACGCCGGACCGCGCATCGATCGTGATCTCCTTCGGCCCATCGACCGTGAACGTCGGTTCGGCGAGGTTGGTCGACTTGGCGCCGTCCTCGTTCGCGACGTAGGTCTCGAAGTAGTGCTGACCCTTGACCACGCGTGCGATCACGGTGCTGCCGTCGCTCTCCTTCGGTACGGCGACTGTCGGGTCCACAAGGCCGACGAACCGGAAGAAGTAGTTCGTCGTCGGCTTACCGTCGAAATCGACGTAGTTGAGCTTGATGTCGTAGCTCTCCACCTCGCGGGTGACCGCGATCGGCGTCCGCACCGGACCGGCCGAGAGCACGCCGCTGTACACACCGTCAGCCCCCGGTACGGCGGTGTTGGTGGTGACCGTCGCGGTCGCCTTGCCGCCGGCCGGGATGGTCAGCGAAGCCGGCGACACGGTGAACATGCCGGCCGGAGCCGCCTTGCCGTCCGGACCTGTCACAGCTGCAGTGAGATCGAGCGTGACCGAAGCCGAACCGGTGTTGAAGTAGGTGACCTCGCGACTGATCGGCTTGTCGTCGTTGTGCGGCCAGCGGACGACGCCGTTGCTGATGCTGCCGACCGAAGCGCGGACAGTCGCCTTCACCACCGCGGCGACGTCGACCCGGCCGGCCCCTTGCTCGAAGACATTCAGCTTCGGGTTCGCCTTCGCCGTACCCATGAGTGCGGCCTTGAGCTCGCCGGCCTTCCAGTCCGGGTGCTGCTGAGCGAGGATCGCTGCGGCTCCAGCGGTGTGGGGTGCAGCCATCGACGTACCGGACAGCTGCAGGTGATCCGGACCGATGTTCGGGTAGTAGTCCGCGAGCAAGCTGCCTTTGGCTTTCGCCGCGACGATGTCGACACCAGGCGCCGTGATGTCCGGCTTGATCGCATCGTCCAGCCAGCGCGGACCGCGGCTGGAGAACTCGGCCAGGTTGTCGTTGTGGTCGACCGCGCCGACCGTCAGCGCCGCATCGGCAGCGGCCGGGCTGCCCGGCGTACCGCCGCTGTTCCCCGCGGAGATGACGAACAGAGCCCCGCTCTCGGCGGTGATCCGGTTCACGGCCTGTGAGAGGACATCGCTGCCGTCACTCGGCCAATCGGAACCGAGGCTCAGGTTGATCACTTCGGCACCGGACTGCGCGGCCCACTCCATCCCGGCGATGATGCCCGAGTCGTACCCGCCGCCATCGTCGTCGAGGACCTTGCCGTTGAGCAGCTTGGCGTCCGGCGCGACACCGCGATAGACGTCGTCCTCCCCGGTCACGATCGACGCGACATGCGTGCCGTGGCCGAACTTGTCCGCCGTACCGGTCGCACTCTCGGTGAAGTCCTTGGCCGCAACGACCGCGTCCTTCAGGTCGTCATGCGTGGTGTCGATTCCGGTGTCCAGTACGGCGACCTCGGTGCCCTTGCCGGTGAGTCCGCCCTTCCACGCCTCGGGCGCACCGATCTGCGGCACGCTCTTGTCCAGGAACGCCCGCACCGGTCCGTCCAGGCGGATCCACTGCTTGCCCTTGGCACGCAACGCCGTCCGGGCACCAGTCCAGTACGGCGTTTCCTTGCCGACACGGACCGCCGTACCGCCGACGCTCGGCAGGCTGCGGGCGCTGCTCGCCCCGGACCGCAGTGCCACCGGACCGCTGACGATCAACGGGATATCGGATCGCGACTTGTCGCCGTAGCCGTGCTTGATCAGCCGCGTGACGTTGAACAGCCGCGCGTCCAGCTCACCGGATCGCACCGCTGCCTGGGCGTCCAGCGGTATGACGATGAGGTCGCCGTTGACCTCCTTGCGCTGGATGAACTTGACGTTCTCCCGGCCCTTGCCCGGCCGTATCTTCGCCGGCTGGTCGCCGAGCAGCGTGACCCGGTCGCCGGTGATCAACGTGATGTCGCCAAGCGGACCACGCTGCTGCGCCGTTGGCTTGTCGGTTCGCGTTTCGCCCGCTGCCGCCGTACCGCCGAACATGCTGCTGCCGGCGATCAGTACCGCCAGGGCAGCCACGGCGGGACGACTACGTCCCTTCCTCATAGCACCTCCACTGAGTCCTCACAGATGGGTGGACATAGGGGTTATGTCCGGGAGGTGCGAAAAGTTGACAGGCAAGGGCAAGTTCGGCCTACTCAGGCAGGTTTGATGTCCTTGACGAACACGATCCCGTCGATGCTGGGCAGGTGCGCCGGGTCGAGAGCGGCGTACCCGAACCAGGGGGAGACTCTGGGCTGCAGAGGCCCGGTGAGGGTGCGGGGGTCGATCAGCTGCTGGTCCTGCGCGTAGAGGACGCCTTCAATGGTGTCCGCAGGCGGAGTGTCCACTTCGCGGTGCCGCATCGTGCCGAGAGCGGTTGCGAAGAAGGCGTACTGCTCACCGAGGTGTGCGTTGACGAGCGCACCGGCACTCCACCATTCGTGGTTGGCGCCGGCCATGTTCATGCTGCTCTTCTCCCGCTGCAGATGGGAGTTGTGCGCGAACACCAGCGTCGGGCCGCGGTCGACGAGATCGAGCAGGTTGGCCGCCATCATCGAGTCCCGCTGAGCGAGTAGCCGCGCGATGCGGCGGTCGGATTGGTCCGCCATCCAGTAGTGGTAGCGCAGGAGGCCGGTGGCGGTACGCGCGTAGAGGCGGGCGCGCTGCCAGTCCTCGCGGGAAGAGGCGGCGATCAGGTACGGCGTTTCGGTGTCGACCAGGACCGCGAGTTCGCCCGCGATCTGTTGGAGGCGTTCGGCGTTGGCGGTCTGCCCGATCGATTGGGTCGGATCCATCATCGTGGCCGGGTTGATCCAGCGCTCGTCCGAACCAAGCAGGTCGTCGAGAGCGTCCGACGTACAAGGAAGCAGGTCAGCGTCGAGCCAGTTGGCGAGGTACGTGTGGAGTGTGGTGAGCACCGGACGCGGACTGGCCGGGCCCGCGGTCTCCAGCGGACCGTCGAACCCGGCGAACCGCACGGGGTCCACCCGCCCTTCGTTGAACTCCCGCATCCACTGCACCAACTCACGGTTCCCCGCCAGCCCACCCCACTCATGGCTGAACCCATTCGCCATCACGTCGTCAAGGTCCCCAACCCCCGACGTCACGTAGTCGTCCACCACCAGCCCCATCAGACAGTCGGACTCCAGCGTGATCGTCCGATATCCCTCGTCCTCGACGAGCTGCCGAAACACCTTGTTGCGCAGGCGGAGCAGGTCGTTCTCCAGATGCGTCGGCTCCCCCAACGCAAGCAGTCGCGGCTTGTTCGCAAGCATTCCCAGCAGATCCATATCTTCAACTTTATCGTTGAACATCCCTATTGAACCTTGAGAACAATCGCCAGGCTCCACAGCCCGAATAAACCTTCAACCGACGGGATCCAGATGATCGACGAGTTCGCCAAGGCCTACCTGCACGACGCCCTCCGCTGGGCCCGAGCCGACCTGATCCGAAAGCTCGACGGCCTGTCCGAGTACGACGTACGCCGCCCCCGCACGCTGACCGGAACCAACCTGCTCGGCCTGGTCAAGCACCTCACCCTCTCCGAAGCCCGCTACTTCGGCGAGATCTTCGACCGCCCCTACCCGGACCCCATCCCGAGCCTCGCCGACCCAACCTTCGACAGCACCGACTACCTCTGGGTCCGCCCCGACGAATCCCGCGCCGACATCCTCAACGCCTACACCCGCGCCTGCCAGTACGCCGACGACACCATCGCCACGCTCCCGATCGACGCCCCCGGTCACGTCCCCTGGTGGCCGAGCCCCGACGTCAAACTCTTCAACGTCCTCGTCCACCTCGTCATCGAAACCAACCGCCACCTCGGGCACGCGGACATCATCCGCGAAGAACTGGACGGCGCCCTGGGCTCGAAGCCCACCCCAACCACCACCGACTGGTCCGCGCACCACACCAAGGTCGAACAAGCCGCCCAAGCGGCGAGCGATAGGTCCTAAAGCGCGGGGGTGAGGGTGGCGAGGAGGTCGGTGAGGGCTTCGCGCTTGGTTTGCAGGGTTCGGAGGCGGTCGGTCAGTTCGACTAGGTGGTCGTCGAGGTAGGTAGCTACGCAGGCGTTCAGGCTTGAGCCTTCGAAGCAGGGGATGACCTTGCGGATGGTGCTTGTCGGGAGGCCGGCGTCGAGGAGGAGGCGGATGCGGCGGACCGAGTCGGCCGAGTCCGGGGTGTAGCGGCGGTGGCCGCTGGTGGTTCGGTCGGCGGTCAGGAGCTGCTGCTGTTCGTAGTAGCGCAGCAGCCGGACGCTGACGCCGGTGGCTTCCGACAGTTCGCCGATCCGCAACACGATGAAATCTCCTCTTGAATCTGACACTGATGTCACGGCCTAGCGTCGGGTTCATGACGCAGACAGAGATCGAAACACTGCCCACGGCCGGTTCCTTCCGGATCGGAGGGGACCTTCCGGTACGACGGCTCGGCTTCGGCGCGATGCGGTTGACGAACGCCGGCGGAGACGGGATCTGGCGCGGTCCCGCCGACCCGGCGGCCGCTGTCGCGGTACTGAGGCGAGCAATCGAGCTCGGCGTCCAGCACATCGACACCGCCGATTCCTACGCCCTCGGAGCGAACGAGGAACTCATCGCGCAGGCCCTGCACCCGTACGCCGATGATGTCGTGATCGCCACCAAGATCGGCAACACGCGGCCTGGCCCCGACGAGTGGGTACCAGTCGGGCATCCGGCGTACCTGCGTCAACAGGCCGAACTGAGCCTGCGTCGGCTGCGCGTCGAGCGGCTGGACCTGCTCTATCTGCACCGGGTCGACCCCGCCGTCCCGCTGGCCGACCAGGTCGGGGCGCTCGCGCAACTGCAGCAGGAGGGAAAGGTCCGTCACATCGGACTGTCCGAGGTCAGCGTCGACGAGATCCGGCAGGCGCAACAGGTCGCGCCGATCGCCGCCGTACAGAACCTCTACAACTTCAGCACCCGCGATCACGACCCAGTCCTGGACTACACCGCCGCCGAAGGCATCGCCTTCGTTCCGTTCTTCCCCGTCGGCGCCGGTGAGCACACGAAACAGGCCGGAGCCCTGGCCGACGTGGCCCGCCAGACAGGCGCGACCCCAGCACAGATCGCCCTCGCCTGGCTCCTCCACCGAGCCCCGCACGTCATGCCCATCCCCGGTACAACCTCCCTCAACCACCTCACCGAGAACATCGCCGCCGCCAACCTCGCCCTGACCCCCGACCAGCTGGCCCGCCTCGACGTCGGTAAGGACACGTAGAGGTAGGCCAACCACCCGTCCGGCCGATCCTCCCCAGGCGTGAGACGTGCCCCGCGAGGCGACTACTACGTGTCCTTCCCGACGCATCTTCCGAAGGACAGGACGTATACGCCGGTTGCGGTCGCGCGCCGGCGACGGTGAGCGGGGCGGCGGGGGTCGGTAGGGGTATACGTCCTGTCGCTCGGGGGAAACGGGAGGCGGGGAGTGGGGTGGGGAGGTTGGGTGGGGGGATGGACTACGACTTTCTGGTGAAGGCGGAGGAGTTGGAGCTGCGGTACCAACCGCCTCGGCCCCCGAGGCGGTTGGGGTTTGGGCGGGCGGGGCTGCCTTGGGGGGAGTGGCGGGAGGTGGCGACGGCCAGGCTTGGGGAGGTGCTGGCGGTTGATGCGGGGGTTGCGGCCGGTGCGGTGACTGAGGTTCGGCGTACGGCGACCGAGGGGGTCGAGGTTGTTGCGTTGGTGATGGCGGTCGGGGAGGGGCTGTCGGTACCGGCGTACTTGCTGAATCCGGGCGGGGAGCGGGTGGTGATGGCGTTGCACGGGCATGGGCAGGTGGACGAGTGCCTGCGGATCCGCGGGGTGCATGAGGACTACCACCACAACTTTGCGATTGAGCTCGCCAAGGCCGGGCACACGGTTCTGCTGCCGGAGTTGCGGGGGTTCGGGGCGCTCAGTGATCTTGCGGCGCAGCGAGATGGCGAGAGTTTGAGCTATTGGCGGTGGGGTGAGCACATGGTTTACACGCTGCTCACGGACACGTTCCAGCGCGGGCGGACGTTGATGGGCGACACCATCGAAGACCTGTTGCGGTGGGAGGACTGGCTGGGCGTGGAGTGCGACGTCGTCGGGATCTCGTGGGGTGGGGATCTCGCGTGCGCGTATCCGGTGTTCAGCGACCGCGTGCGGTCGATCTTTGCCAGTGGGACTCTGGGGTCGTTCGAGGCGGTGTTCGCCGAGGCCGGGAATGCGCCGGCGCACTGTGTGCCTGGGGTGCTGGAGTGGTTCGACCGGGCGGATATCGCCGGGTTGAATGCGCCGCGGCGGCTTGCTGTGCATTACGGGGCTCTGGATACGGCCAGGTCGGCGGCACCGAAGGCGTTCGCGGAGCTGCAGGAGATCTATGCCGCGGCCGGTGCCCGCGATGAGGTGGCGTTGCACATCAGCGCGGGCCTCCGGCACGAGATGGATCTGGGACTGCTGATCGAGTTCCTCAGTTCTTGACGAGGGCGTCGAACATGCCGGGCTGGTAGGAGCCGGCGGGGGTCTGGCTGATGACGTTCATCCGGTTGGCCGCGTTGATCATGGCCACCAGGATGATGAGCGCGGTGATCTGCTCGTCGTCGAAGTGCTCACGGGCGGCCGCCCAGGTGGCGTCGGAGACACCCTTGTGCAGGTCGGCGAGGCGGGTGGCTTCCTCGGTCAGGGCCAGGGCGGCCCGTTCCGCGGGGGTGAAGACGGTGGCTTCGCGCCAGGCCGCTACCAGGTGCAGACGCTGGGGGTCCTCGCCTGCGGCGGTGGCGTCCTTGGTGTGCATGTCGAGGCAGAAGCCACAGCCGTTGATCTGGCTGGCGCGGATGTTGACCAGTTCCTTGATCGTGCCGGACAGCGGCGACTGGTCGATCACCATCGCGAGGCCGGCGAACCGCTTGCCGAACTTGCCGCCGAGCTCGGTCTCCATCAGGTTGATACGCATGGTGCTTGTCCAATCTCGTGGTCGGTTGTGCCCACAAGATGCGCGCCGGGCCGGATCCGTGACAGGTTGCGAATGTGATCAGAGCCACTGTCACGAGATCGTGCTGACCGGTGTCTGGTGGAAGACTTGACCACTGTGACGGAGGAAGCCATGGATCCCGCGACCGAGGCATTCGTTGCCCATCGCAACCTGTTGTTCACGATCGCGTACGAGCTGCTCGGCTCGGCGGCCGATGCCGAGGACGTGCTGCAGGAGACGTGGTTGCGGTGGGTAGGTGTCGACCTGGACACCGTGCGTGAACCGCGCGCGTACCTGATCCGCATCACCAGCCGCCAGGCGCTCAACCGGCTACGGACGGTCGGACGACAGCGCGAGTCGTACGTCGGTCAGTGGCTGCCCGAACCGCTGTTGACCACGCCCGACGTGGCTGAGGACGTCGAGCTGGCCGACAGCGTGTCGATGGCGATGCTCCTGGTCATGGAGACGCTCAAACCGACAGAGCGCGCAGTGTTCGTACTGCGTGATGTCTTCGCTCTCGAGTACGACGAGATCGCGCAGGCTGTCGACAAGTCGCCGGAGGCGGTTCGGCAGATCGCCCATCGGGCGCGGTCCCACGTGGCAGCGCGCCGACCGCGCGGCGTGGTGTCGTCGACCGAGGCGCGAGGCGCGCTGGACGCGTTCAAGCGAGCTTTGGAGACAGGCGACCTGCAGAGCTTCCTCGACATGCTCGCTCCGGACGTGGTGCTGATCGGTGACGGTGGTGGAATCAGGCAGGCAGTTCTGAACCCGATCGTCGGCTCCGACAAGGTCGGGCGCATCCTGGGCGCCGGCATCCCGCGCCTCACCGGTGTCGTCCAAACCGAATACATCCAGGTCAACGGCGCTCCCGGTCTGCTGCTGCGCGTGGATGGCGAGATCGAGCAGGTCATGGCGTTCCACATGGACCAGGGCCTCATCACGGGCATGTATGTCGTCCGCAACCCGCAGAAGCTCGAGCGCCTCGAGCAGGAGACGACCCTGCTCCGATAACTAGTCGGATGCGATGGCCGCGCTGATGGCGGCGCTCAGCTGAGCGTCGTCACCGGTGCGCCACTCGTGGTTCGCCGGGCAGGCCCACTGGTCGTGGTCGGGGGTGATGACGCACCCGGCCAGCCTGACCCGCCCAGCGGACGCTGCGCGCATCGCAGCAGGCGTCGGAAGGCCGTACAGGATCGGCACCCCGGCCTGACCACAGACCGGGCACGCTGGAGCCGCAGAAACTCCCATGCGGCCAGCGTACGTCGCCCACTACGGTCACAGCATGAAGTTCCCCGAGACGCTGTCGCCCGAGCGCCGCGAACCAATCGAGACCGCGGCAGCCCAACTGCAGAGCGAGTACGGCGAGGGCTTCCTCGGAATGGTGTTGTCGGGCTCAGCCGGGCGCGGCCTCGAGACGGAGCGCTCCGACCTCGACGTACTGGTGGTGGTGTCACCAGAGCTGGTCGACAGGCCGCTAACGCGCAACACCGAACTGGAGCTGCTGCCGGTCACACTCCTGCACTTGGAGACGCTGTCCACCTTCGGAGACGACCAATGGGGCTACCGCTGGTCCTACGCGTGGGCACCGACGCTCCTGGACAAGACGGACGGCCGCATCCAGCAGGCGGTAGAACGGCAGACCAGACTGAGCCCCGAAGAGTCGCTAAGTCTCCTGGAGCACCGGTTGGACGCATGGATCAACCTGGCCTACCGCTCACTGAAGTCAGCCCGGGACGGCAACTCCCTCGCAGCACGGATGGACGCCGTGGAGGCGATGAGCCCGTTCCTGGATGTGGTGTTCGCACTGGACGGACAGGTCCGGCCGTACAGCAAGTACCTCACCTGGTCGCTGCACCATCACCCTCTCCCGAGCTGGCCGACCGACGTACTGCTGGAGACGATCGAGCAGTACCTCGCTGGCAATCCCGACGCGATCAGACAGAGCCTGCGACGAGTACAGCGGTCCGAACTCCCACTGGTGCAGGAGACCTTCGACGACTGGTCCGCCGAACAGTACGACGCTCTACGGCACGACTGACGCCACTGCGTCGTACCAGATGTCGCCCATCTTCAAGAAGCCCGCGTCACTGGGGTGCAGCTTGTCCGACGAGATGTCGGACAACGACATCCGCGCGTTCAGGTCGACGAAACGCACGTCGGCGCCGGTAGCGCGCACCGACTCGACCACACCAGGCACCGCCGCGTTGTAGGTGTCGATGCGCTCGTTCAGCCCAGGATCGGACGAAGGCACGATCGACGCGACCAGAACCGTCACACCGGGCACCCGAGACGTGATGCGCTCCACCAGGTCCTGCAAGCGCGCCGGGGCGTTGGCCAGATCATGAGCCTGTACGACGTCGTTCGTGCCGATGTGGAGGAGCACGTACCGCGGCCGGTTCAGCTTGAGCCAGTAGTCGATCCAGGAACGCAGTTCGTCGATCCGCATCCCCGGGTGACCCTCGTTGTCGCGGTCCGGAAGGTTGCCCCAGCGGACTGAACCCACGAAGTCCAGCCGAGGCCCGGGGTCGCTCTGGAGGTGCTGCCACAGGGACGTGCGGTAGCTGACGCCGGTCTCCGGGTTGCCGTAGGTGATGGAGTCGCCCAGTGGCATCAGCGGCACCCCACGGACAGCTGGAGCCGCCGGTCCCACCAGTAGGACCGCCGCGACGACCAGCGGCACGGCGAGCAACAGACGAGGCTTCACCTGGAAAACGTAGCGGTAAGGAAGTAGCTCCGCTGTACCCACCCAGTGGGCGGGGTGAGTACAGCGCAGCCGCCTAGTTGGCTTCTTTCGTCGCCCAGTAGTGCCATTGTGGGGACGCGACTGGGGAACGGGTCAGGCCGTCCGGCCACGTGGCCGGCAGGTCATGACTCCGTGCCGCGTACAAGGTCACCTCCGATGCGCTGCGGTCCCCGCGGACTGCGACGCGTGCGGCGGTCTCGGCACGCATGTCGGCCAGGTAGTGCACAGCAGGCAGGAACTCCGCACTCAGCCGTGGGCTGAGCCGTCCGACCGGTTCGTCGTCGAGACGGATCTCGATCACGTTCCGCGGCCGGTCCTGGATGCTGTCCTCCTCCTCGATCGCATGCATGGTGGCGTAGGCCCAGCACTCGCCCTCCGCGCGGAAGAACGGTGTCAGGACCTCTGGATGCACCTCACTGCCCGGTACGACGATGCCACTGCCGGGCGGCAGTAGGTGGAAGCTCCCCGGCGGTGGCAGATTCACCGGGACGAGCATGTGCGGCTGGCCCAGGGCCACCGCGACACTGGCGTGGAACTCCGTGCCGTCATCAGCCTTGCCGACCCAGTCGGCCGGCTCCCATTCACTCACCCACAGGTGGCACGGCACCTGGGGCTGCAGTCCTTGGGCCACCAGCTCCGACAGCACCGGGTGGTAGCGATGCGCGTCGTCCCTCGGCAAGTAGCCGACAACCTTCCCCTGCACGCGGACTGCGATCGATCGGGGGTCGAATCTGTTGTGCGGTTCCGGGACGAGGTCCGCCTCGGTGTCCAGATCTGCGCCACGTGCCGGGATGGGATCAGGGAACAGGCTGCGAATCGCCTGCTCGTGCGGAGCCTCCCGCACGACCTCCTGACCGCACCACAGTGCGTCGCCCCACAGACTGAACGGAATCAGTTCCATATGTGCCCTCCAGTCCCTGCTGACCGGTTTACTCGGCTCATCCCGTCCAGAGGCCTGGCCGTTACACCGAGTGAGCGTATGAAAACTACACTGCCCCGTGAAGGGCCGTTTCACGCATGGAATCAGGCTCCGTTGTGCAACGGTAGCCGTCTGTCCGCACTATGGACGGAGATCGTCTTGTTGAGCGAGCGAAACGGCGAAGATCGTGCAGATGCACGGGAAGGAACGTCATGCAGGGCAAGAGTTCAGTCGCTCGATCGACGAGCAGAACCGGTTCAGCGATCGTCTCAGAAACGGCCGCCGCGGCCGCTGTCGAGGCCGCCGTCTCGCGGCTCGACGGAGTCGTCGTCCGGACCCCGCTGGAGCGCAATCTGCGCCTGTCCGAGCGCACCGGGGCGCAGATTCTGCTGAAGCGCGAGGACCTGCAGATCGGCCGTTCCTACAAGCTGCGCGGGGCCTACAACCTGATCGCCCAGCTCGACGACGAGAGCAAGTCAGCCGGGGTGGTGTGTGCCAGTGCGGGCAACCACGGACAGGGTTTGGCATATTCGTGCCACGCACTCGGAGTTCACGGAAAAGTTTTCGTGCCGCGGACCACACCGCGCCAGAAGCGGGACCGGATCGCGGCTCTCGGTGGCAAGCAGATCCAGGTGATCGTCACCGGCGACACGTACGACGACGCGGCCGCCGCAGCGCTCGCTGATGCGGAAGCGACCGGCGCGACGATGGTCCCTGCCTTCGACGATCCGCGAACCGTGGCCGGCCAAGGCACGGTCGCCGTCGAGATCGTCCAGCAGCTCGGCCATGCACCCGACGTACTGGTGGTTCCGGTTGGCGGTGGTGGGCTGATCGCCGGTGTCGTGAGTTGGATGTCGGCCCGGCATCCCGGCGTACGGATCGTCGGTGTGGAGCCGGCCGGCGCGGCGAGCATGGCGGCTGCACTTGCTGCTGGTGAACCGGTTACGTTGCCGCACCTGGACAGCTTCGTCGACGGCGCAGCGGTACGGCGGGTTGGCGACGTCACGCTGCCGTTGGTCGCGAGCGCCGGTGTCGAGCTGATGTCGGTGCCGGAAGGCCTGGTGTGCAGCGAGATGCTCGAGCTGTACCAGGTCGACGGTCTGATCGCCGAGCCCGCGGGCGCTTTGTCGACAAGTGCCCTGGGCAACGGTCTGGTCGTGCAGCCGGGTGAGACGGTGGTCTGCCTGCTGTCGGGCGGGAACAACGATGTCAGCCGGTACAGCGAGATCCTCGAGCGATCGCTGGTCTACGAAGGCCTCAAGCACTACTTCCTGGTGACGTTCCCGCAGGAGCCGGGCGCGCTGCGCCAGTTCCTGGACGGGGTGCTCGGCCCGGACGACGACATCGCGTTGTTCGAGTACGTGAAGCGCAACAACCGGGAGACCGGGGTCGCGCTGGTCGGGATCGAGATCAGCCGGGCGAGCGACCTGGAAGGTCTGCTCGCCCGGATGGAGGCGGCCCCGCTCGACATCGAGCGGATCAACCCGAACTCCCCCGAGTTCCGCTACCTGATCTGATCAGTGCTTGGTGTGCTTGGAATGCCGCGGGTCGTGCGGGTGCGTCCCGTCCGCCCAGTGGCGCTCCTCGTCGGACTGCGCCCGATCCTTCCCCAGCTCGTCGGCTCGCGCCTCATCCGGAATCGGTTGCTGCGTTCGGGCCGCGTTCGGTACGTCGCCCGCGTGCGGCATCGTGGTGTTGTCGGCGTGCTTCTCGGCATCCGGGTACAGGTCGGCGGCCTCGGTGCGGTGTTCGTCGGCCTCGCGATCGGCGGTTTTGGCGGCCTCGCGACGCTCGGTGGCGCCGGCGGCGAGCCGGCGGGCCTCGGCAGCCTTCTCCTCGGACTCGGCCTGGGCGCGCTTGGCGCGGGCGTCGACCTCATCGGCCGTGGCGTGCTGACGTTCGGCGTGGGCCGCGGCGATCCGCGACTCCTGCTCCTTCTCGTACGCCTCCTGCCGGTCGTGCTCGGCCTGCTGCCGCTCGTGTTCCGCGCGGCGTTTCGACGATGTCCTGGATGCGCCGGCGATCAACGCAACCAGGATGACCAGGACTGCGAGGGCGACGACGATCCAGAGGACGGTCATTCCGTCCATGGTTCCTCCTCTGTCGGGGTTCCCGCTCCGGTACCCGCCGCCCTCCCCGGCTAACCTGCCGGCGCCACGAACCGATAGGTGCCCGAAGCAACATTCTTGACGTCCGCCGAACCAGGCAAACGAATGATTGCCGTCGCGTTGGCCGGGACCGTCACCTCCAGCTCGAAACCACGGGCAGTGATCTGCCAGTTACTGACCACCTCGCCGTACGGCGTCTCCAGCGCGAAGTCGGCCTTGGTGATCCCGGCACCCGGCGTCGGCGCGATCAGCACCCGCCGGTACCCCGGTTCGGCCGCCGAGACGCCCGCCAGCGTCCGGTACATCCACTCGCCGACGGCGCCGTACGCGTAGTGGTTGAAGGAGTTCATACCGACGTCGTTGAAGGTGCCGTCCGGATTGATCGAGTTCCAGCGCTCCCAGACCGTGGTCGCGCCCTTTCCGATCTCGTAGCCCCAGGACGGGTACGACGTGCTCTGCAACAGCTTGTACGCGAGATCCGAGCGACCCACCTTGGTCAGCACCGGCAGCAGCCCGTCCACTCCGAGGAAGCCGGTGGACAAGTGCGTGTCCCGGCGCAGGATGGTGTTCGCGAAGTGCTCACCGGACTTGGTGACATCGGGAATCAGGTCGTTGGTGAACCCGAGGATGTACCCGGTCTGGCTGTCCGACCCGACCTTCCCGTCAGCTGCCACGAACCGCGCGACCCACGCCGCGCGTACGTCGTCATACAGCTTCCGGTACTTCGTTTCGTCCGCACTGTTCCCGATTGCCGCAGCCATCTGGCTGAGCTGGCGGGCACCCTTGGCCATGAACGCCGTACCGATCAGGTCACCAGGTGTCGGGTCTTCCAGGTTCAGCCAGTCACCGTAGTCACCGCCGCCACGGATCAGACCGGGTGAGTGGGAGGCAAGGTAGTCGACGTACCGCGCCATGGAGGCGTAGTGCGTGCGGATCACGTTGGTATCGCCGTAGGCCTGCCAGAGCGTCCATGGCACGTTGACACCGGCATCTGCCCAGCCTGCGTTCCCGAGCCCGCCGTCGAACGAGTTGGGCACAGTCGGCGCGACGCTTGGGTACGAGCCGTCAGCGGTCTGGCTGTCTCGCAGATCCTGCAACCACTTGGTCAGAAAGGCCTGTGAGTCGAGGTTGTAGACCGCAGTCCGGGCGAACACGTTGATATCGCCGGTCCAGCCCATTCGCTCGTCGCGGGCCGGAGTGTCGGTCGGAATCGACAAGAAGTTGCCACGCTGGCCCCAGACGATGTTGCTGTGCAGCTGGTTCACCAGTGCGGAGTTGGTGTGGAAGCTGGTCGTCTGAGCGCCATCTGTGCCCATGACTACGCCGGTGATCGCGCTGGCCGGCGGTGCGGCCGGCAGACCGCTCACCTCGACGTACCGGAAACCATGGAAGGTGAACCGCGGTTGGTACGTCTCCGGCTGGTTGGTGGCGAACGTGTAGTGGTCAGTGGCCTTCGCACTGCGCAGGTTGTCCGTGTACAGCGTCCCGTCCGGGTTCAGCACCTCGCCGTACCGGATCGTCACGGTCTGCCCCGGCTGTCCGGTCAGCTTGAACCGGCCGACACCCACCATGTTCTGACCGAGGTCGTAGAGGTACTTGCCAGCTGTGGGTGACGGGATCGCCTTAGCGGTCAGGTGCTGCGTCACCCGGACAGGCTGGTCGCCCTGCGGGACCAGCTGCGCGGTCGCGCTCGGCCGCAACAACGCTGGCGACCACTCAGTCGGCGTACGACGTGCGTCGTAGCTCTCGCCGTTGAGCAGATCAGCAACCCGTACGGCGCCTGGCGCGGTCTGCCAGTTCTGATCGGTACCGATGACGTCGGTGGAGCCATCTGAGTACGTGACGCGCAGTTGCGCAGTCAGAGCGGTTTCACTGCCGTACTTCTGCGAACCGAACATCGCCAGGTTCCCGGCGTACCAGCCGGTGGAGAGCTCAGCTCCCAGCACGTTCTGACCCGGCCGCAGTTGCCGCGTGACGTCGTACGTCTGCGACTGGATCCGCAGCCGGTAGTCTGTCCAGCCCGGTGCCAGCTCCTGATCGCCGACCTTGCGCCCGTTCAAGCTCAGCTCGTAGACACCCTGCGCGGCCGCGTAGACCCGTGCCCGGACCACCTTCTTCCCCGCCGGGATCGTCACCGTACGCCGGAACACCGGCAGCGGCGGACCCGGCAGCCACAGGTCGGTGTTGCCCTTGACCTGCAAACCGCCGCTCGGCAGTACCGTCCCATCCGGGAAGGTCTGGTCACCGGCCGCGAACGCGGTGTCGACCAGCTTCTTCCCGGCGACGTTGGTCACCACCAGGTTGTGCACAACACCGCTCTCGGCCCCGTTGGTGCGGAAACCCACGATCCCGGCCGCGTTGTGATCGGAACGCTCGCGCTGGTCGACCTGAATGCCGTCGATCCAGGTGGTGATGGTCTGACCGGCCACGGTGATCCGCAGGTGGTGCTGCTGGCTCAGGTCGACGTTGAGCGGGATCTCGGCGAGTACGACGTACCCACCGCCCGGCTGGCGGACGTGCGGCCGCAGCTTTGCACCGCCGCCCAAGGAGTTGAGCTGCCACATGTAGCCGATGCCGGCGCGACCGCGGAAGAAGACACCGAGTGCTTCCTTGACGACCGTGACATCGGCGTCGACCGTGTAGTCGGTCCACTCGGCACCAGGCTGGCTCTCAGCGCCGATCCACTCGCCACTCCAGTCCGAGGGCTTCAGCTGGGCGGTCTCGAACGTCGCAGGGTCGGACCAGCGCGTGGCGCGGCCGTTGCCGTCCCAGACCCGGACAGACCAGAAGTACTGCGTATACGGCTTCAGCGCAGCACCGGCGTACTCGACGTCGACCGAACGGTCGGAGCGAACCACACCGCTGTCCCACGCGTCCGGACGGGCCAGCCGCGACGGACTGGTTGCGACCCGGACCTGGTAGCGGCTCTGAGTCACCCCACGACTGCTGCTGTCGAGCTGCCAGCTCAGCCGGGGCGTGCCGGCGCCGATGCCGAGTGGTTCGGCGAGAGCATTGGTCTTCAGCTTGTGCACCTGCGGTGCTGGTGTGGCGGAGGCGGTAGATATCGGCATAGCCAGGAGAACTGCCAGGGCAAGGCAGAGCCCTCGAAGGTGTCGGGGCATAGCAAGACTCCTCAGTCAGTGGGGCGGTACTGCAGGGAGATACTCCTCTGGACGTCAACCGGTGTCCCCCGCGTCCACCCCTCCCGCGTCCACCCCCGCGTCCCCCCTCCCGCGTCCACCCCTCCCGCCCAAAGGTGGGTCGCCTTCTCTTTGTGCACGAGATCCGACTTTGTGAACCCACCAGTCATTTTCGTGAGCTCCAAATGGTCGGTGGATTCACAAAGATGAGCTGGGTGCACAAAGAGAAGCGGGGGTGTTGGGGGGCGGGGGGCTGCTCTTTGGGGGCGGGGTGGGGGAGGACGGGTGGGGGTGGGGAGGAGGGGGTGGATGGTCGAGGGGGGTTAGACCAAGCCGCGGCGGGCGGCCCAGACGATGGCTTCGATCGCGGTACTGAAGCCGAGCCGGTCGCAGATCAAGCGGGTCCGGCGGCGGACAGTCCGTTCGGACAACTGCAACCTGCGCGCCACCGCGTCCATCGGCAAGCCGGTGGCGAGGAGGCGGAGCAGCTGCAGATCGTCATGGCTGATCTCCCGCGGCGGTACCCGCTGCGGGCGCAGTTCCTGGGGGAGGACGGTCATTACGGATCACCTGGTTCCGAACACCCGGGACTCGGCGGCGTCCCAGTCGGCCGGTTTGCCCTGCGGGGTGTAGCGCCGCAGGCGATGGGTGGACCGGACCAGGGCGCGCATGGCGGCCAGGTCCGGCAGGGGCTCGCCCAGTGCGCGAGCTTGGACGAGGACGTTGCCCAGTGCGGACGCTTCGACCGGACCGGCGAGCACCGGCAGGCCGCAGGCGTCTGCGGTGAGCTGACACAGCAGTTCGTTCTGGGAGCCGCCTCCGATGACATGCAGTACGTCGACCGGCCGGTCCGCGAGCTCTTGCGCCGACCGCAGCGTCCGCCGGTAGGCGAGCGCCAGACTCTCCAACACACACCGCACGATCGCACCTTTCGATGCGTTCCCGATCCGAGCCGGCATGTCACCCGGCGCTAGGAACTCTGGTGCATCCGGATCGATCAGTAAGGCGAAGGGTGGCTCAGCAGCTGCTTCGCTGAGCAGTCGCGGCAGGTCGTCGTCCTGCCAGACGCGTTGGCACTCCTGGAGGATCCACAGGCCCATGACGTTACGCAGGAAGCGGATCCGCCCATCCACTCCCCCTTCGTTGCTGAAGTTCGCGAGACGCGCCTCCTCGGTGAGCACAGGTGCGTCCAGCTCGAGTCCCACTAGCGACCACGTGCCCGACGAGATGTAGGCGAACCGCTCGGTCTCCGTCGGCACACTCACCACAGCCGACGCCGTGTCATGCGACCCCACCGCAATCACCGGAGTCCCCCGGTAGTCGCCAATCACCTCCCCCGGATCAACCAACCGAGGCAGCACCCGAGCCGGTACGCCGACCCGCTCAGCGAGCTCAACCGCCCACTCACGCCGCCGCACGTCGTACAACTGCGTGGTCGACGCGTTGGTGCGCTCCGCCCCGATCGAGCCGGTGAGCCAGTAGGCAAGCAGGTCGGGAATGAGCAGGAGGGTGTCAGCTTGCTCCAGCAGACGCTCGGCAAGCAGCTGGTACAGCGTGTTGATGGGCAGCTGCTGCAAACCCGTGACTTGGTACAGCTCCTCAGGCGTCACACCTTGTACGGCGGTGTTGGTACGGGAGTCGCGGTAGTGGAACGGGTTGCCCAGCAGCTGCCCACCAGACAGGAGGCCATAGTCGACGGCCCAGGAGTCGATACCGAGGGAGTCGACAGCACCGGCCGCGTGGAGGCCGTCGAGCATGGAGCGGTAGAGGTGGAGGATGTCCCAGTGCAGGCTGCCACGGAGGTCGACCGGGCCGTTCCAGAAGCGGTTGACCTCGGTCAGGTTCAGCAGGTCGGGACCGACCTCGCCGAGCATGACCCGACCGCTGGATGCCCCTAGGTCGACCGCCGCGACGCGCTTCATACGACAGTCAGGTCGAGGTTGAGGAGGCCGGCGACGGCCTCCAGGTCCTTGACGCGGTGTCCAGTACCGAGCGCCCAGTGGTGTGCGACGCCCGACGCAGACCACTCATCGGTCCACTCACCGGGGTCTCGGCCGAAGTCCACCCGGGACGTGGTGTTGCCGATCTGCAGCAGCGGCCCTGGTACGACGGTCCCTTCCGAAGCGATCAGATGGAACGTGCCGTCCCGCCGCTGGCCCAGCCCGCACAACGTGACTGGTCCCTGGCGAACGTCGAACTCGACGGAGACACCCCACCCACGCTTGCCGTGATAGACACCCAATCCACGCAGCAACGGCTTGGCCGAACTGATCGCGAGGTGCGCCGGCCCGTCGTGACCCATCTCCACCACGTTGTCGTGGAAGTTCAACGCCTGCAGTTCGGTGAACGAACCACCCGCACCGAGTTTGTCCATCACCAGCATCGCCAGCGACGTCCGCAGTTCGTACTCACCCGCAGCCGGGATACCCCTTGCCGTGAGCAACGATGCGCCGAGGATCATCCCCGCCGCCACCCGCTCATGCGCCTCCCCGTCCAACCCACGGTGGTAATACGCCAGGGTCGTCAGGTCGAAGTCCGAGACCAGCCGATCCAGCGCAACGGAGACGGTCGCACCCCACCGGAAGTCGTCCTCGACCACCGAGTCATCGAGGACAAACACCTCCCGCGCCAACTCCATACGCTCAGAGGTCTCCGCGGGAGTGACCTTCTCGACCCGCACCCGCAGATCGTCGATCTCCAGGATCTCCACATGCCCACCGAGCTGCGCGGACACCAGCGTCGGGTCGGTGACGACGTCCATCATGCCGGGATACAGATGCCCGAGCAGACCGTGCCGTCCATGCCGAAAAGCAGCCCGTACGCCGGCCGCCCGGATCCACCGGCCGATCCGAGCCCACGCCCGCTCGTCCTCGAGGTACCCCGAAACCGACCGGAACTCGATCCCGCAGCGCTCGAACGCATTTGCCATCTCGGGCAGCGGACAAGCACCGCAGTACGCGAGCCAGGCACCGGTGTCGAAGGTCGCGTGATCCATCGACTCCGTCGGCTGCAGGTTCAGCAGCAGCACCGGCGAACCACTCCGCTGCGCCACCGGCACCAGCATCGACGCGGTCATGTACGTCGTCAGAAACCCCACGATCAGATCGCAGTCCGCCACCCTCAGCTTCTCCGCGGCCGCAGCACCCTCCTGCGCGTCGGAGATGAACCCGACGTCCACCACCTCGCAGTCCATCGAAGCGAACCGCTCGGACACCCGCCGAGCAGACGCCTGCAACTGCGGTAGCAAGGAGGGGAACTGCGGCCAGTAAGCACCGAGCCCGCCTGCGACGAGACCAATTCGCGTCCGGCGCCCGACGGCCCGCGGGAGGTCGCCGGCTGAGTCGTCCGATCGCATCATCAGCCCCTCAACGCAGGAACGCGGCAGCCACGCCGGCGTCGACAGGCACATGCAGACCGGTGGTATGCGAGAGATCCCCACCCACCAACGCGAAGACCGCCGCCGCAACGTTCTCCGGCAACACCTCCCGCTTCAACAGCGTTCGCTGCGCGTAGTACGCGCCCAGCTCCGACTCAGGAACGCCGTACACGGCCGCGCGCTTCGCACCCCAGCCCTTCGCGAAGATCCCCGACCCCCGTACGACGCCATCCGGGTTCACGCCGTTGACGCGAACGCCGTACTCCCCGAGCTCGGCCGCGAGCAGCCGAACCTGGTGGGCCTGGTCGGCCTTGGCCGCGCCGTACGCGACGTTGTTCGGTCCGGCGAAGACGGCGTTCTTGCTGGAGATGTAGACGATGTCGCCGCCGATCCCCTGGTCGATCAGCACCTTCGCGGCCGCCCGCGAGACCAGGAACGAACCCTTGGCCATCACGTCGTGCTGCAGATCCCAGTCGCGTTCGGTTGTCTCCAGCAACGACTTCGAGATCGACAGCCCGGCGTTGTTGACGATCAGATCCACGCCACCGAAGGCAAGCACAGCCTCATCGAATGCCTGCGCGACCGCCGCCGCGTCAGAGACATCAGCTCCGACTGCGACGGCGACGTCAGTGGATCCGATCTCCTTCGCGACCGCTTCGGCCGCGGCCAGATCGAGGTCGGCCACCACAACACACGCACCCTCGGCCGCGAGCCGCTGCGCGATCGCCTTGCCGATCCCCGAACCAGCACCGGTCACCAATGCGACCCGGGTGGCGAGCGGCTTCGGTCGCGGCATCCGCTGCAGCTTCGCCTCCTCCAGCGCCCAGTACTCGATGCGGAACTTCTCCCGCTCGTCGATCGGCGCGTACGACGACACCGCCTCCGCGCCGCGCATCACATTGATCGCGTTCACGTAGAACTCACCGGCCACCCGAGCGGTCTGCTTGTCCTTGCCGAAGCTGAACATCCCGACGCCCGGCACCAGCACGATCGCCGGATCCGCACCCCGCATCGCCGGACTGTCCGCATCCGCGTGCCGGTGGTAGTAGGCCGAATACTCATCCCGGTACGACGCGTGCAACTCGCGCAGCCGGGCGATTGCGTCCTCCAGCGGCGCACTCGGCGGCAGGTCGAGCACGAGCGGCCGCACCTTGGTCCGCAGGAAGTGGTCCGGGCAGGACGTGCCCAACGCCGCCAACTCGGCCAACCGCTCACGTGCGGTGAACTCCAGTACGACGTCCGAGTCGTTGTAGTGCCCGACCTGCGGTTTGTCGGTCGAGGCGAGCCCGCGGATCACCGGGGCCAGCGCGGCAGCACGCGCCCGGCGCTCGTCGACGGGCAGCGGTTCGTATCCGGCGACCACGGCTCCGAAGGGTTCCGCGATACCGCGGTCGGCGAGGAAACGTTCCGCCGTACGGATGATCTCCAGGGAGTTGGCCTCGCACTCGTCGGAGGTCGCGCCCCAGGCGGTGATGCCGTGTCCGCCGAGGATGCAGCCGATCGCCTGCGGGTTTTCGCGATGTACCGCGGCGATGTCGAGCCCGAGCTGGAACCCGGGCCGCCGCCACGGCACCCAGACCACCCGATCCCCGAAGCACTCGGCGGTCAGCTTCTCGCCGTCGGCCGCCGTCGCCAGCGCGATCCCGGAATCAGGGTGCAGGTGGTCGACATGAGGGGCGTCGACCAGCCCGTGCATCGCGGTGTCGATCGACGGTGCCGCACCGCCCTTGCCGTGCAGGCAGTAGTCGAACGCGGCCACCATCTCGTCCTCGCGCTCGACGCCTGGGTAGGAGTCGACGAGTGCGTTCAGCCGGTCGAGACGCAGTACGGCGAGACCCGCCTCGGTCAATGTGCCGAGGTCGCCTCCGGAACCCTTCACCCACAAGAGATCAACGGACTGCTGAGTCACCGGATCAAGCGCTGAACCCTTCGCCGACGTGTTCCCGCCGGCATAGTTGGTGTTCCGCGGATCCGCACCCAGGCGGTTGCTCCTGGCAACGAGTTCCATCACGCTCCCCATCCGGCCTGCTGGCCGTCGGCCCGGTCCTTGACGATCTGCTCGAAGTACCCGCTGCGCTTGTACGCCGCGATCGGATCAGCGTCGAGTCCCTGCGACTCGCGCAACTCGGCCAGCAGCGGCCGCACATCGGTGTTGTAGGCATCCATCAGTACGGCGTTCGCCTCCAGCACGTCACCTTCCAGCTGAGCCGCCTTCAGTGCGGACCGGTCGACCAGCAACGCCTTCGCGGTGGCCTCCTGGACGTTCATCACCGAGCGGATGATCGCCGGGATCTTCACCTCGATGTTGTGGCACTGGTCGAGCATGAACGCGATCCCGCGATCCGGATCCAGCGCGTCACCGCGGACGATCTCGGACATGATCCGGAACAGCTGGAACGGATCGGCCGACCCGACCATCAGGTCGTCATCGGCGTAGAACCGGCTGTTGAAGTCGAACGCACCGAGCTTCTTCACCCGCAGCAGGAAGGCCACGATGAACTCGATATTGGTCCCCGGCGCGTGGTGCCCGGTGTCGATACAGACCGTTGCCTTCGGCCCCAGTTCGAGACAGTGCGCGTACGACGTTCCCCAGTCCGGCACGTCGGTCGTGTAGAAGGCCGGCTCGAACAGCTTGTATTCCAGCAGCATCCGCTGGTCGTCGCCGAGCCGGTCGTACACCTCACGAAGCGCGGTCGCGAGCCGATCCTGCCGGTCCTGGATGTCGTCCTGGCCCGGGTAGTTCGTGCCGTCGGAGAACCACAGCTTCAGATCGCGGGACCCGGTCGCGTCCATGATGTCGACACATTCGAGCAGGTGGTCGGTGGCCTTCCGCCGTACTCGCGGATCAGGGTTGGTGACGCTGCCGAGCTTGTAGTCGTCGTCCTGGAAGACGTTGCTGTTGATCGCCCCGAGCCGGACACCCTGCTCCTTCGCGTACGCCGACAGTTCCGCGTAGTCGTCCACCTTGTCCCAGGGGATGTGCAGCGCGACGCTCGGAGCCACCCCGGTGAACCGGTGCACGACGGCCGCGTCGGCGATCTTCTCCTCCGGCGACCGCGGTACTCCGGGCTGGGCGAACACCTTGAAGCGAGTGCCGGAGTTTCCGAACGCCCACGAGGGCAGCTCGATCTCCTGGCGCTTGAGGGCGTCCTGCACGCTGGTCATAAGTCAGTCCTCTGGTAGGTGGAAGATCTCCGGCAGCAGCTGGAAGGTCTCGTCCGGCTGCCCGGCGGTGAAGAACTCCGTCATCTCGGCCTGCCACCGCGCGTTGACCTCGGTGGCCGCCATCGCCCGCTGGGCCGCCGCCAGGTCCGGCGACTCGACGTACCCGATCAGCAGTCCGTCGGCGCGGAGGAAGAGCGAGTAGTTGTGCCAGCCCGCCTCCCGCAACGCCGCCTGCATCTCGGGCCACACGTCGCGGTGCCGATCGACGTACTCGTCCAATCGGTCCGGCCGGACTTGGAGGCAGAAGCAGTAGCGATTCATCAGAAGTCGAATTTGTCGATGTTCTCGGCGGTGAACTCGGTCGGCGGGCCGAGGACGATCTCGCCGTCCGCGCCGACCGTGTACTCACCGAGCTTGCCGGCCTTGAACTTCTCGCCCTCGGCTCCGGTGATCTGCCCCGAGCTCATCGCCGCACCGGCGTACGCCGCCAGGTAGCCGATATCGGCCGGGTTCCAGAGCGCGAACTTCTTCACCGTGCCGTCCTTGACGTACTGGCGCATCTGGTTCGGCAGCCCGAGCCCGGTGATCGCGACCTTGCCCTTGTAGCTGGAGGAGCTCACGTACCGCGAGGCGGCCGCGATCCCGACCGTGGTCGGGGAGACGATCACCTTCAGGTTCGGGTAGGTCTGCAACAGACCCTGGGCCTCGGTGAACGACTTCTGGTCGTCGTCGTTGCCGTAGGCAATCTTGACCAGCTTCAGCTTGGCGTTCTCCGGCTTGGCCAGCTCGGTCTTCATCACCTCGATCCAGGAGTTCTGGTTCGTCGCGTTCGGCGTCGCGGACAGGACGGCGATCTCACCAGAACCGCCGGCCAGCTCACTCGCCATCTTGACCAGACTCTCGCCGATGCCCTGCGTGGTGGCCTGATTGATGAAGGCATCCCGGCAGGTCTTGGACGCATCGGAGTCGAAGGTGACGACCTTGATCCCGGCCTTGCGCGCCTGGTTCAGCGACGGGCAGACGGCGTTCGGGTCGTTGGCCGCGACCACGATCACGTTCTGCTGCTGCTGGATCAGCGTGTTGATGTAGCTGACCTGCGAGGACGCGCTGGCGTCGTTCGGGCCGACCAGCTTGTAGGTGCCCTTGATCTCCTCGACCGCGACCTTGCCGCCACCGACCTCGACGTCGGTGTACGGGTTGTTCAGCTGCTTGGGGAGATAGGCGATCTTCAGCCCCTCCTTGAGCGGCGCGTTCGGATCGGCCTTACCTGCCGTGTTTTCCGGGGCCTTGCTTTGCTGGCCCTCGGTACTCGACTTCGTCGTACCGCCGCAGGCAGTCAGCGCCAGGAGCGCTACCGCGACGGTGAGAGGCTTACGCATGGTTCGTCCTTTCAGGTACGACGTTTGAGCAGGTTGGGACCGAGCACCGAGGCGATCAGCAGAACGCCGGTAACGACGTTCAGCGCCTCGTTGGACACATCGGAGAGGCGGAGCGCGTTCTGCAACGAGCCGAGCAGGACGACGCCGGCGATGACTCCGGGCAGGGCGCCCTTGCCACCGAAGATCGAGACACCACCGAGCAGTACGGCGGCGACCACCGCGAGTTCGAGTCCGGCGCCGTTGTCGGCCCGCGCGCTGGAGTAGCGCAGCGTCCACAGCACCCCGGCAAGACCCGCGATCACGCCACTGGCGACGTACAGCCAGAACTTCAGCCGACCGGGCCGGATCCCGGCGAACCGGGCCGCCTGCTCACCGGCACCGACCGCGAACACCGCTCGGCCGATCGGGGTGGCATGCAGGACGACGCCGAAGACAGCGGCCAGTACGACGATCACGATCAGGACGTTCGGAATCGGCGTACTACCGATGGTTCCGGTCACCCAGTCGGTGTAGACGGCCGGGAAGTCGGCGACTGCGCCGTCGCCAAGGACGACGAAGGCGAGGCCGCGGTAGAGCGCGAGGGTGCCGATGGTGACGGCGAGGGACGGTAGGCCGAGGACGGTGACGAAGAAGCCGTTGACCGCACCCAGGACCGCGCCGAGGAGCAGGCAGATCGGGATGATCGTCTCGATCGGCTGGTTCGCGTTCCAGAGGTAGCCCATGACCGCGCTGGACAGTCCCAGGGTGCTGGCGACGGACAGGTCGATCTCGCCGGTGACGATGACGAGGGTCATCGGGAGCGCGACCAGGGCGATCGGCAACAGGTCGAGGACCAGGAAGCCGAAGTTCTGGCCGGTACCGAAGCTGTCGACACTCGCGGCCGCAATGATGAGGACGATCACCGTGATGGCGATGATCGCCACGTTCCAGTTGGCCAGGCGGCCGGCCCTCGTGGTTTCGGTGAGCTCAGCTGACATGGGAGCCTCGCTTCTTCAGACCGGCCGCGACCCGTACGGCGACCAGCCGGTCGGCGCCGATCGCGAGCAGGATCAGGCCGCCGACGATCGCCTGCTGCCAGAACTGGTTGATCTCGAGAACGGCGAGTGCGCTGCCGATCGTGGTCAGCAGCAACGCGCCGAGCGCGGCACCCCAGACAGTCCCACTGCCGCCGAAGACTGCCACCCCGCCGACCACCACGGCCGCGACGACGTTCAACTCAAGGCCGGTACCGGCCGCGGCGTCGATCGTGCCGAACCGCGCGGCGAACAGCACGCCCGCGACTCCGGCCAACGCGCCGCTCACCAGGAAGGCCCCGACGGTACGGCGACCAACCAGAATGCCGGCGAGTTGCGCGGCCTGCGGGCTGGAGCCCATCGCGTACAGCTCGCGGCCGGTCCGGTAGTTGCGCAGGACAACGGCTGTTACGACGAGGACGAGGAGTGAGATCAGCACTAGGTATGGAACCCCGAGCAGTGTCGCGTTGCCGAAGTCCAGGAATCCCTGCGGGAGCTCGTCGGCGTTGATCTGGCTGCCGCCGGCCCAGAAGTACGTCACCCCGCGGACGACGTACAGGGTCCCTAGCGTCACGACCAGCGCGGGAATCCTGCCGTACCGGACCAGGACGCCGTTGAGCACACCGCACACCCCGCCGACCGCGGCACCGACGAGCAGCGCGAGAACTACCGGCGTACCGGGGTTGTTCTGGAGCAGCGTGCCGACAGTGAAGGCGCTCAGGCCGAGGACCGAGCCGACCGACAGATCGATGTTGCGGGTGATCACCACCACCGCCTGGCCGACCGCCAGAACGGCCAGGATCGCGGTGTTGAGCAGGATGTCGCGGATGCTCTGCCCGGACAGGAAGCGTGGGTTCGAGATCGCGGTGACCGCGACGAGCAGTCCGAGCGCGATGACGATGCCGAGCTCGCGGGCCCGCAGTACGACGCCCAAAGTGTTGCGACGCGGCG
This sequence comes from Kribbella yunnanensis, assembly GCF_039529655.1. Classification (NCBI taxonomy): domain Bacteria; kingdom Bacillati; phylum Actinomycetota; class Actinomycetes; order Propionibacteriales; family Kribbellaceae; genus Kribbella; species Kribbella yunnanensis. The sequence goes on along the minus strand of NZ_BAAANF010000022.1, from coordinate 459,333 downwards.
CGGGCAGTTCCACAGCCGTCATACCGTCGCCTCCTGACCGGTCGCGGCGAACATGACCGATTCCTCGGTCGCCTCGGCGCGGCTCAGCTCAGCGACCAGGCGGCCCTCGCGCATCACCAGCACGCGATCGGCCATCCCGAGCACCTCGGGCAACTCCGACGACACCATCAGTACGGCGACTCCTTCCGCGGCGAGGCTGGACATCAGCCGGTGCACCTCGGCCTTGGTACCGACGTCGATCCCGCGGGTCGGCTCGTCGACGATCAGCACCCGCGGTCCGGTCGCGAGCCACTTGGCGAGCACGACCTTCTGCTGGTTGCCACCCGACAACGTGCCGACCTCATCGGAGAGTCGCCCGTACTTCGTCTTGAGACGCTCGGTCCATTCCTTGGCCGAGCGGCGTTCGCTGTTGCCGGTCAGGAAGCCGAGCTGGGACAGCGATCGGGACCGCGGCAGCGTCACGTTGCGCTCGATCGACAGCTCCATCACGAGGCCTTGCTGGCGGCGGTCCTCCGGGACGAGCGCGACGCCAGCAGCCATGGCCTGCTTGGGGTTCTTCGGCTTGAGCGTCTTGCCGAGCACCTCGACCGTGCCGGCGTCACGCGGGTCGACGCCGAAGATCGACTGCACGACCTCGGAGCGGCCGGAGCCGACCAGACCGGCGAGCGCGACGATCTCACCGGCTTTCACTTCGAACGAGATGTCCTTGAAGACCGGGTCGCGGGTCAAACCTTGTATGCGCAGGACGGTCGCGCCCGGTTCGACGTCCTGCTTGGGGAAGAGCGCGTCGAGGTCGCGGCCAACCATCCGGCGGACCATCTCGTCGACACTGGTGTCTGCGAGGAGGTCGGTCGACACGTGCTTGCCGTCGCGCATGATCGTGACGCGCTCGCAGAGTGCGGTGATCTCCTCGAACCGGTGCGAGATGAACAGCAGCGCGGCGCCGTCGTCGCGGAGTGACCGGGCGACCGCGAACAGCCGCTCGACCTCGACCCCGGTGAGGGCCGCGGTCGGCTCGTCCATGACCACGACGCGGGCGTCGACCGAGAGTGCCTTCGCGATCTCGACGAGTTGCTGGTCGGCGATCGACAGGCCGCGGGCGGGTCGATTCGGGTCGATGCTCACGCCCAGTCGCGTGAAAAGGCGCGCCGCTTGGGCGACCATCGCGGCCCGGTCGATGGTGTTGAAACGACCCAGTGGCTGGCGGCCCATCGCGATGTTCTCGGCCACCGACAGGTCCGGGAACAGGGTCGGTTCCTGGTAGATGACCGCGATCCCGGCCGCCTTCGCATCCGCGGGGCCGGTCAGGGCGAGCGCCGTACCGTCGAGCTCGAGCGTGCCTGCGTCCGGGCGGTGGACGCCGGCCAGCATCTTCACGATCGTGGACTTCCCGGCGCCGTTCTCGCCGACCAGGGCGTGCGCCTCCCCGCCGTACAGGTCGAAGGAGACGTCCCGGACCGCGGCGACCGCGCCGAACGACTTCGACACGCCACGGACCCGCAGCAGTGCCGCCATCGGTCACCTCCCGGTCGTCTCTGAAAGGTTTCAAAGTCCTGGGAGGAAAGTACGGGTGACGGCTTGCGGGCGTCAAGGGGTGGAGTGCGGATTGCGCAGATCTCGCGGTACGCTTCGGCACCTAAGACGTTTCAACGTTTGACCTGAGGCGGGGAGGTTGCGTGGTCGACGACACCCGGCGCCGCGGGCACACCGCCGGCGTGAAGGCGGTCGCCGCCGCGGCCGGCGTCTCCCTCGGCACGGTCTCGAACGTGCTGAACCGGCCGGAGATGGTCAGCCCGCTGACCCGGGCCAAGGTCGAGGCCGCGATGGCGTCCCTCGGCTTCGTCCGCAACGAGTCCGCCCGGCAACTCCGCGCGGGCAGCAGCCGGATCCTCGCGTACCTCATGCTCGACGCCGGCAACCCGTTCTTCACCGATGTCGCGAAGGGTGTCGAGGAGGCGGCTCGCGCGGCCGGTCTGTCGGTCTTCCTCTGCAACAGCAACGAGGACGTCGAGCGCGAGGCCGACTACCTCGACCTGCTCGAACAGCAACGCGTCCAGGGCGTGCTCATCACCCCCATCGACCAGCACTCGTCGCGGCTGCGGACACTGCCCGCCCGCGGTACGCCGGTCGTCGTGGTCGACCGCGCGATTGACGACGGCGAGCACTGCTCGGTCGCGGTGAACGACATCCTCGGCAGTGAGCTCGCGATCGCCCACCTGCTCGAGCTCGGCCACGAGCGGATCGCGTACGTCGGCGGCCCGCTCACGATCGGCCAGGTCGTCGACCGCCGCGACGGCGGCCGCACTGCGTTGCGGAAGGCCGGCCGGTCCGAGGACGACCTGATCGAGATCACCACCGGCGCCCTCACCGTCGCCGAAGGTAGGGGCGCAGGGCAACGACTTGCCGGTCTCCCCGCATCCCGCCGCCCGACCGCCGCCTTCTGCGCGAACGACCTGCTGGCACTGGGATTACTCCAGCAATGCGTAAGCCTCGGCCTCCGCGTCCCCGAAGACCTCGCCATCGTCGGCTACGACGACATCGAGTTCGCCGAAGCCGCCGCCGTACCCCTCACCTCGGTCCGCCAGCCCCGCCAACTCCTCGGCCGAACCGCCGCCGAGTTGCTGCTCGACGAGTCCTCCAACCCCGACCACGAACACCAACGAGTCACCTTCACCCCGGAACTCGTCGTACGAACCTCAACCCGCGGCACCGCCTGACCCCGACTGGGGGTGTGAACAAGAACCGGTGGCCCTGAACAAGGCATTACCTGTCCAAGCCCCCCGCAAGGTGTGCACACCCCCGAGTTGTGGCCCGGACTCGCGGCCGACGAGGGCTGTGTCAGACGCCGTACGAGGCTAGGAAGACGTCCACGGCGCGGGTGGCGAGGGTTTCGAGTTCGTTGGGTTTGGGGCGTTCTCGGGTGCCGGCGAACATGGCTCGATTCATGGGTTTGTACATGACGAGGCCGGCGAACTGGTACGCGACGAGGGTGGGGTCGTCGAGTTCGCGGAGGAGGCCTCGGTCGGTGAGGCCGGTGAGGGCTTGCCCGAGGGTCTCGAGGGATTTTTCGAAGCCGCTGGTGAACCAGGCGCCGCAGACCTCGGGGAAGCGGTCGGCCTCGGCGATTACGAGGCGGCGGAGCTGCAGGACGTGGTCGGCGGTCAGGCTCTCGAGGAGCCGGAACGCCAGTGCACGCAGGGCTTCGCGAGCATCGGCCGCACCGTCGAGAGTTTCGGCGTACGCCTTGGCGAGGTTGACCGCGAGCTCGTCGTTCGTGCCGAGGACGATCTCGGCGAAGAGGCGTTCCTTGTTCTCGAACTGCTTGTAGACGGTCTGTTTGGAGACACCGGCCTTGGCGGCGACCTCGTCCATACTCGCGCCGAGATAGCCGTGCTGGAGGAACACCTCGGTGGCCGCCCCGCGGATCGCGCGGCGTTTGGTGGCAGTGCGGCCTTCCGGGTTCAGCTCCATGCCCGAAATCATACTGGACAGTCTAGTTTTCCGTCGAGTACTGTACGGTCTAGTTCCGAACGACCCGCTGAGGAGAAGACCATGAGCACCGTGAAGTCCGCCGACGGCACCACCATCAGCTACGACGTGTACGGCGAAGGTCAGCCGCTGATCATCGTCGACGGCGCCACCGCCCACAGCGCGGTGAACCCGCTGAACGCCGAGACCGCCAAGCTGCTGAGCGACCAGTTCCGCACCTATGTCTACGACCGCCGCGGTCGCGGCCAGAGCACCGACACCGCGACGTACGCGATCCAGCGCGAGATCGAGGACATCGCCGCCCTGATCGAGGACGCCGGTCAGCCCGCGATCGTCTTCGGCTGGTCCTCCGGTTCACTCCTCGCGCTCGATGCCGCAGCCGCCGGTCTCCCGATCTCCCAGGTCGTCGCCTTCGAGCCCCCGGTCGTCGTCGACGACTGCCGCCCGCCGCTGCCCACCGACTACGTCGAGCAGCTCGAAGCCCACATCGCCGCCGGCCACCCCGACCTGGCCGCCGAACTCTTCATGACCGCCGCCGTCGGCCTCCCGCCCGAAATGGTCGCCGGCATGCGCCAGTCGCCGTACTTCCAGCCCGTCGTCGACGTCGCCCACACCATCTCCTACGACGGCCGCATCATGGGCACCACGATGTCCGGCAACCCCCTCCCCGCCGACCGCTGGACCGCCCTCGACGTCCCCGTCCTAGTCCTGTACGGCGACCAGACCTGGCCCACCCTCATCCCCGGCGCCAAGGCAGTCGCCGCCCACGTCCCCACCGCCACCCTCAAATCCGTCCCCGGCGCCGAGCACAGCACCACCCCCGACGTACTGGCCGAGACCCTCCGCGAATTCGCCGGATGAACCCCTCCCCAATGAGCTGGGGTTTTGAGACGCTTTGAGGGTGGACAGGGACGGGTTCTGGAAAGCGGTGGAGGGTGCGCGCGAAACGGTGGACGACACCGTCGCGGATCCGGATGGAGTTGCGGATGCGCTGACGCGGGACCTGGGTGGGCTGACGGCCGAGGAGATTGCGGAGTTCGGGATCGAGCTCGCGCTGCTGCAGGTCGAGTCGTACCGGTGGGACCTGTGGGCTGCCGCGTACCTGATCAACTCGGGGGCTTCGGAGGACGGGTTCGACTCGTTCCGGGGCTGGCTGGTCGCGCAGGGGCGGGAGACCTGGGAGGCCGCGCTGGTCGACCCGGATTCGCTGGCCGACGTGGTCGACGAGGACCGGCCGGACGGGTTCGAGGGGTTCGACGGCGAAGGGATGCTGCACGTCGGGAGTCACGCGTACAAGAACGTGACCGGCGACGAGTCGGCGTACTGGAAGGCCGTTGAGGCGCAGGTTCCGGACACTCCGGACCTGCCGGCGGGCGAGGAGATCGACTTCGACGACGAGGACGACCTCCACGACCACCTGCCGCGGCTCGCGACGCTGTACCTCGAGGCTTAGGCGACTGCGACGACGTCGATCTCGAGGAGCCATTCCTCGGCGTAGATGTCGCAGATGATGATGGTCAGCGCCGGCGCGTGGCCGTCGAGGATCTCTTGGCGGATCTCGGAGTTCGCGGCGCGGTACTGGCGGTCCGACAGGTACGTGTTCACCTTGACGATGTTCTGGACGCCCATGCCGGCTTCGGCGAGGACAGCGAGCACGTTGCGCCAGACCATCCGGCACTGGTCGTCGAACGACTCCGGGACGCGGCCGTCCTCGTCACCCCAGGGGACCTGACCGCTGACGTAGACCGTGCGCTCGCCGCCGGTCACCAGGACGCCGTGTGTGTACTGCCCGGTCGCCGCGGGCAGCACCGGCGGATCCAGCTGGGTGATCTCCATGATCAAACTCCTCCCTAACCTCTTGGGGGAGTTGTATCAGTTAGCCGGGTTCACCACCGAGGCGTTCGATAGCGGTGCGCAGGCGGCGGCGCCAGGCTGGTTGGCCGGCCTCCTCGTCGGCTGCGGCGAGGCTGACCAGGTGCTGCGCCATCTCGAAGCCCTCGGCGACCTGTGAGTCCAGGTCGGTCGCTGCTGGCTGTGGCTCGTACTCCGGCTCGTCGTGTTCGAAGCTGATCGGCCGACTGGTCCAGCCGAACCCGTCAGGTACCAGCAGCTCCGGCGTGAGCACCTCATGGCTGAGCGACGACAGCTCCTTGTCACCGTTGCCGATGCTGAAGATCGTCGTACCACGACGCCGTACGTCGCTGATCCGCTCCAGCAGGGTGTCCGCGGGGTCCTCCTCAGCCACGACCAGGAGCGACTCGCCGCGACCTGCGTCGCGCAGACGGTCCAGTCCGATCGCGAGATGCGGCGGTGCGTCCGGTGGTGGCGCCCAGCGGACCAGGGACGGGCGGATGTTCTCAACGCCGGCCCGGTGCAGTTCGTCGTCCAGGTGCGCGGTCAGGTGCCACGGCTCCTCGTCGACCGGGCCGAACAGCATCAGCCCACCGGTGCGCGTCGTGTACCGCCGCAGTGAGTGGCCGAAATCCCGAGTCTGTGTGCCCAGCTCGGTCCCGGTCAGCATCTCCCGCAGGAGCGACGCCCTCGTCAGGTCCACAGCTCCCACTTGATCACACCTGCGGGGCTAACGCGACTTCAGCTCAGGCGGTCCGCCTTGGACTGCAAGTAGTCCCGCTCTGGCACACTCGTCGTACGGCGGGCTGCCAGTAGGTAGCTCTCTCGTGCACCCGCCGCATCACCGGCCATCTCGAGCAGGTGCGCGCGGACAGCCTCCAACCGGTGGTGTTCGGTCACCCGGCCGTCGGACTCCAACGGCTCGAGTACAGCGAGACCCTCCTTCGGGCCGACCGCCATACCGACTGCCACTGCATGGTTGAGCTTCACCATCGGGTTGTCGACGAGCTGCTCGAGTACGTCGTACAGAGCGACGATCTGCCGCCAGTCCGTGTCCTCGGCGCGCTCGGCGGTGTCATGGACCGCAGCGATCGCCGCCTGCACCTGGTACGGCCCGATCTGCGTGTGAGTGAGCGCATCGGAGACCAGCGCCTCACCCTCGACGATCGCCTCCTTGTTCCACAGCGACCGGTCCTGCTCGCCCAGCGGAACCAGTGCGCCATCACTGGTAGTCCGGGCCGCCCGCCGTGCGTCGGTGAGCAGCATCAGCGCCAACAGTCCAGCCACCTCACCGTCATCCGGCAGGAGCTTCCGCACCGCGCGCACCAGTCGGATCGCCTCACCAGTCAGCTCGGTGCTGTGCAACGCCGTACCGGATGAGGCTGTGTAGCCCTCGTTGAAGATCAGGTAGAGGACATGCAGTACGGCGCTCATCCGCTCGGACCGCTCTGCCTCGGGCGGCAGCTCGAACGTGCTACCCGCCTGCTTGATGCCACGCTTCGCCCGGCTGATGCGTTGCGCCATCGTCGACTCCGGCACCAGAAACGCCGCAGCGATCTGTGTGGTGGTCAGACCGCCGACAGCGCGCAGGGTGAGCGCGATCTGGGACGCCGGCGAGAGTGCGGGGTGACAGCACAGGAACAACAACGTCAGTGTGTCGTCCTGCCCACCCGCATCGTCGATTTCGGGGCCTGAGGCAATGAACTCTTCCGGAGTGGCAAGCTGTGCGGCGTTCTCCTCACGCTTGCGCCGGGCCGACTCACTGCGCAGCAGATCCATCAGTCGACGCGACCCGACCCGGATCAGCCATCCACGTGGGTTGTCCGGCACTCCCTCGTCCGGCCACTGCTGTGCAGCAGCCAGCAGCGCTTCCTGCACAGCCTCCTCGGCCAGATCGAAGTGACCGTAGTGCCGAACCAGAGCACTCAGCACCTGTGGTGTCTGCTCACGCAGGAGCAGCTCGAAGTCCTTCACATCTCCAGCCCGGACGGATCCATCACAGGACGCACCTCCACTGCGAGATACTCCGCGTCCGGCATCCGCGCGGCGTACCCGATCGCCTGGTCGATGTCCTCGCACTCGACCACGTAGAACCCGGCCAGGTGCTCCTTCGCCTCCGCATAAGGTCCGTCTGTGGTCGTGGTCGCGTCATCACGCACCGAGACCGTCCGACTGGTGATGGGGTCGGCCAGACCGGCCGCACTGACCAGCAGCCCATGTTCGATGAGCTCTTGCGTCAGCTCGCTGTGCGCACGCGACAGTGCGTCGCGTTGCTCGGCAGACAGCCCGGCCCAGCTCTCCGGACTGCTGTAGATCATCAGCATGTATTTCACGGCCACCATCCTCTAACTCGTCCGAGCCTCTCACCAGGTACGTCGAGACCGTGGCAGCGACTTCGACAAACGATCGTTGGAGATTGCCGTTCGATCCGGTGGGCACTGGAGGAGCGGCCGCCGTTCATTCCGCCTGGCGGCTCTCGTAAGGAGGCTCCATGCTCATCCTCGGTTTGATTCTGTTGTTGCTCGGGTTCTTGCTGAAGATCTCGATCCTGTGGACGATCGGCATCGTGCTGCTCGTGGTCGGAGCGGTGTTGTTCCTGCTCGGGTCGACCGGCCGTGCGGTCGGCGGACGCCGACACTGGTACTAAGCCGCAGCAGAACACAACCCCGCGGGCCGATCCGGTCCGCGGGGTTTCTGTCGGAGCCGATGGTTACGGTGTCGCCATGAGGTACGTCGTGATGATCTTCTCGTCCACCACCCCCGCTCTGGACACAGTGCGGGCCGAGCTGACGGCGAGTGGTGAGCTGGTCGCGTCCGAAGGGCTGATGCCACCGACCGACGGCCGGATCGTTCAGATCCGCAACGGGACTCAGGTGGTCACGGCCGGGCCGTTCATCGAGAAGCCACTCGCCGGGTTCCTGCTGATCGACGTACCGGATGAGGCCCGGGCGCAGGCGGTGGCTGCGCAGGTTTCGGCAGCGGTCGGCGATCGGGTCGAGCTGCGAGGCACGCTGATCTCAGCCTGAGTGCCAGGGGAAGCGCGGCGAGCGCCGCTCCCCGAAGGCCTTGATCCCCTCCGCCAGCTCGCCGCTCGCGATCGTCTCCTGGTAGCGAGCCAACGCGGCCGCGTCCGCATCCGTCTCGGCCAGCAACGCGTTCACGGTCTCCTTCGCCGACCGGATCGTCAGCTGCGACCGCGACACCAGCGTCGCCGCGAACTCGTCGACCTCCGACTCCAGATCGAGCTCGCCGACCACCCGATCGACCAGGCCCTTGAGCTCGGCCTGTTCCGCGGTCAGCAGCTCACCACTGAAGAGCACGTACTTCGTCGTCGCCGAACCGACCAGATCGAGCAAGACCTTGATCGCCGCCGGCGGGTACACGACCCCGATCCGAGCCGGAGTCACGCCGTACGTCGAACCGTGCGCCGCGAACCGGAAGTCACAGTTCACCGCGATCTCCAGCCCACCGCCGATGCAGTGACCGCGAACCATCGCGATCGTCGGTTTCGGGAACTCGCGCAGCGCCTTCTGCGCCCGCAGGTTGAAAGCCCGCAGCTCGGCCATCGGGTCAGCCGGATCGGCACCGGAGATCAGTTCACCGATATCCGCACCGGCAGAGAAGCTCGGCCCAGCCCCGGTCACCACGAGCACCTTCACCTCGTCGTTCGCGGCCAACTCGGCCAGCAGACCCGGCAGCGCCTCCCACATCGCCCGCGTCAACGCATTGCGCTTCTCCACCCGATCGATCACCAGCCGAGCGACAACGCCACCCTGGATCTGAAACCCGAGCTCATCCATACCCGCAGTGAACCAGCACAGACCGTAGTCGCGCCGCCTGCTGGATCACACCAAGCGTTTGATCTCGGATCGGTTACATCCGAATAGCGGGCAGATCACGCTCAACACCCCTTCGGCATGTTCGCAATGCGTTAAAAACGCCGGTCGATTGCGAACCTTTGGCGGATCTGTGCTTGACTCCTCCGGTCGATAACGTTTTGGTCTCGGCAGATTGGGTTCAACGTAATGACTGCAGGACGGCATAGACAGGCGCGGCACCGTCAACCGCGCCCGAAGCTGATCAGCCCCGGCATCGTGAAGGTGGCGATTCCCGGAGCGGCAGTGGCCCTGGTGGCCACCGGTTCCGCCGCCGCACTTCCTGGCCAGCACGACGTCAAGGTGGACACCCCGATCGCGAGCTCGTCCCTGCAGCTCGCGCGCGATGCGGCCACCAGCCGGGATGCACTGCGGCCCCCGCTGAACCTCAACTCAGCGAAGCCTTCCGCGGCGCCCACGCCGAAGCACCTGAAGAAGCAGGCGCCGATCCCGAAGGCGAGCGCGACCAAGACGCGCGCCGCGGCCAGCCTGCCGCCGAAGATCGTCGGCTCGAAGTTCACCACCACGGATCTGAACGTGTGGACCATCCCGCTGACCGGCGTCCTGCTGGACGTCCTGAAGCGCGGTACCAAGGTCTCCGTGACCGGCAAGGTCGACGGCTCCTATGCCGAGATCGTCAGCAACGGCAAGTCCCGCTGGGTCAAGGCGCAGTACCTGTCGGCCACCAAGCCGGTCGAGAAGGTCGCCGGCAGCGTTTCGCAGGCCGCCTGCAAGTCGGGTTCGTCGGTCGAGTCCGGTGTCACGCAGGACGTGGTCCGGGTCCACCGCGCGATCTGCAACCTCTTCCCGAGCATCTCGTCGTACGGCGGTCTCCGCTCGGGCGACAGCGGTTCCGAGCACTCCTCGGGGCGCGCGCTCGACATCATGGTCAGCGGCGCCACGGGCCAGGAGGTCGCGGACTACCTGCGCGCGAACTACAAGAAGCTCGGCATCAGCCAGCTGATCTGGCAGCAGCACATCTGGACGGTCCAGCGCAGCAGCGAAGGCTGGCGCGCGATGGAGGACCGTGGCGGCGCCACGGCCAACCACTACGACCACGTGCACGTGAGTGTCTACGGCAACTCCGGCACCGTCTGAGTTCCACCCCGCAGCAGCCCGGTCCTACCCTCCTAAGGACCGGGCTGCTGTGCCGTTTCAGGGCTTGATGTTCGCGTTCAGGTGGAAGAAGTTCGTGGGGTCGTAGGCCCGCTTGACCGCCCGCAGCCGCTGCAGATCGGCCGGGCTGTACGACGTCTCGGCGCGACCGTGGTCGGCGAGGAAGTTCACGAACGTGCGGCCCGAGTCCGGGAGCAGGCCGGCCGGCAGTTCGCGGTCGATGATCAGCGAGAACTGCGCCTGGCGGTGACCGACCGGGCCGGCGCCCGGACCGGGGTGAGCCATCGCGCCACTCCAGTGCCGAACCTCGATGGTCGGCTCGTCCTCGATGCCGGTCAGTACGTCGATCACGTCGTCGGTGAGTTCGTCGAGGAAGTCCAGGTGGCGAGCCGGCGTCCCGCCCATCGCGGCGTCGGCGTACTCGATCGTGGTCAGCTCACCAGCGAGTCGCGGACCGGCGACCGCGAACAAGGGCTTCAGCAGGTGATCGGCCAGTTCGCGCGTTCCGGCGTACAGGACCTTGATCGCGACCGCGCGCTGTTCGGTGCCGGGGATGCGGGTCAGGACGACCGCGGTGCTCAGCTCGTTCGGGATCGTGGCGGTCCAGTCGCGGTAGCAGCGGAGGATCTCGGCAGCGCGATCGATGCCGTAGTAGACGATGCCGGCGTGCACCTGACGGACCGGGTACAGGCGGAACTCCAGCGACGTGACGATGCCGAAGTTGCCGGTACCGCCGCGGATCGCCCAGAACAGGTCCGGGTGCTGCTCAGCGGTCGCCGTCACCACCCGGCCGTCCGCGGTCACAACCTCGGCCCGGATCACGCTGTCGGCCGCGAACCCGTACTTCCGCGCCAGCCAACCGACCCCACCACCGAGCGTGTACCCGGTGACGCCGACGTCCCGCGACGATCCCGACAACGGCGCGAGGCCGAACTGTCGCGCCGCATCGATCACCGCACCCCACCGCGCACCCGGCGCGACCTTGGCGATCCGCCGCTCGGGATCCACGAAGACCGCCGTCATCGGCGTCGTCTTCAGCAGGATGCCACCGTCGGCCGGCAGCTTCGTCCCGTGCCCGGTCGCCTGCACAGCCACCGGTACGCCGTACTCCCGCCCGACCCGAACCACCGCCTGCACGTCACTCCGGCTGAACGCCTCAGCCACCAGCACCGGCCGCGAGTCCACCGAAGGCACGATCGCCCGCCGCTGCACGTCGTACTCGGCCTCACCCGGCAGCCGCACCTTGCCGTTGAACCCCGACCCAAGCAGCCCGGCCACCAGATCCCGCCCTGTCGCCACCACAACCTGCGTAGACATCTCGTTCCCCTTCGCCGTTTGCTCTCACCCACACGTCGAAGCAGAACCGCCCAGATTGACACCCGGCGCAAACTTTTCTCGATGACCTTCACCAAGCACTTCGCCTCCGCACCGCGCGGCGAACCAGACCGCGAGTGGGCCGCCCTCACGCTGCTGGCAGCCGCCGTACCAGACCTGGTGCCAACACCGCTGTCCCGCGGCCGCCTGTGGGTGACCATGTCGCGCGTCCCAGGCAACCCCCTCACCGACCCAGCGACACTCGAGCAGGTAGAAGCGCTAGGCGTCGCACTGGACCGGCTGTGGTCTGTCGACCTACCCGCACTCGGCCGCTCGGAGCCTGCGCTTACACCGCTCGACTACTCCGCCCTGATTGACAGAACCTTCACGGCGCTCGTCCCACTGCGCGACCGCGACGACGTCATCGGCGCAGCCGCCGCCGCGAGTGCCGGGCTCGACTGGTCCGACCTGTTGGTGATCCACGACCCGGTCGTCGCGCACGGCGACCCGAACCTGGCGAACTACCTCTGGGACGGAACGTGCTTACGCATCGTCGATTTCGAGGACGCCGGGCTCGGCGACCGCACCATGGAGCTCGCCAACCTCCTCGAGCACCTGGCCGGCCGCCGTACCGACTGGACCCCACTGCTCAACCGCTGGCCCGTCGACCCGGCTCGCCTCCAGACCGCCCGCACACTGTGGGCCGCGTTCTGGCTGGGGCTGATCGGTCCCGGCGGCCCCAGCGCTTCGCGCAACCCACCTGGTACGGCAGAGGCCCAAGCTCAGCGGCTGCTGGACCTCATCGCTCCACAGTGAGTTCGGCGAGCCGGTCCGGGTCGGCGAGGATGTTGAGTTCGGTGATCTTGCCGTCGGTGATGGTGAAGGCCATGACCGACTGAATGCGACCGTTGACGACGGTGACGCTGCCAGGGACGCCGTTGATCAGCGCGAGCTCGGTGTACGGCGCAAGGCGGGTGAACATCAGCGCCTGCTCCACGACCGCCAGCGCACCGCGGACGACCTTCGAAACCGCCGGTCCGCTGTCGCCATCGCCTGCATCGGCCCGCAGTACGACATCCGGGTCCAGCAGCACCAGCAACCCCTCGAAGTCACCATCACGCGATGCGGCCAGGAACGCGTCCACAATGGCGCGCTGACGACTTGGGTCACCGTCGTTGGCCGGTGCGCCCTGGACGCGCCGCCGGGCCCGGCTGGCGAGCTGCCGTGCGGCAGCCGGCGACTTCCCGACGACCTCCGCCACCTCGTCGAAGCTCAGCCCGAACATGTCGTGCAGCACGAACGCCAACCGCTCAGCCGGCGCGAGAGTCTCCAGTACGACGAGGAGTGCGAGCCCGACCGCATCTGCCTGAACCGCCTCGTCCTCGGGCGCCCTGGTGTCCGCCTTCAACGAGACCGGGTCGGGTACGAAGGTGTCGAGTGAGTCCTCACGCCGCGACTTCCGGCTCCGCAGCATGTCCAGGCACACCCGGGAAACCACAGTGGTCAGCCAACCAGCCAGATTGGCCACTTCACTCACGTCAGAGCGACTGAGCCGCAGCCAAGCCTCCTGTACGGCGTCCTCGGCCTCGCTGCGCGAACCGAGCATCCGGTACGCCACCCCGCGCAGGTGGTCCCGCTGCTCCTCGAAACTCCGCGCCAGCTCGTCCACTGCTGTGCTCCCCTCCTGTTGCCCGTCCGGTCATTTCCTTGACGGATCGCGACCACATCATGTGACACGGTGCGAAGATCTTGAGACATGACCTTCTCTGACGACTTCGACGGCCCAGCACTCGACCTGTCCGTCTGGTCGCCGTACTACCTGCCGCAGTGGAGCTCGCGCTCCGCGACGGAGGCCACCTATGCGCTGAGTGACTCCTGCCTGACGCTCAGCATCCCCACCGACCAGGGACTGTGGTGCGCCGGGGACCACAAGCCGGACCTGCGCGTCTCAGCCCTGCAGTCCGGTAGCTACTCGGGTCCTGTCGGCACCACTATCGGTCAGCAGCCGTACCGCGACGGACTGCTCGTTCAAGAGGAGCAGCCGCCGTTCTGGGGCTGGACTCCCTCCGGTGGACGCGTCGAACTGCGCGCTCGCGCCGAGCTGAGTCCCCGGTCGATGGCTGCGCTCTGGATGGTCGGACTGGAGGATCAGCCCGAGCGGTGCGCCGAGATCTGCATCATGGAGGTCTTCGGCGACGCTGTGGTACCCGGTGAGTCCGCTGCGGTCGGCATGGGCCTCCACAGCTTCCGTGACCCATCGGCGACCGAGGACTTCGAGGCTGTCCGGCTGCCGATCGACATCCGCGAGTTCCACACCTACTCGGTGGAGTGGTCCGACGGCGTAGCGGAGTTCAGCGTGGACGGTACGCCGATCCGCCGGTGCACGGGTGCGCCGACGTACCCGCTGCAGTTGATGCTGGCGGTGTTCGACTTCCCGGACCGGTCCGTCGGTGACGACGACCACCTGGTGCCGACGTTTACCGTCGACCACATCGTTGCGTAGGATCACAGCCATGTTCATGCGCGCGGGGATGTGGTGGGCCGTCGACTAGACGGCTGCTTCCGCGTGTAACCACTCCGGCCGTCTCTTCCGAGGCGGCCGTTGCCATGTCTCCTCGTAAGCGACGGTCCCTGTTCCGAGGACTTGCTCATGGCAACCGCACTCCGGACCTGGTCCGGCCTCATCTCCGCCCTGCTGAACGGCTCTGACCTGACCGCGGCCGATACCAGCTGGGCTATGGACCAGGTAGTGCTGGGCGATGTCTCCCCGGCCCAGATCTCCGGCTTCCTGATCGCGCTGCGCGCCAAGCGCGAGACAGCCGACGAGTTGCTCGGACTGGCCTCAGCACTCCGTTCGCACGCGACACCTGTGCGGATCGACGGCCCCTTCATCGACATAGTCGGGACCGGCGGCGATCGGACCGGTGCGGTCAACATCTCCACCATGGCCGCCGTCGTGGCAGCCTCGACCGGAGTGACCGTGGTCAAACACGGCGGCCGAGCTGCCTCCTCATCCGCAGGCGGCTCTGCCGATTTGGTCGAACAGTTGGGTGTTCCGCTCGACCTGTCCGCCTCTGAGGCAGCCAAGTCGGCCGCTGACGTTGGGCTTGCGTATCTGTTCGCACCGCGGTTCAACAGCGCGCTGCGCCACGTGGCCGTCGTACGGCGGGAACTCGGCGTACCGACCGCGTTCAACGTGCTGGCACCATTACTGCACCCGGCTGATCCACAGCACCAACTGGTCGGGGTAGCGAATCCGCAGCTGCTGCCTGTGATCGCTCAAACCCTTTGCCAGCAAGGGAAAACGGCACTGGTCGCTCGTGGCGATGATGGGTTGGACAAGCTCACCACGACCACGTTCTCCCGGCTATGGCTCGTTGCTGACGGGACTGCGCGCGAGACGGTCTTCGATCCGCGAAGCGTCGGTCTGCGGCCCACCACGCTGCCAGCCCTGCGCGGTGGTGATGCGGCGACTAACGCCCACACACTGCGTGCCTTGGTCAACGGCTCCGCGCCCGGCCCGGTCCGGGACGTCGTACTGCTCAATGCAGCGGCCGCCCTGACCACACTGGACTTGCAGCCCGACAACTTCCTCGACCAACTGGCGGCATGTCTCGACGTGTGCCGGGCCGCACTGGACAGTGGCCGAAGCGCTGCGCTCCTCGAGCGCTGGACAGTACGCTCAGCGTGATGGACACGTTCGAGCAGCTCGTCGAGCCGTGGCGCGGTGAACTGCACGCGCACTGCTACCGCATGCTCGGCTCGTTCGCAGACGCGGAGGATGCGGTTCAGGAGACGTTGCTGCGGGCATGGAAGGGCCTGGACGAGTACGAGGACCGCGGCTCGATTCGGCCCTGGCTCTACAAGATCGCCACGAACCGCTGCCTCACGCTGATCGAGCGCCGCGGTCGCCGCGAGCTCCCGGTGGATGCAGAGGAGGCTACTCTGTGGCTGGAGCCGTACCCGACCAACCGTCTCGACTGGACCACTCCCGAGACTCGAGTGGCAACGCTGGAGTCGGTGGAACTGGCATTTGTCGCCACCCTGCAACACCTGTCGGCTCTGCAACGCGCAGTACTCCTGCTGCGCGACGTACTGGCGTTTGCTGCGCGTGAGGTCGCTGAGCTGCTCGATACGTCAGTGGCTGCGGTCAACAGCGCACTGCAACGCGCGCGGGCGGTAGTCGGGTCAGTTCCGACACAGCAGGCCACTCTGCGCACGCTGGGCGAACCTGCGCAGCGAGACCTGGTACGGCGGTACATGGCCGCGTGGGAAGCCGGTGACGTCGACGCGATCGTGGCGATGCTGGCGGACGATGCGAAATACTCGATGCCGCCGCTGCCGCAGTGGTTCGCCGGGCGGGCAGCGATCCGGACGTTCCTGGAGGAGGGGCCGCTGCAGAGCCAGTGGCGCCTCCTGCCGGCCAGTGCGAACGGCCAGCTCGCAGTGGGCACGTACATCCTGGAGGGCGATCGCTACGTGCCCGCAGGCCTCGATCTGCTGGTCCTTCGCGGCGGTGAAATCGCAGAGGTCGTGTCGTTCCTGGAGGCGGAGTTCGCGCCCTTCGGATTGCCGACCGAACTGCCGCGATGAGTTTCCGGCGGTCGCCGGGTTCTATGGGTATGACAGACGAACAGCAAGTCCGCACCCTGATCGAGCGCTGGGTCACCGCAGTCGACACCGGTGACCTGGCCACAGTCCTCGCCGACCATGCCCCCGACATCGTCATGTACGACGTACCGCCGCCGTACGAGGGTGTGCGCGGGCTGGACGCCTACCGGGAGACGTGGCCCGGCTTCTTCGAGTGGCAACAGTCCGGCGCGTGCTTCGAACTGGAGTCGCTCGACGTGACAGCCGGCGCCGATGTCGCGTTCGCCTTCGCTCTCCTGCGCTGCGGCACGCCAGACGAGTTCAAGACCAACCCTGACCTCCGCCTCCGCCTCACCCTCGGCCTCCACCGTCAGAACGGACGGTGGACCGTCACTCACGAGCATCACTCGTTCCCGCTTCAGCAGGTCTCGTAGGGTGGTGGGGTGGAGTCCCCGGTGTTCCTGCGTCCGCTGGAGCTTGCTGACATCGCGACGTACGCGGACTGGGGTGCAGACCGCCGGCTGTGCGAACACGCCGGGTGGACTCTCGATCTGCCGCGGCCGGCGCACGAGGCTCATTGGCAGCGCACGCTCGAGAAGGGCGAGCTGCTGCGCCTGGCCGCGGTCCGGGGCGACGAGGTGATCGGGTACGTCGACCTCGCCGGGACCGACTCGGATCACCGGGAGCTCGGCTACGTTGTCGGCCCCTCGACCCGCTGGGGTGAGGGGCTGGGAACGACCATCGCCCGGCTGGGGCTGGAGCACGGCTTCAGCGTGCTGAGTCTCGACTGGGTCGGCGCCGAGGCGGCCGAGACCAACCAGGCGTCGGTGCGCATTCTCCAGCAGTTGGGGATGACCGAGACCGCCGACCACGGTGTCGACACCTACCTGGGCACTCCCACGCCCACTCGGTGCTTCCGCATCAGCCGCGAGTCATACCTGCTTCAGAACCCAGTCCCTGAAGGAAAGTAGCGCCGTACGGTCCCAGTCGTGCCCGTCGGTCTCTCGCTCTGCAGCGGAGACCGGCGTGGCGCTCCGGTAGCAGCTCAGCGCCTGCTCCACGACCGCGTGGTGCGCTTGTGGCAAGTGCTCACGCGCCCAAACCGCACCCTCTTCCTTGCTGAGCACAGTCCCAGGTCCCAGCTCCAGAGTCGCCAGAACGCGGCATGCGTTCAGCACGCCGTAGTACGGCGACTTGAGCAGTGCGTCGCCTGCCATCACATCCTGCAGGTCCTCCAGCACCGCCGACAGGTAGTCGTCGTACGGGACCGGTGCGAACACCTCGTCTGGCGGCGGACCGCTCAGCGCCACGCCACGCTTCCTGGTGACAGTGATGTGCGCAGCCAGGTCCGGATCAGCACCTGAGCCTGTGTAGTCCACCTGGTTGCCGAGAATCGCGTCTGTCCACGCTGCGGAGTAGTGGACTTCGTACGGGCGCGGGTGCTCATGAGTCGCAGCCTGCTCAACCGTGAGCACCGACATCTCAAGATCACCGAGCACCGGCCGCGCTGCCGCCGTACCGGCGAACCCTCTGGCAATCCGCTCCCGCTCCGCCGGAGTCAGCCGCGCGGGCACCACCACCAGCAGGTCCACGTCACTCTTGGCTCGGTAGAAACACCCCATGGCCAACGACCCGTGCACGTAGGCCCAGCCATCCACCAGACCAGCCGCCCGCAACACATACTCGCGAACATCCTCGTCACAGTCCGCCCAAGACTGCGCCCGCCCGCTCACATGCACCACCATGCTCGCGACACTAGCCCGCCCGCATCACTACCTGCACCGGGGTTTTCAGCGCCCGACAGCCCCGTCGATCTGCTCCCGCAAGATGTCCGCGTGCCCGGCGTGCCGCCCAGTCTCCTCAATCATGTGCACCAGCAACCACCGCATCGTCGACACGCTCCCGTTACGCGCTATCGGAGGCGCAGCAGCCGTCAGGTCGTCATACCCCGCGATCACCTCATTAGCCTCCCGCACCGCCTCCCGGTAGCCCGCCACCACCGACTCCACGGTGTCCTTCGCACCCGGCCGCATCGTCGCCGGCCAGCTCCGCACATCCGCCCCCAGGAAGTAGTACCGCTCCACAGCAGTCAGATGCTTAACCAGCCCCAACACACTCGTCCCCGACGACACCCCCGCCGTCCGCACCCCCGGCTCCGGCGCCCCCTCAGCCTTCCGAGCCACCCCCTCACGCAGGTAGTCAAGAAACCCCACCAGAGTCTCCTTCTCACTGCCACCAGTCCCCGGCGGCCCCAAATCACTCTTCTTCGTCACCCGCCCACCATGCTGAGCGCCCAATCCCCAAAGCAAGAAAATTCGCCGTAATGGCAACACCTCACTCATCAGAGCACCGAACCCCCCGGCTCCTGAGGAACGTGCGAATCTGCGCCGAGTGCACCTGCAGGTGCATCCCCGGACGCACCAATTCTCCTGACGGGGAGGTCGCCAGTAACGCGCGCACAGGCCGATATCGGCGTGGCTCACAGGAGCGAAGTCTTTCTTGATCGGAGCGTGTAAACGCCGTCCAACGACACATCTTTGGACGGCGAATGGAGCGCCGAACAGGCCTCTGACCTGCGGTTTTGCGATTCTTGCGCCGTCCGGATCTTTCTTGATCGGAAGCTGCACAACTCGGACGCCCACGCCGTTTCCGGGGCTCGGCAGCCACCGAACCGACCACGCAGAATCGGACTCATTCGAGCCAAGGCACTCAGCGCCTCGTCTCGTACCTGGCCAGGGTGATGCCGCCGGAGAACGTTCGCGTCTCGACCAGATTCAGGTTCACGCAGCTGTCGAGTGCGGTGAAGAACGGCGTACCGGCGCCCACCAGCACCGGGTGGGTGACGACCTCGTACTCGTCGATCAGGCCGGCTCGCATGGCCGCCGCGGCTAGCGTGGCGCCGCCGACTCGCATGGGAGCGCCGTCTTCGGCTTTGAGGCGGGTGATCTCCGGTACGGCGTCGCCCGTGAACAGGCGGGTGTTCCAGTCGACCTTGTCGATCGTCGAGGAGAAGACCACCTTCGGCGTGTCCCGCCAGTTGCGTGCGAACTCGATCTGCGCCGGGGTCGCGTCGGGCTGTTGGTCGCCGGTCGGCCAGTGGGAACTCATCGTCTCCCACAACTTGCGCCCGTACATCAGCAGCCCGATCGCCAGCTCCTCGTCGAGCCAGAACTGGAACAGCTCGTCGCTCGGCACGCCCCAGCTGATGTCGTCGCCAGGCGCGGCGATGTAGCCGTCCAGGGAGAGGTTCATGCCGTAGATCAGTTTCCGCATGGCGCCATGCCTTTCTTCAGTCCGGTGACTGTCACCCCTGCAACGAACGCCTCACCCCGGTTCCGACAGGTCAGTGGCATTAAATTCTCAACGCAAACCTGCCCTGGCGAATAGGCTCGCGGTCGTGACTGACGGCGACTGGAGAGATGGCGGGTTCCGGCAGCGTCGGCCCTCCGACGAGTCTCTCGACTGGGTTGCGGCGTCGATGGGTCGGGGCAGTCGCGTTGTCGGCTACCGCCGAATGACCGGTGGCGTCTGCTCCGCCGTGAACCGGCTGACCGTCGAACACCGTGGAGTGCGAACGTACGTCGTACTACGCCAGTACCCGAGCGGACTCGGCCTGCAGGAACCCTTGGAGCAGGAGATCGCCAACCTAGGCGTGGTCGCCGGAAGCGGACTCCCGGTTCCGACCATCCTGGCAACCGATGTCGCCGGTACGTCGACCGGTGGCTCGCCATCGCTGCTGATGACGCGGCTGCCCGGGCACGTTCACCTCAACCCGACGGAGCCACAGTCGTGGCTGACGAGAATCGCAGAGCTTGCCGTCCTGCTGCACTCCCTCAATCTCCCCGCCAAGACGCTCCGACCCTGGACAGACTCCTGGATCGCTCCCCTAGACGCGTTTCAGGTCCCAGCCGGCGCCCAAAAGCCAGCCGTCTGGAAGGCAGCCTTCAATGCCATGGCCGCACCGCCGCCAAAGGACACCGCCGTCTTCCTCCACTGCGACCTCCTACCCGTCAACCTCCTGTGGTCCCGCGGCAAGATCACCGGACTGACCGACTGGAACGGCATCCATCGGGGCTCGCGCGCGATCGACATCGGTCACTGCCGCCGATACCTGGCGGCGCTCTACGCACCCGAGTGGGCGGAACAGCTCCGGACGCTCTACGAGTCGGCCGCCGGGGTCACTCTCGATCCGTGGTGGGACCTGTACGCCCTGCTGCACTATGACGACAGCGGGTCGAAGTGGATCCTCGATCAGGTCGCCGGACGCCGCCCCGTCGACGTACCCGGCATGACCGCCCGGGTCGAGGTCGCCGTCGAGACCGCGCTCCGGCGCCTCGGATAAGACCCTTGAGCGGAGGGCGTGGGATTCGAACCCACGATGACGGTCACCCGCCATACCGGTTTTCAAGACCAGCGCACTCGGCCACTATGCGAGCCCTCCTGGCGGCTTGCCGCCGAGCGTTGAGGATAGCGCAGAGGCGGTTATAGGGTGCGAGGTGCATGGCGGAGTGGCCCTCTGGAGTTTCTTGATGCCTTCTCTTCGTGAGACCGTGCTGCCGGCTGCGCTTGGGCCCGATTTTCGGCGGATCTGGCCGGCGGCGATCATTTCGAATCTGGGTGACGGGGCGCTGCTGGCGGCGGGGCCGTTGCTGGTGGCTTCGATCACCAGTGCGCCGGCTGCGGTCGGGGCTGCGGCGTTTGTGCAGCAGTTGCCGTGGTTGTTGTTTGCGTTGTTCAGTGGTGCGTTGGCCGATCGGCTCGACCGGCGGACGATGATTGTTGCCGCTGACCTCTTTCGCGCGGTTGTCCTTGCTGCGCTGGGTGTTGCGGTGCTGGTCGGTACGTCGCCACTGTGGGCGATCTACGTCGCGCTGTTCCTGCTTGGTACGGCGGAGACGTTGGCTGACAGCGCATCCGGCGCGCTGCTGGTGAACGCCGTACCGAAAGACCAGCTGGGTAAGGCGAATGCCAGGCTCTACGCCACGGGGACCCTGGTGCAGCAGCTCGGCGGCCCGCCGTTGGGGGCGTTGCTGTTCGCGGCTGGTGCGGGTGTGCCACTGGTGTTCGACGCGGTCACGTTCGCGGCGGCTGCGGTGCTCATCGCGCGGGTGACCGTCCGGCCGGCACCTGTCGAGTCCGCTGGTACGGCGCTCTGGACCGAGGTGCGCGCCGGTGTCAGCTGGCTGTGGGGGCACGTGGGTGTCCGGACGTTGGCCTGCTCGATCCTGGTCATCGAGACGGTGGTCCACCTGGTTCTGGCGCTGACTCGGAGCCCCTGGGTCGCCGGCGCGACTATGGCGGTGTTCGGCGTGCACGCGGTGGTGTGGGGCATTGTGTCGACCACAGCGCGTCAACTGGCGACACCTGATGCGCTGATGGGTCGGGTCAACAGCGTCTACCTGCTGGCATCGGTTGGCGGTGCGGCGATCGGCTCTGCGCTGGGCGGCCTGCTGGCGCAGCGGTTCGGTCTGACTGCGCCGTTCACTGCGGCTTTCGGCGCCATGGTACTGATGACTGCGGTGGCGTGGCGGCCGCTGCGACACGTGTCCGTACGGCGGGCGGCCGCCGTACCGGACTGAAATCGGGTCGCACCGCAGCCTGGGACTGGTAAGGATGGAGCATGCCCTCAGCGACCTCCCTCGGCCTACCCAACGTCCGCGGGCGGTTACCACTGCTGATCGGTCTGGCGATCGACTCGTTCGGTGGCGGCTGCGCCGGGCCGCTGTTGCTCCTGTACTTCGTTCGTGTCGCCGACATCCCGCTAGGTACGGCGGGTGTGCTGCTGACCGTCGCCACCCTGTTCTCCATCGCGGCTCCGGCCGCGGTGGGCGTGGTGATCGACCGGATCGGGCCGCGCGGCCTCGTGGTGGGCGCCCAGTTCGCGCAGGCGCTCGCCTTTGTCGGCTTCTTCTTCGGCCGATCGATCTGGCTGCTGTTCCTGTCTGCGCTGGTCACGACGATGGGCCAGCGGGTGTTCTGGTCCTCGATCTTCAGCCTGCTGGCAGATGTCGCGGACGACGGCGACCGGGACCGGTGGTTCGGACTGGGCGGGATGATGCAGGCCGGTGGGTTCGCACTCGGCGGTCTGGCGGCCGGAGCGCTGCTGGCGATCGGTGGGACGACACCGTTCCTGGTGGCGATGGCGGTGAATGCAGTGACCTTCTGCCTGGCCGGTCTGCTCCTGCTGCGACTGCACCCGTCACACCACCTGCGGTCGACAGAGGACTCTGGGCCTGCGCCACTGCTCCGCAAGGACAGGCCGTTCCTGATCCTGATCGCTGCCAACACACTGCTCGCGCTGTGCATGATGATGCTCGGCGTCGGTCTGCCGGTCTACATCGCCGACGCGCTGCCGACACCGGAGTGGCTGCTTGGCCCACTCCTCGCCGGCGTGTCCGTCGTACTGGCGACCTTGCAGACGGTCGTGGTCCGGCGTACCGAGAAGCGACGCCGTACGACGGCGCTGGTCGTGACCGGGGTGGTGTGGGCGGTCTGGGCGTTGCTGATGGCGTCGCTCACGCAGCTACCGACCGCGTTGGTGACGGTAGCCCTGGTGCTCGCCACTGTCGTCTACGCGTTTGCCAGCCTGGTGCATTCGGCCACGAACAACGCGCTGGCGGCCGGCGTCGCACCGCTCGTCGGGCGCGGGAAGTACCTGTCGTACTGGCAGTACAGCTTCACCTTCGCCAGCATGCTCGCACCCGCGTTCTTCGCCCAGCTCTTCGAGATACGGCACGAGCTGCCATGGCTGGTGACCGCCGTGATCGGACTCGTCGCCGCCGGCATCATCGCCGCCGTCACACCAGCCCTCGGAGCACGAGCGAATCGAGCCGACTGACGTGTCAGGATGTGATGTCTCAGGACATCGGTGACAGTTCTGTGTCAGGACATAGTTCCAGTCGGACACAATCCGGTGGTCACCTGGCCGGGCAGACCTCAGCCGCCTGGACGAAGACGTGACACATCTCCCGCGACCGCACCGTTGGTTGTCGAAACCTCTTGCGGGACGGGCCGGTGCCTGTACAGAACAACTAACTCCCGGCCAGGTCGTCGGCGGTGCCGACGACGGCTGGGCCGATGTCGCTCGGCATATGGCCCACGACGAGTGCGATGGCCTGCTCTGCAGTATCGGCCTCACCGACAACTGTTCCTCGGTGTGGGCCGCACACGCGGTATCGCCCGTCGCGCAGGGGATCAACGAACGGCACTACCCAGGTGAAGGGGAAACCGGTGCAGGTGCTGAAGTGGAGGGACCAGTGACTGGTGACTGGATAGAGCTGCCGGAGCTTCGGCTCGGCATAGGCGGCTTCCACCAGATCGCGAACTGCTGGAAATGGGATGTCCTCCGCCATTTCCTCCCGAACGAGGCGCCACATCATGGTGACAGCGTCGGCAGGACCGCGCTCGTGGGCCTCTGCAAGTTCGTTGAAGGTGATGAACGGGCAGAGGTCTCGCAGTTCCCGCAGGGTTGCACCGGTTCGCCAGGCTGCCGCGGCTTTGGTCACCGCGTGGAGATCGTCCGTCGTGCCGTGGATGAGGCTGACGCCTCGACTCCAGCCTTCGATGAGAAACCGTCGTTCCTGAGCAGCGAGCCAAATCGAGTAATACTCGAGGCCTGGGGCCGCGCCGGTGACCGTTGCCCAGTTAGGGTCCGAGTTGCTCCGCTCAACCTCACCGAGATCGAGTCCCATCTCGTCGGCGACCTGCTCCAGTGCTGCGGCGAGACTGCCTGCGGCGGCCAGGTCTGGATACAGGTCTGGGTTGGGCCTCTCGGACGGGATTGCGGCGCTGTCGGAGGACTGCTGGCTCATTGAAGCAGTCTGGCGGCTCCTGCAGGTCCCCGCTATCCGCGAGTCCGTGAGACCGCAACCTAGTAGCTGGCGGTGTGCCCGTCCGAGTCGAAGGCCGAGCCCTGACTGAGCCGGTTCTGCTTGAAGCCGGCAATGTCCTGATCTCGGCTACTCCGGAAGGCCATACCTTGCGCGCTGGCCGAAGAAGTGTCACCACCAAGCGCCCGGAAGCGTCACCGATGTCCTGATACAGATTCGTCACCGATGTCTTGAGACACAACAACTGACGTGTCAGGATTCATTGCGGTCGATCGAACATCTGTTCTAATGTTGCCCTAGTTCGAGGTTTCTCCACCTGGACGTCCGGGCGGCCGAGTCTCCCACCTTTGATGTGGACGGCCGCAGACGGACCTGCCGCCCGGGGTGTGAGGTCCCGGGCGACGGAGAACCGCCCATGAACCACAGACCTTCGTGTACGACTGAGGGAAAGGTGATGCCCAACGGAGGGATGAGCTCGATGCTGCTCGAACATCGCGGCCGGCGACCGGTCGTGCCCGAATCCGCTTATGTCGCACCATCGGCCGTGCTCTGCGGCGCTGTCGTTCTTGGCGAAGGCAGCAGGGTCCTGCATGGTGCGGTCCTGACGGCGGAGAACGGCGAGGTCCGGCTCGGCACGAACAGTGTGGTGATGGAGAACGCCCTGGTCCGCGGCCGGGCGAAACATCACGCAGTGCTCGGCGACGCGGTCCTGGTAGGTCCCCATGCACACGTGAACGGCGCCACGGTCGAGGACGAAGTCTTCATCGCCACGGGCGCTGCGTTGTTCCCCGGTTCTGTCGTCGGCGCGGGCGCGGAGCTCCGGATCAACAGCGTGCTGCACGTCAACTCGCGCCTGGAACCCGGCGCGGTCCTCCCGATCGGCTGGATCGCAGTCGGAGACCCGGCTCAACTCTTCTCGCCCGACCGGCACGAAGAGCTCTGGCAGGTCCAACGCGAGCTGGACTTCCCCGGCACTGTGTACGGCGTCCCGCGCGGAACCGGTATGCGCGACATCATGGCGCGCCAATCCGCGTTCTTCGGCGCCCATCACGAGGACCGGGAGCTACCCGCCGACTGATTCGATCCTGTTTACTCGAATCGCTGTGGTGACACCGGGCTGGGCACGGGCTTGGAAGGGAGTGCGCTGGTGACGGACGTCTATACGACTCGGCCGTTGTCGCCGGAGACCTGGGACGACTTCGCTGCGTTGGTGGAAGCCAACAACGGGGTGTGGGGCGGCTGCTGGTGCATGGGCTTTCATGTCGAAGGGTTCGGCGAGGCACCTCATAGCGCCGAACGCAACCGCGCCGCAAAGCGCGCCCACGTGGACCAAGGCACAGTGCACCAGATCCTCGTCTACGACGCCGACGGAACATGCGTGGGTTGGTGCCAGTACGGCACACCGGCGGAGCTGCCCAACATCAAGAACCCGGCCAAGTACGCCGCCGGCGGCGCAGTCCTGCCCGCGTGGCGGATCGGATGCATCTTCACCGGAAGCCGCCATCGCGGCCGTGGTGTCGCCCGTGCGGCTGTCCGGGGCGCACTGGATGCGATCCAGGCAGCCGGAGGTGGAGTGGTGGAGGCGTATCCGGAGCAGACCGTCGATCGGAAGCCGCAGCGTGGCGCGTACCTGCAAACCGGCCCGGAGGAGCTCTACGAGCGGTTCGGCTTTGTGCGTGACCGACAGATCGCCAAGTGGCGGTGGGTGATGCGCGCGGAAGTCTGACGACTGTGACTACGCGGTGAGGCGATCAGCTTCGGCCAGGAGGAGGTTGCCGAAGGGCTGGAAGCCGATGCTGCAGGAGTAGACGCCGCTGACGACTCGGTGGATGGTTCCCCAATCCCAGATGGCGTCGGGGTCCACGCCGGTGCGAGAAGCCAGGTGCTCGGTCCGCGCCCGGAGGTCGTCGCCGAGGTCCGGGGTGCACCGCACGATGGTGCCGAGATCGCATGCCGGTTCGGCGCGTAGTCCGGCGGGGTCGATGAACTTGTAGCTGCCGTCACTCGCCTTCAGGGCGTTCATCTCGTGGATATCACCGTGGACCAGCACCGCGGTCCGATCGTCGTGAGCGAGGCGACGACGATGCATGCACTCGAGCGCATCCGCCACCGTGGCCGGCGAACACGGTCGCCCTGCCCGTTCCCAGAGTTGAGGCAGCCGATCGGCGTACCGCTCTGCCAAGTCCGCACCAGTTGGAAGGCCAACGTCGGGACCGATCGGCCGCCACAGACGAACTGCTGCGTCGCACAGCAGGTCGTGTTGGGTTGCCGGGTCGGACACGACGTCGTACATCGGAGCCCCCAGGCGCTCCAGCAGAAGAGCTTGTCGACCCACGTCTTCACGCAACAGCCTTGCGCATCCCTCCCCGTCCGCCAGGCGCAACGCGATGGCCTCCGGCTCGAGATCCCGACCTGGCACACCGATCTTGAGAACCGCCGCAGTTCCGTCAACCAGCGTCGCCTCGACGACCAGAGCAGCGAGACCACCAGAGAAGCTGGGCCCGATCACCAGAGACCACTCCCGTGCCAGCGAGTCGACCACGGCTGGTACCTCGTCCAGCCAGGACTCGTTCCCGCTGGCTGTCACGGTTCTGCGGACTTGGTCCGGAATGTGAAGGCTCACCTGGCCAGCCTAGAACTCCAGCCATAACTACCCTTCGACTGGTTCGATGCTGTGTAGTTCGAAGCGGCGTACTTGGGTGGGGGACTTGCCGGCGCAGGTTAGGCGGGCGTCGAGGGTGTCGAAGTGGATTGATAGTTCGACGACTACGTGGGTGAGGGTGACTTTGTAGTGGTGGTTGGGGAGGGGGTGGATTTGGGTGGGGCGGAGGGCGGTCAGGTCCAGGGAGTGGCCGGCTTGGCGGGCGTAGTGTTGGGCGGCTTGGACTGGTGGGGGGAAAGTGCCGGCGCCTCGGAGGAGGTCGGGGACTACTCGGCCTTCGGCGTGGTGTTTGGCGACCTCTAGTGCGCGGTCGGGAGTGACTTGGCCGTAGAAGAGGGCTTGGGGGAGGACGACCACATTCCCGGCGAAGCGGTCGCCGCCGATGTGGCTGCATTCCCAGGTCCGGTCGGGGTAGGCGGCGGTGAGGGCGGCTGCTACTGGGCGGCCGCGGACTGCGCAGCAGGCGTCGTGGCGGCCGTGGGTGCAGACGAGGTAGATCGGTTCCTGGGTTGGCGGTTGGAGGTCGGTGAGGTTGCCGGCGGCAACTGCCTTCAGGACGGTGACTAGGTCGGCGTCGGCGTCGAATTCGCCCCAGCGGATGGACTCGTGTCCGGGACGGCAGTCCACCAAGGCATAGCGTCGTACGACGGCTTGGTCCGCGCGGCCGTGGCGTCGGATGAGGACTGGGCGGTAGCCGAGGTCGGCGCAGCGGCGGGCTACTTCGGGGCCGACGTGTGGAAGGGCGGTGAGGGCCTGAGGCGGCCACGGCGTGCGGGACTCGATCAGGAGCCACCGGTCGGCGGGCGGAGCGGTGGCCATCAGTGAATCGCCGCGCTGGAGTGCCATCGCCGCACAACCGGTCTCGGACCGATAGCGGCGGTCGGCCGGAGCCGAGGGCGCCGCGGAGGTGGGATCCAGGGGAGTTGTCACTAAAACGCAGCTTATGACGTGGGGACCAGCACAGCTTCCCTTAGCAGGCGGCGGACGAGTACCAACTGGTCTTCGACCGGGAGCCCGGGCAGCGTGCCCACCTTGTGCTCCTGGCCGTTCAGCAGCTGACTGAGAGCCTGGCCAACCGCAGCAGGGAACGTGATGGTTCGGTCGGGGAGCTGCAGCGTCACCGGGTCTGAGCCCAAAACCAGCCGGTGCCGGAGTCCGCCGCGAAGGCGAACCGTGGTCCCCGGCGCGAGAGTCGTGAGCGCGGCGGCGTGGGCCAGGGGCGGAATGGATTCGGGGCGGTTGGCGGACCAGGTACGGCGACGGAGGCGCAGCGCCAGGTCGTCCACCGAGGTGGAGCGAAGCTGGGCGATCAACAGCTCGGTGACCTCCGGCAGCACCTCGGCCAGTTGGGTCGGGTCGCCTGGGTCAAAGCCGATCGGCAGTGCGGTTCGAAGGGCTGGTTCCCGAGCGGCCAGGGCGGCCAGTTCTTGGACCAGCAGGTAGCGCGTCAGCGTGTGGAGTCCCACAGTCAGGTGGGCACTGACTCCGCCCAGAGTCTTGGCTGAGTGGAGGAAACCACGCGGGACATACAGCGCGTCACCCGGCCGCAGCACCTCGTCGACTACCGGCGACGTGTCGCGGGCCGCTGCGGCTACCTCGGCGGAGTGGTCGGTCCACGGCTGATTGCGGAGCGGGTCCACGTGAACTGGCTCGTGGACGGTCCAGTGCTTCTCGCCGGCCACCTGCAGTACGAAAACGTCGTGTACGTCGTAGTGCGCGGAGAACCCCTGTGACTCGGGCGGGGTGATGTAGGCGTTGATCTGCACCGGGTGCCCGGCATCTGTCGACAGCTGAGTAGCGAAGTCGACCAGTGCGGGCCAGGTGCGATGCAGTGCTTGCAGTACGACGGTGTGCCCGCTGGCGAACAGCGCTGCGACCTTGTCGTCGCGCACCTGGTCGGAGATGTCTGCGCCGACACCTCCCGAGCCGGTGAACTGACTGTCGCCGACAACCGACCCGTTCTTGGCGATGCGCAGGAACGGTGTGCGGAGACCGCGGCGGGACAGCAGTTCGTCGGCAGCGGTCAGTGTGAACAGGTCGTCGTACGGCGCGGGCAGGTCCGGGGCGTGCGACAACAGCGCACGTGAACCCCAGTAGGTGCTGCCGAACTCGTCGAGGTCGCCTGCCACGCAGCGCCGAAGAGCCGGACGGTCAACCGTCTCGGCAGGATCTGGTTGCGGTCCGGCTCCCGGCACTGTCGTCACCAGCTTCCGGAGTTGCCGCTCGCGCCTCCATCGGCACCACCGTCGGTCGCATTCGCATCGGCGCCACCGTCGGCCGGCCCCTCGCCACCAGAGCCAGAACCCGAGTCCGAGTCCGAGTCGCTGGAGCCAGAGCCGGAGCCGGAGCCGTACCCGTCGCCGCCACCACCGTCGGCACCGCCATCAGCACCGCCGTCGGTGCCTCCTCCGACCGCACCGCCGTCAGCCGGCCCCTCTTCGGATCCCCCGCCGCCGAAGCCGCCCGAGTCCCCACTGGACTCGCCACCCGCGCCGCCGTCGGCACCACCGTCGGTGCCGCCGCCTACTGCGCCACCGTCAGCGGGACCCTCCGAGCTCCCGTATCCAGATGGCGTGTTGCCACCGGCCTGGGTGTCGTTGCCCTCAGTCGAACCGCCGTACTCACCGCTGTCGGACGAAGTGTTCATGTCGTCATCGTTCAGACCCATGATGCTGCTCCCTTCACTGATGGTGGGACCATCCTGTGCGCAAAGGGAGGGCTGCCTAAACGTCGCGCCGGTTACAGGTCGACGGCAGTGTCGCGCCACACCTTCACGAAGCCGTCAACAACGTCCTCCGGCCGGACTGCGATGCGCAACCAATCCGGTCCGAGACCCGGGAACGTATCCCCACGCCGTACCGCATAGCCCTTGGCACGCAAGGCTTCTCGCAGTACGGTGCCTCCCGCGACCTGCACCAGGACGAACGGCCCGCGCGGTACGCCGTATGTGCGCCCAGCAACCAAGTTATCGAGCAGATAGGACCGCTGGCGCTCGGTGTCGAGCGCAGCCGCAGCCGCTTCGGCGACCGCATGCTCGTTGCTGCAAGCAATCGCTGCGGCCAGTGCAGGCGTGGACACCGGCCAGTGCGGCTGTACGGCCGCCAGTTGCTCGATCAACCCGGCAGCGGCGAGCACGTACCCGACCCGCAACCCAGCCAGCCCCCATGTCTTCGTGAGACTGCGAATCACCACCAGCCCCGGAATCGACGCACCGGCCAGCGACTCCGGCTCACCCGGTACGGCGTCCATGAACGCCTCGTCCACCACGAGGATGCGGTCCGGCCGGGCGAGTTCGCGCAGGTCGTCGGCGCGGTGCAGGACCGAAGTCGGGTTGGTGGGGTTGCCGATCACCACGAGATCCGCGTCGGCCGGTATCGCCGCCGGATCGAGAACGAACCCGTCCTCCGGTCGCAGGATGACCCGGTCGACCATGTGACCCGCGGACCGCAGCGCTGCCTCGGGTTCGGTGAACTGCGGGTGTACGACGACCGCATGTCGCGGCCGGAACGCACGGGCGATCAACACGAACGCCTCTGCCGCACCCGCGGTCAGCAGGACACGCTCCGGGTCCATCCGGTGCCGCGCAGCGACCGCCCGCACGGCAGCCTCCTGACGCGGGTACGCCGCCAGGTCCGGCAGGCTCGCGGTGATCGCGTCGATCAGCCAGGGTGGCGGCGTACCGGACCGCACGTTGACGGCGAGGTCTACCAGGCCGTCACCGACCTCGAGATCGCCGTGGTGCCATAAGTCAAAGCCGTCTGCCACCCCAGGAGGCTAACCCGAGACTAGGAACGGGGAGTGACAGTGAAGCGGCGGTTGGCCAGCGAAGGGTTGCGGTGGCGCACGTCGGTGAGGGTCTCATCGGTCAGCTCGGCCACCGCATAGCCGTCTGCGTCACCGACTGCGGCGACTGCGACGCCCTGCGGGTCGATGACCTGGCTGAGGCCGGAGTACTTCTTCCCGTTCTGTGCCGCAGCCGCCACGTAACAGGTGTTCTCGATGGCCCGCGCCGTGAGCAGAGTGGTCCAGTGGTGCTCCTTGAGCGGGCCACGCACCCACGCGGCCGGTACGACGAGCACATCGGCACCCTTGTCGACCAGAGCACGCGAAAGCTCGGGGAACCGCAGGTCGTAGCAGGTCATCAGGCCCAGTGTCCGGCCGGCGATCTTCACCACGACCGGTGCGACGTCACCGGGGGTCAGCTGGTCGGACTCCTTGTAGCCGAACGCGTCGTACAGGTGGATCTTGCGGTACGCGCCGAGCAGGGCACCATCAGCGCCGACCGCCAGCAGTGTGTTGTACGGGCGGTCCTGGTCGCAGCTGCGTTCGAACATGCCGGCGACGATCGCCACCCCGTGCTCCACCGCACTCTTGCGCAGGGTCGACACGAACTCGCCGTCCAGCGGCTCCGCGACGTCTGCCACGCCGTCGAGGTTGAAATCGGCCATGATCGCCTCCGGCAGCACGACCAGGTCAGGCCGGTCCTGAGCCGCCTCGGCCACCAGCCTGGTGACCAGGTCGCGATTGGCCGCCTTGTCCGAGCTACTGGCGGTCTGCACCACGGCAATCCTCATGTCCCCATGGTGCCGCACAAATCGGACTTGAACCTCCCGTGACGTCAGGTCTTACGGTCAAGACATGGACACCGACGACAGGACCTGGCGGGTCGGCGAGCTGGCACAAGCCACCGGCCTCAGCGTCCGCACACTGCACCACTACGACGAGATCGGCCTGCTGGCCCCGAGCGGACGGACCGCTTCGGGACACCGGCAGTACGACGCCGCCGACGTACGGCGATTGCACCGGGTGCTCGCGCTGCGCGCATTCGGGCTACCGCTCGCCGAGGTGGCGCAGCTGCTCGACGGCGACGTGAGCGACGTGCGGGAGCTGATCCGCACCCAGCTCGAAGTCGTCGAGGAGCAGGTCGCTGCAGCGACCAAGGTGCAGCGGAAGCTGGTCGGTGTGCTGACCGGACTGGACCAGGCGGAGCAACCGTCGGCCCAGACATTGATCGAGTTGATTGAGGTGATGACTGCCATGACCCGTGCACTCACACGACAGGAGTTCGAAGAGCTCGCAGAGAGCAGGAAGACCGCGGCAGCCCAGCTGACGCCCGAGGAGCTGGCTGCGATGACCGAGCACCGCCGCAAGGCGGCAGCCGACCTGACGCCGGAACAACTGGAGGAGCTGAGCAGCGCCCGTGCCGCACTGATGCCTGAGGAGTAGCAGACTGAGGGGGTGGAGTTCGATGCGGTGATCGTCGCGGGGGGCGGGTCTACTCGGCTTGGCGGAGTGGACAAAGCGCTGGTGGTGCTCGACGGGGTGACGTTCCTCGATCGAGTACTGCGGGCCGTCGAGGGTGCCGCGCGGACTGTGGTGGTCGGACCGGTGCGGGAGACCTACCGGGACGTGGAGTGGACCCAGGAGGAGCCCCCGGGAAGTGGTCCGGTAGCTGGGTTGGCTGCAGGGCTGGCCGGTGGCCACCAGCCGGTTGTGGTCGTGCTGAGCTGCGACTTGCCCTGGGTGACGGCAGCTGACGTCACCCGGCTGGTCGACAGCCTCGGGAGCCACGACGGCAGCGGGCTGCGGGACAGTAATGGGCGCGACCAGTGGCTGGCGGCGGCGTACAAGCGAAGCTCGCTTGAGCAGGCGCTGGAGCGACTCGGCGATCCGCGGGACAAGTCGGTACGGCGGCTGATGGCCGAGCTCGACCTGGTGTGGTCGGAGCCAACCAAGAATGGTGACGACGTGGACACCTGGGCGGATCTAGACAGGTAAAACCGTTCGACAGCGCACCTAGGGTCCAAGACATGGACGTCAATGCCATGGTCGCTAAAGCCCGTCCCGGCATCACAGTCACGAACATCACCGAGCGGACCGGCGGACAGCTCAGCAGTGTCTTCGAAGCAAGCACCGACGAGGGTCCGCTCATCGTGAAGGTCTACAAGCCCGAGTGGGCGTGGAAGCAAGCCAAAGAGGTCCACGTCTACGGACTGCTCGCCGCCGAGTTCACGACCGAAATCCCGAGGATCCTGTACGTCGAGCAGGACGAGTTCACGGTCCTGACCAAACTAGACGGTGTTCCGCTGTCCGAGCTCGAACCACCGGGCTGGCGGGCGATCTACCAGCAGATCGGCGCGTTGCTGAAGCGAATGCACGGGATCCCGCAACCGGCGTACGGGTATCTGGTCGATCAGATCCTCGACCCGTTGCCGGATAACGAGCAGTACGTCCGGCGGCAGTTCGCCAAGAAGCTGAACGAGTTCGAGCAGCTCGGCGGTGACCTCGCACTGCACCAGCGGATCACCGAGTACGTCCAACGCCACACCGATCTCGCCAACGATCACGCGGTCCTGTGCCACAACGACTTCCATGAAGGCAACGTGCTGGTCGACCCGCAGACCTGGCAGGTCACCGGGTTCATCGACGTGGAGAACGCGATCGGTGCCGACCCCTTGATGGACGTCGCGAAGACCATCTCGTACTCGGTCCGCGACAACACCGACAAACTCAAGGGCCTCGAGGACGGGTACGGCGAGCTCCCCAAGAACCGGATCGAGTTGTACCGGGTCTACCACTCGCTCGAGCTATGGGACTGGTTCAAGTCGATAGGCGAAGACGTTCACCTGGAGGGGATTGCCGCGGACATCGCCGGTACGGTGTGAGACATGCGAGCTGTGGTGTGTGAGGGTGCAGGCGGACTCGACGTACTGACCGTCGGAGAGATCCCGGATCCGACCCCGGCCATGGACGAGGTCGTGATCGACGTCGTCGCGGCAGGCGTGAACCGGGCCGACCTCCTTCAGCGGCAGGGGTTCTACCCACCGCCCCCGGGCGCTCCCGGCACGATCGGCCTCGAGGTCTCCGGCCGGATCGCCGCGGTCGGTTCCGAGGTCACGGACTGGGCAGTCGGCGACGAGTGCTGTGCGCTGCTCGCCGGCGGCGGGTACGCCGAAAAGGTCGTCGTACCGGCGCCGCAGGTGATGCCGATCCCGGAGGGGATCGACCTGGTCAGCGCGGCCGCGTTGCCTGAGGTCGTCGCGACCGTCTGGTCGAACATCTTCATGGGCGCGCACCTCAAGGCCGGCGAGACCTTCCTGGTGCACGGCGGGGCTTCGGGGATCGGCACGATGGCGATCCAGCTCGGTGTCGCGCATGGCGCGCGCGTGCTGACGACGGTCGGCAGCAAGGACAAGATGGAGTTCGCGAGCCGGCTCGGCGCCGATGTCGCGATCAACTACAAGGAAGCCGAGTGGGCCTCGGTGGTCCAGGAGGCGACCGGTGGCGCCGGGGCCGACGTCATCCTCGACATCATCGGCGCGAAGTACCTGACCGACAACGTGAAGTCCCTGGCGTACGACGGCCGCCTGGTCGTGATCGGCATGCAGGGCGGGGCGAAGGGCGAGCTGGACCTCGGCCGCCTGCTCAGCCGGCGCGCGTCGGTGACCGCGGCCGGTCTGCGGGCCCGCTCGGTCGCGGACAAGGGACGGATCATCGCCGAGGTGGTCGGCCACGTCTGGCCGTTGGTCACCGCGAAGAAGGTCCGCCCGATCGTCCACGCCACCTACCCGCTCGCCCAGGTCGCCGAGGCACACCGCGACCTCGAGGAGTCCAGTCAGATCGGAAAGGTCCTGCTCACGCTCTAGCTGGGCATGTTCTCGGCGAGCCACGAAGGATCCGGTGCGACCAGCTGGATCACGTCGATCCAGCTGCCCTCGGGGTCACGCACGAAGAAGTGCCGCTGACCCCACACCTCGGTGACGACCTCGCCCTCGAGCTGAACACCGCCCTCGACCAGCGCGGCCGCGGTCTTGTCGGCGTCGTCGACGATGAAACCGAACACGTTGGTGCTGTCCCGGAGCGCATTCACCGCGGCCGGCACCGACTCGTGCCCGCGCTCGACGATCGCGAGCTCCCAATCGGCGTCGCCGCGCCGGACGCAGATGAACCAGCCGAGATCGACGGTGACCTGGAGATCGAAGTGCTGCTGATAGAAGGCGGCGACCTCCGCCGGACGGTCGGTGACCACGGTGGCGCCGAAGGCTGCGGGTTGCATACGCACTCCTGACTACTACAGGTGTTGTTGTTGACCACGACAGTTGTAGTTGATGACTGCTACAGTTGTCAACATGCCCCGGAACCCCGAACGCCGTACCCAGCTGGCCGACGCCGGTCTCGCCGTCCTCGCCGAAGCCGGCGCCCGCGGCCTGACCCACCGCGCGGTGGACGCCGCCGCCGGACTCCCGGCCGGTACGGCGTCCAATTACTTCCGGACCCGGGATGCGTTGCTCGGCGCCCTCGGCGAGCGGATCTTCGAGCGACTCGCCCCGGATCCGGCCGTCCTCGAACCGCTCTCGCATCGCACACCGGACCTCGACCTGGTCGTCGACTACGTCCACTACATCGTCGAGCGACTCCTCGGCCGCCCCGAGCTCTCCCTCGCTCTGATGGAGCTCCGCCTGGAAGCGGCCCGCCGCCCCGAGCTGCACGAGACTCTCTCCCGCACGATCCGCCAGGGCTTCGACGCCGACGTCTCCTTCAATGCGAACGCCGGCCTACCCGGCGGCGCCGAGGAGATCCGCCTCCTCCACTTCGCGATCGACGGCCTCGTCCTCGACCAACTCACACCCGGAACGGGCCATCCGTACGACGTCGCCGCCAGCACCGAACGCCTGGTACGGCGACTGGTGGGTTGACCGCGCCATACTGGGTATGCATACTCAGTATCTATGTCGATCAAGCACGGACTACTGGCGTTGCTCCGCGAGGAGCCGAAGTACGGGTATCAGCTGCGCGGAGAGTTCGAGGCGGCCACTGGCGCGACCTGGCCGCTGAACATCGGGCAGGTCTACACGACCCTGACCCGGCTGGAGCGTGACGGCCTGGTCGTGGCTGTGTCGACCGAGGCCGACGGCCGATCGACGTACGAGATCACCGAGGCCGGCCGAGCCGAGCTGGACAACTGGTTCCAGACACCGGTGACCCGGGAGTCGCGGCCGCGGGACGAGCTCGCGATCAAACTCGCGCTGGCACTGGCGGTTCCGGGTGTCGACGTCAGCGCCGTCGTCCAGCGGCAGCGCGCGGCGACGATGCAGTCGCTGCAGGAGCTGACCCGGCTGAAACGCGGCGACCGGGACGACGAGATCTCCTGGCGGCTCGTGCTGGAGTCGATGATCTTCGCCGCCGAGGCCGAGATCCGCTGGCTCGACCACTGCGAGTCCATCCTGTTAAGGCATCGCGGCCGGCCGGCGAAACCCGCGCAGATCCATGAGGCCGACGACACCACAGAGGTGACCCGATGAGCGCGATCCTCGACATCCGCGGCCTGACCAGGACACACGGCCAGGGCGAACAGGCCGTGCACGCGTTGCGCGGCGTCGACCTGAGCGTGGCACCCGGCGAGCTCGTGGCCGTGATGGGCCCATCCGGTTCGGGCAAGTCCACTCTGCTGACCTGCGCCGGCGGTCTCGACCGCCCGACCAGCGGCGAAGTACTTGTCGACGGCAACGACCTGGTCACCCTCGCCCCGGCCGGCGTGGCCGCACTGCGGCGCCGCCGGATCGGCTATGTCTTCCAGGACTTCAACCTGATCCCCGCACTCACCGCAGCCGAGAACGTCGCACTCCCCCTCGAGCTCGACGGCACCCGGAGCCGCACCGCCCGCAAGTACGCCGAAGCAGCTCTGCAGGAGGTAGGTATCGGTGAACTTGCCGACCGTTTCCCCGACGACATGTCCGGAGGCCAGCGCCAGCGGGTGGCCATCGCCCGCGCCATTGTCGGCGACCGACGACTGCTGCTCGCCGACGAACCCACCGGAGCTCTCGACTCCGAGACCGGCGAGGCCGTCCTTCAACTCCTCCGCGACCGCTGCGACCAGCACGGGATCGCCGGCGTCCTCGTCACCCACGAAGCCCGGCACGCAGCCTGGGCCGACCGGGTGGTCTACCTGCGCGATGGTGTCCTGGTAGGCCAGGCCGGCCCGCTGTCCGACCCCGACCAACTCCTCCAGGGAAGCCACTGATGGGCAGCTGGGGACCACCCCTGCGGATCGCGCGCCGAACCACCCGCAGACACTTCGGCCGTACCCTCCTGGTCGCCGCACTGATCGGGTTGCCGGTCTTTGCAGGCACTGTGCTCGGCGTCAGCGGTCGCACCAGCGACCCGAGCGGTGAGACGCTGGCCCGGATCACCATCGGTCAGGCGGATGCACGGCTCACAGTGACGCCGTACGGCAAGCTGCAGCCGGTCGAAACCGGGCCGAACCTGTACGGAATGCCGGGACCGGCCGAGGGCCACGAGACGCCGGTGCGAGTTCCGGCGAACTTCGATCCCCGTCCATTGCTCCCGGCGGGCAGCACTGTTGTCCGCGCACCGAGCGAGATGGGCAGCGTCGACATCAAGGGCCCGTCCACCACCAACGGGGTGGCACTCATCGTCGGTGAGCCGCAGAATCCCCTGGCCAAGGATCTCAGTCACCTGGACCAGGGCCGCTTTCCCGTTGCCCCGACCGAGGTCGCGCTCTCTCCGTCGTTCGCAAAGCACCTCGGAGTCACCGTCG
This sequence comes from Kribbella yunnanensis, assembly GCF_039529655.1. Lineage (NCBI taxonomy): Bacteria > Bacillati > Actinomycetota > Actinomycetes > Propionibacteriales > Kribbellaceae > Kribbella > Kribbella yunnanensis. The sequence goes on along the minus strand of NZ_BAAANF010000022.1, from coordinate 422,049 downwards.
GCGGCACCATGCAGGACGCCAAGGGGACGTCGTACCAGGTCGTCGGCCTGGCGCGTCCGACCGCCCAGCCGACCGACTGGTGGGTCTTCGCCGCTCCCGGCACCCGACTGATGACCCCTGCCGAGAGCACCGACATCTCCTGGCTGGTCGACCTGCCGCCGACGGCCGACCCGCTCGCGCTCGCGACAGCCCTTTCCGGCAAGGGATTCTATTTGTTGCCGCGAGCAAACATTGTGGATCCGCCCGTCGACTTCAACGGTGACGCCATCGCCCCGTACGTCGCGATGACGCTGGTGATCGGGTTCGGCATCCTCGAGATCGTCCTGCTCGCCGGTACGGCGTTCGCTGTCGGCGCTCGTCGGCAGACCCGGGAACTCGGGCTGGTGCTGTCCGCCGGCGGCACCCCGCGCGACGTCCGGCGCATCGTCCTCCTGCAAGGCCTGTTCGCCGGAGTGGTCGGGGTGACGAGCGGATTGGTGCTTGCGGCAATTACCCTGCTGGCCGGCCGGCCACTGTGGGAGCAGGTGAGCGGCTCGCTGTTCATCGCCTGGCAGGTCCCGTGGGGCGGCATTGCCCTGATCGCGGCACTCGGACTGGCCGCCGGGGTTGCGGCCGCCACCGTGCCGGCGATCAGCGCAAGCCGGCAGGCTCCGTTGGCCGCGTTGTCCGGGCGCTTCGCGGCAACGGTCGCCCGGACGAGGATCCGCAAACCGGCGGTTGTGATGATCATCGCCGGCGTTGTCCTGGTGGTGGCCGGTTCCGGGATGCTCGCGGCCGCTCTCGCTGCGGCCCGCACTGCCCAGAGCGTCGCCGGAGCGCCTCGGGCGAGCGCCACACCTCTGGGTCCGGTCGTGCTGGTCCTGGTCGGGATCACCGCTGTTCTCATCGGTGTGGTCTGGATCCTGCCGAGTCTCCTGGGCAAGCTGGGCGGACCAGCTCGGCATCTGCCGCTCAGCGGCCGGCTGGCACTGCGGGATGCGGCCAGGCACCGGCATCGCACCGGCCCGGCCACCGCCGCGATCATGATGGCGGTCGCGGCCACGGCCGCAGCGGCCTTCGCCGGGGCCAACTCGACCGCCGCCGACGCGGTGTCGTACGTCCCGCAAGCCCAGTTGGGCAATGCGATGGTGCGATTCGGCGACGACTCCGGATCGGTGCCCTACTCGACCGCGATCGAGCAACACATCGCCGGTCAGCTGCCGACCGAACGCGTCTACCGCTTCGGGATGATTCAGGACCCCGACAGCCCGCCTGGCGCCGGCCCGCTCTGGATGACGGCTACCAGCGGCGAGAGTGGACGGGAGTACGGGTTCGTCGGCGCTCTGGTCGTCGTGGATCCGGCGTACCTGGATGCCATCGGAGCCGAAGGGCGGAAGCTCGCAGATCGCCTCCGGGCCGGGGAAGTTCTGGTGCCCCATGCCGACTTCACCAAGACGGGCACAGTTCAGCTCCAGGGTGCGACCACCACGACGCTCAAGGCGACGTACGCGGGCGACTTCCCCAAGCTCGAACTGCTGCGGGACCAGCTCATGATCAGTCCTGCGGCGGCAGCGAAGCTCGGTAAAGCCGGCACGTTCGCCGTCGAGTACGACCTGAAGCGGCTGCCGACCGGCGACGAGATCGCCGCGGTCGACCGCCTCCTCGGTCATGACGGGATACTGGTCGTCGAGCAAGGCTTTCAGGATCCGTCCCGGCGCATCCTGCTCTGGGTCATCGGCGCTGCGGCCGTGGTGACGTTGCTGGGCGTGGCGATCTCCGTGTCGCTGTCGGCGGCGGAGGGCCGGGCGGATCTGGCGACGCTGGCCGCGATCGGCGCTCCGCCGCGTCGGCGGCGCAGTCTCGCGGCGGCACAGGCGTGGGTGATCGGGCAGTTGGGGTGCGTGCTGGGTGTGGGGGTCGGCGCGCTCTACGGCTACACGTCACACGCTGCCTTCGGCTCACCGTACTTCGCGGTGCCGTGGGCCGGGCTGGCCACGATCGTCGTCGTGGTCCCGCTCTTCGCCGGGCTGGTCGCGTGGGTCCTCACGCGATCGCGGTTGCCGATGGTTGCCCGCATCAACTAACTCGCGATGTGCGCCACCTCGGGATAGGCCACCGGGTACGGCGGTGTGCTTGTGACGCGCCAGTCGCCACAGGCACACCGCTGGTACACGACGAGTCCTTCGCTGACCTGATGGGCGGACACCACGCTCCAGCGGTGCCGGTGGGTCTCGGTGTGGGCTGTCATACGTCCATCGTGCTGTAATGGCATTATGCATCTCAACCCTTACGGTGCCGACGCGGTGCTGCTGGCCGTGAACCTGGTCACGCGACCGGCCTCGACCCCCGACGAACTGGCCGAGCGCTGCGAAGAGAGCGGCGTCGAGAGCCGCCTCGTGCGAGACCGGAAGGTGACCCGCGCGGACCTGGCCGCCGTACAGGTTGCTCTGGACGAGTGGTTGGAAGTCGTTGACGCCGAGGATGAGCAGAGCCGCGTCGATCTGATGAACGCCATGCTCGCCAAGTACACCGAGCATCCGCGGCTCACCAACCACGCCGGCGACGGCTGGCACATGCACTACCGGCCTGACCACGTGCCGGTTGGCAGGCTGGTCGCGACACTGATCAGCACCGGTACGGCGTTGCACCTGGCCGGCCGTGGCATCAGCCGGCTCGGGCGCTGTGCCACCGAGGGCTGCGACAACGTGTACGCCGATCTGTCGCGGACCGGGCGCCAGCGCTATTGCAGCCCCGCTTGCGCGAATCGGGACGCCGTACGGCGGCATCGGGCCCGCACCCCCTAGTACTGCGGCGCCCGGGTCCTAGGATGGGCAGATGAGCGAGAGCAGCAGCGGCGAGGGCCAGGAGATGCCGATGGCCGGGGCACGGACCGAGGACGGCAAAGTGCTGATCGTCGGCCCCGACGGCATGGCTGTCGAAGGACCGCCGCGCTCGGACGACGATGACGATCACGATGAGCCACGGTCGGTGACCGAACTGGTCGAACAGCCCGCCAAGGTGATGCGGGTGGCGAACATGATTCGCCAGCTGCTCGAAGAGGTGAAGTCGGCCCCGCTCGACGAGGCGTCGCGGCAGCGGCTGCGGTCGATCCACGAAGCGTCGATCAAGGAGCTGGAGAGCGGCCTCGCGCCCGAGCTCGTCGAAGAGCTGGAGCGACTCAGCCTCGACTTCACCGAGGACAGCACGCCAACCGAGGCCGAGCTGCGGATCGCACAGGCCCAGCTGGTCGGTTGGTTGGAAGGCTTGTTCCACGGCATTCAGACCGCCTTGTTCGCCCAGCAGATGGCCGCACGCCAGCAACTGGAAGGAATGCGACGCGCATTGCCTGGCGGCCAGCAGCCCGCGGGCGAAGAAGGACCCGGCTTCCCCGGTGCACCTCAAGCCACGGATGGCCCAGGCAGCGGCGGGATGTATCTCTAAAACTTAGAGCTGAAATAACTCCTCGAGGACGGCGGCGACGCCGTCCTCGTCGTTTGACGGACAAACCTTGTCCACAACGGCGAGTACGTCGGTGTGCGCATTCGCGACCGCGTACGACGTACCGGCCCAAGCCAGCATGGGCAGATCGTTCAGCGAGTCACCGAAGGCGATCGTGTCGGCGGCCGGAATGTCCAGCTCTGCTGCGAAGTCCGCGAGCATCGCGGCCTTGGAGACACCGGTCGCACCGATCTCCACAAGGCTCGTGCCGCCACTGTGGCTTGCGGACACTCGCTCACCCACCAACGCGCTGACTCGCGCCAGCAAGTCGTCTGAGTGCCAACTGGGATGCCGGACCAGCAGCTTGGCGGCCGGCTCGGCCAGCAGGACCTCGAGCTCGGCGATCAATGTGTCCTCGGGTTGCGGCCAGCGGTTCACGTACCGCGGTTCCTGTCCGTAGCGGTTCGATCGCTCAATCGCGAACTCCACTTCGGGAATCTCCGACCGGATCGCCGTTGCCACTTCGTGCAGAACGGCCGGATCGATCAGCCGCGTCCGAATCGCGGACTGCCGGCCGACGTCGTACAGAATGGCGCCGTTGGCAACTATTGCGATTCCGTGATCGCCGACCAGATCTGCCAGTTCGTGCAACCACCGAGGTGGACGGGCGGTGACCATCACGAAAACACTTCCCGCCCGTTGCACCGCGGCCACCGCGGCGCGGGTTCGATCGGAGACCGATCGATCGCTGCGGACCAGCGTTCCGTCGAGATCGGTGGCAATCAGCCGGGGTGGGCGATGCGGTGCGGAGGCCTTCACAGGCTCACCGTATCCGGCCTGCTCTCTACCGCCGGAACGGCTGTCTGCGCAAGTTTTCGGACATCGGTTTCAGATGATTCTGATCAATCTGATTGAGCTTTTGACAACGTCACCAGACCGTTACGGCAACATGCTGCAAAGGCAGCTAGTTCCCCTGCGCAGCAGGGAGAGCGCGTGATTTCATGCGGTGGTCTGGCAGGGAACCCGGAGCGATTCGACCGCGTCGTATGCCTGTTCTGGATCAGCACGACTGAGACAGCCCGCCAGCGAACCAGCAGACGTAACGTCCGCGAAATTGATGCGGATTTGGCTGCAACCAAATCCTCAGCAGCGACGTCAACAGTTATGGATCGGTATGTCCCGAGACCGGGACGACGACGTGGTGGGTCGGCAACAGTTCGCCGTTCCATCGGCTAGGGATCTGTGTGACCGGGCGACGTTCACCGTTCGTTCACATGAGTCCGGATACTTGGGGAGCTTTGATGACCGTCAGCAGCGCCAATCTCATGGGACACGATCGAGCTGTCGACACATCTTCCGGCACAGATGGGGCCATGACCGGATGTATCGCCCGGTCGGATATTTTCCAGCACCGCCTGATGGAAGAGCCGCCGCCCGCTTCGGCCACCCGCCGGACCAGGGAGCGGTACGAACAGCTGGTACGGGAGGCAAAAGCCTTGTGTGCCTCGTGTCCGCTGTTCACCGACTGCCTGTACAGCGCCGTCGCCGAGCACGATGTGAGCGGCTTCGTCGCCGGAACCACCGCCGCACAACGCCGTTCGATGCGCAATCTGCTCGACGTCGAAGTGCAGGCCGACGACTTCGACCAGTTGGCCGGCGCCCGCGGTACGCGGCGTCCGGTGAGCCACGAAGAGGTGCTGCGGCTGCGGGGTCAGTACCCCTCCGACAGCCTGGAATCCCTTGCTATGCGGCTCGGATGCTCCTTGTCAACTGTCAAGAGGCACCTGCGCCGGGCCCGCCGCGGCCAGAGCCCGGCCACCAAGACGCCGCGCCCGCGGCCCGAGGTGAACGCGGTCCTGGACGCCTTCGAGACCGTCGTGGACGTCCAGCCGTGCCAGCCCCGCCGGGGCGGTAGCCGCGTCGCCTGACCCGACAATCGGCCCGCCAGCGGACTGTCGGTCACTCAACGCATCGGCCCGGAATCCCTGTGTAGACAGGGGTTCCGGGCCTTTTCGTTGCCTGCAGCAATCTCCTGGGTTGTCAACCTATTTTGTTCTGGTCGAAAGGTTGGCACAGACCGCTCACCGAGATCCAGAATGGTGCGGTCTCAGAAGTAGCGATTCAGAACGGCGGCAACACCGTCGTCGGTGACCGACTTGGTCACCTCATCGGCAGCCGACTTCACCTCGTCGGGTGCCGAGCCCATCGCGACCCCGTGGCCGGCGAACGTCAGCATCTCGATGTCGTTGCGTCCGTCCCCGATCGCGAGCAGTCCCGACGCATCCAAGTCGTACTGCGCCAGTGCGACCTTCAGTCCTGTCGACTTGTCCACACCCTCGGGCGCGATGTCGAGCCAGGCCGTCCACCCGACGAAGTACCCGACCCCGTGCAGACCGAGCCGCTCGGCCAGCCGGACGAAATCCGCCTCGGACTGCTCCGGGTCCCGAATGATCAACCTGGTCACGGGTTCCGGCGCAAGCTCGTCGTCGCCGACCACGCGGATCTTCGCGTTCTTGCCCAGGTCGCCGTCCGGGAACGGCGCGGTCACCAGGTAGGTGCCGTCGTACTCCTCGACGGCCATCCGGGCGTTCGGCGCGTGCTCGCGGACCGAGGCGATCACCGTGCGCGGATCGAAGGTGCGCTCGTCCAGCACCTCGCCGGTCGGGTAGCGCATCGTGCGTGCACCGTTGCTCACGACAACTATTCCGCCGTCGGGCAGACCGAACCGATCGGCCACCGGCTTGGTGGTCGACCAGGCCCGGCCGGTCGCCAGGAACACCGGTACCTGCGCGGACGCCCGCCGTACGGCGTCGACGACCGCAGGCGACAACATCTCGTCGTGGTCGATCAGCGTGCCATCGATGTCGAGGGCAACAGCTGTCGGTCGAAAGGGTGCTGGCTGATACCTTCCCCGCCCCACCGCCCCGGACGGCTGCGGATCCGTCACTTGATCGGCTCGAGGACTTCGCGGCCACCGACATACGGCTGCAGGGCCGTCGGTACCCGGACCGATCCGTCCGCCAGCTGGTGCGTCTCCAGGATCGCCACGATCCAGCGCGTGGTGGCGAGGGTCCCGTTCAGCGTCGCCACCGGCTGGGTCTTGCCGTCGGCGTCGCGGTGCCGGATGTTCAGCCGGCGGGCCTGGAAGTCGGTGCAGTTCGACGTCGAGGTGAGCTCGCGGTACGCGCCCTGGGTCGGCACCCAGGCCTCGCAGTCGAACTTCCGGTACGCCGACTGGCCGAGATCACCGGTCGCGGTGTCGATCACCCGGTAGCTCAGCTCCATCTTGTCGAGCATCTGCTTCTCCCAGTCCAGCAGCCGCAGGTGCTCCGCGGCAGCGTCCTCGAGGCTGCAGTAGGAGAACATCTCGACCTTGTCGAACTGGTGGACGCGAATGATCCCGCGGGTGTCCTTGCCGTGCGAGCCGGCTTCCTTGCGGTAACACGACGACCAGCCGGCGTACCGGATCGGGCCGTTGCTCAGATCCAGGATCTCGTCCATGTGGTACCCGGCCAGCGCGACCTCCGACGTACCGGTCAGGTACAGCTCCGGGTCGTCGAGGCGGTAGACGTCGTCGTGCGCCGACAGGTAACCGGTGCCGCCCATCACCTCGGGCTTGACCAGGGTCGGCGTGATCATCGGGGTGAACCCGTTCTCGAGCGCCTGCTGGACGGCCAGCTGCAGCATGCCGAGCTGGAGCAGCATGCCGGCGCCTTTGAGGAAGTAGAACCGGGCGCCCGAGACCTTGGCGCCGCGCTCCATGTCGATCGCGCCGAGCAGCTCGCCCAGCTCGAGGTGGTCGCGCGGCTCGAAGCCCTCGGCGGTGAAGTCGCGCGGCTTGCCGATCTCCTCGACCACGCGGAAGTCCGCCTCGCCACCGACTGGCGCCTCGTCCGAGACCAGGTTCGGCAGTGCGCCGGACAGCTCGTCGTACCGGCGGCCGGCCTCGTTGGCCTTCGCCTCGTTCGCCTTGACCTCGGCGGCCAGCGTCTTGGTCCGCTCCAGCAGCGCGGCGCGCTCGTCACCCTTGGCCTGGGCGACCTGCTTGCCGAGCGTCTTCTGCTCGGCCCGGAGCGCCTCGAAGGCGGAAATGGACGATCGACGCTCACTGTCGGCGACCAGAATCTGGTCGACCAGGTCAGTACTCTCGCCGCGCTTGGTCAGGGCGGCACGTACGACGTCAGGGTTCTCACGGAGCAGTTTCGCGTCAATCACACCCTGAGGGTATCGGGGCGTGTCAGAACCGGCGAAGTCAATTCGGGATGATGGGGTGGTCTCACATGATCACAGAGGGGGATTTGAGCGGGCGATGAACCACCATCCACCCAGTCCGGTCGGCCGTGCGCTCACCGTTGTCCTGGGTGCGGTGCCGTTCACCGTGATCACCCTGCTGGTCTTCGGAGGGTGGCCGCCGCTGCAGCAGTGGGACACCTCGGTGGCGGCCCGAGCCTCGACGTACGGCGCCACTCACCCGAACGTGGTCGACTTCTGGCAGGTGGTCGGGGCGGTCGTGCTGCCGTGGACGTCGCGGGCGGTCATCGTGATCGTCGCCGTCTACCTCTGGCACCGGCGGGCGCGGCTACTGACCGTCTGGCTGCTGGTGTCGGCCGGTGCGGAGCTGGGGCTGGTCCAGGCGGCGCAGTACATCTTCACGCGCTCCCGGCCAGCTCAGCAGCTGGTTGAGGCCGACGGGTGGTCGTACGTGTCCGGGCACGCCACGGCGGCGTTCGTGATGGCCGGGGCGCTCGGTGTCGTGCTGCCGTCGGTGCGCGGCTGGCGGCGGCGGTTCCGGCTGCTGGTGCTGCTGCCGGTGATCGCGGTGGTCTGGATCGCCTCTGTGGACCGCCTCGCGCTGAACGTGCATTACGTGTCCGATGTGCTCGGTGGATGGGCGCTCGGGCTCGCCATCCTGACCGCCACGTCGATCGGCTTCGGCCTGCGCCCCGGACTGCGCCGCAGGCGCCGTCGTACGCCTCCGTCGCCTTTGGAGACCGCCAGGCCGCCCCGGGCCGCGGTGATCGTCAACCCGATCAAGGTCGGGGACGGCGTGGCCTTCCGGCGGAAGGTGACCCGGTCGCTGGAGCTGCGGGGATTCGACGACCCGCTCTGGCTGGAGACGCGTGCCGACGACTCCGGGAACGCGATGGCCAAGCGCGCGATCGAGTACGAATCGGACCTGGTGCTGGTGGCCGGCGGCGACGGGACGGTCCGGGTGGTCTGCGCGGCGCTGGCACACACGGGGATCCCGGTGGGGGTGATCCCGGCTGGTACGGGGAACCTGCTGGCCCGGAACCTGCATATCCCGCTCGACCTGGACGACGCGCTGGAGCGGATCCTGGAGGGGCGGGACCGGCGGATCGACATGGTCTCCGTGTACGGCGATGAGTTGGACACGGACCGGTTCGCGGTGATGGCCGGGCTGGGGCTGGACGCGGCGATCATCTCCGGTGCGCCTCCGGTGCTCAAGGCGCAGATCGGATGGCCGGCGTACCTGGTGTCGACGGCTCGGAACATCAACCACCCGTCGGTGCGGGTTCAGATCACCTTCGACGACGAGCTCACGATCGAGCGCCGGGTCCGGACTGTCGTGGTCGGCAACGTCGGGATGCTGCAGGCCAACATCCCGCTGCTGCCCGACGCGCGACCGGACGACGGTCTGCTCGACGTGGTGGTGATCGCGCCGCGGCGGGTCACCCAGTGGCCGATCGTCGTCTGGCGCCTGATGACGCGCACGAACCGCGCCGACATGTACCTCGAACGCTTCACCGGCCGCAAAGTCGAGATCCACGCCGCGGTCGACGTCCAGCGCCAGCTCGACGGCGACCCCATCGGCCCCGGCCGCTCCCTGACCGCCGAAATCGAACCCGGCGCCCTCATCGCCCGAGTCCCCCGCCGCCGCTAACCCCATCTGATGGGTTCCCCCATGAGCTTGTGGGTTTTGCACCCGCATGAGGGTCCAGAACCCACAATCTGCTGGGTTAACCCATGAGATGGCTCGGGTCAGGTGATGGTGGGGCCGGCGTCTTTGCGGAGGGTTTCGAGGGCTTCCTCTTCCTCCGGGGAGAGTTTGGACTCGCTGGTGAAGGAGCGGATCTCCTTCGCGTAGGTGCGGGCGTCGGCGCGGCTGTTGATCGAGGTCAGGACGACACCGTGGCCGTTGTCGTCGAGCAGGGCCAGCGACCAGGACAGCTTGCCGCCGGTGTCGCCGAACGCGTCGTACCGGACGATGGCCAGGTGCTGGACGGTGTCTCGCAGCTCCGCGCGGGTCACCTCGATGTCCTTGCCGAGTTTGCGTAGCTCCGCCTTGACGGTGCCCGGCTTGGCCTCGGGCTGCGGTTCCGGCTCGGGCTCCGGAGCAGGCGGCGGTACGGCGGCGGCCGTCGTACCGGTCTGGGCCCGGACCGCCTGGATGGCGAACACGAGGGCGAGCACCGCCACGAACAAGGCAGCGATCCCGAATGCACCGGCTAACGTCGAAGACACGCACGAGAGCCTAAGGCATCGGGGTCTACTGAGTACTCAGGTGGTTGCGGAGCGTGCAGAACGACAGCCGGAAGAGGTGTCCGGGGCGGTGGGCACGTAGATTCACGACGTGACACATTTGCCTGACCAAGGACCACAGCCGGGGGTTCACGACCTCGGCTACGCCCGCCTCGACACCGACCGCCTCGAGCGCACCGGCGACGCCGAGGTGGTGTACGGCGCCGGCAAGACCCCGTCGCAGGTGGTGGAACTCCTGCGCACCCTGCACGCCACCCACCCGCACACCGCCGTACTGGCGACCCGTCTAACGCCGGAAGCCCAGTCCGCCGTTTCTGAGGCGCTACCGGCCGCTGTGGTCGACCCAGTCGGCCGTACGGCGGTCCTCGGCGAGCTGCCCGTACTGCGGGGGACCGTGGCCGTGGTGGCCGCCGGTACCTCGGATGCGCCGGTCGCACTGGAGGCGGCGACCACTGCACGCGTCTTCGGCGCACAGGTCGAAATGATCACCGACGTAGGCGTGGCCGGGCTGCACCGCATCCTCGGCGTCCGTGAGCGCCTAGACGCGGCAGACTGCCTCATCGTCGTCGCCGGAATGGAGGGTGCCCTCCCCAGCGTCGTCGGCGGCCTAGTCGGCGTCCCCCTGGTCGCTGTGCCCACGTCAGTCGGGTACGGCGCCTCCTTCGGCGGAGTAGCCGCCCTCCTAGGCATGCTCAACTCCTGCGCCCCCGGCGTCACCGTGGTCAACATCGACAACGGCTTCGGCGCCGGCGTCTTCGCCGCCCGAGTAGCCCGCCGAGCAGCCCCCCGCGAGTCAAAGGACGAGTCGTGAAGATCGCCTGGATCGACTGCTCAGCCGGCGCCTCCGGCGACATGCTCCTAGGAGCCCTACTGGACGCCGGCGCCGACCTCGCCTACGTCAACGCAGCAGTAGCCGCCGTAGACCCCACCCTCTCAGTCCAGGTCAGCCGCACCGCCCGCCACCAAATAGCCGCCCTGAAAGCCACGGTCGAGGTAGACGGCACGCCCCACCCAGAAAGCATTCCGGGGGAGGCAGCAGCCCGCGCCGAGCACCAGCCCGAGGGGGATCACCTGGCGGGCGTCCCCTCCCCCGATCACCACCTTCCCGCCGATGACCACGGGCATGGGCATGTGGGGCATGGGCATGGGCACGACTCTTCGGGCGACCACTCGCATGGGCCTACTCGGCCTTGGAGTGAGGTTCGGCGGATTCTTGAAGAGGCTGAGCTGCCTGAGGTGGTGCGGGGGCGGGCGTTGGATACGTTCGGGCGGCTGGCTCGGGCTGAGGCTAATGCTCATGGGGTGGATGTTGAGGGCGTGCACTTCCACGAGGTTGGCGCCTTGGATGCGATTGCGGACATCGTGGGGGTTGCGGCGGCCTCTGTCTCGCTCGGGATTGAGCGGGTGGTGGTTTCGACGATCGCGCTCGGTGGCGGACGACAGGTGAAGGGGCAGCACGGGGGGATTCCGATTCCGGGACCCGCGGTGTTGCACCTGGTGGCCGAGGCTGAAGCACCAGTGATCGGGGGCACGGCGCCGTACGAGATGACGACGCCGACGGGGGCCGCGTTGCTGGCGACGCTCGCCGACGAGTTCGGGATGATGCCGCCGATGCGGGTTGGGCGGACGGGCGTGGGTGCGGGCGGGCGGGACCCGGTGGAGGTGCCGAACATCTTGCGCGTGATCGTCGGCGAGACGACCGAGCGGCAAGCCACGCAGCTCGTCTACGAGACCAACATCGATGACCTGGATCCGCGGTTGTGGCCGCCGGTTCTGCAGCGGCTGCTCGACGCGGGTGCGTCCGACGCGTGGCTGACCCCGATCCTGATGAAGAAGGGTCGCCCGGCGCACACCCTGTCGGTCCTGGTCAGCAGCACGAACGCGGCCGCCGTACGCCGCGTCGTCCTCACCGAGACCACCGCGATCGGCCTGCGTGAGTACGACATCCGCAAGCACGCCGCCGACCGCGAGTTCACCTCGGTCGACGTCGACGGGCAATCCATCAGCATCAAGATCGCCCGGTACGACGGCCAAGTGGTCAACGTGCAACCGGAGTACGAGGACGTCGTCGCCGCGGCCGTCGAGCTCAAGCAACCGGTGAAAGCCATCATGGCCCGAGCCGTCGCGGCCGCCGCGGACTTCTGGAACTAACGCCCGGAGTACGCCGGCGCAAAGAAGACCAACAACGACAGATCTTCAAGGATGTCGACGAAGCGATGCTCCTCTTCGGCTTCAACGAAGAGGACATCGCCCGCCCCGACCGGCTCCGCGCCGGACGGCGTGACGAACGTGGCCCGCCCACCCGTCACCACGTAGATCTCTTCCTCGTGATGCGGCGCCTGGTCGTCCACCCCGCCGGCCGGGATCGAGTAGGTCCCGACGGACATCGACCCGGTCCGCAGTTGTTCGACGTAGTCGTTCGGCTCGCGGTGTACGAAGACACCCGCCCCCACCAGCTTCTTCATCCGGCGAGGTTAACGCGCAGCAGCCTTCTCCGGAACGGCCTTCTGCTTGCGGCGCGGCCAGTCGTACGGCCACCACTGCGCCCCGTTCCGACGGGACCACACAATCAACCCGACCAGTACGGCGAGCTCGACCGCCGGGCAGATGGTGTCTCGCAGCCGCGCGCTGAAGAACTCGAGCGAGTCGGACAGGGTTGCCGCGACCTGACGCGCGTTCGGGTCGCGCCCAGGCACATATGCGATCGCGAGCATCGTCGTACGGATCACCATGAACTTGTCGACCTTCGACGCGGCCACGGCCGCCAACGGCAGCCAGGCGATCACGTCGTACCAGGGCAGTGAGTACATCGCCGTCAGCACCCACGCGATCGCCAGGATCGCGGTGGAGCGGACCGCGGTTGGCACCGGGTCGTCCGGATACGTCTGCGGGACGAGCGACTTCGGCATCACCTGCGAGAGCAGGATCGCGACCACGACCAGCCCGCCCCACGCCAGGATCGCGAGGACGGTCCGGACCAGCCCGCCGGGCAGGAACAGATCGAACAGACTGAGCAGCACCTTGTGCGGCGTACCGGTCGAGATGAACGACGTCTGCGAGCGCGCCTGCTGGAACGCCTGCAGCCCGAAGACGCCGTACAGACCGCCCATCGCGAGCGCGCCGCCGCCGCAGAGGTAGAGCATCTTGCGCCGATCGCCGCGCAGCGACCACAGCATCGCGATGCCGACCAGGCCGATCGACAGCTTGGTCGCGCCGGCCATCCCGATCAGGATCCCGGCCAGGAACACATGCCGTCGCAGCGCGACCAGCGCGACCACGGCGAACATCACGGCGATCGAGTCGTTGTGCCCACCGGCCAGAACCGACCACAGCAGCAGCGGGTTCGCCATGCCGAGCATCAGCACGCGGCGGCGGCTCGGAAGATTCGGGCCGACGAGCTTGAGCAGCAGCAGGCTGGTCAGGATCAGGCTGATCCCGACCGACAGCTGCAGCATCCACACCGTCAGCTGCATCGAGTCGCCACCGACCAGCGACGAGAGCCACTGGATCCAGGTCGCGATCGGGCCGTAGACACTGCGCGCGCCCTGCCACGGCCGCTCGGTCGCCGCGATCACCGGGTCGTACCCGAGCCGGATGGTGTCGGCCGGCGCCGTCGTGTACGGGTTGCCGCCGAGCGTCATGATCCGCCCGTACGCCGCGTAGATCAGTACGTCGCCGGACGCCATCGGCGGCACCAGCGTCACGGCGGCCGTCGTACCGATGCCTAGGGCAACCAATCGTTTGATTCGCGGAGCCCAGCCGTGCTTGAGCGCCTTGACGGCCATCCAAACGCCGTACCCACCGAGCGCGATCGCGACGTAGATCATCACGGACACGAGCCAGTCGTTCGGCTTCGCGTCGAACCAGTACGACGGGAGCCACGGGTGCCGGTTGGTCAGCGTCAGCACGACCACCGACGGGCCGAGCAGGCCGACTGCCACGATCAACGCCGTACAGGCGAGGTAGAGCGCGACGGCACGTTTGCCGTACCGCTCCGCCAGGCGCGGGTCGGTTGTCACAGACCGGGGCGGTGGGGCGGGGAAAGAATTCAATTCAGCGCTCATGGCGTCGTCTTCCGCGGGAACAGGCTGCGCAGCGACGGTCCACCGTCGGCCGGCAACGCGCTCCGCGCCGCGAGCGCGCGCCGTACATGGAGGTACTGCTTGCCGCGGTGCAGCTGCCCGCGCAGATCGGTCCCGGTCGCCCGGTGCCGGACGTCGATCGGCACCTCGAGGATGCGGAAACCCTTGCGGCCGAGGTCGATGCTCAGCGCGGTCTCGACACCGAACCCAGACGCCAACGGTACGGCGGCCTCGAACGCGACCCGAGTGAGGCAGCGCTGGCCGGAGAGCGGTTGCTCGGGCGACCAACCGGTCGCCTCGTGGATGCCGGCGCGAGCCAGCTTGACCACGAACCCGTGCCCGCCGGCCTTCGAACCGTCGGCCCGAACCTGGGCCGGCAACGTACCGATCGTCATGTCCGCGCGGCCGGCCTGGACCGGCTCGAGCAGCGGTGCCGCAGCGGCGGCGGAGTCGGTGAGGTCGGCGTCGAGGAAGAGCAGGTGCCGCGGCCGGGCGCCATCGCGCTCGGCGACCGCAGCCGCGCCGGTCTCCATCGCGGCCGCTTTGCCCCGGTTCCGGTCGTGGCTGACCACGACTGCGCCTGCGCGTCGCGCGACCTCCGCCGTACCGTCGGAGGAGCCGTCGTCGACGACCACCACCAGATCGACGCCGATGATCTTGTGCACCGCGTCGACCGTCGCCGCGATCCGCGCCGCCTCGTCCTTCGCCGGGATCACACAGGCGACGGCACGCTCGAACGGCTCAGGGGATGAATCAGCACCGGACACAGCACCGCAGCCTAGTTCCTTCCCAGCCGATCATCCGCCTCAGCGGGTACCGCCAGGACACATTCGTTCTTTCGAAGGACCGGGCCGGAGGGTGACGACAGCCACGTGGCCGCGAGGCTCTTCCTAGGATATTGTCGGACAATCGGACACAAGACCGGAGGCGGCGTGACTGCCGTAGCGTGGTGGGCACGACCGGACGAGAGGGCAGGCGGATGACCGAGAGGTACGGCGTCGACAGCGAGGTCGGCACGTTGCGGACTGTGATGCTGCACCGGCCGGGGAACGAGCTCCGCCGGCTGACACCACGCAACAACGACAAACTCCTCTTCGACGGCATCCCGTGGGTCGGCCGCGCCCAGGACGAGCACGACGCGTTCGCGCAGGTGCTGCGGGACCGCGGTGTCGAGGTGCTGTATCTGCACGAGCTGCTGATCGAGGCGCTGGGCGACCCGACGGCTCGGGCCCAGGCCGTCGAGGGGGCGATTGCGGATCTGCGGCTCGGGGACACGCTGCGCGACTACCTGGCGGCGTCCCTGACGTCTCTCGACCCGGGTGGGCTGGCTGAGGCGTTGATGGCCGGCGTGCGGAACGACGAGGTCCGGGCGGGTGGGCTGGTCACGTCACTGCTCGCGCACGAGGACTTCCTGATCGACCCGCTGCCGAACCTGCTCTTCACGCGGGACTCGAGTGTGTGGATCCGGAACTCGGTCGCTGTGACCTCGCTGGCGATGCCGGCGCGGGTTCGGGAGACGCAGCTGACCGAGCTGATCTACGGGTTCCACCCGCGGTTCGCGGGGGCGGGCAAGGTGTATGACCACTCTTTGGAGCACGTCGAGGGTGGGGATGTGCTCGCACTCGGGCCCGGGGTGCTCGCGGTTGGTGTCGGTGAGCGGACCACGCCGGCTGGTGTGGAGCGGCTGGCCCGCCGAGTGTTCGCTCAAGACCTCGCGCACACCGTCCTCGCCGTACCGATTGCACAGCAGCGGGCCACCATGCACCTCGACACGGTGTGCACGATGGTCGACGTCGACGCCGTACTGATGTATCCGAACATGGCCGAAGAGATGCGCGCACTCGCCGTCACCACCGACGGCGACCAACTACACGTCGCCGAACCCGAACCCTTCTTAGTCGCCGCCGCCAAGGCCCTAGGCATCGACACCCTGCGCCGCATCGACACCGGCCTCGACCCCGTCACCGCCGAACGCGAACAATGGGACGACGGCAACAACACCCTCGCCCTCGCCCCCCGCGTCTGCATTGCCTACGAGCGCACGGTCGAAACCAACCAGCGCCTCGAGGAATCCGGCGTCGACGTCATCCGCATCTCCGGCTCCGAACTAGGCTCCGGCCGCGGCGGCCCCCGCTGCATGTCCTGCCCCATCCTCCGCGACCCCGCCTGACCCTTACTTGACGACACAAGTAAGGCCGACGACACGCGCAGTGAAATCGGGGCTTGTGCAGTGACCCGCACCTGAGTACTCTTCATGCCTAGGCCCAGGCCCTGTTGCTCCCCCGTCAGCAGGACTTGGGCCGTCCACGTACGAGAGCCCCGGTATACGCCGGGGCTTTCTCGTTTATCGGACACTGCTCCCGGCGGCGACAGCCCGCTTTGGCGCCCGCGTGATCACGCAGAGGTGCGAATCCAGGGCTCCGCCGTCCCGAGCACTTCGGGCCTTCTCTCGCATTCTGGGCCGGCTCGGTGGAACATACGCCGCGCCCCACGACCACGAACCACCACACAGGCCCCACGTGCTTGCCCCTTGCCCAAGATCGTGCTGCCCCACCTTGAGCACCCCTCACCCATTCCCGCGGACTCCCCGTGGTCGACAGGCACTCAAGGTCGGCGTCGACCATCGCCTTGGGCACCGACCAACCATTGGCGCGCCGACCGCGTGGTTGACGGGCACTCAAGGTCGATGCCGCCCCGACAACCACGGTTCGTCGCTGGACGGCCGTGGGTCCGCCGACCGTGGAGGAGGCACGACACGACGCCTTCCACGCCATCGCAACCGCCTCATCTCCGGGACACACGCGGGACCGGCTTCCCGCGCTCGTCATCCCAACACCACAGTTCATCGCCGAACCTGGTGGCTGCGCCACCGCGTGAGGGCGCGCCGGAGGCGCCAAAGGGGCTGTCGCCGCCGGAGGCGGTGTCCTTTCGGCGGGCGATCCGGACCCCAGCCACCCACTAACCCGCACCACGCGTCCGGCGCCACGCGTGATCACCATGCTCGGACCGCCATCCGGGCGGGTTATTGGGTGGTGGCGGACCGCCGGGCCATCACAAATGGGATGTCAGCAGATCGCCACGCGGGGGCGCGGCGGTTTGCGTCAGTTGTGATGGGCCTGGGGTCCGCGGGATGTCGAGTCGAGCTGGCGCACCCAGGCCTTCCACGCCGTCCCATCCGCTTCGTCCGGGACAGGCGCCCCGCGCGCTCCTCAACCGACAACCACAGTTCGTCGCCGAACCTGGTGGCTGCGCCACCGCGTGAGGGCGCGCCGGAGGCGCCGGAGGGGCTGTCGCCGGCGGAGGCTGTGTCCTTTCGGCGGGCGATCCGGACCCCAGCCACCCACTAACCCGCGCCACGCGTCCGGCACCACGCGTGATCACCATGCTCGGACCGCCATCCGGGCGGGTTACTGGGTGGTGGCGGACCGCCGGGCCGTCACAAGTGGGTGGTCAGCAGATCGCCACGCGGGGGCGCGGCGGTTCGCGTCAGTTGTGATGGGCCTGGGGTCCGCGGGCTGTCGAGTCGAGTTGGCGACACCCCGGCCTTCCACGCCGTCCCATCCGCTTCGTCCGGGACAGGCGCGGGGCCGGCGACCGGCGAACTCCTCAACCCGACAACCGCAGTTTGTCGGCGGACCGGGTGACGGCGCGACCGGGTGGGGCGGTCGCGCCGTGGGCGTCGAAGGGGTGTCGCCGGCGGTGGCGTTGGCGGGCCGACAGGTGGGGGTTAGCGGATGGTTAGTTGGCGGCTGGCTAGGCCGGCTCTTGCGGCTCGTTCTTCGGTGGTTAGGGGGGTGGTGGTGGCTAGGGCCTTGTCTAGGGCTGCGGCGAAGTCGGCGGCTGGTTTTTCTACGTCGGCGGCTTCGGTGCCGGTGGGGAGTTCCCAGACGGGGGCTAGGACGCCTAGGGCGCGGAAGGAGCCGATCAGGCGGCTGTCGGCTACGAGCTGGGACTGGCCGGCGGCGTGTAGGCGGGCGAGGGCGTCCAGGACGGTGTCTTCGGTGTGGGGGAGGACCCAGCGCAGGTAGATGCGGTCGCCGATCTGGGTCCAGTACGCCGCGTCTACGGACTCGAGGCGGACTGTCGGGGCGGCGGCGGCGTTGGCGCGTTCGAGGCCGGCTGCTACTTCGCCGGTGGGGTCTTCGACGTTTTCGCTGACCCAGAAGTCGAAGCCTTCGTGGACCTTGACCTCGATCGGCTTGGAGGTGTCGATCAGGTCCTGCAGGCGGGGGCCGTCCTTCATCAGGTCGCCGACCTGGATCGGGTTGCCGGGTTCGGTGGCGAGGGCGGCGGTGATGGCGTGGCCGAGGTCGCGGGACGGGTCGCCGGAGGAGGCGTGGGTCTGCAGGCCGATCCAGATCGTCTCGTCGTCGCGGACCAGGCCGGGCATCGCCATCGGCAGCAGGGTCACCAGGTTCACGACCTTGCCGGAATCCTTCAGCTCCACCTGCGCGGTACCGGACGGGACGATCTCGCGGAACGCGATCAGGTCACACTCGGACGGCAGGCCTTCGAACGGGCGCACCACCCAGGTGTCCGCGGCGGCCGCGATCTCCTTGCCGTGGCACTGCTTGAACCGCTTGCCCGAACCGCAGGGGCAGGGTTCCCGCGGACCGACGTCGACCAGGTCGGCCGGGTCGAGGGTGACGGTCGTCGTGTTCTTCGCGCGCTGCCGCGACTTCTTTCCCATGAGCGCAGTCTTGCAGCCCCTACCGCCGTACGGCGAACCCGGCGGAGTCAGTTGGGGACGATCGCGTGCACCGTCCGGTGTGCGGTGCCGGTCCGGACGTCCCAGTGCGAGGTGAGTACGTCGACGATCGCCAGCCCGCGGCCGCCGATCGACTCCGGGTGGGTGTCGTCGATCCGCTGCGGCTCGGTCTCACCGCGACCGTCGGTGACCTCGACGTGAATTCCGGCCTTGTCGATCCACCAGGCCGCGCGCACCTCACCGGCCGGTAACGCGGGTGCGTACCGGATGGCGTTGGAGAGCAGCTCCGAGAGCACCAGCTGGGCGTCGTCACACGCCCCGTCGGTAACCCGGTACCGCTTCAGGTAGGCGGCCAGACGGTGTCGGGCGTCCGCTACCGCGGACACTTCGTGCGGCAGTACGACGTCCACGACACTCACGTCGGCAGGCAGAGTCGCTGAGGACAAGCAGGGTCTCCTCGATGATCGGAACAGCCATCTGAGGTTCTGCCCACTTCCTGCCGGGGAAAACACCTGCGCGAATTCCGTTACACAGCCAACGCTTACATCACAGCGAACGTCAGGAAACTGTGATGAAAGCGAGGGTATTTAACGTAACAATGACCGCGCGCATTCACCTGGACACAAACTACGGACGTCCTATCTCCCGGCTCTCGTCCGACAACACGCGGAGTACCGACTCCGGGCGGTCACTGATGATCGCGTCCACTCCGATGTCCCGGCAGTGCCGGATGTCGGCATCCGCATTCACCGTCCACACATGCACCTGGTGACCGTGCTTGTGCGCGCGATCGACGTACTCGGGGTGGGCGCTGACAATCTCCAGACTCGGGCCGGCGTGCGATACACCGGTCGGCAGTGAGCCGTCGCGGAATCGCAGCGGTACCCGATCCATCAACAGCACGGTCCGCAATCCAGGGGCCAGCACCCGCATCCGCCGCAGCGACAGCCACGAGAAACTCATCACCCGGACCGGCGACTCCGTCCCGATCTTCGGATGCGACCAGCCGTACCGCCCGAGCGCCTCGATCAGCCGCCGTTCCACCAGTCCGGCGTACCGCGTCGGGTGCTTGGTCTCGATCGCCAGCTCGAGCGGACGCCCGGCGTCGCGGACAGTCGCCAGGAGCTTGTCGAGCGTGAGCACCGTGGATAGGTCCGGGTCCGGCAGCTCGGCCTCGTCGTCGAGGTCCGACCAGGGGTTCTTCCACGAGCCCCAGTCGAGGGCCTCCAGCTCCTGCAGGCTCATCGTGGACAGCACGCCACGGCCGTTCGACGTGCGCTCGATTCGGCGGTCGTGGACGCAGACGAGGTGACCGTCGGCGGTCAGCCGGACGTCACACTCCAGACCGTCGGCCCCGGCCTCGATCGCCCGGCGGTACGCCGCCAGCGTGTGCTCAGGACTGGTCTCACTGGATCCACGGTGCGCCACCACGCTCGGGCGTTTCCCCATGAAGACAACTCTGACACGTGGCAAGGCAGGATGATCGCCATGGACATGCGTGCGATCGTGCTGGACCACCCGGTCGAACCAGAAGAATTACGAGTACGCCGGGTGCCGGTTCCCGAGCCGGATCCGGGCTGGGTGCGGATCAAGGTGGAGGCGTTCGGACTGAACCGTTCGGAATACCACCTCCGGGCCGGCCTCGCGACCGGGGCGTCCTTCCCGATCATCCCCGGGATCGAGGCGGTCGGCACGGTCGATTCCGCACCGACCGGTGAGTACCACCCGGGCCAGCAGGTCGCCGCGATGATGGGCGGGATGGGCCGCCAGTACGACGGTGGGTACGCCGAGTACGTCGTCGTACCGGCGAGCTCGATCGTCCCGGTGCACACGGACCTCGAGTGGTCGACTCTCGGCGCACTTCCGGAGATGCTGCAGACGGCGCACGGCTCGTTGTTCACCGGTCTGGCCATCGAGCCCGGCCAGAGCGTGCTGACCCGCGGCGGTACGTCGTCAGTCGGGGTGGCCGCGGCCGCGATCGCCAAGGAACATGGGCTGACCGTGTTCTCCACGACCCGCAATCCGGAGCGTGCCGAGGTTTTGCGGGAGCACGGCGTCGACTATCCGATTGTTGACGACGGCAACGTTTCGGCAAAGGTCCGGGAAATCCAGCCGGACGGTGTGCACGCGGCTCTCGAACTCGTCGGGACAAATGTTCTTCCGGATACGCTCAAAGCCGTTGCTGTGCATGGGACCGCGTGTTTCACCGGAATGCTGAGCGACAACTGGACGATCCCGGACTTCTACCCGATGGACTATCTCCCGAACGGTGTCCGGCTGACCGCCTACAGCGGGGAAAGCAACGACCTCCCCGCCGAGGCGTTCCAGCGGTACGTCGACCTGGTGGCCGCGGGCAAGCTCCCGATCCGCATCGACCGGGTTTTCACCATGGACGAGATCGGCGAAGCGCACCGGATCATGGCCGACGGCAAAGCAGTCGGCAAGCTGGTGGTCAGAGTGAACTGATGCGGGGAGCGCCGCCCCCGACGCCCCCCGCATCAGGTCAGCCGGTTGCCTCCTGCAACAGCGAGGCTCGGCCGGCAGGACGCGCCAGACCGTAGTGGTCGCGGAGCGTCGTGCCGGTGTATTCGGTGCGGAAGAGGCCGCGGGCTTGCAGGATCGGGATGACCTCGTCCACGAAGACGGTCAGGCCCGACGGGAGCACCGGCGGCATGATGTTGAAGCCGTCGGCTGCTCCCGCTTCGAACCAGTGCTGGATCGCGTCGGCCACCTGGTCCGGCGTACCGGTGAAGGTGCGGTGACCGCGGCCGCCTCCTAGGCGGCCGATCAGCTCGCGAACGGTCAGCTGCTCGCGTCGCGCCAGGGTGACGATCAGCGTGTAGCGGCTCTTGGCGCCCTCGATCTCGTCCTCGTCCGGCAGGTCGGTCGGGAGTTGCTGGTCGAACGCCAAGGCTTCCGGCGCAACGCGCAGCGTCTTGGCCAGCTGCAGCCGCGCGTACTCGGGGCTGATGAGCTCATCGAGTTGCCGCTCCAACCGAGTAGCCTCCTCAACCGTCGAGCCGATCACGGGGACGATCCCGGGCAGGATCTTGATCGTGGACGGGTCGCGGCTCAGCGCCGCCGTACGGGCTTTCAGATCACGGTAGAAGTCCTGGGCGTCCTCCAGCGTCTGCTGCGCGGTGAAGACGGCCTCGGCGTAGCGCGCGGCCAGGCCCTTGCCGTCCTCCGACGACCCGGCCTGCACGATGAGCGGATGCCCTTGGGGTGAGCGCGGCAGGTTCAGCGGGCCGCGGACCTGGAAGTGCCGACCGACGTGATCAATCGGTACGACGCGATCGTTGACCGCCCAGACGCCGGCCTCCTTGTCGGCGATCGCGGCGTCGTCCTGCCACGAGTCCCACAGCTTGTACGCGACCTCGAGAAACTCCGCCGCCCGGTCGTACCGCTCCGCATGCGCAGGCTGGTCGGCCAGGTTGAAGTTCTTCGCGGCATCGGGACCCGCCGTGGTCACGACGTTCCAGCCGGCCCGTCCACCGCTGACGTGGTCGACACTGGCGAACCGCCGAGCCAAGTTGAAAGGATCGTTGTACGTCGTCGACGCCGTCGCGATCAGTCCGATCCGCGACGTGACAGCGGCGATCGCCGTCAGCAGCACGGTCGGTTCCAGCGAACCCGCCGGTCGCCGGCCGACCTCGCCGAACAACGCCGGCGAGTCCGCGAAGAACACCGAGTCGAACAACCCACGCTCGGCGATCCGCGCCAGCTCCTGATAGTGCGCGACCGATGTGTTCGCGAACGGATTGCTCTCCGGCAACCGCCACGACGCCTCGTGGTGGCCGGTACTCATCAGGAACGCATTCAGATGCAATTGCTTACTCACAACGAAACCCCCAACGCGTCAAGGAGCCGCGACCGCACCGCGGCGAACTCCGGATCCGCCGAACTCCGCACGGACCCCAGCGAGATCACCTCTTCGGCCACCAACCGGCCGGCGTCGAGCACGATCACCCGATCGGCGAGCACGATCGCCTCGTCGACGTCGTGCGTCACCAGCAGCACGGCCGGCTGATGCGCCGCGCACAGCTTCTTCAGCAGCGCATGCATCTTCAGCCGGGTCAGCGCATCGAGCGCCCCGAACGGCTCGTCGGCCAGCAGCAGCTCAGGTTCCCGAACCAGCGACCGCGCCAACGCGACCCGCTGCTGCTCACCACCGGACAACTCGTTCGGCCAAGCGTCCTCGCGACCGGCCAGCCCGACCTCGGCCAGACTCTCCCGCCCGCGATCCTCGGAACCCCGCAACCCGAGTACGACGTTGTCCAACACCTTTGCCCACGGCAACAACCGTGAGTCCTGGAAGACAACCGACACCTGACCCGGTACGGCGATCTCCCCCGACCCGTCGACCGACGGATCGAGACCGGCCAGCGCACGAAGCAACGTGCTCTTCCCGGAACCGCTCTTTCCCAGCAGGGCAACGAATTCACCCGGCGCGATGTCCAGATCAACACCGTCGAGTACGGCGCGATCGTCGTACCGCCGGATCAGGTCGCGGACCTGGACAGTTACGAGGCCAGCGTACGGCGCCATGTCAGGGCCCTCCTCTGAATCAAGCGGACTGCGCCGTCGGAGAGCAGCCCGAGAGCGCCGTACAGGACCAGACCGACGATGATGATGTCGGTCTGCCCATAGGTGCGGGCCAGCTCCATCATGTAGCCGATACCGCTGGTGGCATTGATCTGCTCGACCACCACCAGCGACAACCAGGCGCCGGTCACGGCGAACCGCAGACCGAGCAGGAACCCGGGGAGCGCGCCCGGCAGGACGACGCGGCGGATGAACTCGCGCTGCGACAACCCGACGGTCTGCGCGAGTTCGACGTACTTGCTGTCGATGGTCCGCAGGCCGTTGTGGGTGTGGATGTAGATCGGTACGAAGACACCGAGCAGGATCGTCACGACCTTCATCGACTCCCCGATCCCCAGCCACAGAATCAGCAGCGGGAGCAGGGCGAGCGACGGGATCGCACGCTTGATCTGGATCGGCCCGTCGAGAATCGCCTCGCCGAGCCGGGACAGGCCGGAGATCAGGGCGAGTACGACGCCGAGCACGATCCCGAGGCCGAGTCCGACCAGCGCTCGCTGCGATGACGTCCACAGGTTCGACTGCAGGCGTCCGTCGGAGATCAACTCACCGGTGGTCGTGACGACCGTCCACGGCGCCGACAGGACGCGTTGATCGATCCAGCCGGTGGCCGAGCCGATACTCCACACGACCAGCAGCAGAACCGGTCCGATCGCGGCACCGAACTTGATCGGCTTCCCCGGTCCGAGCCGGCGCCGCCGTACGACAGGAGCGGTCTTAACCGCTGTCCGCACCCCAGGCAGGGTGGTGGTGACGGTCATTTCGCACCCGCCTTGATCGCGTCGGCCGCGACGGCCTCGAACCGCAGGTCGTAGAGGTCCTTGGCCTGGATGACCGGGTTCTTGGTCTCCGCGGCCAGGAGCTCGATCGTCTCCTGGTTCCGGGTGATCGCGGAGCTCCAGTCGGCCGTGATGTCGGGATGCCCGGCGTTGTCCACGAGCCACTGGCCGTCGGCCTCGGTGAGCCCCTGGTCCTTCACGTAGTACCCGGCGATCCATTCCTTCGGGTGCTTGTCGATCCACTCCTGCGCCACCCCCCAGGCCGCGACATAAGCGCGAATCGCGGCTGCCTTGGCGGGATCCTCCAGCGACTCGACCGGCCCGTAGAGGTGCCCCGCGTCGTCGCGGATGCCGTGCGGGATCGTGGTCGCGCCGTCCTTGCCGTACTTCGCCGTGTAGCGCTTGATCTGTACGCCGCCGATCGGGGCGACGTCGACCTGCTTCGCCGCGAGCGCGTTCGTGTACACGTCACCGGTGCTCGGCAGTTCGATCAGCTTCACGTCGTCCTTGGTCAGCCCGGCCTTCTTCAGCACCTTCAGCACCAGCGACCCCTGAGCCTGACCGGGGCTGAACGCGATCGTCTTGCCCTTGAGATCGGCGAGCGTCTTCACGTTGACCCCAGGCGCGATACCGAGCTCGTAGATCGGGTGGTTGATCGCGTCCTGACGGAACTTCGAGGCGACGATCTTCACCTTCAGCCCGGTCCAGGTCGCATGGATCGCCGGGATCTCCGCCACCGATCCGAGGTCGAGGGCATGCGCCCGGAACGCCTCGGTGGTCTGCGGACCGCCGCTCAGGTTGGCGAACTTGACGTACTTCTCCACCTTGTCGAGCTGGCCCGACAGTTTGAAGGCGACCTGGGTGGCCGGATCACCGACGACGATCTTGGTTCCGTCGGGCACGCTGGCCGGCAGGGGAGCGTCCAGCGCGAGCTTCTGACCACTGTTGCCGGCTTCGGCGGGACCACCGCAGCCGGCGGCGACGATCAGGGCAGCGGCGGCGAGTACGGCGTACTTGAACTTAAGGTGCGCCGCCCGTCGTCCCGCCGTAGCGAGCAGGTGCTCGGTGCGGTGGCTCGGTGTGCTGGAGACGAGGTGGCGATGCGGAGCATCGTGGGCTCGGCTCCAGTGCGGCGAGGCGCCGTGCTGAGTGCCGCGCAGTAGGCGGGACGATGGGCGGTGTGCCTTAAACATGGTGAAACCTCGGGGTGGCGGTGGCATAGCGGCCGTCGTGATAGAGCAGGGGCTCGTGTTCACGGCGTTCGGTATGGGTGATCAGTCGGGCGACGACCAGGTAGTGGTCGCCGACGGCGAAACGGTGTTCTACCTGCGCACGGAGGACGCTCGGCGCCTCGTCGAGCACGGGCTCCCCCGTGGGCAGGCGGGACCAGCGGGTCGGCGCCGCGAAGCGGTCGATACCGCTGGTGGCGAAGCGGCCGGCGATGGCCTGCTGGTCGTCGGACAGGAAGTTGATCGCGAGGGACAAGGTGCGGCTGACGGTCGGCCAGCTGGACGCCTTGGTGTCGATCGCGAACGAGACCAGCGGCGGCAGCAGGCTCACCGAGACCAGTGAGGTAGCGGTGAAGCCGACCGGGCCGTGTCCGGCGTCGGCGGTGATCACCACGACGCCGGCGGCGTGGCGACGGAAGACGTTCCGGTAGACGTCGGCGTCGACGATCCGCTCCTCGGAACGGTCCGGAACCAGTGAGAGGGCAGGGCGGTGCACAGCAGGGACGGACATGTCTCTCCCTCGGACACAAAAGGGCAGGCAGGAACCGATCCCGGACGGGTGAGGTCGCGAGGGGATCGGTCGAGAGGCGGGTCAGGCCCCGTACGGCGCTCGATGCGCCGGAACACGCAGAACCGGGGTCACCGACAGGTGGCGCTCGCCGTCCGCAGCAGATCGATGACGCGACGGCGTGTCAGCAAGGTCGTCGTCATGTCAGCAATCTTCGCATCAATGTCTACTGAAGAACTGGACAATCCCACCATGCGGGACAACTGTCTCGCGACGAGTCCCCTCACACATCCGGCCGCGACTGCGTTTAATGGGCATGGTGACTGTCGCACTGCCGCCGTTCCAGGCGCTCGTGGACGCGCACTGGCGGGACGTGGCCCGCCTGGCGCGCGCCTTGGCCGGGCCTGTGGACGGCGACGACGTGGCGCAACGCGCGTGGGAGAAGGCGTTCGCCGCCTATCCGGGACTGACCTCGGCGAAGAACCTGCGCAGCTGGCTGCTCACCATCACCGCCCGGTGCGCGACCGACGTCCACCGGGCCCGCCGGCCGCAACGGCCGCTCGACGACGCACCGACGATCGCGGTCGACGGCCCCGACGCCGCCGACTGGCCGGATCCCGAGCTGTGGCAGGCGGTCAACGGGCTGCCCGAGCGGCAGCGGTACGCGATCACGCTCAAGTACGTCGGCGACCTGGACCACCACGGTGTGGCCGCCGCCCTGGACACCACCCCCGCAGCCTCGCGCCGCCTTGTCAGCGACGCTCTCGCGACACTGCGCCGTACCCTCGGAGTTGAGACATGAACGGACTCGAAGACCGGCTCACCCGGTTCAGCACACCTGAGTTGAAACCACCCGTCCTCCCGGACGCCGACGTCGCCTACACCCTGCACGACACCCCGATCGGCACGATGCTGCTGGCAGTCGCGCACGGCCGCGTGGTGGCGAGCTCATTCGGCGACGAGGAGACCATGACCGGCCGGCTCGCCCACGCCGTGTCGCCGCGAGTTCTCCGACAGCCACGCGCACTGGACGCCGTACGACGAGAGCTGGACGAATACCTCATCGGTGACCGGCGGGAATTCACCGTGCAGGTCGATCTGGCGCTCGCGACGCCATTCCAGCAATTGGTGCTGAGCGATCTGCGCACGCACACCAGCTACGGGCGGACGAAGAGCTACGGCGAGCTCGCCGGCGAGATCGATCGGCCTAAGGCGGCTCGAGCCGTCGGTACGGCGCTGGGCGCGAATCCCGTGTGTGTCCTGCTGCCGTGCCACCGGGTGATCGGGGCGAGCGGCGCGCTCACCGGGTACGCGGGCGGCCTCGAAGCCAAGCGCTACCTGTTGAATCTTGAAAAGAAAAGAATCATTTCCCCGTAGCCACGAGAATGTTCCTACAGTTGAACCAATCAGGAGCAGGTCCCCAATGTGGAGTGGGGATCTGCTCCTATTCTTTCGGGGTTCAGTTCTTTCGGGGTCAGGCGTGGATCTCGAGGATCAGCCGACGGCGGCCGCCCCACTCGCGCTTGTAGACCTTGTAGTTGTCGATGCCCGCGGCGGCGCAGAGGCGGCCGTAGCTGATGTCGTCGTGGATGTAGTGCACGCTGCTCAGGCCGTCGGCGTGCTCGGTGGTGACGATCCGGTGTTCCGGGCCCTGCCGCATCCCCAGCGCGATCTCACCGGCGGTCGCGGGTCCCCAGGACGGGCCCTCGATGATCGCGATCCCGCCCGGCTTCAGCACCCGGGAGATCTCGCAGATCGTCGAGATCTGCTCGTCCTCGGCGAACAGCTCGTGGAACGCGGTCCACAGGCAGATCACCGCGTCGAACGAGTCCCACGCGTACGGCAGATCGGTCATCGACCCGATCGCCCAGTCGATCGCCAGCTCCTCCTCGTTCGCCTGGATCCGGCCGGCCTCGACCAGGTTCGGCGAGATGTCGAGGCCGCGCACGGTCTTCCCGGCGCGCGCCAGCGGGAGCGAGATCCGGCCGTAGCCACAGCACAGATCAAGAACCGATTCCCGGCCGTCGAGCAGTTCCTCGACGGCCTTGACGATGTCTGCGTCCCGCTCGGGCGAGGTCCGCGCAGCCAGACCGTCGACGCCGAGCTCGGCGTACTCGGCCCGGCTGCGCAGTGCGGAGTTGAGCATGGGCGCAAGTATCCCGCGTGCCGCAGGTCAGTTGTCCACCGGTTCGCGGGTCACGATCCGGCCGCGACCGATTTTGCCGAGGAGAACTGCTGCGAGTATCGAGACGATGATGCTGGTGTAGGTCGCACCCAACCAGCCCGGCACGGCCTGCCCACCGAAGAGCTTGCCTTGGACACCTTCCCAGAACGGCGACCACCCGGCGACCGTGCCCGGATTCACGAGCTGGTAGGCGACGAACCCGATCAGCCACGCGACCGTGGGTTGCCAGCGGAACTTCGCCGTACCGGAGACGTCCCAGTTCATCTTGCTCACCAGGAAGAAGTCGGCGATCGCGACCGCGAACAGCGGGATGAAGACCGAGCCGATCAGGTAGAGAAACTGCGTGTAGTTGCCCAGGTCAACCAATAGCGCGAGACCGGTGGCGAGGACGCCGATCGCGATCGAGATCCAGCGGCGATCGACGTGACCGATCAGGTTGTGCGCGGCCATCGTGGTCGAGTAGACGTTCGCGTACGCCTCGTCGACCTCGTCCACCAGCAGCACGAACAACGCGATCGCACCGGCCGGCAAGGTGACGAGCGCGGTGATGACGCCTTCGCTGTCGGTCTGCAGAGTCGCGACCGCGAAGACACCCAAGGCGTAGTACAGGATCGCGGCCAGGCCGTAGCCGAGAGCCGAACCACCGAAGGCCGCCTTGTTGGTGCGGGAGTGCCGGGTGTAGTCGGCGGCGAGCGGCGCGAACGAGACGACACCGGCGGCGGCCAGGTCGACGGCCGGCCAGAACCCGAACACACTGTCCTGCGGCAATGACTGCACCGGCTTGCTCAGCACCTGGATGAATAGGTAGACCGAGGCAATCAACACCAGCCAGACCATGAACTTGCGCAGGATCTTCACGCTGCCCAACGGCCGGACCGCCATCGTGGTCGCGATGATGCCCGCCAGTACGACGAACAGCCAGCGCCAGCGCTCACTCGTCACCGCGACCGCGGCCTGCGAGATGACGATGATCTCCATCGTCGCCCAACCGATGTTCTGCGCGATGTTCAGTACCGTCGGGGCCATAGACCCGCGACGGCCGAAAAGGCCGCGCAGACTGGCCATGGCCGGTGCGCCGGTGTGCGAACCGAAGACGGCCGAGCCACCGAGCACGAGCGCGCCGATGCCGCACCCGACGACCACCGCGAGCAGGCCCTGCCACAACGAGCCTGTGTACGCCGCGACGAGCGCACCGGTGACCGGGCCGAACAGCGAGATGCCGAGGTTGCCCCAGAGCGTGAACTGGTCGAGGAACCCCAGCGTCCTCGGCGCATCCGTGGTGAGGACGAGCGGTGCTTCTGCATTGGCAGGACGAATTGCTGTATCAGTCATTGCGATCCCTACGCCGGCATTACCCGGTCAGGTTCAGGCGGTCGGCGACCCTAGTCGCCCTCTCAGCCCGCATTCGGTGCGAGCTCCCGCAAAGGTTTTGCTACCGCGTCAACGATAACGCCTCAGTCCGCCGGCCGCGCGGCGGCTGCTCGGTGGATGAGCGCGGCCACCTCCGGGCCGTTGGTCAGCACCGGCATGTGTGACCCGGTGGACAGCGTCCGCGACTCACCGTGGCTCAGAGCGGCCAGGCGGTCGGCCCAGTCTGCCGGTGACAGGTGGTCGTGGCGGCACCGGATGATCACGACCGGCGACTGGACTCTGGTGATCACACCGGCCAGATCGTGCCGTCGGCAGGCCGCAGCTGCCCGGGCGATCGTAGAGAACGTCGTACGGGCGTATTGCGGCGCTAGGACCGGGATCAGCCGCGGTGACTCCGGTGCGGCCGACTCCAGCCAGCGCATGCCCAGGTCGAGCCAGCCCGCGGACTTCGTGTCACCGCTCGGAGCGATCAGGACCAGTGCGTGCACCAGCTCCGGGTGGGCGACCGCCAGCTCGACCACGATCTGCGCACCGGCGGAGTGCCCGACGAGGACCGAGCGCTCCCGCACCTGCTGCTCCAGACGGGCAGCGAGGGCCTCGGGGTGCAGGTCATCGCGGTTGTCGGCCGGTTCGCCGTACCCGGGCAGTGTGACCACCCGGTACGGCATTGAGAGGTGCTCGACGGTTGGTGCGTACGACTCCGGCCCGAGGCCGAGGCCCGGGACGAGGACTACGGGAGCGCTCACTCCCAGGGTGGTCGGCCGGGTGCGGCCCGAACCACAGTGTCGAGGTCCGGCTTGAGCTCGCGATAGCCGAGAAACAGTCCGGCCGCCAGAATCAGCAGACCGAAACCACCCCACGCGTACGCCGTCGGTAGCCGCTCCAGCGTCTCGTCGACAGCCCCCAGGCCGGTCGAGAGCACCATGCCGGCCCAGATGAACAGGGGGATCAGCGAGACGCCGACCAGCACGCCTCCCACGATCTCGACGGCCTCGGGCTGGCGGGCGGCCTTGCGGCGAGCCAGCACGTCTCTCGCCCACAGGACGAGAGCTGCAGCGCCGACCAGGACGATGAGGAGCTGGCCGAGCGCGTCGATCACATCGGTGCGCAGCGGGTGGTTGAGCGGTGAGCCCGGTGCCTGGGTGATCTCCCGGATCGAGACCCGCTGGACCGTGGCCACCATCAGTCCGTAGACAGCCGCGATCACAGTGGCGAACAGCACCACCTTGGCCGCGCGCGGATCACGGCCGGCGAACGGCTCCTTACGCCCGTACGTCGGGAATGCGTCGGGATGCGGATCCACGGGAGCGCCGTACGGGTGTCCGGGCCGGTAGCTCGGCGGCTGAGTCGGGTCGGTGGGCGGACCGCCGTACTGACCTGGTTGGGAGCCGTAGGGCTGCGCAGGTGCATACGGGACGGGCGGCAGTGGCTGACCACCGCCGGCGTACGTGCCACCGCCGTACGGTGTGGGCGGAGCGATGTGCTGCTCCTCGGCGGGCTGCTCCTGGTCCGGACGCTCCGGCTCACGTCCGTACGTCGGGAAGTCCTGTGACGACATCGCTGCTCCCTCCCTGGGGACTCAGCTTCTCACGGGACGGGTCAGGTGGCCTTGATCGTCGGCCACGCGTTCGGCCGACAGCCACCGAGCCCCTTGGTCTGCTGCATCATCACCGGCGCCGGAGTCTTCGGCTGCCCACAGGTCGAGTGCCCGTGCCCAAGCGCGTGCCCGACCTCGTGGTTGACCAGATAGTTGCGGTACAGCACGACATCCCCGCCGTACGCCGGCACTGCGTACATCCACCGCTTGGCGTTCAGCACGACCCGGTCCTCGACCCGGCACGACACCTCACCACCGGTGTCGAGCGGCAGACACAACTTGTCGGTCAGCGTCGGCGTGGCCACGATGATCCGCAGATCCACGTTCTCCGAGTCGGTCCGCTCGAAACTGACCGGATGTACCGCCTGCCACCCACGCGGATCAGTCAGCGTCTTGTGAATACTCGACGCCACCGCCGCCGGGTTCACCGACAACCCCTGCTCGATCTCCACCCGGTAAGTCAGCTTGTCCCGCACCCCGGTCGCCTTGTCAGACCCCGGCACGACACTCAGCTTCCCACTCGACACGGTGACGTTGGGCTTCGCGCCCTTGGGCTGCCGAGTCAACGTAGGTGCCGGCCGCAACGGCGTCGTCAGATGCACCGAAGGCGTAGGAGTCGTCACCACCACCGGAGTAGGCACCACCACCTCCGGCTGCGCAACCGGAGTAGATGCCCCGGCAACAACCTCAGCAGCCAAACTCCGCCGCCCGGTCGCATCCGGATGCACCACCATCACAGTCCCCAGCACCGCCAACGCCGTCACCGAGAACCACTGCACCCGATGAGACTTCTTCCGGCTGTGCCGTCCACGCGCAGACAACCCAGCACGCTGGCCAGTCCGCCGGGTGGTCATGCCGATTGACCCTACAGACTCCCACCCTCTGCACAAAAGGGCAGGTCAGGGATTCAGGCGGTGCGGGTGCGGAGGAACTTGCCGAAGTGGGGGACGGTGAAGGCTACGGTGCCGCGTTCGGCGGAGAAGACGAGGCCTTTCTTGATGAGGCCGTCTCGGGCTGGGGAGAGGGACTGGGGTTTGCGGTTGAGGGTGGTGGCTACTTCGGCGGTGGGGACGGAGCCGTCGTCGGCGGCTATGCCTAGTTCGGCCATGGCTCGCATGTACTCGCGTTCGGCGGGTGTGGCGCGTTCGTAGCGGGAGCCGAAGAAGCCGACGGTTAGTTCGGCGGAGGCTTCGGGGCCGGCTACGGCTACGTCTTTGATGGTGATGGGAGAGGTGGGGGCGTGGTCCCAGGTGGCGTGGGCGAAGGCTTGGACGAAGTACGGGTAGCCGTCGGTCTGGGCGTAGAGCTCGTCCAGGGCTTCGGCGTCGTACTGCACGCCTTCGCTCTCGGCGGGGATCATCAGAGCGCGGTCGCAGGCTTCGCGAGCTAGGCGGTCGACGCGGACGTAGCGGAAGAGGCGCTCGGAGTAGGACTTGCTGGCGGACAGTACGGCGGGCAGGTGCGGCAGACCGGCGCCGACCACGACCATGGGTGCGCTCTGCTGCGAGATCTCGTGGCAGGCGGCGCACAGCGCGGACAGGTCGTCGGCACTGATGTCCTGCATCTCGTCGATGAACAGTCCGACCCCGACCGACAGATCACCGGCCAGATCGGCCGCATCGGTGAACAGCTCGATCAGGTCCATCTCCAGGTCACCGGAGTCCGCCCGGCCCTTCGCCGCCGCCACATCCACCGGCGGGTGCCACCGGATGCCCTTGCGGTCGTGCACATCGGTCCGCAGCGCGAACGCCTTCAGTACGGCGCTGAACTGGTCGACCCGATCGTCGTCCCGGTGCCGGTGGCCCAGCTCACGCATGGCGGTGTGCAGCGCCTGCGCGATCGGCAGCCGGATGCTCTGATCAGGACGAGCCTCGATCTTCCCCGTACCCCAGGCCCGTTTGATCGCCTGACTGCGCAGCGTGTTGAGCAGCACCGTCTTGCCGACCCCACGAAGTCCACTCAGGACGAGACTCCGCTCCGGCCTGCCTGCCGCGACCCGCTCGAGCACCACCTCGAACTGCCGCACCTCGATGTCGCGTCCGGCCAGCTCAGGCGGCCGCTGACCGGCGCCGGGCGCATAGGGATTCCGGATCGGATCCATGCTGTCACTGTATGAGGCCGTCTAGCGTTTTCCGTAGATTGACCAATCAACAACCAGAGCGTGTCGCGATCACACTCTCTACAGCTCTCTAGGGAAAACAGTAGAAAGCGATAGACACCCGCAGCGACCCGAAGAGCACTATCGTTCCCGCATGGTTGGGCGGGTGGAGTGGGCTGAGCAGGCCGCGGCGTTGTATGAGCGGGTGCACCAGCAGTACGTCGGGGGTGCGCGGAAGCTCGAGTCACTGATCAACGAGTTGATCGGTGAGGAAGAGGGCATCAACTACCTGACTGCGACCGCGCGGGCCAAGGACCCGGAGTCGTTCCTGGCGAAG
The DNA here is from genome assembly GCF_039529655.1 of Kribbella yunnanensis. Taxonomy (NCBI): domain Bacteria; kingdom Bacillati; phylum Actinomycetota; class Actinomycetes; order Propionibacteriales; family Kribbellaceae; genus Kribbella; species Kribbella yunnanensis. The sequence goes on along the minus strand of NZ_BAAANF010000022.1, from coordinate 388,635 downwards.
GCGGCGAAGCCGCATCCGGATGATCCGAACCGGCCGAAGTACGAGGAGCCGCTGGAGCAGATCACCGACCTGGTGGCGGCTCGGGTGATCACGTTCCTGGTGGAGGCGGTGGAACGGGTGTGTGAGGTGATCGAGGAGGAGTTCGAGATCGTCGAGCACACCGACATGGGGGCGCACACCCGCGCGCAGGGGGTGTTCGGGTATGCCAGCAAGCACTATCTGGTGCGGCTGAACGCGCATCGGCGCGAGCTGCCGGAGTACGCCGTACTGAAGAACCTGACGATGGAGATCCAGGTCCGGACGGCGGTTCAGCACGCGTGGGCCGAGTTCGAGCACGACATCCGGTACAAGCTGGACATCCCGCCGGACCGGAAGCCGGAGTTCGACCGGCGGTTCCTGCTGGCGGCTGCGTTGATGGAGCTGGCCGACAACGAGTTCACCGAGATCGACCGGCTCTACCGGGAGCTGGCGGCCGCTGCGCCGGGCAAGTCGCCGCGTGACCTCAACACGCCGATCCTGACGACGTACCTGACCCGTCGCTACCCGGACGCGCCGCATGCCAAGACGAACCACTACGCGTGGATCCTGGGCATCCTGGCCCGAATGGGCGTCACGACCGAGGAGGAGCTCACCGAGCTGCTCACCGGCATCGACAGCTTCGCCGTACAGGCTGCGATGACGCACCGCTTCCCGGCCGGCACCGTACGGCGGTTGGACGACGACCTGCTCGCTGCGCGCGGGACGGCGTACATCGATCTGTTCCCGGATGAGGAGCGGCGGCAGAAGATCCTGCGCGGTCGGCTGAAGGCACTCGGCCGGGCCGGCATCACGGAAGCTTGAGGGCGGCCGCAGTACGGCGAGCCCAGGCCCCTGTGGTGATCAGACCGAGTGTGAGCACCAGCAGGCCGCAACCGACGATCAGGTACCAGTACAGCCGCGCGGCCGGTACGAACCCGCTCTCGAGCGGTCCGACGAGTCGCGCCGACAGAACAGTGCCCGCGATTGCAACACCAAGTGACGCACCCACCTGACGGCTCGTAGACGCAACGGCCGCCGCAACACCCGCCTGCGCTCGCGGCATGCCCGAGACGGCCGCATTCGTGATCGGCGCGTTCAGCATCCCGAAACCGATCCCGAAGACCAGATACCCAATCGCTAGCACCACAACGGTTGTCGACCCGGTCAGCCGGGACAGGATGAGACCGGACGCAGCCAGCATCGTCCCGGCCACCACCAGTGGCAGCCGCGGCCCACGGTGCCCGACCAGCCAGCCAGAGATCGGTGCGAAGACCACAGTCATCGCAGCCATCGGCAGAGTCAGCAACCCAGCGTGCAAGGCGGAGTACCCACGCACCGACTGCAGATACAGCGAGTTGAGGAACAGAAACCCCGAGAGCGCAGCAAAACCCGCTACTGCGATCAGAGTGGCTCCAGAGAACGGCGCACTGCGGAAGAACCGTGGTTCCAGCAGCGGTTGCTCCCTGCGCTGCTCGTAGAGCACCAGCGTCACCAAAGCCACCACCGCGAGCCCGAAACACCCCAGGATCAGCGGCGAGGTCCACCCGGCCGCACGGCCCTCGATGATCGCGTAGATCAGCCCACCGAGCAGCAGGACGACCAGGACCTGCCCCACCGGATCGATCCGCCGCGGTACCAGCGACCGCGACTCCGGCACGAACAGTGCAGCCAGTACGACGGCCAGTAGCGTCACCGGCACGTTCATCCAGAAAATGAACCGCCAGCCCACGGTGTCGACCAGTGCACCGCCCACCACCGGACCGACCGCCATGCTGAGGCCGACGACACCGCCCCAGACGCCGATCGCCTGCGCACGCTCACGCGGGTCGGTGAAGGTGTTGGTGATGATCGACATCGCCACCGGGTTCAGCATCGACCCACCGATCGCCTGCAGCATCCGGAACACGATCAGCAGCTCGACCGTCGGCGCGACTCCACACAGCAACGACCCGATGCCGAACAGCACCAGACCGGCCTGGAATGTGCGCCGCCGCCCGACCCGGTCCGCAGTGGACCCGGAGACCATCAACAGGCTGGCCAGCACCAGCGTGTAGGCGTCGATCGTCCACTGCAGCTCGGTCACCGACGCGCCCAGCTCGGACCGGATCGCCGGCAGTGCCAGGTTCACGATGGTCGAGTCGAGACCCACGATGAACAGGCTGGAACAACAGATCCCGAGCACCAGCAGCCGGCGTCTGCGACTCAGCACCTCATCCATTGCTCCTGAATGTACTCCGGCCCCGACAAGGCGTGGGAAAAGAGTTTGACGGACTGTCGGAGGCCCCACCTACGCTTGTTCTATTCGCCTGGTCAGGTGCCTTCCTTACCCCTCTATGCCTTCGTCTGTGGGACGTCATGTCTTTGCGCCTCATTCCGTTTGCCGACCCAGGTGTGCCAGACACCCGGTCCGGTCTCCGACTCATTCTCTGGCTCGAGCACCAGCAGCTCCGCGGTCAAGCGATCGCCGTCTTCTGGGGCTTGGTCTACTTCGGCGGGATCGCCGCCGCTCCGATCGCGGTCGGCCTGGCCGTGCAGGCGGTGATCGACCGCTCCTGGCCGAAGCTGATCCTGTCCGGGGTGCTGCTGCTCGCCTTCGGCGCGGCCAAAGCCGGAGCGGACTCGTTCTTCCACCGTGCCGTGGTCTCCAACTGGATCTGTACGGCGTCGCGCCTGCAGCAACTGCTGTTCCGCAAGGCGTCGGAGCTGGGCTCGCTGCTCACCCGGCGGATCGCGGCCGGCGAGGTGGTGGCGGTGAGCAGCGGCGATGTCGAGAAGATCGGCTGGTTCGTCGAGGTGCTCGGCCGATTCACCGCTGCGCTGCTGACCTCGTTCGCCGTGGTCATCGGTCTACTGTTCTACGAGCCGCAGCTCGGTCTGGTGGTGGCCATCGCCGTTCCGGTGCTGGCGTTCTCGATCGTGCCGCTGATGGGCCCGGCCGAGCGGCGTGCCGATGCGCAGCGCGCCAAGGGTGGTCGCGCCACCGAGCTGGCCGCGGACACCGTGGCCGGTCTGCGCGTGCTGCGCGGTATCGGCGGTGAGCAGCTGTTCCTGGACCGCTACCGCTCGGCCTCGCAGGAGTACCGAGCCAGCGCAGTCCGCAGCGCGCGGATGTGGTCGCTGATCGCCGCTCTGCAGGTGCTGATGTTCGGCCTGTTCCTGGTGCTGATCGTCTGGATGGGCGTGCGGATGGTCGCGGCCGGCCGGATCACGGTCGGTGAGCTCGTCACGACGTACGGGTTCATCACCTTCCTGCTGGTGCCGCTGCACACGTTCGAGGAGACCGCGAGCGCCTTCATCTTCTCGAAGGTGTCGGCCAAGCGGGCTGCCCGCGTGCTGTCGCTGCGCCGCACCGACGACACCATGGGTACGGCGGATGCCCAGCTGCCCGAGGGCGACCTGCACGACCCGGTGTCGGGGCTGCTGGTCCCGGCCGGCTCGTTCACCGCAGTGGTGTCGGGCGATCCGGATGCTGGCGGTCTGCTGGCCGACCGGCTCGGTGGGCACAGCCCGACAGCCGAGCCGGACGACGCTTCGGTGCAACTGGGTGGTGTCGGCCTGGACGACCTGCCGCTGGATTCGGCGCGCACGGTCGCACTGGTGCAGGACAAGGACCCGGTGCTGCTGTCAGGCACGGTGCGCGAGCTGTTCGACGTACCGGCCAGTGGTGCGGTCTCTCCGGAGACAGCGCTGGAGGCTGCACAGTGCGCCGACATCCTCGACGTACTGCGGCAGACCCTGCCTGCTGGCGAGACGGACGCGATGCAGGCGATGCTGACCGAGCGCGGCCGTTCACTGTCCGGTGGGCAGCGACAGCGCGTCGCACTCGCCCGCTCGCTGTACGTCGATCCGCAGGTGCTGGTGCTCGACGAGCCGACCAGTGCGGTCGACGCGCACACCGAGGCCCGGATCGCCGATGGACTGCGACTGTTGCGCGCCGGACGGACCACTGTGGTGTTCACGTCCAGCCCGCTGATGCTGGACCGCGCGGAGCGGGTGGTGTTCGTGCCGGACGGGCACGTCGACGCCGTCGGCACGCACCACGAGCTGGTGCGCACCAATCCGCGGTACCGCGCGGTCGTCACCCGTGAAGAAGAGCCAACTCTCGAGGAGTCGGTGTGAAGCCCCCTCTGTACGACCCGGCAGCCCCACAGGAAGTGGTCCGGCTGCCGGTGGCAAGTAGCGCAACTGTGCGCGCTTATGTGAAGACGCTGTTCCGCAGGCACCGCCGGGCGTTCGGGTGGTTGACCCTGGTGAACGCGGTGGCTGCGCTGAGCGGCATGGTCGGGCCCTGGCTGCTCGGCAACGTAGTGGAGAAGCTGTCCCAGGGGCAGAAGGACGTCGACCTGCCCTACGTGGTGCTGGGCTTCACCATCGCGCTGCTGGTCCAGACGGTGTTCGTCCGGTTGACCAGACTGCGTGGTGCGGTGCTCGGTGAGGAGATGCTCGCGGATCTGCGCGAGGACTTCCTGGTCCGCGCTGTCGGCCTGCCGCCGGGTGTGCTGGAGCGTGCCGGTACCGGTGACCTGCTGTCCCGGATCACCACCGACATCGACCGGCTCTCGCATGCCATGCGGGACGCCGTACCGCAGCTGACCATCGCCGTGCTGTGGGCCGGCCTGCTGATCGGCGCACTGATCGTCACTGCACCACCGCTCGCGGTGGCAGTGGTGATCGCGGCACCGATCCTGATCATCGGCGGCAGGTGGTACTTCCGCCGCGCGCCCCAGAGCTACCGCTCGGAGGCGGCCGGGTATGCAGCGGTCGCCTCGGCCTTGGCCGAGACCGTGGACGCCGGCCGGACGGTCGAGTCGCACCGGCTCGGCGCTCGCCGGATCGCTCTGGGCGACACCCGGATCGGTCAGTGGGTCGCCTGGGAGAAGTACACGCTGTATCTGCGGATGATTCTGTTCCCGGTGATCAACATGACGCACACGGTCGCACTGGCCGCGGTGCTGGTGATCGGTGGCGGATTCGCACTGCAGGGCTGGATCACCGTCGGTGCGCTCACCACGAGCGCGCTGTACATCCAGATGCTGGTCGAGCCGGTCAACATGATGATCCGCTGGTACGACGAGCTCCAGGTGGCGCAGGTTTCGCTCGCCCGGCTGGTCGGGGTGCGCGAGGTCGAGACCGAGCAGTCCGGTGAGGAGCGCGAGCCGGAGGGCCGGACCGTGCTGGCCGACGAGGTCAGGTTCGGCTACCTGGAAGGCCGCGACGTACTGCACGGCGTCACGCTGACCGTGCAGCCCGGAGCACGGGTCGCGCTGGTGGGCCCGTCCGGCGCTGGGAAGTCGACACTGGGCCGACTGCTGGCCGGTATCTACTCACCGCGGGTCGGTGACATCACCCTGGGTGGTGCTGCCCTCGACAGGATGTCTGCCGAGCAGGTCCGTAGTCACGTCGCACTGGTCAACCAGGAGCACCACGTGTTCGTGGGCAGTGTCCGCGACAACCTGCGGCTGGCCCGGCCGGCCGCGCCGGATGCGGAGCTGTGGGCTGCACTGCGCTCGGTGGACGCCGACGGCTGGGTGGCCGGCTTCGACGACGGGCTGGACACCGAGGTGGGCTCCGGCGGCGTCACGCTGACGCCGGCACAGGCTCAGCAGGTCGCACTGGCCCGGCTGGTGCTGGCTGACCCGCACACGCTGGTCCTGGACGAGGCGACCTCGTTGATGGACCCGCGGGCCGCTCGGCACCTGGAGAGGTCGCTGGCCGGTGTCCTCGAGGGCAGGACCGTGGTGGCGATCGCGCACCGCTTGCACACCGCGCACGATGCGGACGTGATTGCGGTGGTGGAAGACGGCAAAATTGTGGAGCTGGGCGGTCACGACGAACTGGTCGATGCCCAGGGCCCCTATGCCGCGCTGTGGCACTCCTGGCACGGCGAGCGTTAATTGATTGCAGCAAGTGGCAGGCGCGACGTCTGCCACTTGTTGCACATCGCGTGTGAGGATGAAGTTGTGCTGACTACGCTGTTCTCGATCCCGTCGTCGATGGCTCTCGATGTGAACGACGAGGGTGGGATGCTCGTCCTGTACGACGGGACCGGCGTCCGCCAGGTCAGTGAGATCACTCCGGACGGCAGCTGGCGCGCACTCACCGATCTCGGTGACACCTGCCGGCACGCGCAGTTCGTCCCGGGCAGCCGCTCCGTGATCGTCGAGCACGACAGCGGGGGTAACGAGCGCGGTCAGCTCTCGATCCTCGACCTCGACGAGCCCGGGTTGCCCACGATGACCCCGCTCGTGCACGACCTCGACTACCTGCACCACCTGGTCGCGGCGAAGCCCGGCCGGGTGCTCTACACCACCAACCGGCGGAACGGGGTCGACTTTGACCTCATCGCCCGCGACCTGGCCACCAGTGCCGACACAGCGCTGTACGACGGCGGCGGCTGGGTCATGGGTGTCAGCGCCTCGCCCGACGACCAGTGGGTCGTGCTGTGCGTCGCGAGCGCCCCAGCGAACTCCATGCAACTCCTCCTGGTCGAGACCGCGACTCAGGCGGTCACCGAGCTCACTCCGGCCGACGCACTGAACGACCAGGGCCAGGTGTCCTGGCTGCCGGACTCCTCGGCCATCGTGGTCTCCAGCGATGCCGACCGCGATCGGAAGGCACTGCGCCGATACGACCTGAGCACTGCGACCTGGAGCGACGTACTGGTCGACGATGCACACGACCTGGCCTCGTGGCTGTCGCCGGACGGCGAGCAACTGCTGGTCGCCGTGGTCGACGACGGTGAGGTGCGACTCGCGACCCACCGGCTGTCCGACGGTTCTGAGCTCGCCCGGCTGGATCTGCCGTCCGGTGGCTGCGCAGCGCTCGCCATGGCGACGCCTGACCCGGTCTGGTCGCCGGACGGGTCGTTCGCCGCGTTCACCTACAGCTCTCCGACCACACCGCCGACGGTGTACCGGTATGTCCCGGCCAGTGGCGAAACGATCGCCGTACCGGCTCCGGACATGCCTGAGGTGCCGAAGCTGACTATGCCGGAGAGCCTGCGGGTGCCGTCGTTCGACGGTGAGCAGGTGCCGGTCTTCATCTTCCGGCCCACCGGACCGGATCTGGGCTCGACCGTGCTGCACATCCACGGTGGGCCCGAGGGCGCAGCGATGCGCATCTGGCACCCGGTGATCGCCTCCCTGGCCGCCGAGGGTCACACGGTGATCGTGCCGAACGTTCGCGGCTCAGCGACGTACGGCAAGCGCTGGTACTCGCTGGACGACCGCCGGCTGCGCCTGGACTCAGTGAAGGACCTGGCCGCGATCCACGCCTGGCTGCCGACGATCGGGGCCGACCAGAGCCAAGCGGTGCTGTGGGGCGGCTCGTACGGCGGCTACATGGTGCTGGCCGGTCTGGCGTTCCAGCCAGAGCTGTGGGCGGCCGGCGTGGACATCGTCGGAATCGCCTCGCTGGTGACCTTCCTGGAGAACACGTCCAGCTACCGCCGCGCAACGCGCGAGCGGGAGTACGGCTACCTCGCGACGGACCGGGAGTTCCTGGAGACCGCCAGCCCGCTCAGCCGGGTCGACGACATCCGGGCGCCGCTGTTCGTCATCCACGGGGCCAACGACCCGCGGGTACCGCTGTCCGAGGCCGAGCAGATCACTGCGGCGCTGGAGCAGCGTGGGGTACCGTGCGAGCTGGCCGTGTACCCGGACGAGGGGCACGGGCTGGCCAAGCTGAACAACAAGCTGGACGCCTACCCGCGGGCCTTCAGCTTCCTGCGCCAGCACCTGGCCACAGTGGAGTGAGCGTCGCGGCTGTCGCGTCCAGCCGGACCGGCAGCCCAAGCGGTACGGCGAGGTTCAGGTCCTCGTGTCCGACACCAGCACCCTCCACCATCGGCAGCCCGAGTGGCTCAAGACGCTCCCGTACGACGTCCGCCGCGAGCCCCTGGTCGTCGGACTCGCTGAAATCGCCGACCACGATGCCGGTCACCTGATCGAACCACCCGGCCCGCAGGAGCTGCGTGAGCATCCGGTCGATGCGATAACCCTGCTCACTGACGTCCTCCAGTACGACGACACCGGACGGTGCCGCGTAGGTCGGCGTACCGACGCTGGTGGCGAGCAGTGCGAGGTTGCCGCCGCGCAGCACACCTTCTGCGACACCTCCGACCAGAGTGCGCGCACCGCGTGGTGCCAGCAGGTCGGTGACGCGGTGGGGCTCGAACAGCAGGTCGTGCAGGCGGGAACGTCCCTCTGCCACGCCCAGCTGCTCGACCGCGGCTGCCATCGGGCCGTGGATGGTGACGAGACCGCGGGCGTTGAGTGGCTCGTGCAGTGCAGTGATGTCGCTGAAACCGACGAACCACTTCGGTACGGCGGCCAGCTCGTCGAAGTCAACCGCGTCGAGCATCCGCTGCACGCCGTACCCGCCGCGACCGCAGAAGACCGCAGCGAACCGGTCGTCGAGCCAGGCGTCCCGGAAGTCCGTAGCTCGCGCCTTGTCCTCCGCCGCCAGATACGCGAAGCGCTCATGTCCCGCCAGCACCGACGGCATCACCTCGACCTCGAGCCCCCACTCCTTGAGGTACTCGGTCCCGATCTCGAGCCGCTCCGCCCGAATCGCCCCGGACGGCGCCACCACCGCAATCCGGTCACCAACCTGCAGGGGCCGCGGAACAGTCACATGAGTCACGCGGCAGACGCTACTCGACGCTGAGCCCACGGCCGCCGGGACCTGATCAGGAAGCCCAGCAGCACCAGAGTCAGCACCGCAGCACCGCCATCCGTGACGAGGGACGGCAGGGCTCCCACCGGGCCGAGCCGGTCGGTCGAGGCCTCGAACATCTCCGGCGGTACCGCGAAGACACCAACTGCCTGGGTCAGGTTGACCGCGATCATCAGCCAGAACAGCCAGGCCTGCTTCTGTTTGCGCAGGGCAAGGATGCCGGCCGCGTTCCCGAGGATGTAGAGGCAGCCGACGACCCGGAACCCGATGAGGAAACCGGGTGCACCAGCCTCCGCATCAGCTTCACTGCGACCGGCCAGCACCATCATCCGGACCAGCGTCTCGTGGTTGACGATCCAGAAGTTCTGCAGCGCGGTACCGATCGTGAACACGATCGAGCACACCCCCACGAGCACCTGCAACCGCGGCGTCCACCGAGTCTCCGTCATACCTCCAAGCCTCGGGACCCGGCGCACGCGCGGCTACCAGGTGACCTTCACTGTTGCTGAGGTGCTGACACCATTGACAGTGACAGTCAGTTGGGCCTCGCCGGGGCGGAGCGCGGTCAGCTGACCGCTGGCCGGGTCGTACGACGCGACTGCCCAGAAGGGGGCGGTCGCGGCGGGGCCGACGTACAGGTGAGTTGAGCCCTGCCAGTCGGCCGAGACCGGGAAGCTGACCGGCACCCGACGGCCATCCTGTACGACGGTCGCGGCGGCCGGGGCGGTCTCGCCGCGGCGCAGCGTTGTCGGGGCAGCGAGTTCGACGGTGTCGACGTGCGGGCGGAATTCCAGCTTGAGCCAGTCCCGCTTGCCGCCGACGCCAACCAAGGCCCAGCCGGTGAATCCGCCGGCATCCGGCGCGGCGGCCGGGCTCTTACCGGAGTTGCCGGTGAGGGGGAGCAGAACGCCGTCGGTGCGGGTGGCGGCGAAGGTACCTGCGTGGGCGGCCATGTAGGCGGCGCCCTTGCCGGTGCTGGCGCGGAAGTCGGCCAGCCACTTGACGATCAGGGCGGCTTCCTTGCGGTCGCCGAGCTGCGAGTTCTGCGTCGGCGAGGGGTCGTTGATCGGGTGGTGCGCCATCACGACAACGTTCCGGATCGTCTTGTTGCGCGCCGCATCATCCAACTGCGCGCGCAGGTCCAGGATCTGCGCGAATCCACCGGCACGCAGTGATCCGAGCGACGAATCACGCAGTACGAAGCGGGTGCCCTTGTGGTCGAATGTGCTGGTCGGCGCTCCGAAGACCTTCGTCCACTCGGACAGGTCGCCAGGCCCGTAGCTCTCGTGGTTGCCCGGCACGTAGTGCACCGGCACCTTCCCGCCGACCTCTTCGTCGAGGATCTGCTTGGCCAGCGCGATGTCGGGCCCGAACGCCCGGTCGACGAAGTCGCCGTTGATCACCAGGAAGTCCGGGTGCTGCGCGAGCGCCTCGCGGATCGTGCGGCGGGCCTGCTTCACGTAATCGGAGTTCGGGTCGTCGGCGGTGAACTGCGCATCCGACATCACCGCGAACCGCCAGCGCCCGCCGCCTGTGGCGGTCCCGTCGGTGACCACCATCGGGTCGATCACCTTGGCCGGTGGCGTCAGCGTCACCGAGGGCGCGCTGCGGACAGTCAGGTCGTCGATGACGATTCGTCCGGCGTACTGCCGCGTCGGCACGGTCTCCACCACGTAGATCCGCCAGAACCGCAGCGGCATCGTCAACCCGGCCGGGATACTCGCCTCGACGTACTTCCAGCCGACCCAGTCCACCGACGCCGCGAGGTTCACCGTCTGCGCGGAACCACCGGCCCCGTCGTACGCGTTGGCTCGCAACCACGCGCCCTTGCCGTCGCCGTACACCCAAGCTCCGAGCTTCTGCGGCTGGCCGGGCAGCGTCTGCTGCGGGGTCTGCGCCAGGTACGCCGCTCGGGTCGCCGTACTGCCGGTGAGCGAGTAGTCGAGGGCGATCGCCTGCCCGCCGTCGTGGCCTTCCGCGGCCGACCGCGATGCCGTTGCAGCACCAGCCGGTACGGCGTTGGCCGCCCACTTGGTCACGTCGTCGAGCTCGTCCACGACTGTGCTCGCGAGCCCGGCCGTGACGCTCAGCTGCGTGCTCAGTTTGCCGACTGTCGCGGTGACCACGGCCGACGTCGCTTCGTTGCTCAGGGCATTCACTTCGAATCCATTGCCCTTGGCAACCACATTCAGGACGGCCGGGTCGTAGGTCAGTTTCACGTCCCGCGGTTCGATCCAGGTCGAGAACCCGTCGGCGTCGTACCCGTCGATCTCGAAGAAGCCCTTGGCCGCGGAGTCGGCGAGCGACACCTGCCGGCTCGACGGCGCCAACCGGACCGGCACACCCAGCACTGTCATCGGGAACCTCCCATTCGCCGTCCCGCGGACCGCGCTGACCACGGCATCCCCAGCTCGCCGGCCAGTCACGACACCACGCTGATCGACGCGCACCGCGTTCCCGCCGAACCAGTACGGCGTACCGGTCGCGGGCGCGTAGGTTTCGTCATGGCCGGTTGCGGTGAGCACTCGGCTCAGGCCGCTGAGGACGCGGGAGCTCCGGGACAGATCGGCGTCCACGTCGGCGGCCGCCGTACCGGCTGCTTCGATGCGGAAGCCCTGGAGTCGGCCGGAGCCCTTCACCGGGACCAGGCCGAGGCCGTTCGGAACCAGTCGCTCGCCGCCGTCGGACGGATCGTTCACGACTGATGGTGAGGCTTTGCCCGGGGTGCGTGCGAGCATGGTCGAGGACCCGCCGCCGTCGAGGTTCAGCGCGTCGTCGGCCCCGAGGCCGATCATCAGCTGGCCCATCTCCTTCAGCGACAGCCCGCGTGATCCGGTCGCCCGGCCGTCGACGGTGAGCAGGATCATCCGGCTTCCGTCGGCGTCGAACCCGATCGCGGTCCGCGGCGCCAGGTCCGAATCCGGTACGTCGGCCGGTACCGAACCGTCCTTCGCCAGCTGCACGTTCCCGCTGACCGCCACGGCGACCTTCGACGCATCCGGCCGCAGTCCGTACTCCACGTCGACCTTGTCGCCGACCTCGAACGCGGTGAGCGCGTCGGCGCCGGCTTCGCGACCGATCAGCGCCTGCTCGTTGGCGGCCAGCGGAGTTGTCCCCGGCGTTGTCGTCGATGAGACGACCACCTTGTCGCGGAGGATGACCTCGCGCACGGTCGGCAGCCCGTCGACGGTTCGGGTCCGGGCCACGTCACCCCATTCGGGGGTGTAGAGGCCGATGCCGCCGGAGTTGACCGACGGTGAGTTCAGGTTCGTCACCGCGAGCTTCACCGCGTCGTCGTCGGTCGCGGTCCCTTGCAGGAAGAGCTGGGCGATCTGGCCGAGGCCGTCCTTGCCGATCACCGCGCTGTCGTTGTGCCCGGCGGCGGGCGCGTTGATCAGCCGGCCGCCCTGCTCGACGCCGACACCGAGGGGCGCGGTCGTGTCGTTGATGTCGAAGAAGTCGCCGTTGACCCCGGCGATCGCACCCTTGCGGGCGAGTTGCTGACTCAGCGGGGCGCCGCCGGAGACCTTGCCGGTGTTGACGTAGTCGACCGTCACACCGTGCTTGTCGAGGTCGGTCGTGAGCAGGTCGCCGCGCAACCAGCCGCGCGGATCGAGCCGCTCGAACGAGGTGTAGGTGACACCGGGCGCGACCGGGCTGTCGTCGCGGCTCGCGACCACGCCGTCGCCGGCTAGTCCGGCTCCGGGCTCGGGAGCCGAATCGGCGTGCGCCGGGGTTAGTGCGACACCGGCGAACAATCCGGCGACAGCGAGCGCAGTACAGGCGGGACGGACGATCGGCACAGCAGCCTCCACGGTTAGACCGCGCTAATTTGTTCAGCGGTGACAAAGTAACGTCATCGGTGAACAAGTGGAAGCTTTTCTTCCCTAACAGCAGATGATCAGTCGGTGCTGACCGGTTTGCCCTGGGTCTGCCAGGCGTGCATGCCGCCGTCGAGGTTGATCGCCTCGCGGCCGACCGAGTTCAGGAACTGGGTGGCCATCCCGGACCGGCCGCCGACCGCGCAGACACAGAGGACCTTCTGGTCGTTCGGCACCTCACCGACCCGCTGCTGCAGGTCACCGAGCGGGATGTGCGTGGCGCCCTCGATATGTCCACGCGCCCACTCGTCCGGCTCGCGCACGTCCAGGACGAACGCCTCCGCGAGCAGCGCGTCATCGAGCTCGGCCACCACGACCGACGGGATCTGCTGATTCTGGAACATGCCCCCGATGATGTCAGATCTCACAATGGTTCACGCTTCAGCCGTTGAATTATGAGAGCGCTTCCCTTGTACTGGGCGTGATCGGACCGGTGAGGACCGTGACCGATCGGACTCTGTTTCCGCCCCGATAGAGGAGTCACTTCATGCGCAACGCCATGCCCAGATTCGCGCGGCTGTTCGTCGCCGGGGTGCTGATCAGCTCCTCCGCGGTGGCCACCGCGGTCGCCGCGCCACCCAGCACCCCGGCCGCCGCCCCCGCGGCCGGGACCACCTCGATCCAGGCGCCGCCGCAGGCCAAGACCAACTACTGGACCGCCGAGAAGATGGCCAACGCCATTCCGTACGACCTGCCGCCCAACGCCAAGGGCATCCAGGGCAAGGCCGTCAACAACACCAGCGGCGTCGCGTCGCACCCGGTCGCGCCCAAGGGCAACAGCACGATGGCCGACCCGGTCCCGAGCACCGCGGGCAAGCTGTTCTTCACCATCGGCAGCGCCAACTACGTCTGCTCGGCATCGACGATCAACAACAACTACAAGAACCTGATCATCACCGCCGGCCACTGTGTCCACAGCGGCGCCGGTGGCGGCTGGCACGGCAACTTCGTCTTCGCCCCCGCCTACTACAACGGCAACTCCGGCTACGGCTCCTACAACTGGAGCAACGCCCGCACCTTCAACTCGTGGATCAACAACAGCGACTTCAGCCACGACCAGGCGTTCATCACCCTCCAGAAGCGCAACAACGTCAACGTCGTCGACGCAGTAGGCGGCAACGGCCTCGTCTGGGGCAACGGCCGAGCCCAAGCCAACACCCGAATCTGGGGCTGGCCCGCCGAACCGCCGTACAACGGCCAGGTCCCCTACTACTGCGACGGCAACACCTACGCCTGGGGCTCCACCGACGCAGCCCTCACCTGCAGCATGAACGGCGGCGCCAGCGGCGGCCCCTGGCTCAAAGACCGCATCAACGCCAACCTTGGCTACGTCTTCGCCGAAACCTCCCGCCGAACCACCAGCGGCACCCCCACCCTCCTAGCCACCCCCAACTCCGGCGACGTAAAAACCATGTTCGACCAAATGACCACCTAGCCCAACCCGCGCAGGTAGATGCCACAGTCGGTGGCCAGGCGGATGACTTGGTCGGCGACGACGGCGAGGGACTGCTGAGCGTCGATCGGATGAGCGCCGACGGCGAGCATTTCGGCTTCCAGTCGAGGGCGCCAGTCGAGGGACCACTGCAGGGTCGCCGGGGTCTTGCCGAAGTCGTTGTTGCGGTTCGGGTCGGTCAGTCGCTGGGTCATGGTTGGTTCGTCGACCTGGAGCAGGATCAGCAGATCGAACCGGGCGAGGTGGTCGCCCATGTTCGCGGCCGTGCCACAGACTGCCACCGGGTGCTGGCGTGACTCCGCCAGCACCTGGTCGACTTGCTCGGCTCCCCAGTGCCAGCGGTGTCGCTGGATCCACTCCATCGACGGCATGTCCGCGGGAAACGCCACCGGCGTCCCATCCGGGTCCTCCCACCGGGCCAGGACAAAGTCCGCATCAACCGAACGCATCCCCCGCCGCCGCAACTCCTCCGCAACCGACGACTTACCAGCACCCGGCCCCCCCAACCACCAGCACCGATCCCATCCCCCCAGCGTCACCTGCAGCCTCGCCCTCCGCAACGCGGTTTCCAGGGCTTAGCTGCCCGGGCGGCATGTTCGACACCCTCGCCAAGCGCCAAGGATCCTCCGACCGACAGGACGTATACCCGCACCGAACGCCGTCGCCGCGCTCAAGGGTCACCGGCCAGGCGTTCGAGCAGGGGTATACGTCCTGTTCTTCGGAAGATGCGTCGGGAAGGACACGTAGTAGTCACCTCGTGGGACATGCCTGACGCCTGGGGAAGAACTGTCGGGCGGGTGACTGGGTACTACTACATGTTGTTACCGACAAGCCAGGTGGATGCCGGAGTTGGTGGCTAGGTGGGTTACTTGGTCGGTGACGGCGGCGAGGGGTTGGTGGACGTCGATCGGGTGGGCGCCGGCGGCGAGCATGTCGGTTGCCCGGGCGGCATGTTCGACGGCCTCGCCAAGCGCCGATGATCCTCCGACCGACAGGACGTATACCCGCACCGAACGCCGTCGGCGCGCTCAAGGGTCACCGGCCGGGCGTTCGAGCAGGGGTATACGTCCTGTTCTTCGGGTGATTCGTCGGGTAGGACACGTAGTAGTCGCCTCGCGGGACATGGGCCGCGCCTGCGGAAGGGCGGTCGGGGTGGCCTGCTGGGGACTACTACGTGTCGTTGGCGACGGGCGGTTGCGGGTGGGGGTTAGTTGGTGTTGATGAAGGTTCGGGCTAGTTCTTGGCCTCGGGTGGTGGCTAGGGATTGGTTTTCTATGGGGTTGATGGTGGAGTTTTTGAAGACTATGTAGGTGACTGGGCCGTCGGTGCCGCCGTTGGCTGGGTTGGGGTTGATGCCTAGGGCTACGGCTGAGGCGTAGGAGGCTTCGCCGATGATGTCGGTGGGGCCGGTGTCACCTACGACGGCGTATTTGACCTGGTTGTTGTAGATGACGGCTACTACACCGCCGCCGGCGATCTGGAAGTTGCGGTAGTCCCAGGTGCTGCTGGGGCTGGGGACAACTACGTACGGGAGTTGGGCTGCGTTCAGCGGCTGGTCCGTTGACGTGTGGAAGGCCGTGTCGGGCTGGAACCAGGGGTCGGTCTGTTCGTTGCACTGGGTGGTGCGGAGGCCGTCGCAGTCGATGTCCATGTCGGCTTTCCAGAAGACGGCGCCGTTCTTGCCGCAGACCGGGATGGTGCGGGCTAGTTCGGTGTCGGTTTTGTAGGTGCCGTTGGAGATTTGACTGCAGCTGGTCACCTTGGCCAGCAGTTCGGCGGCGGTCGGCGCGCCACCACCTCCGCCCGAGTCCGTGACGGTGAGCGAGTCCAGGTTCGGGCCGCCGTTCGCGGTGGTGGCGGTGGCCTTGATCGTGTGCGAACCGGCGGACAGGTTGGTGTTGACCGTGCTGGTGTTCCAGGTGGTCCAGGCGCCGGTTCCGGCGAACTGCGGAGTGGCGACTGTCGTGCCGTCGACCGCGATGGTCATCGGCCGATTTACCGTTGTCCCGTTGGCGAATCGGAACGCCAGTGAGGCATTGCCACTAGCGCCGACATTGACGGTGAAGGTGACCGACGAGCCGGTCACGTTGTCGTAGTTGACGAACCCGGATCCGGTGAACCCGGCGTGGTTCGACTCCACCACGCCTTGGGATCGGGCCGCGTTCTCAGCCTCGTACGACGTGGTCGCGGCCTGAACAACAGACGCGATCGTGGGGATCAGCAGCGCGCTGCCAACCAGGGCGAGGGCAAATGCGATGGGGCGGAAACGCATCGTGCACACCTCCGATAGTTAAGAAACTTTCCTAACTGTCGGAAGACGGTTTCCCACTGTCAATACTTCGTGGGTTCCGGAACTACTTGAGGAGTTTCGACAACCGCCGGTCGGCCAGCGGTTTGCCGCCGGTCTGGCAGGTCGCGCAGTACTGCAACGACGAGTCGGCGAAGCTCACCTCGCGCACCACATCACCGCAGACCGGGCACTTCTGGCCGGTCCGCCCGTGCACCCGCAGGCCGGACTTCTTCTCCGACTTCAGGTCCTGTACGGCGAGGCCGGCGGACCGGTTGACCGCGTCCTGCAGGGTTTCGCGCATCGCGTCGTACAAGGTCTGCAGCTCGTCGTCGGTCAGATTCGACGCGGGCTTGAACGGGCTCATCTTCGCAACGTGCAGGATCTCGTCGGAGTAGGCATTCCCGATCCCGGCAATCACTGACTGATTGCGCAGCACGCCCTTCAGTTGCACACGGCCGGCCTTCTTGAGGATCGCGCCGAACTCCTCGATGGACAACGAGAACGGCTCCGGCCCGAGTCGCGCGATCCCCGGCACCTCGGCCGGATCACGAACGACGTACACCGCCAACTTCTTCTGAGTACCGGCCTCGGTCAGGTCGAACCCCGACCCATCATCGAACGCCGTCCGCAACGCGATCGGCCCTTTGCCGGGCCGGATCAACGCGGTGGACTGCTCGTCACGCCAGCGCAGCCAGCCCGCCCGGGCCAGGTGGATGACCAGGTGGACACCCTGCGCCGAGAAGTCCAGAAACTTCCCGTGCCGCTGGACGTCGTCGATCAGCAACCCGACCAGCGCCGAGACCGGCGGATCGTACGTCTTCAGGGCGCTGATCGCGGTGATGTCGGCGCGCACGAACGCCCGCCCGACGGCGCGCTCCCGCAGGAACACCGCCAGCGACTCGACCTCCGGCAACTCAGGCACGATCCCAGTGTGCCCGATACCAGGGACAGTTTCGGGTCTTCACCCATGGGAACGGGTTGTGCAGGCCGCTAGTGTCGAGAGCAATATCAACGAAGGAGGCCCCCGATGGGAGGCTTGGTGAAGAACTTGCTGAAGGGCGCTGTGGTCGCCAAGGTGGTTCAGGTTGCGCAGCGTGAGCTGAGCAAGCCGCAGAACCAGCAGAAGATCAAGCAGGCGTTCCAGAAGATCCAGCAGCGCCGCTCGCACTAGTTCAGCGGCTTGTGCGCCTGCAACGTGTAGGTGGCAGCCAGACGCTCGGGGTTGTCGGTGAGACGCCACTCACCGGCACCATCCACGGTCATCAGACCGTCCAGACCACACCAGGGCGCACTGTCGTGCTCGGCCAGTGAGTCGAACACCAGCCCCGCGCTCTGTACGGCGGTGATCGTCTCGCCGAGCCCGTGGTTCCAGTCGTGCGTGGTGTTCGTGGTGAACTCGACGTCGGTCTCGACGTAGGTGCCGCCCTCATCGAAGACCGTCGCTTCCGCCATCTCGAAGTACGGGTACTTCAACGCGACCTCGCGATTGATCGACTCCAGCGCCCACAACATCGGGTGTCCCTCACGGACGAAGAGCCGACCGCCCGGCTTGAGCAGGCCGGCCACGGTCTGAGCCCACCGGTTGATGTCGGGGATCCAGCACAGCGCCCCGATCCCGGTGTACACCAGGTCGTACGTCGACGCCCCGAGCACCTCGACCGCGTCGTACACGTCGGCCACATGGAAGTCGGCCTCGAGCCCCAGCCGATCCGCAAGGCCTTGTGCTGCTTCGATCGCGGGCGGCGAGAAGTCCAGACCGCTCATCCGCGCCCCGAGCCGCGCGAGTGACAGCGTGTCGGTGCCGATGTGGCACTGCAGGTGCACGCCGCGCAGCCCGGAGATGTCGCCGAGCCGCGGCTGGTCGAAACGGACAACCTCACTCAGGTACGACGGATCCGTCTCGAAGTCGGCCACGTGATAGCCGGGAGAGGCCACGTGGGCGGGGACTCGCTCGTCCCAGCTGGCTCGGTTGATCTCGCGGTAGTCGGTCACCGCCCGACTGTGACACAGCCGGGCGGTGGTTCTCGATCGAATTTGCCCGAATGGTCTACTCGAAGGCAGTGGTCCAGATGCGGGCCTTGTAGAACTGCGCACCCGATCGCGCACGATCCGGCGACTGCGAGAAGCGGACCGTCTTGTTCGCCCAGTCGCGCGGCTGGGTGCCGTCGCCGCGGATCGACACGACCTCACCCGACGAGTGCTTCACGTACGACTTCACCTTGGTCTCCGAGGAGATCTTCCGGCTGCGGAAAGTACCGCCGTCGGTGAGCAACTCGTAGACACCCTTGGTCGCCGTCATCAGCATCTTGTGCTTGTTGGTGTAGTCGGGCTGCAGGTCGTGGCCGAGGTTCCCACTGCCGAGGCTGAAGTGGGCGGCGTACTTGAGCCGGGTATTCCGGCCGCTGCCCATCACCGCGTAGTGGCTGAACCGGTTCTTGCCGATCACCCACAGCAGCTGGAACGTCGGGTCCCACAGCACCCCGTGTGCACCGGCGTAGTCGACCGTCTGCACCTGCTTCAGACTGCCCAGGTTGCCGACGCTGGTCGGCGCGTACAGCGTGAGCTTGCCGTCGGAACTCGCCACGATGACCGAGCCGTTCCCCGGTACCCGCTCGATCGCGTGGGGGTTGCCACCCGGCGTCGCGCTCCACTTCAGGTCGTTGCCCTCGGTGTGCTTCTCGCTGCCGATGTCGACGATGCCCGCCTTGCCGCCGGACGCGGCCACCAAGGCGATCCAGCCCTGCGCCTCGGTGGCGCGGATCTTCACGTCGCTCAGGTTCGCCCACGCGCCGCCGCCCGGAGTGAAACTCCAGTGCACGTTCGCGTCGGTGAACGCCTTGTTCTTCGGGAAGACGAGCACCTTGTTCTTGGTCTGCTCGGTGGTGGCCACGTAGTAGTTCGCGGCCGCCACCGCCTCCTGCTGCCCCAGTAGTGTCGCCGCCGGCGCGGCTACCGCTGCCGCCGCCAGCCCTTGCAGGAACGTCCTGCGCTGCATCAACCTGTCTCCTCGTCGTCGAGAGCGTGATCTTGAGGTTCTTAGATCAGCCAACCCGACAGTTGGTTCACGAGTAGACCAAAGTCACGCGGCGTGACGTCCGTGATGGGTGAGACGGGCCACATGGATCCGGTGTACGGCGGCCTCGGTGGCCGCCGGCTTGTGGGTGAAGGGCTTGGCCGACGCGCCGAGGGCGAGCAGGTCGAGCTTGGTCCGGGCCACGTCACGGTCGTCGGCCGAGCCGGCCAGCTCGGCGGAGTGCCGCCGGTGGCTCACCTCGAGCGCCGCGATCAGGGCCAGTACGAGTACTACGATCACCACGATTCCGTTCATGGCAGTAATCATGCTACCAACCAGATTCCGCCACCACTGGCACTATTGACATACTCCATCAAATTCCTGCCATACTGGCTGAATGCTGCGCAAGATCGCCGTCGTACTGATGGAAGACGTGGCCCTGTTCGAGTTCGGTGTGGTCTCCGAGGTGTTCGGGATCGACCGCACCGACGACGGGGTGCCGCCGTTCGACTTCAAGGTCTGCTCGGCTCAGCCGGGCGTGCCGATGTCCACCAGCAGCCACTCCGCGGTCATCGCGCCGTACGGGCTGGAGGAGATGGAGGACGCCGACCTGATCGCGTTGCCGGCGACGACCTGGCGGCATGCGTACGACGAACGCATCCTCGACGCGCTGCGGCGAGCCGAGGCCCGCGGCGCGATCCTGCTGACGGTCTGCTCGGGTGCCTTCGTGCTCGGCGCGGCCGGGCTGCTCGACGGCCGGCGGTGCACAACGCACTGGCGCTACGTGAAGAAGTTCGAGGGGCAGTTCCCGCTGGCCAAGCTGGATGCGGATGTCCTCTTCGTCGACGACGGCAACATCATCACCAGCGCCGGCACCGCGGCCGGGATCGACGCCTGCCTGCACCTGGTACGGCGCGAGCTCGGCAGTGCCGTGGCGACTCGCATCGCCCGCCGGATGGTCGTCCCGCCGCAGCGCGACGGCGGCCAGCGCCAGTACGTCGAGGTTCCGGTTCCCGAGTCGTCGGGCGAGAGCCTGCAGCCGGTGCTGGACTGGATGGTCGACAACCTGACCGTCGATCACACCGTGCCGGCCTTGGCCCGCCAGGCTCAGATGTCGGAACGCACCTTCGCCCGGCGCTTCGTCGCCGAGACCGGGACCACGCCGCTCAAGTGGGTCACCACCCAGCGAGTACTGCGGGCCCGGACACTGCTCGAGCAGACCCGGATGGGGATCGAGCAGATCGCCGCCGAGTCCGGATTCGGCACGGCCGCGCTACTGCGACACCACTTCCGCCGAGTCGTCGGCGTACCGCCTCAGGACTATCGGCGCACGTTCCGCACCACAGCGTGACCGGACGTGATCTGATGCACACGATTTGCAACCACCCCGGGGCGTCCCACTAGGATCACTGAAGTATCACGGGGGGATAACGGGTACTCGGGGGGACACGGCCGAAATTGATTCGGCGAGTCGAGCCAAGCTGGAGCTTCTGTGTCCACGCCGTCCCCGCCCCGGGTCCCGTCGGCGCGCCGTTTGAGCTGGGACGTTGTCCGCGTCCTCGCCGTTCTGGCCGTCGTTTTCACCCACACCACCTACATGGGTCCCTTCCTCCATCCGGAGCTCGGTGCACCCCTCACTCCACATCCCTTCCAGGTCGGCGCCAGCATCCTGCTGGTGATCAGCGCGTACTTCGTCTGCGTCACGGTCCGGAAGGACGGATCCACCCTCCGCTGGCTGTGGCGGCGCTACGCGCGGGTGGTCCCGCCGTACCTGGCGGCCGTCGTCATCACCTACACCGCGCTGGTGCTGTTCGGGCCGAGCAAGTGGACGCTGCCCACGCCCCATGACCTGTGGGGCAATCTCACGCTGACCAGCTCGTTCGACCCGACCGTGCGGATGATCGACGGTTCGTACTGGACGCTGCCGCTGCAGTTGATGGCCTTCACCGCCGCCGCTGTTCTCTGGCCGCGGGGCGCCGCGACCGGTCACCGAATCACCGCGCTGCTCTGGGTGATGATCCTGGCGCCGGTGATCCTGCAGTGGAACGACCGGATCGCGAACAGCCCGCTCTGGGTGATCCAGATCTGGAACGGCCTGGGCATCCACCGGCTGCAGTTGTTCGCCATCGGCATCGCCATCTGGCTCTGGTCGAAGCATCGGATCGGTTTCGTGCATCTGGGTGCGCTGCTCGTCGCGACCGTGTTCGCGCACCACGCGCAGACTGACGACCTACCGTCCTCGCTCGGCATGGGCGTCCTGCTGGTGGTCGTCGCCGGGGCGGCCCGCGGGCCGGACTGGACTATCTTCGAGCCAGTACGCCGACCGATCGAGTTCCTGGCGAAGATCTCGTTCGGGATCTACCTGCTCAACCAAGAGCTCGGCTATCTGGTCGCTTGGCACCTGATGGAACTGGGCGTCGGCCGGGTCGGCCAGATCGCCGGCGCGGTCGCTGCGGCAATCCTGCTGGCCTGGCTGCTCACCCGATACGTCGAACAACCGGCGTACAGGCTGTTGACCACCCTGAAGCCGGTACGGCGACTCGGAGTGCGCGCGGCGGCCTGGCTGACTACTTGACATCGGATACCCGTGAGCTAATACTCGATCTCGAATAGTCGAGATCGAGGAGTGAGTCATGGCGAAACGCAAGGTGGCGAACCCACTCGCCTTCGCCGTGCTCGGCAGCCTGTCCGAGCGCCCGATGCACCCGTACGAGATCTCGACGACCCTCCGGAGCCGCGGCAAGGACTCCAGCATCAAGCTGAACTACGGCTCGCTGTACTCCGTCGTCGGCGCTCTGGAGAAGCACGGCTTCATCGAGGCGCAGGAGACCCTCCGGGACGGCAATCGCCCGGAGCGGACGGTCTACCGGCTCACGAAGGCCGGTGAGGCCGAGTTCGCGGACTGGCTGACCGAGCTGATTGGATCACCGGCGCGCGAGTTCCACCCACTGGAGGCCGGCCTGGCGTACATGCCGGGCCTGCAGCCTGACCGGGTGGTCGAGTTGCTCGAGCAGCGCCTCAAGGCGGTCGACGCGGAGATCGAGCAGATCGTCGCGGCGCATGAGCAGATGGTGGCGATGGATTTCCCGCGCGTCTTCTGGGTCGAGTCGGAGTTCCGGCTGGCCCTGCTGAGGGCCGAGTCGGCGTACGTCCATCAGCTCGCCGACGAGATCCGGACCGATGCACTGAGCGGCTCGGGCTTCTGGCGACAGGCGTGGAAGACCTCGATCGAGCAAGGCATCAGTCCGGCGGATCAGCTCAAGGATCCGGTCAAGTACTTCGGCCAGGAGTTCGCCTGGATGAAGCAGGAGTAAGAACGGCCCCGACCCCACGGCGCGGCAACGCCAAGGGTCAGGGCCGCAGTTTCCTCAGAGTCGGTCCGAAGACCGGATATCCAAGGGCACACCATCAGGATAGCCAGACCCGGACCGGCTCCCCATCACACAGAGGGAGTCATCACCCATGGCTACGCATGCCCTGGAAGCAGCTGAACTGGTCAAGACGTATCCGGCCGGTCGCCGGAAACCACCGCTCCGAGCGCTCGACGGACTGACCTTCAGCGTCGGCGAAGGCGTCGTACTCGGCCTGCTCGGTCCGAACGGCGCCGGCAAGTCGACCACCGTCAAGATCCTCACCACGTTGTCCCGGGCCGACTCCGGGACCGCCCGGGTCGCCGGGTACGACGTGATTCGCGAGCAGGGCAAGGTCCGGCACGCGATCGGCTACGTGCCGCAGAAATCCAGTTCGGACCCGATGGCCACCGGGATCGAGAACCTGGTGCTGGGCGGCCGGATCTTCGGTCTGTCCCGGACGGACGCCGTACGGCGGGCCACCGAACTGCTCAAGCGGTTCGGCCTGACCGAGTTCGGTGATCGTCAGGTCAAGACGTACTCCGGCGGAATGCAGCGCAAGCTGGATGTCGCGCTCGGTCTGGTGCATCGGCCTCAGGTGTTGTTCCTCGACGAGCCGACGACCGGGCTCGATCCGGAAGCCCGTGCGGACCTGTGGACTGAGGTCGGACGACTGGCCGGTTCCGAGGGCCTGACTGTCTTGCTCACCACGCATTACCTCGAGGAGGCCGATCGGCTGGCCGACCAGCTCGCGATCGTCGACCACGGCAAGATCGTTGCCGAAGGCACCCCGGAAGGCCTCAAGTCCGAGCTGCGCGGCGACTCGGTGCATGTGGAACTCGTCGACGCCGATACCGACGGGACGGTCCGAACATTACTGGGCCAACTCCCCGGCATTGCGGAAATAGTTGTCGAGGGCAAGGTATTGCGGGCGCGCGTCGACCACGGCGCGACGGCAGTCCCCGCCGTACTGGGAATCCTTGAGGACAAGGCGATTCCGGTGTCCGCGGTGACGGTCTCGCGGCCGTCGCTGGATGACGTGTACCTGAACTACACGGGTCGTTCGTTCCAGGCAGCTGAGGAGGCGGCGTGATGACCACTGCAGTTGCACACACCCGATTCATCACCGGTCGCTGGCTGCGCGCGTCGTACCGGCAACCGGCGCTGATCATCTTCACCCTGGTTCAACCGGCAATCTGGCTGCTGCTGTTCGGGCAGGTGTTCCAGGGGGTCGTGCAGATCCCCGGGTTCGGCGACTCGTCGTATATCGCCTTCCTGACCCCGGGCATCGTGATGATGACCGCGCTGATGTCGAGCGGCTGGAGCGGTACGACGTTCATCGCGGATATGGAACGCGGTGTGATGGACCGGCTGCTGGCGTCCCCGGTGAGTCGGGGCGGACTGATGGCCGGGCAGCTGATCAGCAACGCGACCAACACATTGATCCAGACCGTGCTCGTGTTCGCGATCGGGATCGCTGCCGGAGCCCGGTACGACGGCGGCGCAGCCGGCTACGCGGTCACGGCTGTCGCGTCGATGCTGATCGGGATCGCGTTCGGTTCGCTGTCGAACGCGGTTGCGCTGCTGACCCGGCAGCAGGAGGCGTTGATCGGCATCTCGCAGTTCGTGTCGCTGCCGCTGACGTTCATGTCGTCGATCATGATCGACCCGAAGGTGGCACCGCACTGGGTGTCGGTCGCCGCCCGGTTCAACCCGGTCGACTGGGCCGCGGTCGCCGCCCGGCAGGCGCTGGCCGCCGACCCGGACTGGTCGTCGGTGCTGCGCCACGGCGGTTATCTGGTGGCATTCACGCTGATCGTCGCGTGGTTGTCGACTCGCGCTTTCCGCACTTACCAGCGGTCGGTCTAAGTACGGTCCTCGACCCAAGGGGCTGCAACCCCTTGGGTCGAGAACCAGCTTCGGTGTGGGCGGCGACGATCGCGTCCGCCGCTTCCCAGGGTTCGGCCGCGGCGTCCGGGCGGACGATCGCCCCGGACCGCTGGGCGCTGAAGTGCGTGAGTACGGCGTCCTCGATCGCACGATCGCTGGTGGTGTTAACGAGAACATCGAGGCGGTGATGGTAGCCGAGAATGCCCGCCACGGCGTGGTCGGCGCGCTCCGGAGCGAACCCGAGCGCCTCGACCTGCCGGGGGAAGGCGCCGACCAGGTCGTACACGGACTCCGGCTCCCGGGCGGCAGCGACGACGACCGCGCCGGACGCGGCAGCTGCGGCCACGATCGAGCGACCCAGCGCGCCGTCCGCCCCGGTCACCAGCCAGACCTTCGCCATCCGTGCTTCCCCTCGGTCTCCATAGCCCACCCTAAGTCAGACTCTAGTCCAAGTTGATGACATAGTCTGCAAATGGACTCTGACTCGGCAATAGTCGATGCTGCCCCGCTGGGCCGCCGGGAGCGGAGCAAGGCGGCGCTGCGGCAGCGACTGCTGGAGGCGGCACTGGCTGCCTTCGCCGAGAAGGACTACCGGTCCGCCACCATCGACGAGATCGCTGAACGCGCCGACGTCGCCCGGGCCACGGCGTTCAACCACTTCCCGCGCAAGGAAGATTTCCTGCTCGCGCTCATCCTGAGGCGGCGGCAGAGCGTGCGCGAAGGGCTCGAGCAGCTCCTCGAGGCCGGCGACCGGCCAGTGCTCGACGTCATCCGGACCGTGGCCAAGGCGGCCGTCGACTCCTACGAGGCCAACCGGCACACCAACCAGGCGATGATGCGCGCGATGCTGCAGTCCGGCGTGATGGCCACGTCCGGCTCGCACGCGACCGGCCTGCTCTTCGGCAAGGCGATCGCCCTCGGCCAGGAGCGC
This sequence comes from Kribbella yunnanensis, assembly GCF_039529655.1. Lineage (NCBI taxonomy): Bacteria > Bacillati > Actinomycetota > Actinomycetes > Propionibacteriales > Kribbellaceae > Kribbella > Kribbella yunnanensis. The sequence goes on along the minus strand of NZ_BAAANF010000022.1, from coordinate 363,133 downwards.
GGCGAGATCCGTACCGACCTGGATCCCTACGCGATCGGCAACGTGATCTTCGACAGCTACACCGGCATCCTCTATCGCTGGGGACTCGGTGAGCTCGACGGTCCGCTCCAGCAAGCGTTCGACACTTCGCTTGAAGTCGTGGTCGCGGGAATTTCACTGCGCTAGCCGGCGCGCGGAACGCGTCTTTCCGGCACGCTTGAAGCAACTGACCGTTGCTGTGAGGAGAATGCGCATGAGCAGAGCGAGTCGCCGGGCCGTCCTCGGCGGTGCTGTCGCCACCGCCGCCGGTATCGCCGCCAGTGGAACATCCACCGCCGCCCGCCGCCCAGCGGGCAAGTTCACCGGGAAGGTCGTGCTGATCACCGGCGGGACCTCCGGGATCGGCGAGGCCGCCGCCCGGGCCTTCGCCGCCGCCGGTGCGCGGGTCGCCTTCGGGGGCCGGCGAACCGCCTTGGGGCGCGAGGTCGAGCGGACAATCCGAGCTGGTCGCGGCGAGGCGACGTACCTGGAGCTGGATGTTCGCGAACCGAGCTCGGTGCAGAACTTCGTCGACAGCGCTGTGCGTCAGTACGGGCGGCTCGACATCGCGTTCAACAACGCCGGGGTGCCGGTGGGGTCGGTCGCGGAATGGGAGGACGGGCTGGCCACGAACGCGCGCGGGCAGTTCCTCTCGATGAAGTACGAACTGCCGCATCTAATCGCCAGTGGGGGTGGGCACATCATCAGCAACTCGCCGGCTGCGCAGGACTTGGTTCGCACTGCAGCGGCCGAGTACGCCGTACAAGGGGTGCGCGTGAACATGCTCCTCCCGGGTTCCGTTCCGGCCGCCGCGGCTGCGGCCGCTGTGCTCGGACTGGCTGGGGACGAGTTCGGTTATCTGACTGGCGCGACGATCCCGGTCGGCGGTGGACTCGCCTGATGAAGGCTGTTGTCGTGCATGGGCCGGGTGACGTTCGCGTCGAGGAACGGCCGGATCCTTCGCCGGGTCGTGACGAGGTGCTGGTCGCGATGGAGTGGGGCGGGATCTGCGGGAGTGACATCTCGTATGCCCAGCACGGCTCATCCGGTACGGCGATACTCCGGCACCCGCTGGTTCTCGGCCATGAGGTCGCCGGGCGGATCGCCGTACTGGGTGCTGGGGTTTCCGCGTATGGCGTGGGTGATGCGGTGACTGTGCATCCGGCCTCGCCTTCGTCGGAGCCCTTGCCTGGATTGATCGCCGGCCGGACGAATCTGCATCGGGAGGTTCGATACTTCGGGTCGGCGGCTTTCTCGCCCCATGAGGATGGCGGCTTCTCGTCGTACCGGGTGGTGCGGGCGGATCAGCTGCGGGCGTTGCCGGCGGGCTTGTCGACGCGGGTTGCTGCGTTGGCCGAACCGCTCGCCGTCGCATTGCATGCGGTTGGCCGGTTGGGCGCCGTGCGCGGTCAGACGGTGTTCGTGAACGGCGCTGGGTCGATCGGGTCGCTGGTTGTCGCGGCACTGAAGGCGCGTGGGGCCGCGCGGGTGTTGTGTGCGGACGTGAACGCTGATGCGTTGGCGATGGCATCCGCGGTGGGTGCGGACGAGTTGTTCGATGCCCGTGAGGCGTTGCCGACCGACATTGCGTTGGTGGTTGAGGCTTCTGGCGTTTCGGCGGCGCTCGGGGGTGTGCTGCGCGCGACGGCTCGCGGCGGAACCGTCGTACAGGTGGGGAATCTGCCGATGGCGCCCACGCCTTCGGTGCTCGCGGATCTGGTCAGCCGGGAGATCATGTGGACCGGTTCGTACCGGTTCGTCGACGAGATCGCCGAGGCGGTCGCGTTGCTGGCCAGCGGGCTCGACGTGACAGCGCTGATCGCGGCCGAATTCGACCTCGCCGACGCCGCGGCCGCGATCTCAGCGGCCGCGTCCACGGCTGGAAAGGTCTTACTACGCTTGGGCTGACAGGGCTTCGGCGTACCAGGGTTTGATGATCCCGTCGATGATCGCGAGCCGCTCGTCGAACGGGATGAAGGCGGACTTCATCGCGTTGATCGCGAACCACCGGAAGTCCGCCAGCCCGTAATCGAAAGCCTCCGCGAGCAACGCCAGCTCGCGACTCATCGACGTACCGGACATCAACCGGTTGTCGGTGTTGACCGTCACGCGGAAGCGCAACTTGGTGAGCAACCCGATCGGGTGCTCGGCGATCGACGCGGCCGCGCCGGTCTGCAGGTTCGAACTCGGGGCCATCTCCAGCGGGATCCGCCGATCCCGCACGTACGCCGCCAGTCGCCCGAGCTCGACCTTGTCGCCGGCCGGGTCGTGGCTGATGTCGTCGATGATCCGCACCCCGTGCCCCAACCGGTCCGCGCCACACCACTGAATCGCCTGCCAGATCGACGGCAACCCGAACGCCTCACCCGCGTGGATGGTGAAGTGCGCGTTCTCCCGCTGCAGGTACTCGAACGCATCCAGATGCCGGGTGGGCGGATACCCCGCCTCCGCCCCGGCGATGTCGAACCCCACCACACCCGCATCCCGGTACGCGACCGACAACTCCGCAATCTCCATCGACCGCGCCTGATGCCGCATAGCCGTCAGCAACTGCCGAGCCACGATCGGCCGCTCCGCCACCGCCATCCCATGCTCGAACCCCGCCCGCACGGCATCGACCACCTGCTCCAGCGACAACCCCTTGGTCAGATGCTGCTCCGGCGCATACCGCACCTCCGCATACACCACCCCGTCAGCCGCCAGATCCTGCACACACTCACTGGCCACCCGCGTGATCGCCTCAGCCGTCTGCATCACCGCCACCGTGTGATCAAACGTCTCCAGGTACCGCTCCAACGACCCCGAGTCCGCCGACTCGACGAACCAGGCCCCCAACTCCGCCGGATCCTCCCGCGGCACCCGATGCCCGATCTCGCGCGCCAGCTCCACCACGGTCCCCGGCCGCAACCCACCATCAAGATGGTCATGAAGAAGCACCTTCGGCGCCCCACTCAACTGCTCAGGCGTGATCATCCACCCATCTTGCCACCGGATGTCAGGCCGGGTTGATGCGGAAGGCGGGGACGCCGGGGGCGATGTGGCGGAGGACCTCGTCGGGGGAGTTCTTGGTGACGTCGCCTTCGAAGAAGGCGCCTACTTCCCAGGACCACTTCTTGAGGTAGAGGCGGAGGATGTCGAGCTTGTCGGCGTCGGCCAGTTCTTCGGCGTGGAAGGTTTCGGTGGATCGGCCCAGCTGGAGGCGGGCTTCGGGGGTGGCACGGAGGTTGCGGACCCACTGGGTGTGGCCGCGGGGGGCTACGAGGTAGCGCTGGCCGTCGATGACCAGGAGGTTGACGGGGGTGCTGCGCCACTCGCCGGACTTGCGGCCGCGGACCGAGAGGACGCGGCTGCCCATCAGGCTGAGACCGACTTTGGTGAGCCGGGCGACGATCCGGTTGAAGACGCGCATGCTGCCTTCGCCGGCGGTGATGACGCGCTTGCTGTCGTAGGTCTGCTTGTAGTCCGGCATCGTCGTGCACTCCTTCTGAGCGGTTTGCGAGAGCAGTGCTCTCTGTTGTGATCAGTGAACGCGTGAGCAGTGATCATTGTCAAGAGCAGTGCTCTCGGTTTTGTGGCAGACTGAGCTCATGAGCGCTCCACGAACTGCCCGTGAGCGGGCCCGGGCCGAGTTGACGGACGAGATCAAGGCGGCCGCGCGACGGCAGTTGGAGGCGAGCGGGGCCGAGAGTCTGTCGTTGCGGGCGATCTCCCGCGAGCTCGGGATGGTGTCGTCGGCGCTCTACCGATACTTCCCGAGTCGGGACGAGTTGCTCACCGCGCTCATCATCGACGCGTACGACGCCCTCGGCGAGGCGGCCGAAGCCGCAGCCCGGAAGGAGTACCCGCATCCCCGCAAAGCCTGGGTCGCGGTGTACGCCGCCGTCCGCGACTGGGCCCGCGCGAACCCGCACGAGTACGCGCTGATCTACGGCTCCCCCATCACCGGCTACCAGGCCCCGCAGACGACCGTGCAGCCCGCGATCCGGGTGCCGCTGGTGTTGTTGGGCATCATCTCCCAAGCCCGTGCGGAGGGTTGGCTGCCGGAGCTGGATGCCCCGGAGCCCACCGGCCGACTCGCCGAGCAGGTCGACGTGATCGCTCCGCTGGCACCCGGCGTACCGCGGCCGATGCTGCTGCGGCTGGTGATCGCGTGGACGCAGCTCTTCGGGATGCTCAGCTTCGAGCTCTTCGGTCAGCTGGTCGGATCGATGGATCCCGCCGACGACTTCTTCACCGAGACCAGCCGGCAGATGGCCAAGTACGTCGGGATCAGCTGAACGCCTTCGGCAGGGGTAGCGGCAGCGCCCGCCGTACTCGCTGCACGTAGTCCTCGCGCGGGATCGAGATCGCGCCCATCGTCGCGAGATGGTCGGTCACCCACTGGATGTCGAACACCCGCTCGGCCGCGTACTCGTCGTCCAGCAACTCGATCAGTCCGGCCACGGCGGCCTTCGACCCGTCGGTCTTGTGGTGGAACATCGACTCCCCGGCGAACAGTCCGCCGATCGCGACGCCGTACAGACCGCCCGCGAGCTCGTCGCCGTCCCACGCCTCGACCGAGTGCACCCAGCCGAGCCGATGCAGTTCCGTGTACGACGCGATGATGTCCCGATCGATCCATGCCCCGGTACGACGCGGATCCGCGCACGCCCGGATCACCTGGTCGAACGCCGTGTTCACCCGGATCTCGAACTTGCTCCGAGCCCGCCGTACCGTCCGCGTCGGCCGATAGCCGGCCACCTCGATCACGCCGCGGTCGACCGGCGACCACCACAGCACGGACGCGCGATGGTCCGGCATCGGGAACAACCCCTGCCGGTACGCCGCCAGTACCGTCCCTGGATGCAGATCCGCCCCACCGGCCACGACGTCGCTGTCACCGGCGACCGACACCGGCGGGAAGTCCCAAACAGACGCAGCAGGCTCGACAGGCACTCTCACATCCTGGACCACGTACGGATCCCAGGGGACACCGAGGGTTTCTCCCGAGTGGTGATCGGACACCAGCCACGTAGAGTTGAGGTACGCCCGGGGTCTCCGACGCATGGGCGGGAAGGAGCACCCGTGGCCGGAGTAGCCAGGTTCGTCGCCAGTAGTCTCGCGCCAGCCGCCCAGCGGTTCGCGCCCCAAGCCGCGGCGGGCGTACTGCGCCAGATCCTCGAGTTCGCCATCGACGGGTACCAGCGTTTCCCGAGTGCCGAGCGGGTCGCGGAGAACAAACTCGCGAAGGTCGGCGGCGACACCCAGCTCGCCATCGACGCCGTGGTCGACCAGCACATCCGACTGGCCGGCGTACAAGGCTTCGTCACCAGCATCGGTGGCCTGGTCACGCTCCCGGTCGCCCTGCCCGCGAACATGACCGGCCTGGCCATCGTGCAGGCCCGGATGGTCGCCGCGATCGCCCACATCCGTGGCTACGACCTCGACGACCCCCGGGTCCGTACGGCGGTCATCACCTGCCTGCTCGGCGAGGACGGCGTCACCGACCGCCTGAAGAAGTCCAGCCTGGTCACATCACCACTCGCGATCGCCACCGCGCCCGTCTTCGACCCCGAACTCGACCGCCAGGTCGCCACCGAGGTCGTCGCCGAACTGATCGCCCGAGTCAGCGGCAAACGGATGGCCATCACCGTCACCCGCCGCGTCCCACTCCTCGGTGGCGCCGTCGGAGCAGGGGTCGACGGCTGGTCGACGTACCGGATCGGTCAGTACGCCGACAAGAGCCTCATCCGCCGCATCCGCCGCCCGATCGAGCCCTAGCCTCCGTGGTCGCGCCGTTCTGGGGACCGACGCTCGACTGCCCGGAGCCGCTCCGGCTGGCCGAGTTCTACCAACAGGTCGCCGGCGGCGAACTCACGGTGGTCACCGAAGCGTTCGTCGAACTGCGGTTCGACGCGTTCAGCCTCGGCTTCCAGCGTGACCTGAACTACCGAGCCCCGACCTGGCCGGACCCGCGGGTGCCACAGCAGTGTCACCTCGACTTCATGGCCGCGGACCTGGACGCGGAGCAGGCCCGCATCGTGAAAGCCGGCGCGGTCCCAACCGCCGTACAGCCAGAGCCGACGACATTCCGCGTGTTCCTCGATCCGGCCGGTCATCCGTTCTGCCTGACCACCTGGCGGACGCCGAGTGGTCCGTCCGAATCACGCTGACCTCACCAGTCCCAGGCCGGGCTCACCACGAGCTCAGCAGCCGCCCAGCACGGCGGCGTTGTACTCCATCGAGCCCTTCGGGTATCTCGCGCCGCACAGCGAGGAACCCACCCACTGCGTCCGGTACGACCGCCACGGGCCGCTCTCGGTCGTGTACGAGCGTCCGCCGGGCTTGCAGACGTGGTACGAGTACCGGCCGCCGTACACCCTGGTCCCGGACCACACGACGTACCGGCGCTGCCGCGGCGGCGTCGGGAACGTCCAGGTGTCGGTGATCGACTTCGAGGTGGTGCGCGATCCGGCGACCGCCAGCTTCGCGCCGACGGTGACGCTCGCCTTGGCGAGGACTACGCCGGCCTTCGCCGACGCCTCCGTGGTGACGTCGATCCCGGCGGAGAACGTCCGGTCCACCTTGATCGTGACCGTCCGGGTCAAGTTGCTGCCCGGCGCGATCGAGACGCCTTGCATGTGGGTCGGTGCGTTGGTGACCTTGGTCCCGCTGACCGTCGCCCACTTCTCACCGGCCTTGCAGACCTGCGGGTAGGCCGACGCCGTACCCGGTGCGACGGCGATCAGGGCCGGTGCTGCCAAGGCCAGGACCGTTGCGATCCGGATCCCCCTACGAACCTTCATGAGCCACCTCTTCGTCCGTGTCCGGCACCCACTGTGAGCGCCGTGCAACAGACTGGCGTGGGCTCCCGCGACCGAACAGGGACAAAGTGGTACACCGCTGCCGTCAGGGTGGTGGCGTCGTCCCATGCGCCGCGTAGACCTCTTCGGCGAGGCCCAGCTGTTCCTGCCCCTCGGCACTCCGGCCCATAGCGAGGTAGGTGCGCCCCAGCAAGGTCCGAGCGCGTGCCTCCCGATGCCAAAGCTCATGCTCCACAGCGATCTCCAGGCTCTCCGAGTAGACCTCCAAGGCCTCCGGATGCTTCCCGAGCTCGCCATAGGCGGCACCCAGTTCACACAAGGCCTCGGCCAGCACGCCCCACCTGTCCTGCCCGCGGATACCGTCGACCGCCGCCAGTAGCACCGGAACCGCCACGGCCGCTTGACCGCACTCCCGCAACGACGAGCCCGCGCTGATGCGCATCCGGCACAGCACATTCACGTCGTCCTGCACGAGCGCGATCGCCCGCTCGAACGGCTCCAACTGTCGCTCTGGCTCGCCGTTGCGGCCGTACAGCATGCCGAGCGTCAACTGCGCCCACGCCCCGAGCTCAGCGGCCTCGGGCTCCCGGGCGATCAGCTCAAGCGCCTCCTGCACAGACCGGAAGCCCTCCACCGCGCGATCGGCCTGCTCGAGCATGTGCGCGAGATTCACCAGTGAGCTGGTCAGGAACCGCGGCTTCCCGATCAGCCGGGCCGCCTCCGTCGCCAGCGCCAACTGGTCCGCGGCGGCAGAGAAGTCGTCGAGCTCACCGAGCGCCAGGCCCAGATCGAAGTGCACGAGTGCCGCGCCGACCGGATCCGACCGCAGCTCGACCACCTCGGCGGCTGCCCGGTTCACATCGCGCCACTCCAGCCACCGCTGCCGCGCCGGTCCAAAGACGTTCATCCCGGCCGCGATCCCGACGGCGAGCTGCCGATCCTCCGCAGTACCCCGCACAGCCCGCCGTACCAGCTCGACGAGCGTGCTCCGGTCGGCGTCCAGCCAGTCGAGAACCTCCTCGAGCTCGGTCAGATCGCGGGCCTGCTCAGCCCAGGCAGCATCCCGCCAGGCCGCACTCATCGGCGCCTCGCCCGCCAGCTCGTCGGCCCGCCACAGCATCGCGAGGTAGCACCTGAGCACCCGCTCCCCAACCACCCGCTGGTCCTGAGTGCTCGCACCTTCCCGGCCGACAACCCGCACCAGGTCGTGCAGCCGGTAGCGGTGCAGCGTCGGCGCCTCCAGCAGATGTACGTCGACCAGTCGGTCGAGCAGCTCTTCCGTGTCGTCGAGCGTCCGCCCCAGCGCCGCGGCCGCGACCCGCAGCGGGAACTCACCGGGATCGAGCAGAGCCAGTACGGCGAACGCATCCGCCGCACCCCGATCAGCCGGTACCGACCGCAAGTCGTCGATCGACGCACGAACACCGGTCTCCCCCTCGGCGAGCACGCCCAGCCGGGTACTCGCATCGGCCAGCCGGTCCGCGAGCTCCTGAATCGGCCGATCGGCCGACAGGCGGGTACCCGCGATGCGGAGTGCGAGCGGAAGGTTGCCGCAGGCATGGACGACGGTCAGCGCCGCCTCGGGTTCGGCCGCGACGAGCGCCGCACCGACGACCTCACCGAGCAGGTGCAGCGCCTCGTCATCGGACAGCACGTCGAGCCGCAAATGCAGCGCACCGGCCAGCTGGTCGAGCAGCCGACGACTGGTGATCACTGCCGCAGATCCCGACGTACCGGGGATCAGTGGGGCAACCTGGTCCACAGTGGCCGCGTCGTCGAGTACGACGAGGACGCGGCGACCCGCGATCGCGGTCCGATAGCGAGCTGTCGCCGCAGCGAGGTCGTCCGGGATCTCCTGCGCCGGTACGCCGAGGGCTCGCAAGAGGGAGGCGGTGGCCTGCAGCGGCGGGATCGGCTCGGTCTCACCGCGCAGGTTCAAGTAGATGCGGCCGTCGGGGAACTCGTCCTCGACGAGGTGACCGACGTGTACCGCGAGCGTGGTCTTGCCGACGCCGCTCATCCCGGTCACCGCGGAGATCACCACACTCGTCGCGTGCGCAGGCTCACCGGTCCGTCGCAGGAGCTCGGTCAGCGTCCGCACAGGCTCGGTCCGGCCGACGAAGTCGGTGACAGCCGCGGGCAGCCGGTCAGGAGTCTCGGCCGGGCGGCGAGCGGCCTGTTCGAGCAGGTCCCGTTCATCGTCGGGAAGCTGCAAGGCGTTGGCCAGACTGCTCACGGTGAGCGCGCGGGGGTAGCGGCGCCGCCCGAGCTCGAGCGTGCGGATCGCCTCGACACTGAGTCCCGCGAGTTCGGCGAGCTGCTCCTGCGTGAGCCCGGCATCAGCTCGGTGACGACGTAGCAGCTCCGGTACGCCGCTCACGTCGTACTCGCCGCTCGTCCGGCCAGGAGCCAGCCGCGGAGGTCCGCGGGCGACCACGACGGTCTGCCGACCATCCGCGCAGCCGCTCGCCGCAACGCCGTCGGCATGCCACCGCACAACTCGACGACCGCTTGTGTGGCCGCAGGGTCCTGCTGCCAACGATCGGGGCCTGTGATCCTGTGCAGCAATTGCACCGCATCCGGAGCCGGGAGACCGGCCAGCTCGATGACGTTCTCCGCGACCGGAACCGGCTGCCGACTCGTCACGACAACTGACCCCTTGGTTGCCTTAGGCACCTTTTCCGGCTCGGCGTCGTCGAGTACGACGAGTCCACCTTCGGGTGCGCGGATCGGACCCGGCGTACTGCGGTGATGCACGAAGATCTCGCCGGCCGGAAACGCGACCTGCCGCGCGGCATGCACCGCCAACGCCGTCTTGCCCACACCCGCCGGACCGGTGATCACGATCGCTCCGGGCGAGGCCAGCAGCGCGACCAGTCGACGTACCTCAGTGGCCCGGCCAGTGAAGTCCTGGACGTCCGCCGGGAGCTCGTGGGGCACGGATTGCACTCCCACCGCGGCCGCGGCGAATTCGGCCCGCTCCGCTCCGGCCAGACCGAGTGCATCAGTCAGCAACTGGACAGTGTCGCCCCGCGGCGACTTCCGCCGGCCGGACTCCAGGCTGCGAATCGTTTCAAACCCGACGCCGGACCGCTCGGCCAGGCTAGTCTGTGTCAGCTGGGCCGCGCCGCGGAACCTGCGCAACAACTCGCCGAACGAGGAATCCATCCCGCCCCCGAATCCGTTGCCCGATCGGGCAACCGGAATGCTACCCGGAGTGACAGGTCAGCTGGCGAGGGCCTGTACGACGCGGCTCGGCGAAGGCTTGCCGAGCTGTTCGGCCATCCACACGCTGGTCTCGACAAGCTTGGGCAAGTCGACGCCGGTACTGATCCCGAGACCGTTGAGCTGCCAGAGCAGATCCTCCGTGGCGAGGTTGCCGGTGGCGGATTCGGCGTACGGGCAACCGCCGAGGCCGCCGGCCGAGCTGTCGACGGTCGTGACGCCTTCGCGGAGGGCGGTCAGGGTGTTGGCGAGCGCCTGGCCGTAGGTGTCGTGGAAGTGGACCGCGAGTTTGTCGGTACCGACACCAGCCTTGGCGAAGGCCGAGATCAGAGCGGTCACGTGGCCCGGGGTCGCGACGCCGATCGTGTCGCCGAGGGACAGCTCGTGACAGCCGAGGTCGACCAGCCGGGCGCCGACCGTCACCACCTGCTCGATCGGTACGTCGCCCTCCCACGGGTCCCCGTAACACATCGACACGTAGCCGCGGACGGTCAAACCCGCGGCCAACGCCCGCTCGACAGTCGGCGTGAACATCGCGAACTGCTCGTCGACCGTCGAGTTCAGGTTCTTCGCCGCGAACGTCTCGGTGGCGCTGGCGAAGATCGCGATCTCACGGACACCGGCCGCGAGCGCGCGGTCGAGGCCGCGCTCGTTCGGGACCAGGACCGGGGCGCGGACATCATCGGGCAGGTCGAGCTGCTCGAGCAGCTCGGTCGCGTCGGCGAGCTGAGGAACCCACTTGGGGTGCACGAAACTGGTCGTCTCCACGGTCCACAGACCGGCGTCGACCAGCCGGCGGATGAACTCCGCCTTCACCTTGACGTCGACGATCGCGGACTCGTTCTGCAGTCCGTCGCGCGGTCCGACCTCGTAGATCGTGACCTGATCGGGCAATCCCTCGGTCTGTACGACCTGCGGTGTCCGCATCTCACCTCCAAGTAGGTGGGTTCTCCACCACAATGGCTCGTGATGACAACTCTGGCCGAAATTCTCCGCGGCGTCGAAGCCGGAGCCTTCCCGATCTCGGATCTGGGCGTGACGGTCGTCTCAGCGCCGTCCACCCGCGAGTGGTGCGTGATGGCGTTCACCGGGCACATCGTGATCGCCGCGGACGTCGACGAGGCCTGGGTCGCCGAACGGCTCCCGGCCGGCGACATGCTCGCGCCGACAGCGCCGCCGTTCCTGACCGCACTCACCGAACTATCCGGACGCCAGGTGCACGGCCTCGACGCGATGCTCCTCGCCCCGGCCATCACCGACCCGGTTGAACGCGCCGACGCCGTGATTGGTCTCGAAGAGTTCACCGACCACGATCATCCACGGGTGCTCCGGGCACTGGAGTTCCGCGACGACGTCCGCGTGTACGGCGACCCGTCCGGGAGTGTGATGACGATCGGGTACGGCGTTGGCCGTCGTACCGAGTGTTCGGTCGAGGTCCCCGAGTCGGCCCGGGGCCAAGGGCACGGCCGCCGGCTCGTCCAGGCGGCTCGGGCCCTCATCCCCACTGATGCGCACATCTGGGCCCAGGTGAGCCCGGGCAATGCGGCATCCTTCCGCGCATTCCTCGCGGCGGGATACCGCATCGTCGGTTCGGAAACCCTGCTCTTCTAGGGGCAGTGCTCCACGGAGCGACCAGCCGAGGCCACGGCAGTGATGTTGGTCAGCTCCGTCGGCAGGGCGACGCGGGGAGGCAACGTGCCGTCCGCGCGCCGGCGCCGGGTGTAGGCCTGACCACCGGAGATCGCGGTGATCTGGAGCTCGCCACCCACCGAGGAGGCCGCGACATGATCAGCCGGGTCACCGGTCTGGGTCGGCAACTGCCAACTACCGTCGGTGTGCTGAATCGCGTAGTACAGCTGGCCTCCCGCCGCGATCACCACCATCATCTCCTCGCCGACCACCGTGACGGCCACCGAGGTGATGTTGGCCATGGTGGTGAAGTGATTCCGCGAGCTCCAGGTGCCGTCGCCGCGCCGTACCCGGTGATAGATCCGCCCCGCGCCATCGACCTGCATCATGTGGAAGGTGCCGTGGAACTCGGTCGCGGCCACCAGCTTCGCCTCATCGCCGAGCCGGTTCGGGCCGTCCCAGCGGCCGTCCGGGAACTGCATCAGGTGGTAGACGATCCCGCCCGCCGCGAAGGCCACCTGCAGGCAGCCGAGCGTCACCGCGGCCGTCATCGACGACACGCCCTTGAGCTCGCCGAACAGGTTCCGCGAGCTCCAGCTGCCGTCCACGCCCCGCACCCGGTGATAGATGAGGTCACCGGTCATCTCCATCACGTTCAACATGCCGTTGAACTCGGACGCTGCGACCAGGCGGGCCGGGCCGTTCAACGCTTCCGGACCAACCCACGTGTCGTCGGCTTGCTGGATCCCGTGGTGCACCTCGCTGTCCGAGGCGAGGACGAGCTGCACCTTCGGATCGAGGAAGGTGCCGGGAGCATCCAGCCGGTAGAGCGCAGCCGCACCGGGGGCGAGTGAAACCGAGATCGAGCCGGAGCTCGACTGAGCCTTGTAGGTCTTGGTCGCCGGGTCAAACTTCGAGACGGTGCTCACCGTCGCGGTGTTCACGTTCAGTACGGCCTGCGACGCTGCCGTATGGGACCAGTTCGTTACCAGCACCCACCTCGTCCGCGACTTGCGGTCCTTACTGCGGAACGTGCCGAGGACGACCGGACTACCGGAGGTGCCGGACAACCACGTGTCCGGGGTGAACGGCTGTGTGGCGGGCGGACGCGATCCGTTCGCGTGCACCACCCGCTCGGAAACGAGCGGCTTCAGTTCGGCACCGGCCGGAGTAAGCCAGTTGGCGTGCAACGCCTTGGCAGCATCGTAGATCGGAGACCGATTGCCCTCGTAGTCGATCAGCCCCGGGCCGAAGTTCGCCGGCGTCCCCGGCGGCTCCGGCGACCAGTAGCAGAAGTACTGGATGCCCTTGCAGCCGTACGCCAGGCTGACGTTGACCTGCCACGCAAGGTCCGCTGCCGTCGGCGTCCGGTAGTGGATGTGCTTGGTCGACAGAATGTAGATCCAGGTCGGAACGCCGGCGCCCAGGCCGGCCGCGCGAAACTCCTGCCATTCGGCACAGTAGTTGGCGTGATTGGTGCCGTCGGCCAGGAGCGGATAGCGATCGTACGACAGCATCTGCGGACGAACGGAGCTGGCGAACTCGTGGATGTAGTTCCGCCAGCCCCCTGGCACGGGGTCGGGGAAGAGGTTGACGTTCTGCAGCAGGTTCGGAGCCGCCGCCCGCAGTGCAGCAGCACCGACGGCCAGATCCGCGATCTCCCCCGGGTCCGGCTCGTCGTCCAGCCGGAAGCCGACGAACGACGGGTGCCGGGTGTACTCGGTGCGCAACTGCAACGCCCTCTGGTGCCAGTTGACGACCACCGCTTTCAACCCGACCTGGTCGGTGAAGCCCAGCGTGGTGTGGTTCTTCGCCACCTCCGCCTCGGCGTCGCTCGCTCCGACGAAGGTCCAGTTGAATCCGGCGTCCTTCATCTCCTGGAAGCGACTCAGCAGGTTGAAGCGGTCTTGCATCGACGGCGGCCAGAAGGCGCCGATCGGGAACTCCGGCCCGGAGATGATCGGCAGGGTGGAGCAGGTGGCCGCGGCGGTGCCGGCTGCCTGAGTGGCCTGGGTGGCCTGGGTTGCTGCCTGGGCGGTCGCGGTCGTGCCCGGCAGGAAGGGCAGGACGCCGGCCGCGGCCGCGAGCTTCAGCACTCCGCGGCGGTCGAGCGCCGGCCCGCCAGGTACCTTGGGAAGGTCGTTCATCGCAACTCCTCGTCCGGTGTGAGCTCTCCTGTCCGGCGAAAGTCGAGCACGCGCACCGCACGCGAGCCATCAGTGAAACCCCGGTCGAAGGGACGCAAAGTCCTTACGCTCAAGTGGTCTCGAAGGCGTTGACGCTCATCGAATGGTCAAGACCACTATCAGTCGAAGCGCTTCCGGCTGGGAGGGAAGCTTGAACACACCTACGCCGGCGGAGGTAGCCCGCGCGTTCGGTCTGGACGCGGCCGACGGGGAGCTCATTCATATCAGGCGTGGTGACTCCGATGCCTGGCGGCTCACGACCTCAGGTGGGAGCTATTTCGTCAAGGGGTACTTGCCTGCCGGTACGCCGGACTTGACGGCAGCGATGGCGTTCGAGCGCCGGGCCTTCGAGGCAGGTGTGGACATGCCGGTCCCGATCGCGCCTGTCGATCCGGTCCTCGGGTGGGCGACTCGCGTTGATGGGCGATGGTTTCGGATGTACCGATGGATCGAGCACGACCCGTCTCGTGCTGCTGTCGATGTCTCGTCCTGGCTTGGCCAGACAATGCTTCGCGTTCATCAGTTGGAGTCGGCCCGGATTGGCCTCCCTGGGTGGTGGCGGGTGGCGGTTCCACCGCCGGCGGTTTGGGAGGGGTGGCTCGCTTCGGCTCGGGCGCGTGAGGTCTCGTGGGCGGGGCTGTTGGGGGACTGCCTGCCGGACATCCTCGCGGTCGGCGAACGCATTGCGGAGCTCGGCGAGATCGCTCCGGATGTTGTGACGACTCATGGCGACTTCAAGGATCACAACATCGTCAGGTCTGTTTCTGGGCCTGTGCTCGTGGATTGGGACAGCGTTCGGACCGACAGTGCAGCGCTCGAGGCGGGGAGGACGGCGTACATGTTCGGGGACGGCGAAGCCTCCCGCGTTGGAAGGATCCTTGCTGCGTACGTCGCTGCTGGTGGCGAGCTCGGATGGGCCGGCGCCGACGTGTTTCTCGGGGTTGCCAGACATCGCGTCCAGGTGCTGGGTGAGCAGATCCGGGTCTCGCTCGGGGAGTCCCCCGGTGCACGCTGGATGGGCGATCGCACGACGATCGAAGCCAGTATCCGCACGAGGCTGCGAGACCTGCCCGGCACGATCGATCACCTGCGTCGGCTCGCATCCGGGGAACGTGAGACCCCGGCCGAATAGGATTCGACGGTGAGGTCGGCGACGGTGGAGGTGCGGGGAAGCTGGCTGCACTACGTCGAGGTGGGCGCCGGTGATCCAGTGCTGTTCCTGCATGGCAACCCCACTTCGTCGTACCTGTGGCGAAACGTCATCGATGAGGTGGCGCGAGCGGGCTGGCGGTGCATTGCTCTCGATCTGATCGGCATGGGCGGTTCAGGCAAACCCATCCTCGACTACCGGCTCGTCGACCATCTGGGTTACGTCGAGGCCTTCATCGACGCATTGGGGCTGTCCGACCTCACTGTGGTCGGGCACGACTGGGGCGCTGTGATCGCCTTGGACCACGCGCGACGCTTCCGCTCTCGGGTTCGACGGGTCGCCTTCATGGAGGGCCACCTTCATGCCATCGACCGGTGGAGCGACCTGGACGAAGGCAGCCGGGAACTGTTCCAGAGATTGCGGACACCCGGTGTCGGCGAGCAGTTGATCATCCAGGAGAACTTCTTCGTCGAGGAAGTTCTGCCTGCGGGGATCCTCCGCACACTGAGCCAGGAGGAGCTGGATGCCTACCGCGCGCCGTACCGCGATCCTGCCGCTCGGCTACCGGTCTGGCGCTGGCCGCAGGAGATCCCGATTGAGGGGGTACCCGCCGACGTGGCAGCGATCGTCACCGCCAACCAGGCAGTGCTCGCCGACCCGGAGCTACCGAAGCTCCTGCTCCATGCGACACCCGGCGCGGTGATCGGGCCCGCCGAGGTCGCCTGGTGCCGTGAGCACGGGCGGGCGCTGACCATCGTCGACATCGGACCAGGCACGCATTTTCTCCCTGAGGATCGCCCGGCCGAGATCGCTGCGGCGCTCAGTGAATGGCTCGGCCTACCGCTTCTCTGAGATCGTCCGATCACTGGTCCGTGGGTCTTTCGAGATTCGGTGGGTGCCGGTGGGGTTGACGTGGAGTACGAAGCCGTGGGGTGTTGTCCACTCGATCGTCTTGGGGTCGATTCGGCGTACCTTCCATCCGGGGGCGTGGGTCTTTACCCGGTGTCCGTAGCGGCTCAGCGGTATGAGGTTCTGGGTGTTGGTTTGGCCTGGTGGGCCGAGGGGGTTGTAGGGCTGGATGTGGTCGAGGTCGATGTTGTTGGTGGTTTCGCGGGTGCCGTAGGGGAACAGTTCGGTCGGGTGGGTGAGTTTGACGTGTTCGCGGATCTGGTTGGTGGTTTCGTAGGCGTCGGAGCTGATTGCTTTGTTGAGGTCGATGACTGGTTTGACGAGGTAGGGGCCGTGGCCGACGAGTTCGGTGAGCTGGGTGGCCAGTAGTGGCCCGATGTCTTCTGCGCGCAGGACTCCGGTGCCGGTGGCGAGGGTGTGGTCGGTGAGGTGTACGTAGATCTCGGTCTTGCCTGGGCGTGCCGGGGTGGGCCGGTCGCCTGGCGGGCGGGCGTGGGCGTCGCGCTTGATCTGGGCCAGCCGGGCTGCGAGAGCATGCAACTCGTCTGGGGTCATTGACTCGCCCGCGTCGGACACGCCGCCGCTGGCTCTGTCGAACGGCTCCGCTGTCCGGTCGTCACAGTGATCGAGAGGATCAGGGAGATCGCTCTCGCCTGGATGGGGCGCTTCACGATCGGCCTCGTCATCGGGGCCGGGCTCGATGTCGGGACCGGGCCCGATGTCCGGGCCGCGCTCGATGTCCGGGCCGGAGGTGACGTGGCGACCGGGATCCGGGCTCACACCGCTTGCCCGGTCAGCCGGTATCCCGTTGCCTGCAGCAACGTTGTGGGGCGACACTGCCGGGTCAGACGTGGCGGCAGACGCGGGCTCGGAATCAGGCGCGGGAGTGGGGTCGATCGCAGATGCGCGGGCGGGTGTAGACGCGGGCGTGGACGTGGGAGCGGGCGTGGACGTGGGAGCGGGCGTGGACGTGGGAGCGGGCGTGGACGCAGGAGCGGGCGTGGACGCAGACGCCGTGGTGGGTGCAGACGCGGGTGTGGGTGCAGACGCGCGTGTGGGTGATGGCCCGGCAGCAAACGCTGGATTGGATGCGGGCGCGGGGCCGACAGCAGATGCAGGGGCGGGGTCCGACGCGGGAGTGGGGTCCGGCGCGGGACCGGAGTCAGGCGCGGGTGTGGGGTTCGGGGTGGGGGTGTTGTGCTGGTGTTGTTGGGCTTGGGCGATGAGTTCGTTGGTGTAGGCGGTGTCGGGCATGATGCCTACTGCTTCTGCGCGGCGGGCTTGGATGCTGCGCTTGTCGCCTTGGGCCAGGAGGGCGTCGGCGATCTCGTCGATCTTTGCCTTGTGCCGCCGGACCGCCGCTGAGGCGGCCTTGATCACGCAGGTCTTGGTGCCGTGCTCGTCGGACTGGCCGACCCAGACACCGCGCTCGCGGGTCTTCTCGTCGGCTTCGGCTTTCGCCTGGGCGGGGTCGGCGTGCATCTTGGCCGCCTTGATGATCTTGGCCAGCCGGGTCGGCGAGATCGTGTCCAGCAGGTGGGCGACGCGCTTGTCGACGTACAGCGCGGCTGCCAGGGACAGCTTCTCGCAGTCGCGGGCGAGGTTGCGTGCCTTCCAGGCCGCGACCTCCTCACCCAGCACCCGGGCCCACACGAACGGGAAACGGTGGCGCAAGGCCAGCGCGTTCGCGAGATAGTCCCGTGCCACTCCCGGAGACACCCCCAGCACCGCGCCGTACTCAGCGATGCAGAACTCCATCACCGGCGGACAGCCCTCACCACCCAGCACCACCGCACGCTCCCTACCATCGCTCACCCGGCGGCCCGGACGCCCCGCGCATACATCCGGATGGAAACGATCGGCGTACACGACAGCATGAACGAGGGACCGCGCGGCCGACCGGTACTCGGCCGCGCGCTCCTCGGCGGCCGACTCCAGCAAGTCGGCCGTCGAAAGCGTGGACAGCTCCTCCTCGAACATGTGTTCTAATATAGTCACAGAACGGTAACGAGGCAAATCCGCCTTGTAGACAAGGGAATCCAGGCGTCAGTCGCGGTGGTAGGTGGGGGATTCGCCCGCGTAGAAGGTGCCTCGGTAGATGCCGTGGATGATCTCGGACTCGTAGCCGTCGAGTTCGGGGGCGCCTAGTTCGTGGGCGATGGCGAGTTCGGCGTGGGCGTCGTACGGGACGCGGACGAACTGGATGGAGAAGGGTGCGGGGGCGGTGGAGTTCTCGACACCTTCGAGGATTGTGTAGACGGGGGTCGGGTCGTGGAGGCTGTTGCCGACCGAGCCGACGTTGATGAGGGTGCGGCCTAGGTCGCATTCGTAGTAGGCGTCGTGCGTGTCGCCGTAGGCGACGACTGTTGGCAGGGGGCCGTTGCCGGTGGCGGGGGTGTTTTCGAACATGCTGCGGTACGCCGCTTCGTCGTGGTCGAAGTAGACGCGGTGATGCACCGTGGTCGCGGACGCATGGAACAGGCGGATCTGTTGGCCGCTCAGCTGGAAGTCATGGCAGAACGGGAGGTTGCGCAGCCAGGCGTGCTGGTCGTCGCGGAGCTCCTGTCGCCACCACAGCATGCTGCCGCCGGCGGGGTAGTCGCGGTCCGGGTCGGGGAGGAAGTCGTCCCAGTTGCCGAGGATGTTGACCTCGCAGACCTCACGGCAGCGGTCGACCACCGCCTGGCCGCGCGGACCTTTGCCGACGTAGTCGCCGAGGTTGAAGATCCGGGTGATACCGCGAGCCTCGATGTCCGCGAGGACTGCTTCAAGTGCGGTGAGGTTGCCGTGGACGTCCGAGATGAGGGCGATCCGCTCAAGCTGCATATCCGCCATAGTTCAAGCCCGCCGAGGTGTGCGGCAACCCGTTTCTCACCAACCGCCCGAAGAACTGTCGTCGGCGCTGGTGGTCGCGTACGACTTTCTCACCAGCCACCCGACGGACCGTCGCGCTCGGACGAACCGGCGCTGCTGGTCAGGCACGCCTCTCACCCGCCACTCAACGAGCCTCGCACTCAGAGGGACCCGACGCCGCAGGTCGCATACATCTCACTCACCAGCCACCCGACGGACCCTCGTGCCCGGACGAACCGGCGCTGCTGGTCGCGTGCGCCTCGCTCACCAACCACCCAAGGACCCGTGTACTCGGACAAACCGGCGCTGCTGGTCGCGCACGTCTCTCACCAGCCGCCCGACGACCGTCGCACTCGGGAGACCCGACGCCGCAAACCGCGCACATCTCACTCACCAGCCGCCCGAGGGACCGTCGTACTCGGATGAACCGGGGCTGCTGGTCGCATAGGTTCGCGAGGACCGCGGGGAACCACCGGATGCTCCGGACGGCCCGCCCGACGAGCCGGCGTGCGAGCCGCCGCCTCCACCGGAGGACGCGCCACGTCCGCCGCCGGACGAACCGCTACGCGAACCACCCGAGCCGCCGCGCGACCCGCCGCCGCCGGAACTGCCGCCTGAGCCGGTGGGGCCGAAGGAGCTGGGGGTGTTGGCGCCGCCGCCTCCGTCGCCGGCGGAGTGTGCGGCGGCTCCGGCTACGGCGCCTCCGGCTTTGCGGGCGGCTGTGACGGCGGCTCCGGCTGCGCCTAGCCCGGCGCTTGCGGTGGCTCCGACTGTGCGGGCGCCGGTCGCCCCGCCGCCCGCTGCAGCGCCAGCACCACCGCCAGCGCCGCCTCCGGAACCTAGGCGGGCGCGGCCGACGTTGATGGCACCGGTGGCTAGGCCGCCGGGGTCGGCTACTGAGCTGCCCATTGCGGCGCTGCCGCCGGCTACGGCTGCCGTCAGGGGTACGGCGAATCGCAGTAGCGCGGGTAGGGCGAAGACCGCGAGCATCAGCATCATGATTCCGGTCATCGCCTGCACCAGCTGGTTGTCGCTCGGCAGCATGGCGGACTGGTTGAGCTTCATCGCGGCCGCGTAGATGAGCGCGGCCGCTGGCTTATAGGCGATGAACGCGAGCGACCACCCGCAGAATTTGCGGAACCACGTCCGTCCGACCTCGGTGTTCGTGGCGGCGGCTGCTAGCGGGAAGGTGCCGGCCAGGATGACGAGCATCGCGGAGCGGATCAGCAGCAGAACGATCTGGATCACCGAGGCGCACATGACCGAGATGGTGACGCAGATGGCAAGGATGACCTGGCCGGAGGCGATGCCGATCTCGGTGAAGCCGCCGTTCGCGACGATGCTCTGGAAGCCGGCGTCGACGTTGCCGCCTGCGGCCTTGGTGACGATGTCGTGGGCCAAACCGTCGGACCACTCGGACAGCAACTGCAGCACCGCCGCTCCGGCACCGCAGACCAGGACGAAGATCATCATTGCCTTGAGCAACTCTTGAAGCGGTTTCGCTCGTTGCTCCCAGGCGGTTCGCACGCCGGCGATCAGGATCGCGACGGTGAAGATCGCAGTGACGACAGTGAATGTGCTCTGCTGCAGGTATTCGACCGGGCTGGTGTTCTTCCAGCCGCCGCCGGATTCGGTCGCGATTGTTGCGTCCGGCACCTTCAGCCACAGTGTCGCCATCGAGTGCATGGAGTCGAGCGCGGCCTGACTGGCCTGCTGGAGCAGGGAATCCAGGCTGGACGTCGCGACGGAGATGAAGCCTTCCTTGATCTGACAGCCGATCTCGAGCTTCCCGCACATCAGAGACCACTCCACTTCACGAAGTCGGCGAGGTTGCGAACCTGAGCGAACGGCGCCCCGATGGCAGCACCGGACGGCGGTGGTTGCAGCCGCCAGTCGTGGTCATGCCAGACCATCGTCACGGTGAGACTCATGTACTGCGTCTCCACCGGTACGGCGAGTGTCACCGTCACCTGGTCGCGGTTGGCGGCGAGCACGCGGTACCCGGCGAGTTGCGTCTGCGCTGTGTTGGTGGACGAGGTTTCTTTGGCGGTTGCGCGCAGGAGCTCGTCCGTTTCGGGGCCGGGCAGCATGAGCTTGCGGGCGGTCGCGGTCGCCTTGGTCTGATCGCCCAACGCAGCAAGCACGTTGTACGCCGCGAACACCGCACCCGTCGGCGAATGAGCAAAACACCGCCGGAACCCGTCGGAGTCGACAACCCCCGGCCCGAAGGCGGTCGACCGAGGAACAACCACCCGCCGACTCACCTCCCACCCGTCAACCGCAGGTGCCACCACCGGAACACCTTGATCCCCACCCGACAACGAGCACCCAGAACGAGCTGAGCGGGAGGAGGGCACGCAACCTGCAGAGCCGCCGCCCCCGGAGCTCGCCGCCCCGGAGCCGGCTCGGTCATCCGAGGCGGAGCCGCGGTTGTCGCCCGAGGCGGAGCCGGGGGCGGCCGGGCAGGTGGTGTCGGGGGTTGCGGCGGGAGCGCCTACTGGTTCGCTTCCTCCCCCGGCCGCGGGTGCGGCGGGGTTGGAGAGGTGGGTGCCAGCAGGGGTGTTGGAGCCGCCGGCGACCAGGACGATCAGGCCGCAGATGACGATGGCGGCGATGACTATGGAGGCCGCGACGAAGCCGGGGCCGAAGGGGGTGGTGCTCTCGTGGTCGCTCATCCTGGTCCCCGTTTCAGTGGTCGAAAACGTGCTGGGACAAGGCTTGCAAAAATCGGGGAAGTGCCGCGGAAGTTATCCACAGGCACCCTCGGTACTGGTCTGGACAGGTGCCCGGTTACGCTCAGGAAGTTTGCGAGTGCCGGTCGATCTGTAGCCAAAAGGTCACCCCGTGTAGCGAAGTGAACTAGTCAGCTACTAGAGTCCGCGCATGACCATCGCGCCTTCGCTTTGCTCGCCCCTAGCGCTCGCCGATGCAGAACCCACCCGCGCCGCGGAACCCTGGGAAAGCGACGTCATCACGGCCTACGGTCTGCTGCGGGAAGCCGCAGCCGAGCTGGATCAGTTGATGCGGCACTCTCTCAAGCGCAGTGGTCTGCAAATGGCAATGTTCGAACTGTTGCTGCGGCTGGCCCGCAGTCACGGGGAGAAGCAGCGTTTGACCTCCCTGGCCCGGGAGTTGACCGTCACCACCGGCGGCATCACCCGGCTCGTCGACCGCGCCGAGAACCTCGGCCTGGTTCGTCGCGAGCCGTGCCCTGACGACGCCCGCGGTTCGTACGCGGTGATCACCGAGGAGGGGAAGCGGCGGCTGCGTGAAGCACTGCCGGATCACCTCCTGGAGATCGACAGCCTGTGGATGTCGCAGCTGTCCGACGAGCGCGAGGTTGTGCTCGGCAAGCTGCGCCGGGTCCGGGACAACGCACGCCGCTGGCCGAACGGCCGGCCCGCGCTCTAGCACCAACAGCGAGCAGTAGATCAAGTAAGTACAACTTCAACGCATTACCCGGAACTAACGGATGGGGCGCTCGACTGGTGTCGGGCGCCCCTCCGCGTCAAGGTTGAGATGTGAATCAAATGCCGGCCGAGCGCGAGCAGCAGACCGTACGCCGAGCGGACGGCGGGCGCGCAACGCGCTGGCGCGCAGCAATCGGCGGCATTCTCGCCGCACTGGCAGGTCTCGCAGCCGGCAGTGTGGCGGCCGGACTTCTCGGCACGTCGCAGACTCCCGTGGTCGCGATCGGCTCGGCGTTCATCGATCGAGTGCCGCCGTGGCTGAAGGATCTGGCGATCTCCTGGTTCGGCACGAACGACAAGACCGCGCTGCGGATCGGCATCCTGATCGTCCTGCTCGCGCTGGCCGCGATCGGCGGCATCCTCGCCGTACGGCGGTATTGGGCCGGCGCACTGATCGTCGTCGCACTCGGCGGGGTAGCCGTGGCAGCCGCGTTGACCCGCGCGGACTCGGGCCAAACCGGATTCGTCCCGTCGGCCGTCGCCGGACTGACCGCGCTCGGCGTACTACGTCTGAACACCAAGCGGCTAGAACCACTGATCGACTTCCCCGATGACGGCGTCAGCCGCCGGGGCTTTCTGCAGTTGTCGGGCGGTGTCGCAATCGGTTCGGCCGCGCTCGGCCTGCTCGGGCGCGTGATCAGCGGGAGCCGGACCGCGGTAGCGGACGCCCGCAGAAACCTGAAGCTGCCGCTACCGCCGTCACTCGAGCCACCGGCCGGCGTACAGGCTGAGGGCGCAACGCCATGGGCAACGCCGAACGAGGACTTCTACCGCATCGACACCGCGCTCGCCGTCCCGCAGATCATGCCGTCGGACTGGAAGCTGCGGATCCACGGCATGGTCGACAAGGAACTCAACCTCACCTTCGACGACCTGCTGAAGCGCAACGTCATGCACAAGTGGGTCACGCTGACCTGTGTCAGCAACGAGGTCGGCGGCGACCTGATCGGCAATGCGTTGTGGTCGGGCGTGCTCCTGAAGGACCTCCTCGAAGAGGCCGGCCCGTCGAAGGACGCCGACGCGATCCAGTCGACGTCGAAGGACGGATTCACCGCCGGTACGCCGCTCAGTACGCTGCTCGACGATCGCCAGGCGATGCTCGCGTTCGCGATGAACGGTGAGCCGCTGCCGGTGGCACACGGGTTCCCGGTGCGGATCGTCGTACCGGGTCTGTACGGGTACGTGTCGGCGACGAAATGGCTGACCGATATCGAGGTGACGCGGTTCGATCAGTTCGAGGCGTACTGGACACCTCGGGGCTGGTCGGAGCTCGGGCCGATCAAGCTGTCGTCGCGGATCGACGTACCGCTGGGCAAGAAGGTGACTGCCGGGCCGGTGACCGTGGCAGGCGTGGCATGGGACCAGCATGTCGGGGTGTCGAAGGTCGAGGTCCGTGTCGATGGTGGCCCTTGGCAACAAACCACCCTGGCCGCGGACGGTTCGATCGACACCTGGCGGCAATGGCACTGGACCTGGGACGCGCCGCGCGGGACGCACATCCTGCAGGTCCGGGCGGTCGACGCCAAAGGCACTCCGCAGATCGAAGCCTCCGCACCACCGGCGCCCGACGGGTCGACCGGCCTGCACACGATCAGCGTGAAGGTCGACTGACCGCATCCAGCACGATCGGCAGGAAGGCGTGCTCAAGCGATCCCGCGGGAACGACAGAAGGCTCGAGCAGGCTCTGTGAGCGCGCGCCCTCGTGGAGCGCGATCACCAGCCGGACGAACTGCTCGGCGGGCACGCTGAACTGCACATGACTCGCCGCTGAAATCTCCTCGACCAGCCGGGTCAGGCTGGCCCGGAACATCGCGCGCTGCTCGGCCAGCGCCCGCGCCGCCTCGGGGTTGCGCAACGCGTGCAAAGTGAACTCTGTGGAGATCAGGTGCCACTGCCGCTGATCCCCGATAGCCTCGTCGAGCAGGCCCAGTACGGCGTCCAGCAGCGTGCCGGGCTGGTTGGCCAGTTCGGGCAGCAGCGCCTCGATCTGTTCGAGCAGCCGGTCGGTCGTTGCCTGGAACAACGCCAGCACCAGCTCGTCCTTGGAGCCGAAGTTCGAGTAGAACGCACCCCGCGTGAACCCGGCCTGGTCGCAGATGTCCTCGACCGAGGCACCGGCGAACCCGCGCTCGGCGAAGACTTCCAGCGCGCCTGCGAGCAGGCGGGCCCGAGTGGCGGTACGACTGCGCTTGGGTGCTTCCATAAGAGTAGGATACAGTTCTGTATTGAATACACAACCGTATTGAACTGCCGGAGAAGAAAGCGGAGCGCGAGATGCAGCTCGAGGCCACCAAGGTCAGCGTGTTCGGTCCGCACGCGCCGATGCTGACCGGCATGTCGGTGCAGGTCGACGAAAAGCAGGTCATCCTGCTGACCGGCTATCCGGGCCCCGGGCACGTGGCAGCCGCGCTGGCCCTCTCCGGTCGTCTCGTGCCGGACACCGGCGAGGTGACACTGCAGGGCTCCTCGGACCCCGCCGTACTGCGCCGCAAGGTCGCTGTGGTCGACGCGCCGGGGATCACCGAGCCGGATGACGCACTGCCCGTTCAGACGGTGGTCGGCGAGGAGCTGGCCATGGCTGGTCACAAGGCTGGCCGGAAGGCTGTGCTGGCGTGGTTGGAAGAGCACGGTGCCGGTGAGCACGCCAACACCCGGTTCGAGCACCTCCCGGTCGCTGCGCGCACCAGACTGCTCGCCGAGCTGACTGTCGCTCGGCCGGACGTGAAGGTCGTCATTCTGACCATGCCGGACCGCCATGGCGGCGATCCGCACGAGTGGTACGCACTGGGCCGGGACCTGGCCGATCGGGGCTACGCAGTCCTGATCACGTGCGCAGATACCTCCGCCCGGTTGCTCGACGTACCCGCAGAACAAGTTGAGGAGATGAAGGCGTGACCGCGCTCCGGATGGCCCTGAGTGAGCTGCGGCGGCTGACCGCCGGCCGACTGCCCAAGCTGGCCGTGGTCGCCCTGCTGCTGGTCCCCGTCCTGTACGGCGGCCTGTATCTCTACGCGAACCACGATCCGTACAGCCGGCTCAACCAGATTCCCACCGCAGTCGTGGTGGAGGACGAGGGCACCACGCTGGCCACCGGCGAGAAGCTGAACGTCGGGCCGGAGGTGGCCGACGAGCTGGTCAAGTCGAAGAGCTTCGGCTGGCACAAGGTCACCCGCGCCGAGGCGACCAAGGGTGTGTCAGACGGCAAGTACGAGTTCGCCTTGGTGCTGCCCAAGTCGTTCTCCGGGGACCTGGCCTCCAGTGCGGACTTCACGCCGCGACAGGCGAACCTGGAGCTGATCACCAACGACGCCAACAACTACGTCGCGCACACCATCGCCAACCAGGTCGTCGCTCAGGTCACCAAGACCGTCGCGTCCCAGGTGAGCGAGACGGCGGCCAGCAAGCTGCTGGCCGGTTACAACACGATCCACGGTCAGATCAGCCAGGCCGCCTCAGGTGCAGCCCAGCTGCAGAACGGGCTGACGAGCGCGTCCACTGGCGTCGGCAAGCTGCAGTCCGGTGCTGGCCAGCTCAACACTGCACAGCAGCAGCTGTCGGCCGGTGCGAACAAGCTGGCGACAGGAGCAGGACAGGCACAGCAGGGCGCGGCGAAGCTGGCCACCGGCGCTGACCAGCTCAGCGACGGCTTGGGCACGCTGAAGAGCAAGACTGCGAGTCTGCCGAAGCAGACCAAGGCGTTGGCGAACGGCGCCGACCAGGTGGCCGACGGCAACGAGAAGATCGCCGGTGTGGGTCGTCAGGTCGCTACTGCGTCGAGCACGCTGGTCAAGGACCTCAAGGCGTTCGACAAAACGCTCGCAGCCCGCCTGAAGGCACAGGGGCTGAGCAACCACCAGATCAACCAGATCCTCTCCGAGACCGCCAAGCTGCGCGGTCCGGTCGTCCGGGCGAACACGAAGATCCAGTCGACCTCCACCCAGCTCAACCAGCTGGCCGGCGGCGCTCGCAAGGTGTCCAACGGCGCTGCCGCGCTGGCCAAGGCCACACCGGCCCTCACGAACGGCATCAGTACGGCGGCCAATGGCGCCAAGCAGCTCGACACCGGGGCCGGCCAGCTGGCGACTGGTCTCACCACACTGCAGTCCGGTGCGCAGCAGCTAGCGGCCGGTGAGAAGCAGGCGGTGACCGGGCAGGGGCAGCTCCTGGGCGGTGTGAACAGCCTGGCCAATGGCGTTACCCAGCTCAAGAACGGCGCTACCCAGCTGAACACCGGTCTGGAGAAGGGCGTCAAGCAGATCCCCAACCCGACCGCTGAGCAGCGCAAGGCCGTGGCCGAGACCCTGGGTGCACCTGTCACGCTGCAGAACGTCTCGCAGGCGAGTGCCGAGAGCTATGGCGCCGGTCTGGCCCCGTTCTTCCTCTGCCTGGCCTGCTGGATCGGTGCCTACGTGCTCTTCCTGCTGGTGCGGCCGCTGTCCCCGCGTGCACTCGCAGGACTGCAGTCGCCGTTCCGCGTCGCGCTCGGTGGCTGGCTGCCGCCGGCACTGTTCGGTGCGATCCAGGCGGCGCTGGTCTTCACCGCGGTGACACTCGGCCTCGGCATCAACACGGCGCACCCGTGGCTGACCGTCGGCTTCCTGATGCTGACCTCGATCACCTTCGTGGCGATCCTGCACGCACTGGCCTCGTGGTTCGGTGCCATCGGCAAGTTCCTCGGCCTGGTGATGATGGTGGTCCAGCTGGTCAGCGCGGGCGGCACGTTCCCGTGGCAGACCATCCCGGCACCGCTGTACTTCTTCCACCACGCGTTGCCGATGAGCTATGCGATCGACGGTGTCCGCCACCTCATGTACGGCGGCTCCACCGCCTCGCTCGGCAAGGACCTGCTGGCACTCGGCGCCTGGTTCGCAGTGGCACTGGCCGCGTCTACGCTGGCCGCACGCAAGCAGCGCGTCTGGCCCGCGAAGAAACTGCAGCCAGAGCTCGCGTTGTAAACCAGGAGGCGGTGCTGGGATGACGACACCCACACAGGACGACGTACTCGGGTACTTCGAGACACTGTCGAACTGGGGACGATGGGGTGACGACGACCAGCTCGGCACGCTGAACCACATCACCGATGACGTCCGGCTGGCGGCGGCGCGAGCCGTGCGCCACGGCCGGAGCGTGTCGTGCGCCTGGGAGGTCGCCGTACCGGGTGAGATGCAGCGGTCGACCAACGTGTGTCCGTGCGCCGCTGAGATGCCGGGCGCTGAGCACATGCCGTCGTTCTTCCAGAATGACCGGCGCTGGGGTTTCTCGAACGAGCAGCTCGGCATCATGTTCCACGGCAACACGATCACCCACCTGGATTCGCCGTGCCACCTCCTCTGGGACGGCAAGCTGTACAACGGACGGCCGCACTCGATGATCGATGCCGAGACGGGCTCGTCGTGGGCCGCGGTCACGGCGGCGGCGAACGGCATCGTCACGCGTGGCGTCCTGCTGGACATTGCGGCGGTCCGCGATGTCCCGTGGCTGGAACCAGGTGAGGGCGTGTTTCCCGAGGACCTCGAGGCGGCCGAGCGCCGCCAGGGTGTGCGGGTGCAGTCTGGCGACGCGCTGCTCATCCGCACCGGCTACGGCCGCGTTCGGCACGAGGACGGTCCACAGAGCGGTATGACGCAGGCCGGCTGGCACGCGGCCTGTCTGCCGTGGCTGCAGGAGCGGGAGGTCGCACTGATCGGCGCTGATACCCCGCAGGACGTGCAGCCTTCCGGGTACGACGACGTCCTGATGCCGGTGCACGCCGTGAGCCTGGTCGCGATGGGCCTGTGGATGCTCGACAACTGCGACCTCGAGGAGTGCGCGACGACGGCGGCCGAGCTCGGTCAGTGGGACTTCCAGCTCGCCGTCGCACCAGTCCGCTTCGCCGGTACGTCGGGCAGTCCGATCAACCCGATCGCCACCTTCTAAGCGTTCACGAAGGCCGCTGTCTCGGTCACCAGCTGGTTCGTCGTCGGCTGGTCGAAGTAGGTGATGAGTGCTTCGTACGCGCCTGCTTCGGCCGCGGCCGAGTCGACGACGTACCCGAAGTAGCCGTCGGTGTAGCCGATCACTCGTGTGATCGGATGGCTGCTCTTCTCCTGCACAGCGGCGCCGTGCAGGGCGAACAGCTCCACCGGCAGGTTCACCCAGCACACGTCGCCCAAGGTGACCACGCTGACCGGTAGCTCGAGTTCTGCCGGCAGGTCGGCCGCAGCCATCAGTGCCTGGCCCCGAGCCCCGTCCAGCCGGGTCTGCGCGATCCTGGCCGACGGGTCGTCCACACCACGACGCACCGCACTCTCAGCCGCTCTCACGATCGCGGCCGCGTCTTCGGCCGGCGGTAGCGCCCGCACCGGCAGCCGGATCGCCGTACGCCGGATGCTCGGCGCCACCGAAGGTAGTGCGAGCCCTGGCTCGGCCAGTGCCTCGCGGACCCGTGTTGCCAGCAGCTCCCCCAGCCTGGTGATCTCTACCGCACCACGTCCCTGCCGAGTGAACCGCGGACTGACATCACCGGCCGCACCCTGCAGATAGCCGACCACAGCCGGCGCAAGCGCAGCCCTGGCCGCACCGGGCCAGTCAGCCGACCACAGCAGGTTCTCCGGCCCGTACGTCGTCGGATGACACGCGAAGTCCAGCAGAACGGCCTGCAGCGAACCACTCAACGAGTGCAGCGCGAGCACACCAGCCGTGTTGTCGTGCGGACCGTCCTCCCGATGCCGGTTGGTACCGACCCCGGTCACTTCCACCGACCGCCACGACGCCACCACCGGCTGCCGAGTCAGTACGGCGTTCGCTACCGCCGAGACGAGTGGTTCGTACAGTGCGGCCTCACGCTCGGCCGGAATCACCGGGTGGATCTGGCCGGTCCAACCGCTCGGACCGGAGTGCGTGTGCGAGGCCGACACGACCACATGCTCTGACGGGATACCAGCGGCGCGTCCGGCCGCTGCGGACAGTTCGGCGGTCAACTCCGCGCCGACCGCGATCGCGTCCAGGGTCAACCACAGCACGCCCGGGGCATCCGCCGTACTGAGCCAGATGATGGTGGCGCGGAGTGGGTCGGCCACACCGGTCGCTGGGCCGGTGCGGGCGGCGTACCCGTCCAAGGGGTGGCCGGAGGGAGGTGTTACGTCCAGGGACGTAGCTGCAAGGAACAGATCCTTCACTTCAGGGCTCCTGCGGTCATACCGGCACTGATCTGCCGATGGAAGACAAGGTAGACCGCGAGGACCGGGAGGATCGAAATGGTGAGACCGGCGAACAGCCCGGAGTAATCGGAGTGGTACCCCTGGGTCACCGCGAGGTTCGCCAGCCCCTGGGTGACCAGGTAGCGGTTCTCGTCGGTCATCAGCACCAGTGGCAGCAGGTACTCGTTCCACATCCCGAGGAACTGGAAGATGCCGATACTGACCAGACCCGGCCGGGCCAGCGGCAGCATGATGCGGAACAGCACACCCCAGTGCGAGCAGCCGTCGACGAGCGCGGCCTCGGCGAGCTCCTTGGACTGGGTCTTGAAGAAGGCGGTCAGGAAGAAGACCGAGAACGACATGCCGCCGGTCGCGTAGACCAGGATCAGTCCGAGGTAGGTGTTCATCAGTCCGAGGTTCTGGACGACGAAGAACAGCGGTACCAGGGCCATGAAGCCGGGAAACACCATGCCGCCGACGAAGACGTAGTACAGGACCTTGCTGCCCGGGAACTCGAACTGCGCCAGCACGTACGCGACCGCGGCCGAGAGCAGCAGGCAGACCACGACACCGCAGGTCACCACGACCAGGCTGTTGAAGAAGTAGCGGCCGATGTGCGACTCGCTCCAGGCCCGGCTGAAGTTGTCCCAGTGCCATACCGCCGGCAGCTTCCACGGGCTCTGGAAGATCTCGGAGTCGGTCTTGAAGGAGCTCATCACCGACCAGAGCAGCGGGAACAGCACCATCGCGCCCCACACCAGCGCGAAGCCCTGCGTCAGCCCGCCGAACAGCCGACCGGTCGCCGTCCGGGTCATCGAACGCTCTCCCATCAGTAGACGACCCGCTCGCGGCGAGTGAGCCGGAACACGAGCACGGTCAGGATCATGTTCAGCGCGAACAGCGTCACGCCGATCGCCGACGCGTAGCCGAACTTCCCGTACGTGAACGCGTTCGTGTACATGTACAGCGAGATCACCTGGGTGGCGTCGTTCGGACCGCCCGGCCCGACCGACAGCACCTTGATCAGTGCGAACTGGTCGAGTGCACCGATCACCAGGAACGCGATCGCGACCTGCACGGTGTTCCAGATCAGCGGCAGCGTGATCCGGAAGAACGCCTGAAGCGATCCGGCACCGTCTAGGAGTGCCGCCTCGTACAGCTCCTTCGGGATCGCCGCCATCGCCGCGGTGAACAGCACGACGTAGAAGCCGACACCGCCCCAGACCACGACCGCCATGATCGAACCGAGGGCGGTGTCACCGTCGCCCAGCCAGGGTTGGGCGAGCACGTCCAGACCGATCGCGCGCAGGAAACCGTTCAGCAGACCACCGCGCGGCTCGAAGATGAACTGCCACAACACGCCGACCACAGCGATCGACAGCACTGCTGGGAAGAAGTACACGATCTTGTAGAACTTCGCGCCGCGGATGCCGCCCCGGTGGTTCAGCACCGCGGAGAAGAACAGCGACATCGTGATGATGATCGTCGGCAGGCTGACCAGCAGGAACAGGTTGTGCCGCAACGCGGTCCAGAACACCGAGTCGTGGAACAGCGTGACGAAGTTGTCGAACCCGATGTAGCGGTACGTCGCCGACAGGCCTTCCCAGTCGGTGAAAGCGATCGGGAAGGCCTGCAGGTACGGCGAGACCACGAAGACGGCGTACAGCCCCAGCGGGATCAGCAGCAGGCCGACGACGAAGCGGTACTTGCCGTGATGCATGTCAGGCGTGGAACTTCTTGATCGACGGGTCCTTCGCCGTCTCGTCGGCGTACTTCTGCATCTGCTTGCTCCACTCGTCCGGCGTCACCTCGCGGTTCATCAGCGCGGCCATCGCCTTGTCCGAGTTGTCGAGCAACTTCTTGTACCAGATGCGGAACTGCCAGTCGTTGAACATGTTCGAGCCGGCCGCCGCGATTGCCTTCTGCATCGACTCGGCCGCGTGGGTCAGCTTGACGCCGTCGGTACCGCCCTTGACCACCACCGGCGAGTTGGTGAGGCCGGCGAAGTTCTGCATGCACTTCTTCGAGATCATGATCCGCAGCAACTCCAGCCCACCCTGCGGGTTCTTGGCCTGCG
Source organism: Kribbella yunnanensis (assembly GCF_039529655.1). NCBI lineage: Bacteria > Bacillati > Actinomycetota > Actinomycetes > Propionibacteriales > Kribbellaceae > Kribbella > Kribbella yunnanensis. Next base: position 331,635 of record NZ_BAAANF010000022.1, on the reverse strand, counting down.
CGGGCACGATCAGCGCGCCACCAGGGCCGCCGGTCAGCGTCTCGAACGGCGCCTTGTCGCTGGCGGACCAGCCTGGGATCGGCATCATCGTCATCGCGAAGTCCTTGGGCGCATCCTGGCCGGACTCGTTCTCCAGCCAGCCACCGCAGGGGATGAAGACCGCTTGCCCCTTCGCCCAGAACGCCTGCGACTGCTTGTGATCGATAGCCTGCGAGCCCTCCAGCAGGTAGCCCTTCGCGGCCAGCTCCTGGTAGCCCTCGGCGGCCTGGACCAGCGCCGGGTCCCGCCACGCGTTCGGTTCGAGGTTGTCGACCTTCTTCTTCAGCTCCGGCCCGGCCGCCTTGTACGCCGTCATCAACATCGGGCTGGTCAGATAGCCCGGGTACTTACCCTGGTAGGTCCACGGCGCGATCTTCGTCGACTTCTTGATCTCGGCGCAGAGGGCGAGCATCTCCGGCCAGGTCTTCGGATACGTCCAGCCGTGCTCGTCCATGAGCTTCTGGCTGAACCAGATGCCACCGGTGCCGATCACGTAGGGCATCTCGTACTTGACCCCGTCGTAGACACCGTGTTCCGCGACGCCGGGCAGCAGCGTGTCCCGAACCTTCACGCCGGGCTGGTCGTAAGCCTCCATGTCGAGCAGCGCGCCGATGTCCATGACCTGCTTCTTCGCGGCCAGCGCGGCGCCGTCGAGACCGACGTTCTCGATCAGGTCGGGCGGGTTGCCCTGGATGAACCGCGGCTGCAGCTGCTGCTGCAATTGCTGGCCGCTCGTCAGCTTCACCGCTGCCTGCGGAAACTCCTTGCGGTACAGGTCCAGTGGCATCTCGGTCCACTTCTTCCCGTACCCGCCGTCGAAGTTGAAGAACTCCAGCGGTTTGCTGCCGTCGACCTTCGCACCGAGGGTCGACGCCGGGCCGGACTTCTCCACGACAGGCTTCGCACAGGACGCCAGCGCACCCACGGCCGGCGCCGCGAGGGCGACGCGGAGAAGGGTACGGCGATCGACCTTGCCGTCTGTGCTCATGAGACGCGTCCTCTCCAGGGATTGGGTTGGGACATGGATACGCCCGCGCGACCGCCCTGCGGAAGGGGATTCGACCTGGATCGACAAGGTGGAGTAGACCACTCCGATGGGCTATGACGTGCTGATCGCGCTCACCAGGCGGGCGGTGATGTCCATCGGATTCGTGATCGCGTAACCGACCACGACGGCGTACGCGCCCGCATCGCAGACTGCACGGACGTCGTCCGGCGTCCGAACCCTGCCCTCGGCAACGACCGGGCAGTCCAGCTTCGCCACCAACTGCCGGACCAGCTCGACGTCTGGTCCGCTCGGAGTGTGGCCATTGGTATAGCCGGACAGGGTCGACGCGACCAGGTCGGCACCGGCTTCACGGGCCGCGATCCCCGCCTCCAGGGTGTCCACGTCGGCGAGGACCGGTACGCCGAGTTCTGCGTGGATCCGGGCGATTTGCTGGTCCAGCCGCTGTCCGTCCGGGCGTGGTCGCAGGGTGCCGTCGAGCGCGATCAGATCGGCACCGGCTCGGACGATGTCGATCGCGGACTCGAAGGTCGGCGTGATGAAGACGCCGGATGGGTCGCCGAGTTTGTTGATCCCGATGATCGGGAGTGCGGTGACTGCGCGGATCGCGGCAACGTCGGCGGCTCCGTTGGCGCGGATCGCGCCCGCTCCACCGGCCTCGGCGGCGCGGGCCATCAGAGCCATCGACTCCGGAGCGTGCAGCGGATTGCCGGGGGCAGACTGGCAGGACACCACGAGGGTGCCTTGAGCTAGAACTGTCATTGTTTCCTCTGGATCACTGTCAGGGCGGTGTAGGGGCCGGGCTCGGCAGTCGCCAGTCGCTCGGCACCATCCAGCGATGAGCCGGCGGCGGGGACCAGGTGGGCGCGGGCGGACAGCACTGCGCGGACCGGGTCGAGCAGCTGTTCACCCGCACCGGCGAACAGTCCGCCGACACACGCGACCGGCACTGGGTCTGTACCGACCAGCTTCTTGACTGCGGCCTCGATCGTCTCGGCGATGTCCGCGGCCGCGCCGGCCAAGATGTCGAGGGCAACAACATCGCCTTCAGCGGCACACCGCAGTACGTCGGGCGCGAACCTGGCCACGTCGTCGACGAGAGTCTGCGAACGGTAGTAGGCGATCGGATCCAGCGTCGTCTCGGCGAGTTTGGTTACGGGACCACGCCCGTCCCTCGCGCGTTGTACGGCGCGCAGCCCGGCCCGGCCGATCGCGAACGCACTCCCGGCATCGCCGAACAGGTACCCATGCCCGTCGAGCTTGTGCCAACTACCGTCCCGATCCACCGCCAGACACACCAGACCGGTGCCTGCGGCAACCACCACGCCGTACCCGTCAGGCAGTGCGCCCGCGTGAGCAGTCACCATGTCCTGAGTCAGCCGAACCTCATCCGCACCCAGCAGTTGGAGGACTTGAGCCGCGAAGGCCTCGGCCGCTCCAGGCGCTGGCGGGTAGCCGGTCAACCCGAGCGCGACGACGCCGACCGTAGGACGCGCGCCGCCGCCCGGGACTGCCAGCCCGGCCTCGGTGGCTGCCCCGCGAATCGCCTCAAGCATGTGGTCGGTGGCGTGCGGGCCGTGGATGTAGCCGGAGCCGACGCCGGTTGCGCCGGTGGGGAGGACGCGGAGGCGGAGGGCCGACTGGCCTCCGTCGATGGCGACGTTGACCTTCATGCGGTGATCCAGTGGGAGTAGTCCTGCCAGGGCAGGTGCCAGCGGTTGACCTTGCGGGTTCGGCGGTCCTGGCCGGCGGTGTCGTTCGCGACGAGGCGGACGGAACCGAGTTCCTCGTCGTACAGGACGGCTGGGGAGCCGGTGAAGTGCAAGGTGCCGACAGGTTCCCACGGGGTGTGGCCGCCGCGCACGTCGATCATCGAGCAGTGGTGGATGTGACCGTCGGCGCCCAGGACATAGACCTCGATCGCGTTGGCGCCGGGGTTGAAGGCGACCACGGGTTCGTCGGCCAGTTCGAGGTCGCCGAGTTGTTGCCAGCGGCCCTGGCCGACGCGGTCGTCGAGGTAGGTGTGGTGCAGGTGGCCGTCGGTGCCGCGGACGTAGATCTCGTCGGCGCCGACCGGTTCGTTGCGCGCCCAGACCGGTTCGCCGGCCGCGGTCAGGTCACCGAGGACAGCCTGTACGCCGTTCTGGATTCGGATCACGCGGCCGTCGTCGCGGCGGGTGAAGGTGGCCGGTGCCGGCTGACCGGCCGCGATCGCGTCGAATTCCGCCCGAATCGACGCGGGCAGTTCGGACAGACTTGAGGGGGCCGGCGGGAAGAAGTTGTCGCCGGTCAGGTAGAGCATCGCACCGATGATCGAGGGGGCGACCGACCAGCCGGTCTCGACGCAGTACGGTCCCCAGCCGAGGTCGGCGTTCGAGCCGAAGTACTCCCAGGAGTCGAAGTCGAAGGCGCGCTGCCAGGTGCCGTCGAGCTGCTCATCGTCGGGATCGTCGATCTGGATCCGGCTCAGGTAATCGAGCACGCCGTGCGCGAGCTCCTCGAACACCGGCTCACCGGTGATCCGGTAGGCCAGTGGCAGCGCCCAGGCGGCGAACGGCGTTCCGTACAGCTGATCGGTGACGGGATCACCGTTGGCCGCGAAGATCGCGGCCTCGTCGACGCCGTACGCCTCATTGCTCGGCGGACACTTCCCGTCCCATTCGGCGAAGCCGCCGTCCGGCCCTTGCCGACTCTTCAGGTACCCGGCCAGCGAGCGCATCGTCTCGAGGTACTGGGGTTTGCGGGTGTAGTGGTACGCGCCGACGAGCGGCAGCAGGAAGCGGCCGGCCTCGCAGGTCCGGCTCGTCTCCAGACGAGCCCGAGGATGCTGCCCAGCCATGTGATCGAGGCCGCGAGTGGCGATGTCGAGATAGCCCTGGTCACCGGTCAGGCCGTACGCGTAGAGGTACGCGCATTGCGCCGAGCTCTGCCAGTGCGACGTGAGGTCAAGGCCGTCCTCGATCGGCGACCGAGAGAGCTCATCCCAGCCCTTCACCAGCAGCGTGGACGGCGTCCGCCACGGATCGACCTGCAGACCGAGGTCCGCGCTCGACGTGCGGATCAGCGCCTCGACCCCGCGCAGACCGGACTCGACGTGACCGGACATCAGCGCGAACAACGAGATCCAGCCGTTGTCATCGGCAAACAAGTTGTTCGTGCCGGTGAGATCGGTCCGCGCGCCACGTGGTTCGAAGGAACCGTAGAGCTGGTTGCGGTCGGTGAGCTGCTCCTCCTCGACGACCAGCCGCATCAGGTTGTCGGCGATCGTCCGGCCGCGTGGGAAGTCGGCGAGGTCGGCGTACATCCGGAACGCATGCGCGGTCTGGGTGAAGCAGTCGCCACGCGGTACCGGCCGGAACGGAAGCTTGCCCTCGGCATCGATCTCGTTGGAGAGCCCTTCGGCGACACCCTTCGAGCCGTCCGGCGCGTCGTAGAACATGCCGGCCCGGTCGTACCAGGCGATCGCCCGGTCGACCATCCGCCGGTACCGTTCCGCACGCGGCCCGACCGCGACGGTGACGTGCTGATCGCCGACCGCGAAGGTGTGCTCGCCGTCGTCGAGGTACTGCAGGTCGGATTCGAACCGGCCGGGTTTCGTCTCGACCAAATCGAGCTCCGCAACCGGCTTGGTGCTGGAACGGACTACGAGCTTGACGGGCTCACCGGTCGCGACCCAGACCCGAGGTTCGGTGAACACCTCGATGTCCTCTGCAAGCTGCACCCCGGTCAGTTGGCCGACAATCACCTGCAGGAGGCGACGCCACCGGCGTACCGGCTTGTAGCGGCCCTTGACGTGGTGGCTGAGCGCGGTCGTGGCGTAGAGCAGCCGTCCGTCGCCGACCGGGATGTCGAGCAGCGCCGGGAAGGTGACGTCCGGCGGACCGAAGATGGCCTCGTGGGTCCCGGCGACGGTGCCGTAGCTGCACAGCTCGACGGCCTTGCCTCGGACAACCACCTGCTGAGCCTGCGACGAGTGCTCGTCGAGGATCTGTAGCGGCTCGATCCCGGCCAGTGCCACGGTAGTGAAGATCCGCTCGATATGCGCGGTCCGGATCTCGCCTTGCGGCAGGAAGCCGGTGTCGTCGAGCGCGAACTCCACGTACGCCGATCCGCCGGCGCGCACGTATTCCGCCAGCCCGGCGACGTCGAGGCGCTCGGGTTCGGGGTACCGGCCGGCGACGACGATGACCGCTGAATACCCCGAGAGGTCCACGGGAAATTCGTCGTACCGGATGGAGGCGAGGCCGGCCTGGTCGAGTGCGGCGGTGAACGCGGCGGCCGGGTCCGGCGGGCCGATCACGGCGACAGGCGCAGATACGGTCACCGCATCACTCTGGCCGACCGAGGGCAGCCGGTAAAGCACCCCGGGTAGACCACTCGGGCAGGAAATCCGGCAGCAGGCCCGGGTCCGTGGCAGGCTGGTCGACATGCGCTTTGGGCTGAAGGTCAATCCGGCCGGGTGGGACGACGCGTCGTACTGGGCGAAGGTGGCCGAGGACGCCGGTTTCGACGGACTGTGGACAGGCGACAACCTGCGGAACCCGCGGGACGCGGCGATACCGGTGCACGACGGGCCGACGATCATCGCGGGCTGGGCGGCGACCACGCAGCGGATCCGGGTCGGCATCCTGATCGCGAACCTGGTGTTCCGGCACCCGACCGTGCTGGCCAAGACCGCGACCTCGCTGGATCACGTCTCCGCCGGCCGGTTCGATCTCGGAATCGGCTCCGGCGTCTGGCCGACCGACCACGGCATGGCCGGTACGGCGGTCTGGACGGCGCGCGAGCGTGCTGAGCGGCTGGCCGAGTTCGTGGCGATCGTGGAGCGGCTGCTGTCGGGTGACGTGACCGACCACGAGGGACCGCACTACCCGTACTCGCTGGCGGCGATGACGCCGGGGACTGTCCAGGAGCGGCTGCCGCTGATCATCGCGGCGAACGCGCCCAAGGCGCTGGCCGTGGTCGCGGCGCATGGAGACGGGTGGGTGACCTTCCCGGGAGCGGCGTCCGAGGAGGAGTTCTACGCGAAGTCGATCGAGCGATCGCAGGCTCTCGATGCGGCGCTGGACGGGCGGAAGGTCCGGCGGCTGCTGCTCGGGTACGGCGAGCTGGACCCGTGGGGATCCGAGGACGGATTCGCTCGGCTGGTCGAGCGGTACGCCGGGATCGGCTTCGACGAACTGGTGCTCTACGCGCCGAAGGAGCACGAACGAGTGGTCTTCGACAAGGTCGCGAACAGGCTGGACAGCTTCCGCTAGCCGCCTAGGGTTGAGGCCCATGGGTGACTTCAACGGTCTCGACGTCCATCTCGGCAATGTCGCGCGGCTGTCATCAGCCCGCACATTCTCCATCAGTGCCGAGAATCGGGACGGCGCGAAAGGCGGCGGCGCGCGAGCGACCGAGGGGACGATGTCGCGGCAGGCCCGCGACCTCGGAGTCGGCTGGAAGATGTCCCCGTGCATCCCGCTGCCGGCCGGCTCGACCACAACGCTGGCTGAGATCGAGGGCTCGGGTGCGATCACGCATATCTGGATGACCGTCGACAAGAAGGTCTGGCGATCGCTGGTGCTGCGGGCGTACTGGGACGGCGAGGAGACGCCGTCGATCGAGGTCCCGCTCGGCGACTTCTTCTGCAGCGGTTGGGGCGAGCACGCGCAGATCAGTTCGGTGCCGGTCGCGGTGAACCCGTCGGGCGGTTTCAACAGTTACTGGCAGATGCCGTTCCGCGCCGGCGCCCGGATCACCGTTGAGAATCTGCAGGAGGTCGACGTACCGGAGCTCTTCTACCAGATCGACTTCGTGCGCACCGAGGTTCCGGATGATGCGGCGTACTTCCATGCGCAGTTCCGGCGGTCGAACCCGGTCCCGTACGGCGAGGTGCACACGCTGCTGGACGGTGTCCGGGGCCAGGGACAGTACGTCGGCACGTATCTCGCGTGGGGCTGTAACAACACCGGCTGGTGGGGTGAGGGCGAGGTCAAGTTCTACCTGGACGGCGACGACGAGTTCCCGACGATCTGCACGACCGGGACCGAGGACTACTTCGGCGGCGCGTGGGGATTCATCCATCCCGAAGGCGTGTACGCGACGTTCACGACGCCGTACCTGGGGATGCCGCAGGCGATCCAGCCGGACGGGTTCATGAAGAACCAGCAGCGGTTCGGGTTGTACCGCTGGCACCTCACCGACACCATCCGCTTCAGCGAGGACCTGCGAGTCACCGTGCAGGCCCTCGGGTGGCGGCGCGACGGCCGGTTCCTCCAGCTCCAGGACGACCTTGCCTCCACGTCGTTCTGGTACCAGACCGAGCCGCACGCGCCGTTCCCCGTCCTTCCTGGCAAGGACTATCTCGAGGTGATCTAGAAGGCGGACATCACGTGCTTGATGCGGGTGTAGTCCTCAAGGCCGTACATCGACAGGTCCTTGCCGTGGCCCGAGTTCTTGAAACCGCCGTGCGGCATCTCGGCCACGATCGGGATGTGCGTGTTGATCCATACGCACCCGAAGTCGAGCCGGCGCGACATCCGCATCGCGCGGCCGTGGTCCTTGGTGAAGACCGATGAGGCGAGGCCGTATTCGACGCCGTTCGCCCATCGGAGCGCTTCGTCCTCGTCGGAGAAGCGCTGGACGGTGATGACCGGGCCGAAGATCTCGTCCTGGATCGCCTCGTCGTCCTGATGCAGCCCGGACACGACCGTGGGCTCGAAGAAGTAGCCGCGGTCGCCGATCGCGTGCCCACCGGTCTGTACGGCGGCGTGGTCGGGGAGGCGGTCGACGAAACCGCGGACCCGGCTGAGCTGGTCGGCGTTGTTCAGGGCGCCGTACGCGACGTCGTCCTCGGGCTGTCCGGTCTTGGTCTGCTTGGCCTGCTCGGTCAGGGCGGCGACGAAGTCGTCGTGAATCCGCGGACCGGCGAGGACGCGAGTGGCCGCCGTACAGTCCTGGCCGGCGTTGAAGTAACCCGCGCCCGCGATCGCCTCGGCGGCCGCCTCGAGGTCGGCGTCGTCGAAGACGACCACCGGCGCCTTGCCGCCGAGCTCGAGGTGGGTGCGCTTCAGCTTGCGCGCGGCCGACGACGCGACCTCGCGCCCGGCGCGGACCGATCCAGTGATCGCGACCAGCTGCGGGATGTCGTGCTCGACCAGCGCACGGCCGGTGTTGCGGTCGCCGCAGACCACGTTGAGCACGCCCGGCGGCAGGAACTCGTTGCACACCTCGGCTAGGAGGACTGTCGAGGCCGGGGTGGTGTCACTCGGCTTGAGGACGATGGTGTTACCGGCCGCGAGCGCGGGCGCGATCTTCCAGATCGCCATCATCAGGGGGTAGTTCCACGGGGTGACCTGGCCGACGACGCCGATCGGCTCGCGGCGGATCCAGGAGGTGTGACCGGGCAGGTACTCGCCGGCCGACCGACCTTCCAGGACTCGGGCCGCGCCGGCGAAGAACCGCAGTTGGTCCACACACGGCGGGACTTCCTCACTCGCGGTCAGCGCCAGCGGCTTGCCGGTGTTGCGGCTCTCGACCGCGGTGAACTCGTCCGCCCGCTGCTCGATCGCGTCGGCGATCTTGAGGATCGCGCGCTGCCGCTCGGCCGGCGTACTGTCCCGCCAGCTCTCGAACGCGCGCGCGGCCGCGGTGTACGCCTGGTCCACGTCCTCCGGCCCGGACAACGGCGCCTGGGCGTACGACTCGCCGGTCGCGGGCGCGATCACGTCGTACGTCGCTCCACTCAGGGCGGCGGTCGGTTTGCCGTCGATGAGGTTGTGCATGAGGGTCCTAACTGGTCGGGCCGAAGACGGGTTCGCCTTCGACATAGGTGGCCCGGACTCGGGCGGTGTTGATCTCGTCGGTGGGTGCGGTGAAGGGATCCCGGTCGAGGATCGCCAGGTCCGCGAGGGCGCCGACCGCGATCAGGCCGGCGTCGTCGGCGTGGTTCACCCAGGCACTGCCTTGGGTGTACGCCGCGAGTGCGGTCGCCAGGTCGAGCGCCTGCTCGGGGAGGAACGGGTCGTCGGCTTTGTCGGTACGACGGTTGACCGCGACGTGGATGGCTTCGAGCGGATCGGGGCTGGAGACGGGCCAATCGGAACCGGCGACGAGTCGTGCTCCGGCGGTGTGCAGCGACTTGAAGGGGTATTGCCAGCCGGTGCGCTCGGGGCCGAGGAACGGGATGGTCAGCTCGGTCATCTGGGGCTCGTAGACGGCCCACAAGGCCTGCATATTTGCCGCGACGTTGAGTTCCTGGAACCGCGGAATGTCGTCGGGGTGGATGACTTGCAGGTGGGCGATGTGGTGCCGGTTGTCGTTGATTCCGTTACTGGCTTGGGCTTTGGCGAACGCGTCCAGGGCTTCACGGGCGGCCCGGTCGCCGATGGCGTGCACGTGGACCTGGAAGCCGGCCGCGTCTAGTTGGGTCACATTCTCTTGTAGTGCTTGGGGATCGACGAAGGAGAGGCCGCTGTTGGCGGTGCGGCAACCGCAACCGTCGAAGTAGGGGTCGAGCATTGCGGCGGTGAAGTTCTCGGCGACGCCGTCCTGCATGATCTTCACGCTGCCGGCGTGGAATCTGTTGTAGTGCAGGGATTCGCGGCGGGCGATGAGCTCCGGGATTTGCTCGGGGCCCCGGTCGCGCTGCCACCAGAGGGCGCCGTTGACGCGGGCGGTCAATCGGCCCGTTTGGGCGAGCTCGACGTACGCGGGGGTGGAGTCGCCGAGGTTGGCGTAGGCGCCGAGGATCGCGTCCTGCCAGCCGGTGATGCCGAGGGAGTGCAGGTAGGCCTGCGCATCGAGGAGTGCGTCGACCATCTCCTGGTGCGTGGTCGGGGGAACCAGGCGGCCGACCAGGTTCATCGCGCCTTCATGGAGGGTGCCGGTCGGGGTGCCGTCTGCTTTGCGCTCGATCCGGCCGTCAGCGGGGTCGGGGGTTTGCGCGTCGATGCCGGCCATTTGGAGTGCCGTCGAGTTTGCCCAGGCGCTGTGGTGATCCGCGTTGACGAGGAAGGCGGGACGATTGCCGGTGACCGGGTCGAGGTCGGCCGCCTTCGGGGCGCCGCCGGGGAAATCGGGCTGGTGCCAGCCGCCGCCGAGAATCCACGGTGCGGTTGGGTGCATCGCGGCGTACTGGCTGATCTTTTCCTGGTACGCCGGGAGTCCGTGGAGCGGGGAGAGATCGCAGTGGGCGTGTTCGACACCGCCCTGGACCGGGTGGATGTGCGCGTCGACGAACCCGGGGAGCAACAGACCGCCCTCCAGATCGACGATCTGGGCACCGTTGCGCCGGCCCAGGTCCGGGCCGATCGCCGCGATCCGGCCGCCCTTCACCGCGACCGCGAGACCCGGCCGGTACGCCGTCCCGTCGAAGACGGCGCCGTTCACGAACAGGGTGTCCAAGAGGTGGCCTTCCCTTGTGCGGAATCCGAATCAATTGACCTTCTCAAGTGCTGACATCGACACTCTATCGGCTTTCTGGGCACGAAATCACTTGCCAGAGAAGATTTTGCCAGGCAGGATGGCGAACGACCACCACGCTTTGAGACGAGGGATCCGACATGTCGTCCGACACGATCGGCGATGCCGAATTCGCCAAGCTGCAGCAGTCAGCGCGCGACCACCTCTGGATGCACTTCACCCGGATGTCGAGCTACGACAAGGCCGACGTACCGGTGATCGTCCGCGGTGACGGCGCCTACATCTACGACGCTCAGGGCAAGCGCTACCTCGACGCACTGGCCGGCCTCTTCGTCAGCCAACTGGGCCACGGGCGGACCGAACTCGCCGAAGCCGCCGCGAAGCAAGCCTCCGAGCTCGCCTTCTTCCCGCTGTGGTCCTACGCGCATCCGAAGTCGATCGAGCTCGCCGAGCGGGTGGCTGGATATGCGCCGGGCGACCTGAACCGGGTGTTCTTCACCAGCGGTGGCGGCGAGGCCGTCGAGACCGCGTGGAAGCTCGCGAAGCAGTACTTCAAGCTCACCGGTAAGCCTGGAAAGCATAAGGTGATCAGCCGGGCGATCGCTTACCACGGCACCACACATGGCGCGTTGTCGATCACTGGGCTGCCCGACCTGAAGGCGCCGTACGAGCCGCTCGTGCCGTCGACCTTCCGGGTGCCGAACACGAACTTCTACCGGGCACCTGTTTTTGGTGATGATGAAGAGGCCTTCGGGCGGTGGGCTGCCGACCAGATCGCGGTGGCGATCGAGAACGAGGGCGCCGACACCGTCGCCGCGGTCTTCCTCGAGCCCGTGCAGAACGCGGGCGGCTGCTTCCCGCCACCACCCGGGTACTTCCAGCGGGTCCGCGAGATCTGCGACGAGTACGACGTACTGCTGGTCAGCGACGAAGTCATCTGCGCCTTCGGCCGCCTCGGCACCATGTTCGGCGCCGAACGCTACGGCTACCAGCCCGACATCATCACCTGCGCCAAAGGCATCACCTCCGGCTACTCACCCCTAGGCGCCGCCATCGCCACCGACCGCCTCTTCGAGCCGTTCGCCAAGGGCGACACCAGCTTCGCCCACGGCTACACCTTCGGCGGCCACCCCGTATCCGCCGCGGTCGCGCTGGCCAATCTGGACATCTTCGAGCGCGAAGGCATCAACGAGCACGTCCGGGACCACGAGGGGGACTTCCGGGCCACACTCGACAAGCTGCTCGATCTGCCCTTGGTCGGCGACGTCCGCGGTGCAGGCTTCTTCTACGGCATCGAACTCGTGAAGGACAAAGCCACCAAGGAAACCTTCAACGCCGACGAGTCCGAACGTCTCCTCCGCGGCTTCCTCTCCAAAGCCTTGTTCGACGCCGGCCTCTACTGCCGAGCCGACGACCGCGGCGACCCCGTCATCCAACTCTCCCCACCCCTGATCTGCGACCAGTCCCACTTCGACGAAATGGAACAAACGATCCGCGCAGTACTAGTCGAAGCCGAATCCAAGCTGTAGTTCCACACCCGCCCGCCACCTCCGGCTACCGCCGGACCTGTGCGCTTCCGCGCACGGTGGCGGGCTCATCGCCCGCGTCCCCCGCTTCGCTGCGCTCGCTCCCCCACCCGCCCTTAGTTCCTTCTCCGGCTACGCCGGGGTGATGCGCTGCCGCGCACGTGACGGCTACCGCCGGAGGCCGCGTGGGGTACTCGCCGCAGCCGCGCATTGGCCGCCATTAGCCCGCCTCCGGGCCAACCGCCTTGACCCCGTCCACTCGGATCCGACCCGGGACGTCGCACCTCGGAGTAGAGCGGGAAGCCCCGCGAGAGGTTCCTTGCCGGCCGGCCTTCTCCTAGCCCAGGCAGCCCGCACACACGCGCTAGGCGAGGAACCGGCGCGCCAACTCTTGTGGGTCGAGTCTGCTCGGGCCGCGGCCGCTCATGATGGCGAAGAAGACGGGGCCGATCAGGCGGGCTGAGGCGTCGTCCAGGTCGTGGTCGGGGGTTGCTCGGGCGAGGACTGTGCGGGCGCTGTCGCCGAGGATGTCTTTGCCTGCTAGGAGTTGCGCTACCTCGGGATCATGCTGGGCCTCGCCGATGAGGGCTCGGTATGCGGCGCCGGCGTGGGTGTTGGCCAGGAAGTTGATGAGCGCCTGGAGGTAGGTGGTCAGGTCGCCGAGGGTGTCGCCGGTGGGGGGTACGGCGAGTTCTTCTTCGGCGTCGGCGGCGCTGGCCTCGAAGAGGATTTCCGCCTTGGTCGACCACCAGCGGTAGACGGTCTGCCGGGAGACGCCCGCGCGCTCGGCGATGCCCTTCATCGTCACTGCGGCGTACCCGACTTCGACCAGTAGGTCGTCGACTGCGTGCAGCACAGCTTCTCGGGCGCGTTCGCTGCGGGGGCGGCCGACCTTGCTCTCCATGGCAGAACTATAGCTGGACAGCGTGACTCGATATTGCTAATTTAATGGACACCGTGTACCGAAATAGATCTGGAGAAGTCATGCGTGTCTTTGTCACTGGAGCCTCGGGCTGGATCGGCTCCGCCACCGTCGACGAACTGCTCGCCGCCGGCCACGAGGTCCTCGGCCTCGTCCGCTCGGACAGCTCGGCCGCGGCCGTCACCGCGAAGGGCGCGATCGCGCACCGTGGTGATCTCGACGACCTCGACTCGTTGCGGCTCGGCGCCGCGGATTCGGACGCCGTCGTACACCTGGCCAACAAGCACGACTGGGGCAACCCGGCCGAGTCCGACCGCGCCGAGCGGGCTGCCGTCGAGACCATGCTCGACACCCTGGCCGGTACCGACCGCCCCTTCGTGATCGCCAACGCCCTGTCCGGCATCGTCGAGGGTCGCCCGGTCGTCGAGACCGACCCGTCGCCGGCCGTCGGCCCCGACTCCGACCGAGGTGGCAGCGAGAACCTCGCACTGGAGGCCGCCGTACGAGGGGTGCGTTCGGCCGCGGTCCGCTTCGCACCCTCGGTGCATGGACGCGGAGACTGGGGTTTCGTCACCTGGCTCGCCGAGGCCGCGCGGAAGCACGGGGTCTCCGGCTACATCGGCGACGGCTCGACCACCTGGTCGGCCGTCCATCGCACCGACGCAGCGCGTCTCATCCGCCTCGCCGTCGAGCACGCCCCCGCCGGTTCGCGTCTGCACGCAGTGGCCGAGGAAAGCCTTGCCACCAAGGCGATCGCGGAAGCCCTCGGTACGGCGCTCGCCGTACCAGTCACGTCGATCGACCCGACCGACGCCGCCGCGCACTTCGGAGTCGTCGGCCACTTCTTCGCCACCACGATGACCGCGAAGTCCGCAATCACCCGCGACCTCCTCGACTGGAAGCCCACCGGACCGGACCTGATCGAAGACATCACCTCCGGCGCCTACACCAACTGAGGAGACACGATGTCCGAACTCACCGCTTTCATCCTGGTCAAGACGCGCCGCGAATGGCTCAACCTGACCGTCGCCGAGCGCATCACCGCCTTCGAGACCGAGGTACTCCCCACCGTCCGCGACCGCGTCAGCAACGTCAGCTCCCGCTTCTACGACACAGAGTTCTACTCAGCCCGAGTCACCGACATCTGGGTCTGGGAAGCCGCCGACCACGAGTCGTTCCAGCTGGTCGTCGAGGCCCTCCGCGAAACCCGCTTCTGGGACCACTACTTCGACATCGTCGAGATCCTCGTCGGCGTCGAAAACGGCTACGCCAAGCACTACAACACCGCAACCCCCACCACCATCAAGGCCTGACGCCACGCTAAGAACACGTAGTAGTCCCGCCACGACGGCCTGCGGGCTACCCGCTGAGCGCTGGCGGCGGTATGCGTAGCCACCTACTACATGTCCTTGCCGACCTGCACCGGATTCACGCGGTTTAGAAGTCGAAGCCGAGGCCTAGTCGGTCGAGGGTTCGGAGCCAGAGGTTTCGGTGGCCGGCGTTGGCGTCGGCTTGGGACATGGCGTGGCGGGTGAGGTGGATGCCGGCAGAGCGGATGGGCTCGGGTGGGAAGGGGATCGGGCGCGTGCGGACCATGCGGAGTGCGGTGCGTTCGGTGGATTCGCGGTACAGGTGGTCGAGGATGACGTCGGCGCCGAAGCGGGTCGCGGCCACGCCGAGGCCGGTGTAGCCGAGGGCGTAGGCGGTGCGGCCGGCGTGCGCCGTACCGAAGAAGGCGCAGAAGCGGGTGCTGGTGTCGATGACGCCGCCCCAGCGGTGGGTGAAGCGGAGTCCTTCCAGTTGCGGGAAGGTGGTGAAGAAGTGTTCGGCGAGCATCGCGTGTACGGCGGTGCGTTGCTCGTACGCCGGGTTGATCCGGCTGCCGAAGTGGTACAGCGGGGTGTAGCCGCCCCAGATGATCCGGTTGTCGCGGGTCAGGCGGTAGTAGTGGAAGAGGTTCGAGGCATCGCCGACGCCCTGTCGGTTCTGCCAGCCGATGCTGTCGAGTTGAGCCGGGGACAGCGGCTCGCTCGCGAGCACGAGGTCGTAGACCGGGACGGTGAAGAGTCGCAGTCGACGCAGGAGTGACGGGAAAGCGTTGGTAGCAAGGGCAATCCGCGCGGCCCGCACTGAGCCGCTGGTCGTGTTCAGCCGACCGTCGTGGAGCGCGGTCACGCGGGTGTACTCGTGGATGCGCACCCCGAGGTCCAGGCAGGCTTGGCGGAGACCCCAGGCCAGCCGGGCTGGTTCGACGAGCGCGGTGGAGTGCGGGTCGTACAGCCCGCCGAGATACGTGGGCGAGTTGAGTTCCGCCCGTACGGCGTCCTGGTCCAGCAGCACCAGGTCGTCGCGTCCGGCCGCCTCTTCGGCCAGCTCGGTGACGTGATGGGGTGCGGTCGCGACCGTGAGCTCGCCGGTACGGCGCCAGTCGCAGTCGATGCCGAGTCGCGCGATCGTGGCTCCGATCGCGTCGAGGTTCTCGGTGCCGATTCGTTCGATCGTGGCGAGTTCGTCGGGCCAGCGGGCGAGGCCGTTCGCGTACCCGTGCGTCAGGCTCGCGTCGCAGAAACCCCCGTTGCGCCCGCTGGCGGCGGAACCGCAGGTGTTCGCCTCGAGCAGTACGACGTCGAGGCGCGGGAAGCGTTCCTTGGCGCGGAGCGCGGTCCACAAGCCGGTGTACCCGCCGCCGACGATTGCGAGGTCGGCAGCAATCGGACCGGTCAGCGGAGGCAACGGTTCTGGCGCGGCGGGATCGTCGAGCCAGAAGACCTGGGGCGCCGCATCCGCCAGCGCCGCCGCCGCGCTCACCACTCAACTCCCCTGGTGTGGAACGGGAGCGCGCTGCCGATTCTCATCACTCAGCTCCGCGCCCGGCGTCGGCGGGCGACTTCGCCGAGGAGGACGAAGAACAGGGCGAGGAGGAACATCGCCGTACCGACGACGTTGATCTGGGGTGGGATGTCGCGTTGGGCGGATCCCCAGACGTACATCGGGAACGTCACGGTGGTGCCGGCGTTCAGGTTGGTAATGATGAAGTCGTCGAAGGACAGGGAGAAACTCAGGAGGGCGGCGGCCATGATGCCGGGGAAGACGAGAGGGAAGGTGATCCGCCAGAACGTCTGCCACTCGTTCGCGTAGAGGTCCATCGCCGCCTGTTCCAGCCGCGAGTCCATACCGGCCAGTCGTGCCTTCACGGTCACCACGACGAATGACAGGCAGAACATCACGTGGGCGATCAGGATCGTCCAGAACCCGAGCTTGCCGCCGAACCCGCTCGACACGAACAGCGCCAGCAGCGACGACCCGAGGACGATCTCCGGGGACGCCATCGGCAAGAAGATGAACAGGTTTGTCGCCGACCGGCCGCGGAAGCGGTGGCGCACCATGGCGAACGCCATCAGCGTCCCGAGTGCAGTCGCGACGACGGTCGCGAGCAGGCCGATCCGCAGTGAGGTACTGACCGCGTCGCACAGGCCGAAGGGCTGGCACGGGTTCGCCCAGTTGTCCCAGGTGAAGCCGTCGAACGTGTAGGACAACCGCCCCTTCGGCTGGTTGAACGACATCAGCATCACGACGACGATCGGCGCGAACAGATACAGCAGCACGATGAGACCCAGCACCATCACCAGGTGCCGTCCGACGAACCGCCCGAGGCGCGTCATACGAGATCATCCGTTCCGGCTCGGCGGACGTAGATCAGGACCAGTACGACGATCGCCGCCATCAGCGTCACCGACAACGCGGCCGCGGTCGGATAGGCGCCGGCCGCGAACAGTCGCTGGATGTCGTTGCCGATCATCCGCTGCTTCGGCGTACCGAGGAGTTGGGCGTTGATGTAGTCACCGGCCGCCGGGATGAACGTGAGCAGCGTTCCCGCAACCACGCCCGGCATCGACAACGGCAACGTGACTGTCCGGAACGTCGTCATCGGACCCGCGAACAAGTCACCGCCGGCCTCGATCAGGCGGCGGTCGATCTTCTCCAGACTCGCGTACAGCGGCAGCACCATGAACGGCAGGAAGTTGTACGTCAGACCCGTGACGACCGCGGCCGTTGTCGCGAGCAACCTTCCATCAGGACCGAGGATGTGCAGCCATTTCAGCGCATCCACGACGAAACCGTTGTCGCTGAGCAGCAACTTCCACGAGAGCGTGCGGATCAGGAAGCTGGTGAAGAACGGCGCGATCACCAGCGCCAGCATCAGGTTCTTCCAGCGCCCGGCTTTCATCGCGATCGCATAGGCGAGCGGATAGCCGAGCAGCAGACAGAAGGCCGTGGTCAACAACGCGTACCACAGCGATCGCAGGAACGGCCGCGCATAGTCGGCCATCGTCGTACCGAAGTTCTGCCAGTGCCAGGTCATCGAGAAGCCGTTCTCGATCGACCCGTTCGGATCGTACAAACTTGCTGCTAGCAACGAAACCAGCGGGACGACGAAGAACAGCAGCAGCCAGAGCCCGCCCGGGAGCAACAGCAGGTACGCCGTCAGTCGCCGCCCGGACCGCGGTGGCGGCGGAGCCGACGTCGGCTGGGCGGCTGCGCCGAGCTGGCCGACGGCGCTCATTCCACGTCCTCGACCCCGGCCAGCGCGTCCTGCGCCGCGTCGAGCAGGAAGCTGTGCGCCGGCCGCCAGTGCAGGTCGACCGCGTCGCCGGCCGTGAACGCGTCGCGCGCGCCGGTGTTCTGCTCGAAGACCGTGAGCTCCTGACCCCACGGCAGCTTCGCCAGGTACTGCGTGCTGACGCCGACGTAACTCACGTCCGTGACGACCGCGCCGCGGAGCTGGTTCGAACCGTCCCCGTCCTCGGAGCCGGCCGGGGCGAGGAACACCTTCTCCGGCCGGATCCCCAGCCAGACCTCGCCTTCGGTGACCCGGCAGCGGACCGCCGGCACGAGCACCTTGCGGCCTTGGACGTCGACGATCAGGTTCTGGTCGGCCTGGCCGATGATCGCGCCCCGGATCAGGTTCGACTGCCCGAGGAAGTTCGCGACGAACGTGGTGGCCGGCAGGTCGTACAGCTCGGCCGGGCTACCCAGCTGCTCGATCAGCCCGCCGTTCATCACCGCGATCGTGTCGGCCATGGTCATGGCCTCTTCCTGATCGTGCGTGACGTGCACGAAGGTGATGCCGACCTCGGTCTGGATCCGCTTCAGCTCTAGCTGCATCTGCCGGCGCAGCTTCAGGTCGAGAGCACCGAGCGGTTCGTCGAGCAGCAGGACCTGCGGGCGGTTGATCAGCGCGCGGGCCAACGCAACTCGTTGCTGCTGGCCACCAGACAGTTGCCCAGGGCGACGTTTGCCGTAGTCGTTCAGCTCGACCAGATCGAGCATCTCCTCGACCTTTGGCTTGAAGTCCTTGACCTTGCGGCGCTTCAGCCCGAACGCGACGTTCTCGAAGATGTCGAGATGCGGGAACAGCGCGTAGTTCTGGAAGACGGTGTTCACCGGGCGCTTGTACGGGCGCAGTCCGGTGATCTCGTCGTCGCCGAGGCGGATGGTTCCGGTGGTCGGTTCCTCCAAACCGGCGATCATCCGCAGAGTCGTCGTCTTCCCGCAGCCCGATGGGCCGAGCAGCGCGAAGAAGGTGCCCGCGGGGACGGTCAGGTCGAGGTTGTCGACGGCTCGATGACCAGCAAATTGCTTGCTGATGCCTTCGAGGACTAAATCACTGGTCATCTATCAGCCCCCGATCGCGAGGTTGAAGTCGGTTTCGTAGAGCTTCGCCTTGGCCGTGTCGAGCGGCATGAACGACGAGGTCTTCGAAAGCATGGCCTGGTCGGGGAAGACCAGCGGGTTGTCGACCAGCTCGGGGTCGATCTTCTCCATCGCCTGCCGGGCGCCTTCGACCGGACAGATGTAGTTGACCCACGCGGCCAGCTCGGCCGCGACCTCCGGGTCGTAGTAGTAGTTCATCAAGGCTTCCGCATTCGCCTTGTGGGTCGCCTTGTTCGGTACCAGCATGTTGTCCGACCAGAGGTTGAGACCCTCTTCCGGTACGACGAACTTGATATCGGCGTTGTCGGCCTGGAGCGCGAGTACGTCGCCGGACCACGCCATACAGGCGGCGATGTTGCCGTCGTTCAGGTCCTGCACGTAGTCGTTCCCGGTGAAGCGGCGGATCTGGCCGGCGCCGACGGAGTTCTCCAGCTTCTCCAGCGCCTTCGTCCACTCGGCGTCGTTGAACTTGGCGGGATCGGCGCCGACCAGGCGCAGCATGACCGCCATCGTGTCCGGCATCTCCGACAGCAGCGTGATCCGGCCCTTGAGCTCAGACTTGCCGATCAGGTCGGTCCAGCTGCCGATCTCGCCGGTGACCTTGGCGTTGTAGGCGATCCCGGTCAGACCGCTCTGCCACGGCACGCTGTAGTCGCGGTTCGGGTCCCACAGCGGGGACTTGAGCTGCTGGAGGAGGTACTTGTCGACGTTCGGCACCTTGGCGTGGTCGAGCTTCTGGATCCAGCCGAGGCTGACCATCCGGGCGGCCATCCAGTCGGTCAGCACGAAGATGTCGCGGCCGCTGGGCTGACAGGTACCGAGCTGGTCGCGGACCTTCGCGTAGAACTCGGAGTTGTCGTTGACGTCGGCGGTGTAGGTGACCTGGATCCCGCTCTGCTTCTGGAACGCCTCCAGCGTCGGCAGCACGGTCTTGCCGTTGACCTTCTCGTCGGACTCGTCCATGTAGCTCGGCCAGTTCGAGAAGTTCAGCTGCTTCTGACTACCCGACTGGTCGGTGCTGATGCACTTGTCCGCACTCTGCCGGGCGGGCGGGATCCCGCAGGCGGCCAGCGCACCCGCGCCGAGCGCACCCAGGCCGAGGCCGCGCAGAACCGTCCGGCGGCCGACGACCGAGGGCTGACGAGGCCTCACACGCAACCTCCTTTGCAGGGGCTTTCGCGGTGGATAATGTCAAAACATTGAGATCGAGACAAGGGATTCCGTAGCAAACCTGGATTTTCACAACGGAATCCGCTTCAACCGGTAAGATCAGGCGGGTGCCAGTACGAACAGGACACCCCGACAAGAACCAAGGTCTGCTCGACGAGACCTCCAAGGCGATCATCGAACAACTCCAGGTCGACGGACGGCGTTCGTACGCCGCGATCGGGAAAGCGGTCGGGCTGTCCGAGGCCGCCGTACGGCAACGCGTCCAGCGGCTGACCGACGCCGGCGTGATGCAGGTGGTCGCGGTCACCGATCCGCTCGAGCTCGGGTTCGACCGGCAGGCGATGATCGGGATCAAGGCCGAGGGTGCGTTGGAACCGATCGCCGAACAGCTGGCCGCGATGGACGAGGTCGAGTACGTCGTGATCACGGCCGGCTCCTTCGACCTGCTGATCGAGGTGTTGTGCGAGAGCGATGAGCACCTGCTGCAGGTGCTGTCCGAGCGCGTTCGGCAGATCGAGGGCGTGAAGAGCACCGAAAGCTTCGTCTATCTGAAGCTGGTGAAGCAGACGTACTCGTGGGGTGTCCGCTGAACCTCTGGGCCGACTCCGCGACCGGGGTGCGCTCGGCGCGCCCCGCGCTCGCTGGGGATCGGGACGCGGATGTCGTGATCGTCGGTGCGGGGTACACCGGGTTGTGGACGGCGTATTACCTGGCTAAGGCGGATCCTTCGCTGCGGATCGTCGTACTGGAGCAGGAGACGGTCGGGTTCGGGGCTTCTGGGCGGAACGGTGGTTGGTGCTCGGCGTTGTTCCCGGCGTCCGCACGGAAGCTGGCTGCCTTGCCGGGGTCGAGCCGGTCGGCGGCGATCGACATGCACCGGGCGATGCAGGATTCGGTGAACGAGGTCGGCCTGGTGAGCGCGGCCGAGGGGATCGACTGCGACTACTACAAGGGCGGGACGATCGTGCTGGCTCGCTCCCAGGCGCAGCTGGCGCGGGCGCGAGCCGAGGTTGCTTCCGCTGGCGAGTGGGGTCCGGGCGATCTGCGGTTCCTGGAACGGGACGAGGTCGAGTCGCACGTCCGCGCGACAAAGGTGCTGGGGGCAACATTCACTCCGCACTGTGCGGTGATCCATCCGGGGAAGCTCGTTCGGGGACTGGCGGATGTGGTCGAGGCGCTCGGGGTGACGATCCACGAACACACGCCGGTGAGCACGATTGAGCGTGGGCGGGCTGTCACGCCGTACGGGGTTGTGCGGGGGGAGGTGGTGGTTCGCGCGACCGAAGGGTTCACGCCTGGGCTCGCTGGCTCGGGGCGAGCGGTGGCGCCGGTGTATTCGTTGGTGGTGGCGACTGAGCCGCTCGATGATGCGACGTGGGACCGGATTGGGTTGGCGGATCGGCCTTCGTTCAGTGATCACCGGCATCTGATCATCTATGGGCAGCGGACTGCCGATGGGCGACTGGTGTTCGGTGGACGTGGGGCGCCGTACCACTTCCGGTCGCGGGTGCGTCCGTCGTACGACGAGGAGCCTCGGGTTTTCGCCAAGCTGCAGTCGACTCTGCGTTCGTTGTTCGCGTTGGAGGACGTGCAGTTCACGCACGCGTGGGGCGGGGCGCTCGGGGTGCCGCGCGACTGGTGCGCGTCGGTCGGGCTCGAAGGCGGGTTCGCGTGGGCGGGCGGGTATGTCGGGGACGGCGTCAGTACGACCAACCTGGCCGGGCGAACGCTCACCGACCTCATCCTCCGCCGCGACACCCCGCTAACCCGCCTCCCCTGGGTCGGCCACCACTCCCGCCGCTGGGAACCCGAACCCCTCCGCTGGCTAGGCATCAACGCCGGCCTCCACGCCATGACCCTCGCCGACACCGAAGAACGCCTCACCGGCCGAACCAGCCAACTAGCCCGCCTGATGTCCCCCCTACTCGGCCATTGACCCGCCACCCCCTCACCTCGCGCCCAAAGAGCAGCCCTCCGCTCCCCAACACGCCCGCTGCTCTTTGTGCACCAAGTTCATCTTTGAGAACCCACCAACCACGCGGAGGCCGCGAAAATGGTTGGTGGGTGCACAAAGTTGGATCTCGTGCACAAAGAGAAGGCGACCCACCTTTGGGCACTAGGGGGTCGGTCGCTAGGTGAGGCCGGCTTTGGTGTCTAGGTGTTGGAGTAGGGCGTGGGCGGCTAGCTCTACCTTCTTGTGGCGCCATTCGGAGGCTCGGTAGACGCAGGCGATCAGGCCTGAGCGGTGGATGCGGCGGAGGTCGCCGTACACGAAGGCGTAGCGGGCTTTGGTTTCGTCGTTTGCGCCTTTGGTGAGGCCTAGGTGCCAGGCCGCGTACTCGGGCCAGGTGTGCTTTTCGAGGAAGGCGTTCTGGGCGTCTGCGTGTGGTTGGACGGCGCCCCAGTCGCTGTCGAGGACGTACTGCCGGGAGTCGATCAGTTTGCGCGCGTGCTCGACTGCGGCGTCGTTGACCTCGTAGTTGGCCATGCCACCCCTGTTCCCAGCCGCTAACCCACCTGGGCGGGTTCGGCCTGCAGTGTGGCCAGGGGGAGGCCGGCGAGGTGGAGGGTGGGGTGGGTCCAGTCGTTGAGGATGGGGGCTTCGGTGGCTAGGTGGTTGGCTAGTTCGGTTCGGCTTAGTTCGAAGACGTGGGCTGGGTTGCCGGTCAGGTCTACGACGGTTTGCATGAGGTGGGCGGCTTGTTCGTTCCAGAGGGGGTCGGTCGCGGCCAGGTCATCGGGGCGGATGAGGAGGAGTTCCACGTCGGATTCGAGATCGCCGTCGGCTCGGGCCAGGGCGCCGTACGCGGAGGCGTGGACCGGGGGGAGGCGCCAGGCGGCCAACTCGTCGGCGATGCGGTTGACGAGGGCGGTGCGGAGGTCGGCCAGGAACTCGACGACAGGGGCGGTTAGGTGCTTGCGGTTCAGGCGGTAGGACAAGGAGTTGCCGGCGTCGTCTACGTGGACGAGGCCCGTGGCGGCTAGGCGTTGGAGGACCAGGCGGACTCCGGCGACACTGCCCTGACCTGCGAGTTTGTGAACCTCGCGGCCGGACAGGCCCTCGTCGGCGCGGGCCAGGACCTGGAGGACGGGGCCGTCGAGGGAGGGGATGACGGTGCTGATCGGCGTCTTCAGGTCCATGACGAGACAGTAGTAACCGATCAGCTCCGCACAGTAATCATGCTGACGGCTCAGCCTTTGACGGCTCCGGTGAGGCCGTTGACGATGTAGCGCTGGAAGAGAAGAGCGAGCAGAACTGGCGGGAGAGCAGCCAGTACGCCGCCGGCCGCGACCAGCCCGAAGTCCGACGAGAACTTTCCGGTGAATTCGGCGATCGCGACCGGGATCGTCTTGGAGTTCGTGGTCGAGGTGAAGATCAGCGAGTACAGGAATTCGTCCCACGCGAGCAGGAACCCGAACATCGCGGTCGCCACGATCCCCGGCCGAGCCAGCGGAAGCACGATCCGGACCAGCGCGCCCAGCCGCGAGCACCCGTCCACACGGGCCGCGTCCTCAAGCTCCGGCGGCAGGCTGAGGTAGAAGTTGCTCATCGTCCACAAGCAGAACGGCGTGACGATCGAGCAGTACGTGACGATCAGCCCGAGCTGCGTGTCCAGTAGCTGCAGATTCGCCAGCGCCAAATACAACGGGATCACCAACGCGATCGGCGGCAGCATGTAGATCGCCAGGAACGCGAACAACGTCGTACGGCGGAAGCGGAATCGCAACCGGGCAAACGCGTAGCCGCCCAGGCAGCCGACCACCAGCGAGATCAGCGTGGTCGCCGACGCGACGACCAGGCTGTTCACCATCGAGACGCGGAACGTGCCGGCGATCCCGTCGGCACCCGACGTGAAGATGTCGGCGTACCGCGAGAATGTCGGATGCGCCGGCCACAGCGAGCCACTCGTCAGTTCGTCGGCCGGCGAGAGGCTCGAGATCACCAGCCAGCTGAACGGCGCCAGTACGACGACCGCCAGCAGACCGCACATCGCGTATTGGAACTTGCGCATCAGATCCCCGCCATCTGGTTCTGCCGGAGCAGTCGCAGGTAGAACATCGCCAGCGCGCCGACCGCGATCACGATCAGGTAGGCGAGAGCGGCGCCGTACCCGAAGAGCTGGTTCGAGAACGCCTGCAGATAGGTGTAGAAGGCAACGGTCTGAGTGCCGGAGGCGGGACCGCCGCCGGTCATCACGTAGACGATGTCGAACACCTTGAACGCCTCGATCGTGCGCAGTACCAGCACCACCGCGATACTCGGCTTCAGCAGCGGTACGACGACCTGCCAGAAGGTCCGCCAGGTCGAGGCACCGTCCACGACCGCTGCCTCGCGCAGTTCGGCCGGGATCGTCTGCAACCCGGCGAGCAGGAAGAACGCGACGATCGAGGTGTTCTTCCAGACGTCGGCGACGATCACCATGTTGAGCGCGAGGAACGGCGAGCCCAGCCACTGGATCTCGGTGCCGAGCAGCTGGTTGAGGACGCCGTACTGGCCGTTGTCGATCCAGCGCCACAGCGCGCCGTTGACGATCGTCGGCAGCGCCCACGGCAGTACGACCAGGCTGCGCCACAACCATTTGAAGCGCAGCGGCGCGTTGAGCAGCAGTGCCACACCCATCCCTAGCACGAGCTCGGCCGCGGTCGAGACGATCGTGAAGTACGCCGTGTGCCCGAGCACCGGGTAGAACGACGGGTCGCTGAAGACCTTCGTGTAGTTGCTCAACCCGGCGAACGGATAGCTGCCGGGCATCGCGCTGTCGACCTTGTAGAACGACATCAGCAGCGTCCGGAGTACCGGGTAGAGCACCACACCGAAGACGACTATTGCCGCAGGCAACAACAGGAACAGCGCGAACCGTCCCTCGCCGCGGACCCGCACCGGCTTCACGACTGCAGCAAGCTGTTCGCCTTGTCGGCCGCGTCATCGAGCGCCTTCTGGGCCGGCTTGCGGCCGAGCAGAGCCTGCTGCAGCTCGGCCTGGACCGCCTGCGACATCGCGTTGTAGTTCTTCGCCTGCGGTCGCAGGATCAGATCGTCGAGCTGCTTCTTCGCCTGCGGTACGACGGCCGGGTTCGTCTTGACGACCGCGGGATCGTCGTACGAGTCCTTCCAAACCGGCAGCGAGTCGAGCGCGTACTTGTTCTGCTCGGGCTGGCTGGTGAGGTGCGAGATGTACTTGAACGCGGCCGCCTGGTTCTTGCTGCCCGCGGTCACGCATAGCGCCATCCCGCCGTTGACGCCCGGCCGGCCCGCGCTGCCCTTCGGCGTCTGGACGACCTTGACCTTGCCGGCGATCTTGCTCTGCTTGGCGTCGTTGGCCGCGCCGTACATGTAGGTCCAGTTCAGCACCATGCTGGCCTGACCGGCCTGGAACACCCGCTGTACGTCGGCCTCCAGCGACTGCGTCGAGGCCGGGTTGCTGAGTCCGTCGACGATCGTCTTCCGCATGAACTCCAACGCCTGGACCCCTCCGCCGGCGTTGAAGGCAGCCTTGCCCGAATCGTCGAGGAACTTGCCACCCATCGCTCCGAGCAGTTGGGCGTAGTCGCAGACCAGCGCCTCGGCCTGCTGCCAGGACCAGATGAACGGGTACTTCACGACCCCGGCCGCCTTCAGCTTCTGCGCGCCCTGCAGGACACCGTCCCAGGTGTCGAGCCAGTGCGGGTTCACACCGGCGGTCGCGAGATGGGCCTCGTTGTAGAAGAAGTACTTGGTGTCCATGATCCACGGGACGCCGTACAGCTTCTGGTCGTACTCGGCGGTGGCGATCGCACCGGCGAGCATGTCGGTCTTCCACGCGCCGTCCCACTGCGCGGTGACATCGGTGATCATCTTCTTGCTGCCGAACTCGGCCGGCCAGATCACGTCGATCAGCACCACGTCGTACGTCCCGGCCGGGCCGGCGGCGACGATCTTGTCGTGCAGCGCCTCGTAGGCGACGAACTCCGGCGTCACCTTGATGCCGGGGTTCGCGGCCGTGAACGAGGCCGTCATCTTGGTGACGTCCTCCTCGGTGTACGCCGCCTGTTTCATGAACAGCGCGCGGATCTCACCGCTGCTGCCACTGCCCTGGTCCCCCGTGGTCGCGCCCTTGCCCCCGCTGCACGCGGCCAGCAAGGCCGCCAGTCCGGCCCCACCGGCCGTCTTCAACACGGTCCGCCTGTCGATCGCCACCATCGTCGCCCCACTCCAGGTCTTTTATTTGTTAGGCAACTTTCCTAACATACGGGCAGTATCATCAGGGCTGACGAGGGAGTCAAGAACTCTGCAGAGGTGATGTGTGAACCGTGTTGTCGGCGGTACGCCGAGCGCGAGCGTGGTCCTCGCACGCCTGCTCGCGCAGTCCGGACCGCAGACGCGCTCCGAGCTCGCCGTCGCGTGTGCGCTCTCTCGTCCGACGGTCTTCGCCGCTGTCGAGCGGCTCGAGGCGCTGGGGTTGGTCGAGTCACTCGGCCAACGCAGCGGCCTGCCTGGGCGGACCGCCACCTTGTACGGCGTTCCGTCCGCCGCGGGATGTGTTGCGGCGATCGACATCGGCGGCACGAATCTCCGGGTCGCCGTGTGTGATGTCAGCGGGACGCCGCTGGTTGAGCTGAAGCGCGCTACTCAGGCGAAGGGCGCGGAGAGCGTCGTACGGCAGGCGGTTGAGCTCTTGGCGGAAGCACGAGCTGAGGCCGGGCGATCCGCCGTACCGTTGTTGGCTGCTGGGGTGTCCACGCCGGGTGCGGTGAATCTGACCAACGATCCGATGGTTCGGTACGCATGGAACCTTGGGCAGGAGACGCCGTACGACCTGTACTCGCAGTTGGCCGCGGGGATCGACGGGCCGGTGCTGCTGGAGAACAACGTCAACCTGGCCGCGATCGGTGAACACCGGCACGGGGCGGGGAGTTCGCTGTCGACGTTTGCGGTGATCGCGATCGGCGCGGGTGTCGGTGCCGGGATCATGCACAACGGTTCGCTGCTGCGCGGTGCTCATGGCGCTGCTGGTGAGGTTGGCTTCCTGCCGACAACACACGCCCGACGCGGTACGCCGACCGAACCGGATGAGGCGGGTGGTCTCGCCCTCCTGCGCGAGGCGCGTGCCCTCGACCCAGCCCTGCGTGACGTGCAAGACCTCTTCGATCGAGCGCGCGCCGGTGACGACTACGCGCTCTCCCTGGTCGAGGACGAGTGCCGCCGCATCCACGAGATCGTCGCAGCGCTGTCCGCCATCGTCGACCCCGAAACCGTCATCCTCACCGGCGGCATCGGCGACAACGAACTCCTCGCCGCCCGAGTAGCCGAACTAGCCGCCACCCTCCCCGTCCCCGTAGCCGTCATCCGCTCCACCCTCGGCGACCGAGCCTCCCTGGTAGGCGCCATAGCCACCGCCACCGACCACGCCCAGACCGAGCTGCTGAGCCGCACCGCCGCCACCCCCACCACCTCCGCCCTCTGATCGGCGGATGGTCGCGCCCCTCCACCTCCGCAATCTGATGGGTTCCCCCATCCGCTTGTGGGTTCTGCACTCGCATGCGGGTTCAGAACCCACAACCTCATGGGTGAACCCACGAGCTCGGTTAGTCAACCCCACGCGACGTGGAGCCGCGGTCACCGGGCCCCGCGGGCCAGGCAGATGGCTGAGCCGGATGGCCCCGGGACCCCGAGATCGCGGGCGCGAGTCACCTTGAGCACCCCTTGACCACCTTTCGAGCGCGCAGATGGTTGAGCCGTGCACAACGTCGTACCGGGTCGTGATGAGAGCGCTTGGCTGACCGGGTGCCTCGGTGCGGGAGGCAACGGCGGCGAGGGGTCAGCGGTAGCTGGTGAAGAAGGTGTGGAGGTCTTCGATGAGGAGATCGGGGGCTTGGTGGGCGGCGTAGTGGCCGCCGGTGTTGTGTTGGGTCCAGGTGGTGATGTTGGCGTGGTCTCGGGTGGCGTAGGCGCGGATTGGGGTGAGGTCGTCGCGGAATGAGGAGACGGCCAAGGGGACTGTGGTTGGGGCGCCGGGGGCTGGCTGGCGGGCGTATTCGGCGTAGAGCTGCATGGCGGAGGCCGCGGTTCCGGTGAGCCAGTACGCCGTGATGTGGGTGAGGAGGGTGTCTGGGTCGAGATCGCCCATGACCTGGCGGTTCCAGTCGAGGAGACCGACTGGCGAGTCGTTCAGGGCGGTTGCGAGGACGTGCGGGCGTTGGGCGTGGACGTGGGCGTAGCAACTGGATGAGCGCTGGAGATCGCGCAGGCCGTCGAGGGCTTCTCGGTCGGCGGCGCTCAACGCCGTACGGTCGGGCTCCACACTTGGCGGGTAGGCCAGCCACTCACCTTCGGGGAAGCAGAAGAGCTGGGTGACGTGTACGCCGGTGACTGCGTCCGGCGCGACTCGGCCTAGCTCCGGGGCGATGTGCGAACCCCAGTCGTTGCCGGCCGCGCCGTACCGGTGGTAGCCCAGGCGTTCCATCAGCGCCGCCCAGGCGCGAGCGATCCGGCGTGGTCCCCAGCCGCGGTCTGGCGTCGGACCTGACCACGTGTAGCCGGGTAGGGACGGGATGACGAGGTCGTAGCCGAGGTCGGTCAGCGGGCCGATCACGTCGACGTACTCGACGATCGAACCCGGCCAGCCGTGCGAGAGGATCAGCGGGAACGCGGTCGGCCGGGGTGAGCGGATGTGCAGGAAGTGGACGTTCGTTCCGTCGATCGTTGTCGTGTACTGCGGATACTGGTTCAGCCGTCGCTCCCACGCACGCCAGTCGTACTCGTCACGCCAGTAGTCGACCAGCTTCTGGAGGTCCGGCTCGAGCCTCGACCGGATGCCGGCCAGTCGTCGGCGGAGGTCGGTGAGTTGCTCCTCCGGGACCTCGATCACGTACGGCGTCAGTTCTGCGCTGCCAGCCATTCGAGCCCCTCCTCCGCGTGCTCGACAATCGTGAAGTGGCTCGCGCCATCGTGAATCTGCAGGGTTGCCGTCGGGAGGTGCGTGGCGAGCCAGCTGCCGTGTGAGGGCGGGATGATGCGGTCCGCGGTTCCGTGCAACAGGAGGATTGGCGCTGTGATCGTCTTGAGGTCGCAGCCCCAGGGACGCGTGTACGACGCGTCGTCGTCGATCTGGCCGTATGGGCCGGAGTCGAGTCCGGGGCCGGCGACCTTGCCCAGCCAACCCCATGGGCCGTCGAAAAGGCGGTGGTCGGCAGCGGCGAAGCCGGCGTCGTACTCGAAACCCGAGTCGTGCAAGGCGGCTCGCACCTCGGCACCGGCCGCTGCGCTACCGAGGGCCGCGATTCCCGACGGGACCATGCCGGCGTACCAGTCCAAACCCTCAGCCCCGTACGGCGCGATCGCGGCCAGCGTGACGACCGCGCGGACCCGATCACCGAGCACGGCGGCGGTTCCGAGCGCAAACGTTCCGCCACCGGAGTAGCCGACGACCGCGAACCGGTCGAGCCCGAGTGCGTCCGCCACCCGCTCGGTGTCATGGGCGACCGAAGCCACCGTGCGTCCGCGGTCCGGGGTCGAACCGCCGTACCCGGGGCGGTCGAACGAGATCCAGCGGAGGCCTCGGCGTTCGGCCGCGGCGAAGAGCGGTTCGGGTGGGGCACCGACGTTCGGGGTGCCGTGGTTCCAGATCACTGGTATGCCGTCCGACCCAGCGTCGTACACATGCAGTGTCCGGCCGTCGGCGAGTTGCAGGTTTTTCTCGATCATGTCGGCGACGTCGGAGCGGGTCGGACGTCCTCGACATTTAGAAACTGGTGGCGCGCGACCTTGGTGTTTGCGTCATCCGGAGCTCGGTGGTGAACGCGTAGCGATCGCCACGGTAGAGGGCCGACGTGTACTCGAAGACGCGGTCGCGGCTGTCGAAGCTGATGCCATGGGTGGCGAGGCAGGGCTGGGTGACCGGGATGTCGAGCCAGCCGGCGGTCTTGGCGTCGGGCATCACGGGTTCGAGGCGCGAGGTCCCGCTGACCACGTCGATGCCGTAGCGGTTGGTGAGGAGGTCGTACAGCGAACCGTTGAGGTCCTCGGCCTCCACCCCCGGCACGTACGCCGCGGGCAAAGTGGTCCGCTCGACAACCATCGGGAAGTCGTCCGCGAGCCGCAGCCGGGTGAACGCGATGATCGGATCACCAACCGGAATCCGCAGCCGCCGCGCAGCCGCTCGCTCGGCCTTCTGATGGCGGAACTCGAGCATGGTGGTACCCGGGCGCATACCGCGCCGGCGGATGTCCTCCGAGAACCCGATCATGCCCAGCCAGCGCGCCACCTTCGGACGAGTCGTGTACGTGCCGCTGCCATGCCGCCGTACCAGCAGCTCTTCGATCACGAGCTCGTCGACGGCGCGACGCAACGTCATCCGTGCCACGTTCCAGCGCACGGCCAGCTCCCGTTCGGGCGGCAGCGCAGCGCCCTCCGGCAGCGTGTCGATCAAACTCAGCAACAACGCCCGGATCTCGGCGGCCTTCCCCGGCAGCGAACCATGCATGCCTCTTGGGTAACACTCCAGCATCCCCCACCGAAAGCCTTTCCACGACTGTCGAAGACAGTCCCACTAGACCACCGAAGAACTCGAGCCCTCCGGACGAGCCAACAAGTGGAGGTACCTGACGATCTCCGATGTATGGTGACGCAGTTCCTCATCAGGGTTGTCCCACGTGATGTAGATCAGCAGGGGTCCGGCACCGTCGACCGTTCCGGTGCCGTAGTCGAAATGCGTGACCCGGTCACCCCGCCGCAGTTCCCACCAACGCAGTACGGCGGGTGTCATGGCAGGCCTGCCTCTCGTGGTGGACGGAGCCGACGCCGGTCGCAGGGAATTCACAGCGCCGGCCCCGTCGATCGGGGGATGTCCTCATCTCAGCCGCAAGCACAGTCGGTGGGCAGATGCATAGCCCGTGCACTCCGCAGCGACCCGTGCAGAAGCTGTGCACTTCTCGGTGACCCGCCACCGGGCACGCCTGTCCGATCTGCAGTCCGCCGATTACTGTGGGTAGACCGGTTCGAGGGTTCTGAAGAGGCAGGATGAATTCGCCCAACGAGTTGTTCGCCGAACTGCTGGCGGAGGCGCAGTGCTCACGCAGTGCTTTGGCACGCGACATCCGGGAGCTTGCAGCGGCTCGGGGGCTTCAGGACGTCCGGTGCGATCACGTCGACGTCGGCCGCTGGTTGCGGGGAATGGTGCCCCGCGGCGCCAAGCCGGTGCTGATCGCCGAGGCGCTCGGGCGGCGACTCGGACGCGCATTGTCGTTGAGTGATCTGGGATTCACGTCCGGGCAACCGCTGACACTCGGCCTCTCGTTTGCGGAGTCCCGCGACGCAACGATCCGTACTGCTCGCACGCTCTGGACCGAAGACCTACGACGCGCGGACTTCCTTCGGATGGCAGTGACGGCGGGTGCTCTGACCACACCGATGGCCCGGTGGCTGGTTTCTCCGCCGACCGATCCACCATTTCGCAAGCAAGGGACCCGTCGGGTCGGTTCGGACGATGTCTCCGCCGTGCGCGCGACCGTGCGGATGTTCGAGCAGCTCGATCATCAGTTCGGCGGCGGGCATGCTCGCACGGCCGCCGTTCAGTACCTCAACGACGCGGTCACCCCGTTGCTGCATGCGACCTACAGCGACGCGATCGGCCGCGACCTGTTCGCGGTGGCGGCGCAGTTCACCTACAAGACTGGCGCGATGGCGTACGACGTCGGCCTGCACGGACTAGCTCGTCGCTACTTCGTCCAGGCTTTGAACCTTGCCCACACCGCCGGCGACCGACCGCTGGGCGGAAAGGTTCTCGCGTTGATGAGCCATCAAGCCAATTACCTCGGTGAGTACCGGGAGGCAGTCGATCTCGCGCGGGCCGCGACTCTCGGAGCGGGAACGGCTGCCACTCCCAAGGCTCGTTCGATGTACGCCGCCATGGAAGCACGCGGCCTGGCGAGCATGGGAGACAAGCGCGCCTGCCTTCGGATGATGCGCGAGGCTGAACAGAACTTCGCGAAGAGTGCTGACGACGAGCCGGACTGGATCGCCTATTTCGATCAGGCGGAGCTCCACGACGAACTGGCACACTGCTTCACTGCCCTTCGTTCCCCTCGCGAGGCCGAGCACCATGCGCACGCTGCGCTCGGGCAAGCAGGCGATCCCCATCCGCGCAGTCGCACGTTCTGCCGGATCACTCTCGCAACCGCCTACCTCGACGCGGGCGACGTACCGCAGGCATGCACGACAGCCGGAGAAGCGCTGGCTGCCGCGGGCCGGATCAAGTCCGCGCGGGTCCGGCGATATGTGCGGACCTTCGACCGTGGACTGGAGGGCTTCGGACAGCAACGGTCGATCGTGGAGTTCCGTCAGCGCGCGAGAGATCTATTGCGCGACGCATCGTGAGCTCTCAGACGCCTGGGGTCCAAGCTCTCGGGGAGTCGGGATTGCGCAGGGAGGCGATGCGCCGGCCTGCTTCTGCAGCCAGTCGCGGCTCGCGGGCCAGCCTGCTGACGAGCCACGCAGTCATCCGGAACTCGCGGATGGCGGCGAAGACGGCGAACCCGTCCCAGGCCCGGATGTCCCATCCGTAGGCGTCGACGAAAGCGTCGTACTCGGGGTCGGAGTACCAGCCGAGCCGCTGGTAGACGGCCGGTACGACCAGGTCCCATTCGCGGGGCCCCAGACTGGATCGCTCGAGATCCAGCAGTACGGCGATGCCCTCGCGACCGCGGATCGCGTTCTTCCGGTTGGCGTCGCCGTGGATGACGCAGACCGGGAGCCCTGCCGCAGCATCCGCATAGGCCGGCCGGAGCACATCCAATTGGTCCACAAGGAACTGTCGGTCTGTCACCTCGAGAGCCCCGGCAGCGGCCGCAAGATGCTCCTCCACCCGGACGAATGGATCGAGGGTCGGGAGGCCGAAGTCCGACGGCACCGGCAGCGCGTGCAGTCTTCGGAGCAGCTCGGCGAGTTCCGCCGTACTTGCCATCGAGGCGTCGGGGACTTCATGCCACAGCGTGACCACCTGGCCGGCCACCGACCATGGCAGGTCGGCTACCTCGAGCGGTCGCACCGCAGGTACGCCGTGAGCCGCCAGCCACCCCCCGATCCGGACCTCATGAGCGGCGCGTTCGTAGGACGCCGGACTCGAGATCCGCGCCACTACCCCACCTGGCAGCCGGAAGACCGCGTTGTCGGCAATCGGTCCGAGTAGTTTCAGGCCCGCCGTCTCGGCACCGAGCCTCACGGCTACCGCTTCAGCCACCGCGTACGCAGCCTCACGGTTGAGCACGGTTGCCATCCCCAAAGTCTCTCACCCCGGAAAACAAGCACGCTTGATTCTTTTTGCTGACCGTGTCAGTCTCGGTGGCACGATCTCCACCCCCTGGGAGTGCGGCGTGCATGTGGACGAAGTGCTGGCGGATCTGTGGGCCGAGAGTGCTGAGCTGGATCGGCTGGTCGGTGGTTTGGCCGCCGACGAGTGGTCTCAGGCGACGCCGGCCGACGGATGGACGATCGCGCATCAGATTGCGCATCTGGCGTGGACGGATGAGGCGGCGCGGTTGGCTGCGGCGGAGCCGGATGGGTTCGCGGAGTTGGTGAAGGTCGGGGCGACCAATCCGACTGGGTACGTCGATGATGCGGCGGCTGAGGGTGCTGCGTTGCCGCCGGATCAGTTGCTGGTCCTTTGGCGGGAGTCGCGGGCGGACCTGGCGGAGGCGCTGAAGGGGGTGCCGGCTGGGGAGAAGATTCCGTGGTTTGGGCCGCCGATGAGTGCTACCTCGATGGCGACTGCGCGGCTGATGGAGACGTGGGCGCATGGGCAGGATGTGGCTGATGCGCTGGGGGTGCGGCGGCCGCCGAGTAATCGACTGCGGCATGTTGCGCACTTGGCGGTGCGGACGCGTGGGTTCGCGTACTTGCTGCATGGGCGGAGGGCGCCGGACGTCGAGATTCGGGTCGAGCTGGTCGGGCCGGATGGGGATGTGTGGAGCTGGGGTCCGGAGGATGCGGCGCAGCGGGTGAGCGGACCGGCCCTGGACTTCTGCTTGCTGGCGACGCAGCGTCGGCATCGCGACGACCTGGCCGTGGTCGCCGAAGGTGCGGATGCCGACGAGTGGCTGGGGATCGTGCAGGCGTTCGCGGGGTTGCCAGGTAAGGGTCGACAGCCGGGGCAGTTCACGTGAGCGCGCCCATTCGGATTGGGAATGCTTCTGGGTTCTACGGGGACCGGTTTAGTGCTGTGCAGGAGATGTTGACTGGTGGGCCGCTGGATGTGTTGACCGGGGACTACCTGGCTGAGTTGACGATGTTGATCCTTGGGCGGGATCGGCTGAAGGATCCGTCGCTCGGGTATGCGCGGACGTTCCTCAAGCAGCTCGAGACAGGACTCGGCGAAGCGCTCGATCGGGGCGTGAAGATCGTCAGCAATGCCGGTGGACTGAACCCGGCCGGCCTCGCGCAAGCGATCCAAGAACTCGCGGACCGGCTCGGTCTGCACCCGAAGATCGCGTACGTCGAAGGTGACGATCTGCTCGCCCGTGCCGCGGAGCTCGACCTGGGCACGCCGTTGACGGCGAACGCCTATCTCGGGGCCTGGGGAATTGCCGAGGCACTGCAGGCCGGGGCCGATGTCGTCGTGACTGGTCGTGTCACCGATGCGTCGGTGATCGTCGGGCCCGCGGCCGCGCACCACGGGTGGAAGCGGAACCAGTACGACGAGCTGGCGGGCGCGGTCGTCGCCGGGCATGTGATCGAGTGCGGTTGTCAGGCGACCGGCGGCAACTACTCGTTCTTCAGTGAGATCCGCGATCTCGGTCGGCCGGGCTTCCCGATCGCGGAGATTCATGCGGACGGCAGCAGCGTGATCACCAAACACGACAAGACCGGTGGCGCGGTCACGATCGACACGATCAAGGCGCAGTTGCTGTACGAGATCACCGGTGCTCGGTACGCCGGTCCGGACGTGACCACGCGGCTCGACACGATCGAGCTCAGCGACGACGGCGCCGACCGGGTCAGGATCAGTGGGGTTCGTGGTGAGGCTCCGCCGCCGACGTACAAGGTGTCGTTGAACAGCGTGGGCGGGTTCCGCAACGAGGTGAACTTCGTGCTGACCGGACTGCAGCTCGAGGAGAAGGCCGAGCTGGTCAAGGCGCAGCTTGAGCGTGGGCTCGCGAAGCAGCCGGCGGAGATGCAGTGGACGCTGGCCTGGACCGAGAAGCCGAACGCGGACTCCGAGGAGGAGGCCAGCGTCTTCCTCCGTTGCGCGGTGAAGGACCCGGATCCGAAGGTGGTCGGGCGCGCGTTCTCCAGTGCGGCGGTCGAGCTGGCGTTGTCGAGTTACCCCGGGTTCCACGCAGTCGCTCCGCCGGGCGATGGATCGCCGTACGGCGTCTTCCAGGCCGGGTACGTCGACATTCACGAGGTCGAGCACGTCGTCGTACTGCCCGACGGGGTGCGGGTGGTCATCGAACCCGCGGCGGAGACGCAGCCGCTGACACCGGCTGAGGATGCGGGACTGCCGATCCCGCTGCCGTCGCTGGCGTCGACCGGCCGGCCGCGGACGCGGGAGGTCCCGCTCGGGCGGCTCGTGGGTGCGCGGTCCGGCGACAAGGGCGGCGACGCGAACGTCGGGGTGTGGGTGCGCGACGAGAAGGCGTGGCGGTGGTTGGCGCACACGCTGACTGTCGAGCTGTTCCAGGAGCTGCTACCGGAGACTGCGTCGCTGAGTGTGACGCGGTACTTGCTGCCCAATCTGCTCGCGATGAACTTCGTCGTCGAGGGGTTGCTGGGTGAGGGGGTCGCCGCGCAGGCGCGGTTCGATCCGCAGGCCAAGGCGGTCGGCGAATGGCTGCGTTCTCGATATGTCGACATCCCGGAGATGTTGCTGTGAACGCCGAACAATTGGCACTGAGGGAGAGCGTGCGGCGGTTCATGGCGGCGGAGGTGTTGCCGCAGCTGGATCAGTGGGAGCGGGACGGCGAACTGCCGCGAGAGCTGCACAAGAAGGCCGGTCAGCCCGGGTTGCTCGGGGTGGCGTTTCCGGAGGCGGTCGGTGGTGGCGGCGGGTCGCTGCACGACATGCTCGCGGTGGTCGAGGAGATGCATTACGCCGGTGGATCCGGTGGACTGGTCGCATCGCTGCTGACGTGTGGGATCGCCGTACCGCATATCGTTGCTGCGGGCAATCAAGAGCAGATCGACCGGTGGGTGCGACCGACGCTCGAAGGGGAGCTGATCGGGGCGCTCGCGATCACCGAGCCTGGTGGTGGGTCCGATGTCGCCTCGATCCGGACGACCGCGCGCCGCGAGGGTGATGTGTTCGTGGTGAACGGCGCCAAGACGTACATCACCTCAGGGGTCCGCGCGGACTTCGTCACCACGGCCGTCCGCACGGAGGGTGCGGGTGCGCACGGGGTCAGCCTGTTGGTGCTGGAACGCGGGATGTTCGAGGTGTCGCGCAAGCTGGAGAAGATGGGCTGGCTCTGCTCGGACACTGCTGAACTGAGCTTCACCGACGCCCGGGTACCGGTGCAGAACCTCGTCGGCGCGCCGGGTTCAGGATTCGTCCAGCTGGCGGTGAACTTCGTGGCCGAGCGACTCACGCTCGCCGTCCAGGCGTACGCCGGCGCGCAGCGCGCGCTCGACCTCACCGTGCAGTGGTGCCGGGATCGGGAGACGTTCGGGCGGCCGTTGATCTCGCGGCAGACAGTTCAGCACACGCTGACCGAGATGGCTCGCCGGATCGACGTCGCGCGCGTGTACGTGCACCATGTCGCGGAGCGGGCCGAGCGTGGCGACGACGTGATCGCGGAGACGTGTTTCGCGAAGAACACCGCGGTCGAGACCGGCCAGTGGGTGTGCGACCAAGCGCTCCAACTGCACGGCGGGCTCGGGTACATGCGCGAGTCCGAGATCGAGCGCCAGTACCGCGACCAACGCATCCTCGGCATCGGCGGCGGCGCCACCGAGATCCTCACCGGCCTGGCCGCCAAACGACTGGGGTTCACCGCATGACCACAACGTCCGAAAACACGCCGACCACGCCCTCCGATCCTTCGGACGTCAATCGCTCGGCGATGCTTGCGAAGTTGGCGGCGCTGGAGATTGAGCACGGTAAGGCGTTGGCGGGGGGTGGGGAGAAGTACGTCGCTCGGCACCACAAGCGCGGGAAGTTGCTGGCTCGGGAGCGGATCGAGTTGCTGATCGATCCGGATTCGGCGTTTCTGGAGTTGTCGCCGTTGGCTGGGTGGGGGTCGGACTTCACGGTCGGGGCGAGTCTGGTGACCGGGATCGGGGTGGTCTGCGGGGTCGAGTGTTTGATCACCGCTAACGATCCGACCGTGAAGGGTGGCGCCAGCAACCCGTGGACGTTGCGGAAGGCGTTGCGGTCGGACGAGATCGCGCGGGCCAACCGGTTGCCGGTGATCAGTTTGGTCGAGTCCGGGGGTGCGGATCTGCCGACGCAGAAGGAGATCTTCATTCCGGGTGGCGCGATGTTCCGGAACCTGACTCGGCTGTCGGCCGAGGGGATTCCGACGATCGCGCTGGTGTTCGGGAACTCGACCGCGGGTGGTGCGTACATCCCGGGGATGAGCGACTACGTGGTGATGGTCGATGGTGGCGCGAAGGTGTTCCTGGCGGGACCGCCGCTGGTCAAGATGGCGACCGGCGAGGACGCCGACGACGAATCACTCGGTGGTGCGTCGATGCACGCCCGGAAGTCGGGGCTGGCGGACTACTTCGCGGTTGACGAGCAGGACGCGATCCGGCTCGGGCGACAGATCGTGTCGCGGTTGAACTGGAAGAAGCGCGGTCCGGCGGCAGCGCCGTCGTACCGGGAGCCTTTGTACGACGCGGATGGGCTGCTCGACATTGTGCCGGGGGATCTGAAGGTCCCGTTTGATCCTCGGGATGTCATCGCTCGGGTGGTGGACGGGTCGGTGTTCGACGAGTTCAAGCCGCTGTACGGGTCGTCGCTGGCGACCGGGTGGGCGTCGGTGCATGGGTATCCGGTGGGGATTCTGGCGAATGCGCGCGGGGTGTTGTTCAGTGAGGAGTCGCAGAAGGCGGCGCAGTTCATTCAGCTGGCGAACCGGTCGGATACTCCGCTGATTTTCTTGCACAACACGACCGGGTACATGGTCGGGCAAGAGTACGAACAGGGCGGGATCATCAAGCACGGCGCCCAGATGATCAACGCGGTCGCCAACTCCAAGGTGCCGCATGTGTCGATCCTGATGGGCGCCTCGTACGGCGCCGGGCACTACGGGATGTGTGGTCGTGCGTTCGATCCACGGTTCCTGTTCGCGTGGCCGTCGGCGAAATCGGCGGTGATGGGGCCGCAGCAGCTGGCCGGCGTGCTGTCGATCGTCGCCCGGGCCGCCGCGGAGGCGAAGGGGATGCCGTACGACGAGGACGGTGACGCGAAGATGCGCGCGTACGTCGAGGGTCAGATCGAGGCGGAGTCGCTGCCGATGTTTCTCTCCGGACGCCTGTACGACGACGGTGTGATCGACCCGCGGGATACGCGGACTGTGCTCGGGATCTGCTTGTCCGCCATCCACTCGGCTCCAGTCGAAGGCACATCGTCCTTCGGCGTCTTCCGGTTGTGAGCCCGATGTCCACCCCAGCCCAGGAGTCGCGCGTGATCACGTCCGTGCTTGTTGCCAACCGCGGGGAGATCGCTCGCCGCGTGTTCCGAACCGCCCGGTCGCTTGGGCTCTCCACCGTTGCCGTCTACTCGACGGCGGACGCGGCGTCGCCGTACGTGGATGAGGCTGATGCGGCGGTGCATTTGCCGGGGAACGCGCCGGGTGAGACGTATCTGCGCGGGGAGCTGGTGATCGAGGCGGCGCTGCGGGCGGGCGCGGATACCGTGCATCCGGGGTACGG
This sequence comes from Kribbella yunnanensis, assembly GCF_039529655.1. Classification (NCBI taxonomy): domain Bacteria; kingdom Bacillati; phylum Actinomycetota; class Actinomycetes; order Propionibacteriales; family Kribbellaceae; genus Kribbella; species Kribbella yunnanensis. Next base: position 293,000 of record NZ_BAAANF010000022.1, on the reverse strand, counting down.
CTTCCTGTCGGAGAACGCGGGGTTCGCGGCGGCGGTGATCGAGGCGGGGCTGACGTGGATCGGGCCGCCGGTGGACGCGATCTCGTCGATGGGGTCGAAGATCGAGTCGAAGAAGCTGATGGCGGCGGCCGGGGTTCCGGTGCTGGCCGAGCTGACGCCGGCGGAGGTGTCGGAGGCTGACCTGCCGGTGCTGGTGAAGGCGTCGGCCGGTGGTGGTGGGCGCGGGATGCGGGTGGTGTCGCGGCTCGCGGATCTGCCGGGTGAGATCGAGGCGGCGTCGGCGGAGGCGTTGTCGGCGTTCGGGGACGGGACGGTGTTCTGCGAGCGGTATCTGCCGAGTGGGCGGCATATCGAGGTGCAGATTCTGGCTGATCAGCACGGGACGATCTGGGCGGTCGGGGAGCGGGAGTGCTCGATCCAGCGGCGGCATCAGAAGGTGGTTGAAGAGGCGCCGTCGCCGTTGGTGGAGCGGATTCCGTCGATGCGGCCGTTGCTGTTCGACGCGGCGCGGAAGGCTGCGGCGGCGATCAGCTATGTGGGTGCGGGGACGGTCGAGTTCCTGGCGGACGAGGACGGGAACTTCTACTTCCTGGAGATGAACACGCGGCTTCAGGTCGAACACCCGGTCACCGAGGAGACCACGGGACTCGATCTGGTCGAACTACAGATCGCGGTCGCGGACGGTGCGCGGTTGCCGGCTGACCCGCCGCCCACGGTGGGACACGCGATCGAGGTGCGGCTGTACGCCGAGGATCCGCAGCACGACTGGCAACCGCAGACCGGCGTACTGCACAAGTTCCAAGTGGATTCGAGTGTGCGGGTGGACTCGGGTGTGGAAAGCGGGTCGGTCGTCTCGCCCTACTACGACTCGATGCTGGCCAAGGTGATTGCCTATGGCCCCGATCGGACCGCCGTTGCTCGGCGGCTGGCTGGGGTGTTGGAGCGGGCGACGATTCATGGGGTGGGGACCAACCGGGCGTTGCTGGCTTGGATTCTGCGGCATCCGGCGTTTCTGGCTGGTGATACCGATACCGCGTTTTTCGGGACCCACGGGATCGGTGGGTCGAGTGGTTCGGAGGAGTTGTCCGCGTTGGCGGCGGCGTTGGCGGATGCGGCTGGGCGGGGTGGGCCGGTGGGGGTGCCTCGTGGGTGGCGGAATGTGGCTTCGCAGCCGCAGCGGAAGAGTTATCGGGTTGGCGAAACCACCTATGACGTTGAGTATCGGCTGACTCGGGACGGGTTGGTTGTTGCGGGCAACATTCAGCTGGTGGAGAGTTCGCCGGATCGGGTGGTGCTGGTGGTGGACGGCGTACGGCGGGTGTTCGAGGTGGCGGCGTACGACGGGCTGGTTTGTGTGGGGCCGGTCAATCTGATTCCGGTGCCGCGGTTTGTGGATCCCTCGCGGCAGGTGGCGGCGGGGTCGTTGGTGGCGCCGATGCCGGGGACGGTCATCCGGGTCGGGGCGCAGGTTGGTGAGGTGGTGAAGCAGGGGCAGCCGCTGTTGTGGCTGGAGGCGATGAAGATGGAGCACACGATCGCCGCGCCGGCTGACGGTGTTGTCGGTGAGCTCAATGTCGAAGCGGGTCAACAGGTCGAGGTCGGCGCCGTACTGGCTGTCGTTGGGGAGGAAGCATGAGCTTCTATACAGAGTCCGAGGAACGCCAGGCGCTGCGTAAGGCGGTCGGCGAGCTGGGGAAGAAGTACGGCTACGAGTGGTTCGACAAGCAGGCGCGCAGCGGCGGGAACACCAGCGAGCTGTGGGCCGAGGCGGGGAAGCTCGGCTACCTCGGCGTGAATCTCCCGGAGGAGTACGGCGGCGGTGGCGGCGGGATGGGCGATCTGTCGATCGTGCTGGAGGAGCTCGGTACGGCGGGTTGTCCGCTGCTGATGATGGTCGTGTCGTCGTCGATCGTCGGTACCGTGATCACGCGGTTCGGCACGGCTGAGCAGAAACAGCAGTGGTTGCCGGGACTGGCCGACGGGTCGACGACGATGGCGTTCGCGATCACCGAGCCGGACGCGGGGTCGAATTCGCATCAGATCACCACGACTGCCCGCCGTACCGACGATGGCTGGGCGTTGTCGGGGCGGAAGGTCTTCATCTCCGGACTGGATGTCGCGCAGGCGATGCTGGTGGTCGGGCGGACCGAGGACGCCCGGACCGGCAAGCTGAAGCCGGCGTTGTTCGTTGTGCCGACCGACGCGGCCGGGGTCGAGTTCCAGCAGATCGAGATGGATCTGATCAGCCCGGACAAGCAGTTCACGCTGTTCCTGGATGATGTCCAGCTGCCGCGCGAGGCGCTGGTCGGGTCGGAGGACGCGGCGCTGATGCAGCTGTTCGCGGGGCTGAACCCGGAGCGGATCATGGCGTCGGCGTTCGCGATCGGGATCGCCCGGCACGCACTCGGCAAGGCGCTCGCCTACGTCAAGGAACGCCAGGTCTGGAACACCCCGATCGGCGCTCACCAGGCGATTGCGCACCCGCTCGCGCAGGTCAAGATCGAGCTCGAACTGGCCCGCCTGATGATGCAGAAGGCGGCCGCGCTGTACGACGCCGGCGACGACCTGGGCGCGGGTGAGGCCGCGAACATGGCGAAGTACGCCGCGGGTGAGGTCGCGGTCCGCGCCACCGACCAGGCGGTCCAGTCGCTCGGCGGCAACGGTATGACCAAGGAGTACGGCGTCGCTGCGCTCTCGACGGCGGCGCGCGCGGCCCGGATCGCGCCGGTGAGCCGGGAGATGATCCTCAACTTCGTTGCCCAGCACAGCCTGGGCCTGCCCAAGTCCTACTGAGAGAGGCCGCCCCGATGATCATCACCAGCGAGTTTCCGCCCGTCGAGGTTGTCGATGTCCCGCTGCACGATGCCGTGCTCGGTCGCGCTCAGGAGTACGGCGACCGCGCGGCGCTTGTGGACGCGGTCAGCGGCCGCGAGATCAGCTACACCCAGCTCGACCACATGACGCGCCGAGTTGCGGCCGGTCTGGCCGAGCTCGGGATCCGCCAGGGTGACGTGGTCGCGCTCTACAGCCCGAACACGATCCTCTACCCGGTCGTCTTCTACGGCACCACCCGCGCGGGCGCGACCGTGACCACGGTCAACGCGCTCTACACGGCCGATGAACTGCACAAGCAACTCGTCGACTCGAAGGCGAAGTTGCTGGTGACAATTTCGCTGTTCCTGCCGGCCGCGACGGCAGCGATCGAGGGCACGGACGTCACGGAGATCTTCGTCTGCGACCAGGCCGAGGGCTATCGCTCGGTGATGGAGCTGGTCGCATCGACCGCGCCGGAGCCTTCGGTCACGATCAATCCGGCCGAGGATGTTGCGGTGCTGCCGTATTCGAGCGGGACGACCGGTTCGGCCAAGGGTGTGATGCTCACCCATCGGAACATCGCGACCAACCTCGTCCAGGCCGAGGCGACGTTCGCGATGGAAGACGGTGAGCGGATCATCGCGATCCTGCCGTTCTTCCACATCTACGGCCAGTCCGTGCTGATGAATCTGCCGTTCCGCTTCGGCGTGACGGTCGTCGTACTGCCGAAGTTCGAGCTGCAGCAGTTCCTGACCACGCTCGATGAGCAGAAGATCACTCGCGCGTTCGTCGCACCGCCGATCGTGCTGGCACTGGCGAAGCATCCGGCGGTGGACGGGGTGGACCTGTCGGCGCTCAAGTACCTGACGTCCGCCGCGGCTCCGCTGGACGCGGAGTTGGCCGAGGCGTGTGCGAAGCGGCTCGGACTGCACGGGGTGCTGCAGTGCTACGGGATGACCGAGCTCTCGCCGGGGACGCACGCCGTACCGCAGGACGATCCGGAGCCGCCGCCTGGTGCGGTCGGCAAGCTGTTCCCGTCCACCGAGCAGCGCGTGGTCGGTGCTGATGGCAACGATGTTGCGGACGGCGAGGTCGGTGAGATCTGGATCCGCGGGCCGCAGGTGATGAAGGGGTACCTGGGCCGGCCGGGCGAGACCGACGCGACCATCGACCGCGAGGGCTGGTTGCACACCGGCGATCTCGGGCGGATGGACGCGCGCGGCTACCTGCACATCGTCGATCGGGTCAAGGAGCTGATCAAGTACCACGGCTACCAGGTGGCGCCGGCCGAGCTGGAGGCTGTGCTGCTGACCGACGAGCGGATCGCGGATGCGGCGGTGATCGGGGTCGCTTTGGAAGGCAACGAGGTGCCGAAGGCGTTCGTCGTACCGATGCCGGGGTCGGGGCTGACCGAGGCCGACGTGCTCGAGTACGTCGCCGCACGGGTGGCGCCGTACAAGAAGGTGCGGCAGGTGGAGTTCATCGAGGCGGTACCGAAGGCTGCCTCCGGGAAGATCCTGCGGCGTGAGCTCAGAGCGCGCGAGGCCGCCCGTGAGTGATGCGCTCCGAGCACCCCAACAGGACCGCAGCCGGGCCACCCGGCAGCGGTTGCTGGAGGCCGCGGTCGATTCGCTCGCCGAGGTCGGGTACGCCGCGACCACGGTGGCCGTGGTCGCGGCGCGGGCCGGGGTGTCGCGTGGTGCTGCCCAGCACCACTTCCCGACGCGGGCGGATCTGTTCGCGGCCGCGGTCGAGTACATGACCGAGGTGCGGCTGGCGGAGATACGGGCTGCTGTGTTGCCTAGTGGGCCGGGGCGGACTGAGGCGATCGTGAGCATGCTCGTGGATGTGTACACCGGTCCGCTGTTCCGGGCTGCGCTGCATTTGTGGGTTGCGGCGTCGACCGAGGAGGCGCTGCGGGCGCAGATCGTTCGGCTGGAAGAGCGGGTTGGGCGGCGAGCACACCGGGCGCTGCTCGACGTACTGGACGTTTCGGAGCGGACTCCCGGCGTACGGGAGACCGTGCAGGGGGTGCTGGACATGGCGCGCGGGCTGGGGCTGGCTGATCTGTTGTCGGATGACAGTGCGCGGCGGCGCGGGATTGTGCGGCAGTGGAGCCGCATCCTCGATCAGGCTCTGCTGGCGCCTGGGGTGTGACCGAAGGACCGCTTGAAGGTGTCGATGAACGCACTGGTTGACGCCCAGCCGGTTTGGTGGGCTACGCGGGTCACTGAGTCGCCGGCTGCGAGCAGTCTGAGGGCGGTGTGCAGCCGGAGCTGCGTGCGCCACTGCGGGAAGGTCATGCCGAGGTCTGAGCGGCAGAGTCGGCTCAGCGTGCGCTCACTCGCGCCAACGTGAGCGCCGAGCTCGGTGAGGGTGCGGTTGTCGGCTGGGTCGTTGTGCAGGAGTTCGCAGAGTGCGGCCAGGCGAGGGTCGCGCGGAGTGGGCAGGTAGGTGGGCAGCTGGGATGAGCGGCGGAGTTGGTCGAGCAGCACCCCACGCAACCGCGCCCGCTCGGCGGGGACGGCGGGGGCGGCGCCTTCCTCCTCGTCCGCTCCGGAGGTGTAGGTGAGGATCAGCTCTCGGAGGAGCGGACTGACTAGCAGGGCGGACGGTTCCTCTAGGGCTAGCGGGTTCTCGGTTAGGCCGATGGTGTGTAGGGCGGTGTCGCCGTAGGCGCGGTGTTCGTGGACTGTGCGGGCTGGGATCCAGATGGCTCGGTTGGCTGGGGCGATCCAGCTTCCGGCGTCCGTGGTCACCGACAGGACGCCTTGACCGGCGTACACGATCTGGTGCTGGTCGTGCCAGTGCGCGTCGACCTCGCCACCGGCGGGGATCGGCAGGATTCCGGTCGAGGCGTCAGAGTGGCGGATTTCCGGCATAGGTTGGCATTTTATCGGAAGCCGGACAACCACCTCAGAGTCGACGATCGTTGGTGTGAGGAGAATTCGACCGATCGGGCTGATGGCTGCCGGGCATGCGTGTGTCGATGTGTACCAAGGCGCCGTACCGGCTCTGGTGCCGTTCCTGGTCGCCGAACGCGGGCTCGGGTACGTCGCTGTTTCCGGGATCACGCTGGCCGCGACGCTGCTGTCGTCCGTGGTGCAGCCGGTGTTCGGGGTGTTGACGGACCGGCGGCCGTTGACCTGGCTGATCCCGGTGAGCATGACGACGGCCGGGCTCGGGATCGCGTTGATCGGGGTCGGCGATGCCTACTGGCTAGCGTGGCTCGCGGCTGCGCTGTCGGGGCTCGGGGTTGCGGCGTACCACCCCGAGGCGGCGCGGATGGCGCGGGCGGTCAGCGGTGGCAGCCACGTCGGGATGAGCTGGTTCTCGGTCGGCGGGAACGTCGGGTTCGCACTGGCGCCGGCTCTCGTGACACCGATCGTCGCGGCCGGTGGACTGCGGTGGACGCCCGTGCTGATCGTCCCGGCGTTGGCTGGTGCGGTGATCACCAGACTGGCGGTCCGTTCTGCCGAGTTTGTTGCTACTAGCAACAGTCACAGCGGCCGCGACGACTGGCCGTCCTTTCTGCGGTTGTCGGTGATCATGGTCTGCCGCTCGATCGTGTTCGTCGGGCTCGGCACCTTCATCGCCCTGTACGCCGCTCAACGGGTCGGCGGCGGTGCCACGACCGGCGGGATCGCGCTGTTCATCCTGTTCGCGGCAAGCGCCTTCGGGACCCTGCTCGGTGGCCGGTTCGCCACCCGATTCGGGCGGATCCGGACCCTGCGGGCGTCGTACGCGATCGCCGTACCAGCGATTGCTGCCCTGGTCTTCGTCCCCGGACCAGCGTTCTTCGGCTTCCTGGCCTTGACCGCTATCGCCATGGCGATAGCGTTCTCGCTGCACGTCACCCTTGGCCAGGACTTCCTCCCGACCCGCGTAGGTACCGCTGGCGGTATGACACTCGGCCTGGCCGTCAGCATCGGCGGCATCGGCACCCCCATCCTCGCCACCCTGGCCGAACACACCTCATTGCAGACCGCACTGACCACGCTGATCGCACTACCGCTGGCGTGCGCCCTGCTGGGCTACCTGCTCCGCGAGCCCGTCAGCGGTTCTGCCGCCGGATGACCTTGGCCGCCAGGTCGTCCGGGTTGCACTCGGCCAGGTGGTCGCGGATGAGGAGGTGGATGAACGAGTACTCGCCGGGCGCGGTGCGAGCGAGCACGAAGCGGTCGGCGGCGTACTGGAGGAACGCGCGCCGACGCCAGGGCAGGTCGCCACTCCAGCAGAGCAGGACATCGAAGAGCACCCGGTAGAGCCACCCCGCACGCGACGTCTGGCCAGGCCACAGGCCCGCAGCAACCAGCCCGAAGAGCAGGCCGGGCAGGACCGCGATGTCGTGTCCGGTGAAGTCGGCTCCGAGGGCGGCTGCCAGAGCGAGACCGGCCAGGCCGCCCCCTAGCGCCCAGGGCACGAGCCGCCAGTGCGCCACCGGCCGCTCCTCGTACGGCCAGGAGGGCGGAAAGCTCAGCGTGCGGATCCCCAACGCGACGAACAGCCCGACCACGAAGCCAGGCGGGAAGCCACCTTGCAGGATGATGCCCGCCGGGAGCAGCTCGATCAGTCCCATCGCGGCGACGAGCAGAACAACGCTCGCGGACGCCCCGAGGAGCAGACCGAGGAGCAGCACCACGAGCTGCCGTTGATCGCCGGTGCGGAACGAGAGGACGTCTCGGGCCGTTGGCCAGCGGGCGGACAGCAGCACGGCCGGTACGGCGACAGTCAGGCCGGCGAGGACGCCGTACTGGGCTGTGGTTGCCAGAGTCGCCCCTGCGACGAGGCCGCTGAGCAGTGCGGGCAGTCCGACCACGTGCAGCAGGTACACGACGTCTGGATGGATGAGACCGTCCTGGCCCCAGGCACCGGGCCAGCGCGGCACCACGGTCTGGGCGCCTCGGCGCTTGCTGGTTCGCCAGGCGAGGGTTCGCAACGCGCGGACGGCGGCAGCGGCGCCGTACTCGCGCTCTGTGGACCGGTGCCGTGCCAGTACCTCGACGATGAACGTGTCGAACAGATCCCGCCGTACGTCGGCCAGGTCGTCGGCCGCGACGTCTTCGGGGCCACGGTCTTGGTACGCCAGCAGGAGGACGTTGAGCATCAGGGGTGAGGTGACCAGGTCCCACAGTTCGTCGTCGTACTCGATGGCGGCGCGGGCTCCGTCGAGTTCGGGGCCCACCGCTTCGAAGTACTCGAGGACCTGTTGTCTGGTGAGCGGTCTGATGTGTACTGCGCCGTTGAGGATCAGCTGGTGGGTCAGCTGCTCGTAGTCGTGGGTGCGGCAGGTGACGGCGAGCTTGGGGATCGTGTAGTGCTTCTGGAGGTCCAGCAGGACACCTGCCAGCTTGTCGCGGTGTGCGCGGTCGATCTCGTCCAGACCGTCGAAGAGCAACGCCAGATGGCCGCGCAGCAACCAGCTTCGGCCGACGGCCGGTGGGATGCCGTAGCGGAGGCGTAGCTCGTTCAGTAGCCAGCGGACGAACCCGGCCAGCAGCGGGGTGTCACGCGGGTGGTCGTCCTTCTGGTGCGACGGTGCGGCCGTCCAGCTCGCCAAGTCGACCAGGACCGGGATGGGGGCGCGCTCGTCGGCCGCGGCCTGTTCGGCGAGGGTGCGGGCGAGGCTGAGCAGCAGGGTCGTCTTGCCGGCACCGGGTGCGCCCAGGATCAGCATCGAGTCCTGGAGCTCGTCGAAGACCTCGGCGATGGCTGCGTTCTCGGGGAGCTGCCGCGGTTCGCTGTCGATCGGCTGGACGAACAGGTCGTATGGGCGGACGACTGCGGACGGACGCTCCTCGAGGGCGAGCGCGACTCGGGTGCGGGCCGCGAGGGAGACGGCGACCCGCTGGTTCAGGTAGGTGTCGACGCTGCGGAGCAACAGCTGCCGGTTGCGCGGTACGTCGGCCGAGCGGCTGGAGATGACCGGGCGCTGGCGGCTGCGGACCTCGGCCAAGGCCGTGAGCACGAGAATCAGCCAGAGGACGCCGATCGCCGGCCACGTCCAGGCGACGTACGGGGTGAGGAAGGCGGGCGCCGTACCGCCGGTGCCGACGTTGATGGCGATCGGGAGCAGGACCAGGCTGAGCGAGGCGGTCAGCACGATCACGGCGGCACGCAGCACGGTGTCACGGATCCTCACGCCCCGGAGCGTATCGGTCCGTGCCTGTATCGGCTTGTGGATGGGCACTGCAGGAATTGTTCAACGATCACGTAAGTTGGCTTTTGTCATGACTACTGAGCGGGTCGACCGCGCGAGTGTCGGGCTGAGGTCGGAACGCGGCCCGATTCTGCTCGCGGTGATGCTGAGTACCGGGCTGGTCGCCCTCGACGCGACCATCCTCGCCACAGCCGTTCCCTCGGTGGTCGACGACCTGGGCGGGTTCACGCAGTTCCCTTGGCTGTTCTCGATCTACCTGCTGGCCCAGGCGGTCTCGGTACCGATCTACGGCAAGCTCGCCGATCTGCGCGGGCGGAAGCCGATGATCCTGCTCGGGGTCACGCTGTTCGTGGTCGGGTCGGTGCTCTGCGGGTTCGCCTGGAGCATGCCCGCGCTGATCGCGTTCCGGCTGATCCAGGGACTGGGTGCAGGCGCGATCCAGCCGATCGGTATGACGATCATCGGCGATATCTACACGGTGGCCGAGCGGGCGAAGGTCCAGGGCTATTTGGCCAGCGTGTGGGGGATCTCGTCGTTCGTCGGGCCGACGCTCGGTGGCGTCTTCTCCGACTACATCTCCTGGCGCTGGATCTTCTTCGTGAACGTGCCACTCGGAGTCGCGGCGGCGATCGTGCTGCGCAAACGGTTCCAGGAGAAGACCGCCGAGAAGACGAAACACCAAATCGACTACGCGGGCGCCGTACTGCTGGCCGTCGGTGGTTCGTTGCTGCTGCTCGGTCTGCTCGAGGGTGGCGTGATGTGGGCCTGGGACTCGCCGGTCAGCATCGCGATCCTGACGGTCGCGGTCATCCTGATCGTCGCCTTCGCCCTGGTCGAACGCCGGGCGGCCGAACCGATCCTGCCGCCGTGGGTGCTCAACCGCCGGGTGCTCAACTCGGCCAACGCGACCGCGTTCCTCATCGGCCTGCTGATGATGGGACTGTCGACGTACGTGCCGGTCTTCGCGCAGGGCGTGCTCGGGACCTCCGCCTTGATCGCCGGCTTCGCGCTGGCCGCGATGACGATCGGCTGGCCGATCTCCGCGTCACTGTCCGGGCGGATCTACCTGCGGCTCGGGTTCCGCTGGACGATGCTGCTCGGTTCGGCGTTCGTCGTACTCGGCGCCGGCATCCTGCTGACGGTCGGCGCAACCAGCAGCGTCTGGCAACTCGCCGCCGCCTGCTTCGTGATCGGCGTCGGCCTCGGCTTCTCCTCGGCACCGGCCGTCGTAGCAGCCCAATCCTCGGTCGACTGGCAGCATCGAGGCGTGGTCACCGGCGCCAACATGTTCTCCCGCTCGGTCGGCAGCGCCGTCGGCGTCGCCACCTTCGGCGCGGTGGCCAACGGCGAGATCGCCGCCCGCCTCGGCGGCGCCCACGCCGACCTCGAGAACCTCCCGCCCGCCGTACTGGCCCCAGCCATCCACGACGTCTTCTACGGCGCCGCAGCCGCCGCCGTACTCCTCATCGTCGCCGTAGCCTTCATCCCCAACCGCATCCCCGAACAGCCACTCGCCGCTAGTTAGGGAGTGGGCCGGTCAGGGCTAGCCATAGGCCGCCGAGGAGAACTACGACGCACATTGCGATGACCGCTCGGCCGATTCGCTGGTGGGTTGGATGGGGTAGCGGGGTGCCGGCTAGCTTGCCGGCGATGATGTAGGTGAGGGCGGCGACGACGAACATCGCGAAGATGGAGAGTCCGGCGGCGCCCCAGCCGTAGCCGAGTGGTTGGGCGTCGGGGTAGACGTCGCCGAACACCTTCTGCTGCGACTGACCGCGGCGGCTGCCTACCAACATCGCTGAGGACGCCGCTAGGGCGAGGGCCGTGAACGCGAGGACCAACCGCAGTCGGGGGGCCACGCGCACCCGCAGGCTGACCAGCAGGGCGATGACCACGAGTGGTACGCCGAGCCACGCCCAGCCGAGTGCGCGCAGTACTAGCTCGTCGTGGCCGACCGCCACGCCGAGCCAGCGGACGAACGGCTTCACGTACTGGTGCCCGAGTACGCCGGAGGTCAACAGCACGACGAGCACCGCGATGGTGCCGACTTTGCTCCAGCGGCTGATCGCCACGAGTCCTGCCACCAGGGGTCTGTTCCGCACGGGGGAACTCTGTCAGATGAGCGGTCTAGGTTTTGAGGATGCGGAGTGTGGACTGTGTGGGTGCGCTGATTCGGGACGGGCGTGGGCGGGTCTATGTGCATCGGCGGTCGGCGGACCGGCGGTTGTTGCCGGGGATCTGGGACATCGTCGGTGGGCATGTCGAGGTGGGGGAGACGCCGGAGGAGGCGTTGGCTCGGGAGGTTGAGGAGGAGACGGGGTGGGTGGTTCGCGAGGTTCTGGGGGTGGTCGCGGACTGGGAATGGGAGTGGGAGGGGCGGGTACGGCGAGAGCTCGACTACCTGGTCGTGGTTGACGGGGACCTGGCGCGACCGCGGTTGGAGGTGGGGAAGCACGACGCGTCGGCGTGGGTCGGGGTGGACGACCTGGAGTTACTGATGGTCGGGCGGACCGATGGGGACCGGCGGTTGCGGGACATCGTGGCGCATGTCGTGCGGGCGCGGTTGACCGAGCGGTTGCGGCTCGAGCCGGTCAGTGGACCGGGTCCGGTCCTGGACGGACATGTAGCGGACCTCGTGCGGCTGTTCGCGGATCCGTGGGTGGCGCACTGGTACGACGAGGAGTGGTCGCCGGAGGTGGCTGCGGAGCGGGCGGCGGAGATGCAGGCCGCCTGGGAGCGCGACTCGGTGGGCAAGTGGATCGCGTACGAGCGGGCGAGTGGGGAGCTCGCCGGGCGGGGTGGGTTGTCGCGGATGAGCGCGGGATCGCCGGTGGCCGTGGCGATCGAGAAGCTGCTCGGGGCGGCCGACGGGGTAGCCGGGGCGGTTGAAGGGGCGGCCGGGGCGGAGTGGGCGGTTGATCGGTTGGAGTTGGGGTGGGCTTTGGTGGAGTCGGCGCGGGGGCGGGGGTTGGCTACCGAGATCGGGCGGGCCGGGTTGGAGTTCGCGTTCGGGACGTTGCGGGCACGCTCGGTGATTTCGTTCACCGAGCGTCACAACACGGCCTCGCGCGCGGTGATGGAGCGGCTCGGGATGACGTATGCGGGAGAGATCACCGCGGAGGGGTGGGTGGACGGCGTACCGGAGGTGCAGCCGGACGCGCCGTTCGCCGTGTATGTCATCGGACATGACAAAGGCTCCGCTGTGTGACCGCCCAGGCGCGGCGGTCACACAGCGGAGCCGGCCACCTCGGGGGGTGGTTCCTGGTGAGGTGTCAGGAACCACCGGTGGTGTCCTACCGCCCAGGACACCCAGCCCCGGCCTGGCCCGAGGTGTCGGCCAGGAGGTGAGGTGGTGGTTGGAACGGCTGGGCGGCGGCGATACAGGGACTCAGCCGCCAAGCCCAGCCGGGCTTTGGGCGGTGCGGTCCGGGGCTGAGGAGTGCCCCGGACCGCACCTGGGTTTCGTTCGGAACTGAGGAGGGTCCCGAACCTTCCAGAAAAGCTGAACCCTGAACGTGAGGAGACTCCAGGGTGCAGCAGACCGGGTCTGAGGAGGACCCGGAAGCGTAAACAGTTGTTTGAATCAGTCCGTGCTGTCGAGCGGACCGAGCAGGTCGTTGGTGACCTTCAGGCCGGCGAAACGGCGCCGCATCGCCTGCTCGTAGCGGGCCGCCAGCGGCGCTTCCGCGACGTACTGGGCGATCACATGCTCGCCGAACCACACCCGAACCCGGCGACGATGCTGTCGCGCGGTCATTTCCGCGATGCTCACTACCTCTCACCCCGTAACTCTGAGCCCTTGCAACCAGTTGGACTTACTGGTTGTCATGGCAGTAATGGTGCACGAGCCCAACGTGACCGCTCTAGGACCTGAAGAGGACCTTTGCCGGACCTCTTCCGGTCCTCTGGCGGACATCTGGAGGACAGCACCTTGTCGTGGGGCATGAGTCGAGACAACGTCTGTTCTGACGTGAACGGGAGGAACGATGGCGGCGAGGTTGGCGCCTAAGACGGTCCTGGCGCATTTGATCCAGCGCCGGAACCAGACCTACTCCGAGATCGTCGCCGAGTTCGTCGAGCTGGGTGGAACCATCACCGAGCGGCACCTGCGGCGTCTCGCATCGGGCGAGCGGGCAGGGACCACTCCACAGACCCGGCGCACCCTGCAACGCATGTTCGGAAAGCCGGTCGAGGAGCTCCTCGCGCCGTACGTCCCCGAGCAGGCGGCTCCGCAGCACGCGGGCGGGCAGATGGTGCCGGTGGCTGCCCCGGGTGGACGGATCACGACAGGTAACGAGATGGAGGTTCTCGACATGGCTGCCAGCCGAGCGAGGGCATTTGCCCTTGCGGCCCAGTCCGGTCTCGGAAGCGAGGCCATGGAACAGGTGTACGACGACGTTCGCCACGTCGCGAAGGCCTACCCGCAGCGCCCTCTGCCGGAGATCCTCGGTCAGCTGGTGGAGACGCAGGACCTGGTCTTCGCCCTGCTGGAGAGCCGGCAACGCCCGGAGCACCTGCGGCAGCTGTACTTCCTCGGCGGAGTGACCGGTGGTCTGCTCGCCAAGGCTTCGCACGACCTCGGGAACCCGCATGCGGCGTTGACGCAGGCGCGGACCGCGTTCCTGTGCGCCGACAACGCCGACCACCACGGCCTGCGCGCCTGGGTGCGCGGCCTGCAGTCCCTCGTCTCGTACTGGGCCGGCAACCCGCACGACTCCGTCCGCTACGCCCAGCTGGGCGCCGGCTATGCCGAGCAGGCGAACAGCACCACCAGCGTCTGGCTCCCGGTCAGCGAGGCCCGCGCCTGGGCCGCCCTCGGCAACCCGGAGGCCACCCGGGCCGCGCTCGAGCGCGCCGAGGACGCCTGGGACAACGTCCAGAACGACGACCTCGACGACATGGGCGGCCTGTGCACCTTCGGGCGCAACCGCCAGCTGTACTACGCGGCCGACGCGCTGGCGTGGCTTCCCGGTGAAGGCGAGCAGGCCGAGCGGTACTCGCGGCAGGCCGTCGACGCCTATTCCGACCAGAACCACCCGGAGTGGGCCTTCGGCGACGCCGCCGGCAGCCACGCGGCGATGGCGATCAGCCGGATCGCCACCGGTGAGCTGGACGGCGCCGCGGATGCGATCGCACCGGTGCTGGATCTGCCGACCGAGCGTCGGATCAACGGTGTCGTGCACTCGGCCCGCCGGGTTCACCAGGCACTGCGCCAGTCCGGTCGCGCCGACGACGCGCGGGAACTGCAGGAGGAGATCGAAACTTTCACCCGGACGCCCATGCAGACGCTCAACCGCTGACCCCGGCCGCTCCCACAATCGCCCCATGGAGCCTCTCAGCGGCGCGCGGATCCTCCTGCGGGAGTTCCGCGCGAACGATCTCGACGACTACCTGGCCATCTCCGGTGACGACCGTGTCACCGACTGGATGGCGTTCAACAGTTACGACCGGGCGAAGGCGACCGAGATGCTGGAAGGCATTCTCGAGCGCTCGGCCCGCACCGACCGCCCCGACTACATGCTCGCCATCGCCCGCCAGGACGACGACCGTGTGGTCGGTTTCGCGCGGATCGCTCCGGGTACGCCGGCGAGCGGTCCCTGGTCGGCCAAACTCGGGTACGCCGTTCATGCCGACCACTGGGGTAATGGCTACGCGACCGACGCCGCGAGGGTGATGGTCGGATTCGCGTTCGGCACCCTCGGCGTGCACCGGGTGACCGCCGCCATCGGCCCGGAGAACGCAGCCTCGATCGCGGTCGTGAAGCGGGTCGGCTTCAGCTACGAAGGCCATCTGCGTGACCACGTGTTCACGAACGGTGCCTGGCGGGATTCCTTGCTGTACTCGATCCTGGAGAACGAGTACGCCGATCGTTCACCGCAGGGTCATCTGGAGCCTTGACGGGATTTTGTCCGGACCTGCAGGGTGTCGCCCATGCAGCAGCAACTCCCCGAGTGGGCGGACACCGACGTACCGGAAGCGACCCTGGATCCGCAGGGGGTGTCGCGACGGAATCTGATCCGGGGCGCCGGACTGCTCGGTGCCGCCTTCACCGTGAGCACAGTTGCCGTGAGCGCGACCGGGGTGACCGAAGCGGCCGCCACCGCCACGCCGTCATCGCATAGCGATCCTGAGCTGGTCTACCTGGTCGGCGACCACCATGTGCACAGCCGCTACAGCCACGACGCGAAGTACGACTTCACGCAGCTCGCACAGCGCGGGGCGCAGTTCGGGCTGGACTGGATGGCGTTCACCGAGCACAGCAACTTCGGGCACGCCGACAAGGGCGCTGCGGCCGAGAACGCCGAAGTCGTGAAGGCGCGGGCCGAGAACCCGCGGATGCTGATCTTCCAGGGGCTGGAGTGGTACATCCCGGCGGCCGAGCACGGCACGCTGCTGGTCGCTCCCGGGCCGAACAACGTCTCCCTGCTGCAGCAGTTCGAGCGTGAGTACGACGGCAAGCTCACCAACCGCTCGGGCAGCACCCCGGAGAACGAGCAGCACGCGCTCAAGGGACTGCAGTGGCTGGCCGCTCAGAAGGCCAGTGGGTACGTCGACGACGTACTGGTGCTCGCGAACCACCCACTGCGCCTCGGGATCGACGCACCGCACGAGATCCGCGGCTGGCGCGACACCGGCGTCTGCATCGGCATGGAGGGTGCGCCGGGCTCGCAGGGCGACGCGGAACCGGCCTGGGTGAAGTTCCGCGGTGCCACCAACGCGCAGCGCGGTGAGTACGTGAACTCCCCGAGCGCTGCGAGCTTCCCCGGCTACCCACTCGACGCATACCGCACGTACGGCGGTTTCGATTGGGCGACCGCGACTGTCGGCGGACTGTGGGACAGCCTGCTCGCCGAGGGCCGGCTGTTCTCGATCACGTCGAACAGCGACAACCACCGGACGATCTGGGACACCTGGACCGACGGTGTCTTCCCGCCGGGTCAGAACTTCGACAGTCTCGGCTGGAAGCCCTCACCGACCAACACCGACACCCCACAGGCCGGCAGCGACTTCTGGCCCGGCCAGTTCAGCAGGACCCACGTGGGTGTCTCCCGGTACGGCTACCTCGAGGTGATGGCCGCACTGCGCGCCGGCCGCGTGTGGGTCGACCACGGCCAGTTGGTCGACGGCATCGACGTACGGCTCGCTCCTGCCGGCTCCCGCCAGCGCGGGGTCACGCTGGGCGGACGTCTCCGGGTACGGCGACACGAGCGGCTCGAACTGCGGATTACCGTGACCAGTGCGACCCGGCCGAACTTCCACGGCGTACTGCCGCGGCTCGCGCACGTGGACGTGATCCGCGGCGCGGTGACCGGCCAAGTCGCCGACCGGGACACCTGGAAGGCGCCCGACACCAGAGTGGTCGAGCAGGTCGACGTACAGCGCCGGACTGGTACCTACGACCTGTGCATCCCGCTGGGACGGGCCGAGCGCTCGCACTACGTCCGGGTGCGCGGCAGCGACGGCAACCGGCACGGAGTCGGCTACCTGGGCACCAGCATCGACCCGGCCGGCCCCATCCAGCACCCGACGAACGACGGCGACCCGTGGCTGGACACCTGGCTCTACACGAACCCGATCTTCGTTGACGTTGTATAGCTTGGAGTGGTGGGCAGACTGGTCGTATGAGAGACCAGCTGGCTCGGATGATCCTGACGAAGGTGGCTGGGCCGGACCCACAGGCTGAGCGCGACCGGGTGCACAAGACACCCGGTCCGCGCTGGTTCACACCCGACAGCCCGATCCAGCGGGTCCACGGAGATGCGTCGATGTTCGCGGGCGGTCTGCGCGCACTACTCCTGCAGTCGCTGCATCCGCTCGCGATGGCGGCCGTGTCGGCGCACTCCGGGTACCGCGGCGACCCGTGGGGACGGTTGCAGCGAACCAGCTACTTCCTCGCCATCACGACGTACGGCGCTGTCCCGGACGCGGAGGCGGCGATCGCACGGGTGCAGTCGGTGCATGAGCGCGTCCGGGGCGCGAACTACCGAGCGTCCGACCCACATCTGCTCAAGTGGGTGCACGTGGCGGAGGTGGACAGCTTCCTCACCGCACACCAGATGTACGGCGCCAACCCGCTCAACGCGGCGGACCAGGACCAGTACGTCGCAGAGACCGCGTTCGTCGCCGGCAAGCTCGGAGTGATCGACCCGCCGACCACAGTGGCCGAACTGCGCCGAACACTCGCCGACTACCAGCCCGAACTGCGCGGAACGACCGAGGCGCGACAGGCAGCCCGGTTCATCCTCGTCCACCCGCCCGTGCCCTGGGCCGCACGACCGGCGTACGGCGTCCTCACCGCCGCCGCGGTCGGCATGCTCCCGTGGTGGGCGCGCTGGCCGCTGCGTCTGCCGTACTTGCCTTTGACAGAACAAACTCTGGTCCGGGCGGCCGGTGATGGCCTGACCCGGACAATCCGTTGGGCTTTGACGTCTCCGACGCTGGGAGAAACCGACGTAAAGGTGTAGGGCAGGGATGATGATTCATCGCCGTAGCGAGCGGGTGCTCGGTGCGGTAGCTCGGTGTGCTGGGGCGAAGTCCTCGATGCGGTGTTCATCGTGGGCTTTGCACCAGTGCGGCGAGGTGCCGTGCCGAGCGCCGCGCAGTAGGCGAGGAATCGTCATCCCTGCCCTAATCGCCGGTAGGTTGTTCTCGTGCCGCTGCGTCCTTATCGCCCTCTCCCGCTGGCCACGCCCGCGGGAATTGAGGTGCTGACCAGAATCCTGACGCAGGGGCCGATCCCGCGAGTCGAGATCGCGCGCCGTACCGGACTCTCGCAGGCTGCGGTCACCAAGGCGGTCGCGCCGCTGATCGAGGCCGGGTTCGTCACCGACCAGGCGGCGTCGCCGGTCGAGCTGGACAGCGTCGGCGGGCAGATCGGCATCGGACGGCCGGTGAGCCCGCTGACCGTCGTACCGCGCAGTGTGTCGGTGATCGGGCTGAAGGTGACGCCGACCGACCTGATCGGCGTGACCACGGACTTCACCGCCGGGATCCGGAAGGTCTGCCACCGGCCGCTCGACAGCACCGACGCGAAGACCGTGATCGCGCAACTGGCCGACCTCGCCAAGGAGCTGATCGGCACCCTGAAGACCGGTGTCGACGTCGTCGGTCCGGTGATCGGCATCGGGGTCGCCGTGTCAGGTGATGTCGACGAGCGGCACGGCGTGGTCCGCGATTCGCCGTTCATGGGCTGGCGCGACGTACCGGTGGCCGAGCTCCTCGGGCGGAAACTCAAGCTCCCGATCGTCGTGACGAACGACGTCCGCGCGCTGACCGTGGCCGAGCATTGGTTCGGGGTCGGGGTGGATGCCGACTCGTTCGCGGTGGTGACGATCGGTTCCGGGATCGGGTGTGGGCTCTACATCAACGGCGAGGTCGTCTCCGGCGCGTACGGCGTCTCGGGCGAGCTGGGGCATTTGCCGCTCGCCCCGGGTGATCTCGTCTGCACCTGCGGCCGACGGGGTTGTGTCGAGACCGTGGCGTCGTCGGACGCGATCCTGACCCGGATCCGGGCGACGACCAAACAGCCGAAGCTGGATCTGGCCGGGGCGATCAAGCTGGCGCACGAAGGTGACGAGCACGCGCGTGCCGCGTTCGACCGGGCCGGTGAGGTCATCGGTTCGGCCCTGGCCGCAATGGTCAACCTGGTCGGCCCCGAGCTCGTGGTGATCGCGGGCGAGGGCGTGGCGGAGTACGACCTGTACGAGGACCGGATGCGCCAAGCCTTCGGCGAGCACGCCTTCGGTGCGGCCGGCGACTGCCGCCTGATGCTGCGCTCACACACCTTCGACGACTGGGCCCGCGGCGCCGCGGCCACCGTCATCCGCGCCTACGTCCGCGGCGAACCACCCCTCGAACGTTGATCCGCCCAGCCAGAACTCGTGGGTGGAGACACCGCGAAGAGGGCTGGGACAAGTAATCACCTGTCCCAGCCCACCGTTTCCAGTTCAAGCCCCCTAGGTGCGGGCGGCGGCGAGGATTTTGCGCCAGACCTTTTTGTAGGCCTCTAGGCCGTCGGCGGCCAGTGGGCCGTCGGGGCCGGCGGTGATGGAGACGCGCTCCGGGATGGAACCCCAGACCGGGATGCCCTCCTTCGCGTACTGCTCCATCAGGTCCTGGTAGGCCCGGGTGTAGGTCCGCGCCGAGCAGATCACCACACCGGACGGCACGCCATCCGGCACCAGCTCGAGCACCGCCTTCACCCGAGGTGTCTCGACGCCACCGACCCGAGTCGGGATCACCACGATCCGCGCTCGCTCGAGGGCCTTGTTCAGCAGCCGCTCGTGGGACGGCGGCATGTCGACAATGCCGATCCCCTCCGGTGGCACCTTGTCCAGCGCCTTGCTCAGCAACCGCTCCGTCGGCGCCTCGGCGATCTCGATCCGGTCCAGGTGTCCGTCGTCCGAGGCATCGATCCAGTCGGCAGCACTGCCTTGTGGATCCGCGTCGACGAGAGTGGCTGTGCGACGGTTGGAAGATGCCAGCGCGGCCAAGTACACCGACGTGGTTGTCTTCCCGACCCCGCCCTTCAGTGCAGCTGTCACGATGATCATGGACCCGACGCTACCGTGATTCGCCGAAAATCCGGCGTGTCGTCGGCGTTGCCCCACAGACCCGTGATAATTGCCGACGGCCCCCTTGAACAAGCTCAACCCAACTTCAACCTGTCACCGAGGAGCCAGTCGTGCCCGATCGGTACGCCGGACGTCCCTTCCTGAAGCTCGTCGACAGCTACGTGCTGTCGCTGATCGGTGAGCTCGACCAGGCCACCGCCGAGTCTCTGGAACGGATGACACCGAAGCTCAACGAGACCTACGGCTTGTCCGGCGCAACCTGGCAAGAGGTCGTGCACAGCCAGCTGCACCTGCCGCCGAATACCGCACGCCAGGTGGTCGACGGGTGGTTCGCCGAACCTGGGAATCCGGATCCGGTGGCGTGGAGTCAGTTCGTCGCCGATCAGATGATCGGCTAGCCACGCGGTCACCGGGTGTGCTGAGCTGATCACCGGGTTAGCGTGGCGAGGTGGACCGGCAGGAGGCGTGGATGGGGACTCGGCGGGCACTGCTCGGAGCGATTGGACTCGGAATACTGGTGACTGGATTCGATCCGGTACGGCGGTCTTGGGCCACTGAGGGTGGAAACGTGGAACCGTTGCCACCGCTGGACGGCGAAGTACTCCTGGACGCCGCGAGTCGGGAGGGCGTGTCGCAGGACGCCGGGCGGTACGTGCAGAAGGTGCCGCAGGCGGTGCTCGTGCCAGGGTCGGTGCGGGACATCCAGGCGATGGTGAAGTACTGCGTGCAGCACCGGGTTCGGGTGGCTCCGCGCGGGCTGGCGAACACGACGGACGGCCAAGGGTTGGTCGGTGGGCTGCTGGTCGACATGCGTGCGCTGCGAAAGATCCACCGGATCGATGCTGATCGGGCGGTCGTGGATGCCGGGGCCGACTGGCTCGCGCTGACGAACGCCGCACATGCGCGCGGGCTGACACCGCCGGCGCTGACCGGGTTCCTCGGGCTGACCTTCGGCGGGACGCTGTCGCTCGGTGGGATCCCGCCGGCGATCCAGTCTGGTGGGCAGATCGACAGCGTGCTCGAACTCGAGGTGGTCACTGGTACGGGTGAGCTGAAGCGCTGCTCCAAGACTGCGGAGCGGGAGTTGTTCGAGGCGGTCCTGGGTGGGCTCGGTCAGTTCGCGATCATCACCAAGGCCACTGTTCGGCTCGGTCCGGCGCCGGAGAAGGTGCGCGGTCATGAACTCGCGTACACCAGCTCGAAGGACTTCTTCAAAGACTTCAAGACTCTGATCAAACGCGCGGAGATCAGCGAGATCTACGGCGACTGGTGGCGCCCAGGAGAGCACGGCGAAACCAGCCACCTGAACGCCTTCACCTTCCACCCCACGGCCAAGCCGCCTCTTGACGCTCACCTCCTGCGCGGCCTGACCAGGCCCCCGTCCGACGCCGTCGTCAGCACGAACGATTTCCTCCCGCATGTGACTCGGATCGACGACGCCGTCGAGCAGCTCCGCGAGGCGCTGGATTGGGACAACCTCGGGAAGCCGTGGATGACTCTTTGGTTGCCTGAGCGGTCGGTCGAGCAGTACGTCACCGAGGTGGTCGGCAACCTGACGCCGAAGGATGTCGGGGCTGGCGGATTCGTGCTGCTGTACGCACACCGTCGGAGCAAGCTCACTCGGCCGTCGCTGCGTCTGCCGGTTGCTGATAGGAGTGACTGGGTCTATTTGTTCACGCTGATGACGGCGGGGGCGAAGGGTGCGGGGCCGGAGTTTGCGGCTGAGATGCTCAAGCGGAACCAGCGGTTGTTCGAGCGAGCGCGGGCGCTTGGTGGCACGCGGTACCCGATCGAGTCGACTCCGTTTACGAAGGCCGACTGGCAACAGCACTACGGCGACCGCTGGCCGCACCTACGCACCCTCAAACGCAAACACGACCCGGCCACCATCCTGACCCCAGGCCCAGGCATCTTCTAACCCCAGGCCCAGGCAGCTTCTAACCCTCGCCCGCCACCCCTCACCTCGCCGCCAAAGACCAGCGGCCGGCTCCCCAACACCCCCGCTGCTCTTTGTGCACGATGCTCATCTTTGGGAACCCACCAACCATTCTGGGCGCCCGAAAATGACTGGTGGGTGCCCAAAGCTGGATCTCGTGCACAAAGAGAAGGCGACCCACCTTTGGGCGGGATGGACGACGGGGGACGAGGGGCAGGGGTGGACGAGGGGCGGGTGTGGACGAGGGGCGGGTGTGGACGAGGGGCGGGAGTGGACGACGGGCGGGTGTGGACCGGAGCGAGGGGATGACCGCCTCGCTCCGGGGGTGGCTGCTACTTGCCTAGCCAGGTGTCTACTTTGGCTCGGTTGGCGTTGACCCACCTCTCGGCGGCTGCGTCCGGGGACAGTTTGTCGACGGCGATCATGCGGGCGACCGCGTTCTGGTCTTCGTTGGTCCACTTGAAGTTCTTGACCAGGTCGTACGCCGGGCTGCCGGAGTCGGCGAACTTCTTGGAGACGATCTTGTCGAGGTCGTACGGCGGGTAGTCGCAGGCGATCTTCGCGGGGACCGCGTCGCAGCCGGGCTTGTACGCCGGGAGGTTGACCTTCACCAGCTTCAGTTCGTTGAAGAACCACTGCGGCTCGTAGAAGTACGCGAGCAGCGGCTTCTTCGTCTTCTCCGCATCACGGAAAGCCTGGATCAGCGCCGTCTCACTACCGCTCTGCACGACCTTGTAGTTCAGCGAAAGGTTCTTCACCAAGGCCTCGTCGTTCGTCACGTACGACGGGTCCCCATCCAGCAACTGACCCTTGCCGCCGGACTCCGAGGTCTTGAACAGGTCGGCGTACTTGTTCAGGTTCTTCGAGTCGGTGATGTCCGGGTACTGCGCGGCCATCCACGGCGGGACGTACCAGCCGATGATGCCTTTGACGCCGGTGGAGCCGGCCTCGACGGCGACCTTGTCGTCGGTGATGTACTTCTTCTTCAGGTCCTCGTGGCCCCAGTTTTCCAGGTTCACGTCGACCTCGCCGGTGCCGAAGCCCTGCCAGGCGATTTCTTCCTTGAGGTTCTTCTTCACCACCTTGCAGCCGAGGTCCTTGGTAGCGACGTAGGCGACCACGGCGGCGTTCGCTTCGTAGCCGACCCAGGGGCTGACGGTCAGGTTGAAGCTGCCGCACTCCTTGGCACCGGCGGACGGCTTCGGATCCTCACCGACCTTCGCGCCGCCGCAGCCGGCCAGGGCCAGTGCCGCGGCAGTCAATACACCGGCGTACCGGAGTTTCTTCACTGCTTGTCTCCTTTTCCGTGCGACTTGGGAGCTGCCGCTTGCGTGATGCGGTCGAGCAGTACGCCGAGCAGGACGATCGCGAGACCGGCCGCGAGGCCCTTGCCGTACAACTCGCTCTGCGCGAAGCCGGCCGCGACGTCGTACCCGAGGGCGCCTGCGCCGACCAGGCCGCCGACGACGACCATCGCGAGCACGTAGATGAGGCCCTGGTTGACGGCCAGGGTGATCGCCCGGCGGGCGACCGGGAGTTGCACCTTGCTGATCACCTGCCAGTTGCTGGAGCCTACCGAGTTGGCCGCCTCGACGGTCGCGACCGGGACCGCTTTGATGCCGTCAGCAACGATCTTGGTGGTGACCGGTACGGCGTACACGACGGCGGCCGCGATCGCGGTGAACCGGCTGGTGCCGAACAGCGCCAGGAACGGAACCAGGTACACGAACGGCGGCATCGTCTGACCGGCGTCGAGGATCGGCCGGATGACCAGGTCGACCCGGCGGTTGCGGCCGGCCCAGACGCCGAGCGCAAGACCGACGGCGACCACGACGACCGTGGCGAGCAGGGTCGAGGCCAGCGTGATCATGCTGTCCTGCCAGACCCCGGTCGCGACCAGGAGACCGATGCAGACGACAGCCGGTACGGCGGCCTTCCAGCGACCGAGAACCGCGGCCAGTGTGACGACGACCGCACCGACCAACCACCACGGGGATCCGGTGAGCAGCGCCTCGAGCGGATTCAGCACACCCTTGGTGACCGCGTCGCGAACGCCGTACGTGAAACCGCCGAAGACGTCCTGCACCCAGGTGGTCACGTCGGCGGTGACGACCGCGATCCGCGAACCGATGCCGACCTCGGACGGGAATTCTGCGGCCCAGACGTAGGTGCGGGAGAACCAGATCGCGACCAGTACGCCGACTCCACCCGCGCCGAGCAGGATCTTGCGGCGTACGCTCGCGGTCCGCCAGGGGCGGTCGCCGGCTGCGGTTGTGACCCGGTCGAGGACGATGGCGATCACGACGATCGCGAGGCCGGCGTTGAAGGCGACACCGACGTCCAGCGTCTGCAGTGCTTTGAGGACGGTCTGGCCGAGGCCGGGCGCGTCGATCAGCGCGGCGACCGTGACCATCGACAGCGCGGCCATGATGGTCTGGTTGATGCCGACGACGACCGTACTGCGGGACATCGGCAGCAGCACCTTGGTGAGCGTCTGACCGCGGGTCGAGCCGAGTGAGCGGGAAGCCTCGACGCTCTCGGGTGGTACCGAGCGGATCGCGTGCGCGGTGAGCCGGACGGCTGGCGGTGCGGCGTAGATCAGGGTCGCGATTGTGGCCGCGGCTGGGCCGATCGCGAAGAACAGGGTCAGCGGCGCGAGGTAGACGAACGTCGGCAGCGTCTGCATCAGGTCGAGGATGAGGGTCGCGACTTTGAACGCTCGGTTGGAGAGACCGGCCCAGATGCCGAGCGGAATCGCGACGAGGAGGGAGAGGAGGACGGCGGCGATGGTCAGGGCGAGCGTGTCCATGCTCTCCTGCCACAGCCCCTGCAGCCCGACGAACGCGAGCCCGGCGGCGGTCAGCAGTGCGACCTTCCAGTTCCCGAAGGCCCAGGCCAGGTACGCCGAGATCGCCACGACCCCGAGCCAGCCGACGACCGGTACCGGTCGGCCGAACGACGGTTGCGAGACGAGGTCTTGGAGCAGTACGACGAGTTGGCCGACGGCGGTCCGGATCGCGTCGAAGAAGACGTTGCCTTGGCCGACGAAGTCGCGGTTCTCGGTCAGCCAGCGGTGGAACCCGGTCGTCTCCTGACCGCCGAGGGGCAGCGTGTCGATCCCACTGAGCAGGAAGTACGCCGCCACCCAGATGACGAGGAGGACGCCGATGACCACGCTGCGCCGAGGGCGACGTACCTCCACCTGCACGTCGCTGGTAATCGCCGCCATCAGGAAGCGGAGCTGGTGGGAGAGGAGCCGCCCGGGCGGTCGGCCGAGCGCGAGTCACCCCGGCGGGAGTCCGCTGGGCGCGCGGACCAGTGCTTGTCGGCTGGGTCGGCGACTACAGCGAGGATTTCCTCGTCGCTGATGACACCGAGCAGCTGCCCTTCCGAAACCACCTTCACGGGGCGGTCGGATTCCAGGACCAGGCGGGTTGCTTCGCGGACGAGGGTGTCCGGGCCTAGTTCGGGGCCGTCGAGGGGTTCGCCGTCGCGGGGGGCGCGGGCGATCCAGCGGAGGGTCAGTACGTCGGCTCTCGGTACGTCGCGGACGAAGTCGCGGACGTAGTCGTCGGCGGGGGCGCCGACCAGTTCGTCGCCGGTGCCGAGCTGGATCGCGGCGCCGTCTCGCATCAGGAGGATGCGGTCGCCTAGCTTGAGGGCCTCGGACAGGTCGTGGGTGACGAAGACCATCGTCTTGCCGACTTCGCGGTGCAGGCGGACGACCTCGTTCTGCATCTCGCGGCGGATCAGCGGGTCGAGCGCG
Source organism: Kribbella yunnanensis (assembly GCF_039529655.1). NCBI lineage: Bacteria > Bacillati > Actinomycetota > Actinomycetes > Propionibacteriales > Kribbellaceae > Kribbella > Kribbella yunnanensis. Next base: position 267,750 of record NZ_BAAANF010000022.1, on the reverse strand, counting down.
GAGAAGGGTTCGTCGAAGAGCAGTACGTCGGGGTCGTTGGCGAGCGCGCGGGCCAGGCCGACGCGCTGCTGCATGCCGCCGGAAAGCTGCTCGGGGTACTTGTGCTCGTTGCCGGCCAGGCCGACCAGGTCGATGACCTCCTGGGCGCGGCGGCGGCGGTCGGGTTTGCTCTCACCGCGAACCTCGAGCCCGTACGAGACGTTGTCGATCACCTTGCGGTGCGGCAGCAGCCCGAAGTGCTGGAAGACCATTGAGAACTTGCTCCGGCGCAGCGCCCGCAACCGCTTCTCGTCGGCCGCACGCAGATCCTCGCCCTCGAAGATCAGGCTGCCCGCGGTCGGCTCGATCAACCGGGTCAGGCAGCGGACCAGCGTGGACTTGCCCGAGCCGGACAAGCCCATCACCACGAACACCTCGCCGGGTGCCACGTTGAAACTCAAGTCGCGGACCGCCGCCGTACAGCCGGTCTTCGCGGCCAGTGCGGCGCGGTCCAGCGAGGCGAGCTCCGGCCGCCGGGGTACGCGCTGGGCCTTGGGGCCGAACACCTTCCAGAGGCCTTGGATCGACAGCAGCGCGTTGTCATCGTCGATCTCGGGATACTCGAGCTGAGCGGTCACGGGTCCCTCCCGAGATTTGTCGTGAACCGCGACTGTATCCAACGACCAGTCCCGAGGTGTCCTCCTGGGGTGTTTGTCTCGTCAGCTACGGCGTTACTTAAGGCTGGTACGGCGGCGCTTCGCCCCAACCCCAGTGGGGGACGGGCGCCTTCGGCGGTGGGGTGGCGCCGGGCTGTGAGTTGGCCAGTGCGATCCGGGTGCCCCACTCGACGTACGCGACGAAGGCTGAGCGGAACTCGGGATCGTCGGGAAGCCCGGCCGGATCCGCGCTCGCGGCGATCAGTGCGGCCCAGCGGGAGCGCTGCTCTTCGGTGAGCTGGAGGCCGATGTGGTGCGACAGCATCGCGGGGTAGCCGCCGAGCTCCTCGGTGTAGCGGTTGTGGCCGCGGAACACCTCACCGAGCCAGAGCGCCACGTGCTCACGGTGCTGGTCGCTCATGTGCGCGAAGACCGGGGCGAGGATCGGATCGTCGAGGACGCGGTCGTAGAACACCTCGGTCAGGCGGCGCAGCGCTTCGTGGCCGCCGGCCCATTCGTAGAGCGTCGGAGTCGTCATGTAATTATGTAATCACAGCTTGAGGGCCGTGGCGATGACGAGTTGGGTCGGGTCGAACTCTTCGTCCCAGATCGTGTTCTGCAGGACGCGCCCGGCGGTCCAGGCGAGGGCCCGATCTCGGTCGATACCGGTGATCTCGATCATCAGGTCGAAGCGGTCGCGGATCGCCTGGTCGAGGTTGCCGGTCGCCACCAGGTCGTCCCAGCGGTTGTGCAACGCCTGAAACAGCTCGAACGCCGGATCGCCGGCCAGCGGCTTCGGGTCGATCACGAGCCACGGCTGCCGATCCGACGCCATCACATTGCCGTAGTGCAGATCCCAGTGCAGCAGGCGGTCGCCGGGCTCACTCATCACTTCGCGGACCTGATCGGCGTACCGGTGGAGGAGTCGCTGCTCCTCCGGGTCGGAGAGCTTGAGGTCGGCCGCGTCCTCGATCATCTCGGCCGCGATGTCGGCGAGCGTGCGGACCTCGGGTGGCGCCGGGATCAGGTTCAGGCGGGCCATCAGCTCGGCGAGGATGCGGGTGGCCTCGACGTGATCCGGTACGGCGTTCAGTGTGCGGTCGTGCAGGCGTTCGAGCAGCAGGGTGGCGGTCGCCGGATCGTCCTCGAGGACGGTGACCACGTCATCGGGCGACCAGGTGCGCAGCGCGAGCGCCTCGGCTTCGCTCTCCTCGTTCTGCGGCTGCAACTTGAGCATTGCCGGTGTTCCGTCCACTCGAACCACCGGGACGATGAGTGAGGCGGCGCCGTTCAGGAAATCGCCGGTGCGAGTGAGCTTCCAGCGATCCAGGTACTCGTCAAGCTGCGCCGGCAGCGCAGCCAGCCACTCAGGGGACTCGTCGTGGTGAGACTCGATCAGCTGCGGAGGAATCACGATCACCCTCGGCACAGTAGGCGGTGAGGCGTTCAGGTGCTCGGGGTTTACGGACCGCCCCCACTCACTAAGTGCCTCGGAGGGACCTATTCGGCCGGCGATTGAGCGTGGCGGGGCGGGTGCTGCGGGAGTTGGTGAGTGTTGGCGGTCCGGATGTGCTTGGCTCTTCACGTGACTGAGGTGGAGCTGAGGCATCGGCGGGTGCAGCGGGTTGTGGGGATCGTGTACGTCGGGATCCCGGTGGTGCTGCTGGCGATCGTGGCGTGGGTGAGTTCGCGCGGGCCGGCCGCGGCGTGGATCGGGTGTGTTGTGCCGGTGGCGATGCTTGGGCTGGGACTGTTTCTGCTGCCGAAGCATCGGTATCTGCCGCGGTGGTGGGCCGGGGTCGGCGGGATGTTCGGTGCGCTGACCGGGTTGGTCGCGTCGCTGTACCCGCTGGTGATCGGGGTGTGGTGGCCGGCGATTCTCGCGCTTCCGGCCGCGATCGTGGGGCTGCTCATCGGGCTGCTGCTCGCGAGGCGGGCGAACCTGGCGCTGCTGGTTCCGGTGGTGCCTGAGCTGGCGGAATCGCCGTACGAGCTGGTCTTTCAGTTGCGCGGCACGCCGCTCGCGACCGTCCTGCTCGGCGCGGACAGTGTCGAGATCCGGAGTTCGCCGACTGCGCGGGGTGAGGAGCAGATTCGGCGGTATCCGCTGAGTGCGATCACCGGGACGTTCGACGCGACGCTGAGTGGTGCGGAGCGGCTGAAGTTCCCGATCGCGTTGACGGTCGTGGGTACGCCCGGGCCGGCCGTGATCCTGCAGGCGTCCGGGGACGACTGGGTGTTGCCGACGAACCAGGCGGCGATCCTGATCGAGCTGCTGGACCGCCGCCGTACGACGGCCTAGTTGCCGGCCGCCGCGCGTTCCTTGGCGGCGGTCTCGGCCTTCTCGGCCTGCCAGCCGTCTTCGTTCTTGCCGACACGCCAGTAGCCGGACACCGAGACGCGGTCACGCTTCAGGCCGCGGTCGGTGAACAGGTGCTTGCGGATCCGGAAGACGAACCCGGCCTCGCCGTGCACGAACGCCTGCACGTCACCCTCGAGGAACGTGAGCCCCTCGACCGCGGCGACCAGGGCGTCACCGCGGGCGGCACCCCCAGCGCGGTGGAACCAGGTCACGTCGACATCGCTGAACTTCTGCTCTTCGGTCTCGTCCTCCACCTCGACGAACACGACCGCCTTGGCGCCCGTCGGCAGCTGCTCGATGGCCGCGCCGATGGCCGGCAGCGCGCTCTCGTCGCCAACCAGCAGGTGCCAGTCGGCCGCCGCGTCCGGTGCGTAGGCACCGCCCGGGCCGTTGTACCAAACGACGTCACCCGGCTGGGCGGCCGCGGCCCACGGACCGGCGATGCCCTCGTCACCGTGGTGGACGAAGTCGATCGTGAGCTCCTTGGTGGCCTCGTCGAAGGTGCGCACCGTGTAGGTCCGCATCGTCGGCCACTGGTCGGACGGGAGCGTCTCCCGGACAACGCCCATGTCGAGCGGCTCGGCGTACTCGACGCCGGGCTTGCCGAACAACAGCTTCACGTAGTGGTCGCTGGTGCCGTTGTCGACGAAGTCGTCGGCGGTGAACACGACCCTGATCATGTGGGGAGTGATCCGCTCGGTACGACGGACCACGGCCCGCTTACACGTGCGGTTACGGCGGGGTGCGGGGCTGGCCACTGTGATCCTCTCGCAGCGAAAAGTTAGGTCTACCTAACTCAGGCTAGCCCACGCACCCCAACCGCAGACAAACTCAGGTTCCGCGGATGGTGAAACTCTTGCTGGTGGCGGCCGTCAAGCTGTGGCACGCCGGGAACAGCACCCGGTACGGGATGTTGCCCTTGTACGCCGGCTGGGCGGTGAGCGTGTAGCGGTAGCTGACGTCGCGAACCTGCCCGGAGTTGACCGTTCGCCACTGGCTCGCGCCGTACAGCCGCTGCAGATGCACCGGGCACCGGTTCGAACTGCCGGCGACATTGCCGTTGACCGCGACCTTAGTGCCGACCGGAGCGCTGGTCCGAGCCGGGCTCGCCGCAACGGTCGGAATCCGCCGTGGGGAGTTGGCCCAGCCCTTGGCGATCGGGAACGGGTCACTGCCCGGGATGGTCAAGCAGGTCAGTGGGACGCTGGTCCGCTCGGCCGCGTACGTCCTGGTCACGTAGCCCGCGGTGTCGGTGAGGACCGTCGTCGGGCCGCCGAACTTGCACCCGGTGTCCTGATCGAGGGTGACCTTGATCCGGGTGCCGTACGGCTTGCCGGTCTGGTCGTTGATCACCGACCAGCGGAAGGTGTACGGCTTGCTGACCGGGCTCGGTGCGTTGAGCTGCTTGACCGTGATCCGCGGCTGGTTGGTGCCGGTCACGGTGAGCTTGGGACCGTTCACCACATCCGCCGGCTCATCGCCCGTCTCGAAGTAGAGATCGCCGGTGGTCATGACATAGCGGACCTGGAAGGTGCCGTTGGCGGTCGACGGTACCTTCAGCACACCGCGCCACTTGCCGTTGTCGGTCGTGCCCTCGTACCGGGTCAGCTCGGCGGAGTACAGGTCGTCGAGATGCCCGGTGCCACCTACCCGGTCGAGGATCGCGTGCAGGGTCTGACTGGGGCTCTCCCCCGGGAACTTGGCGTCGACCTCGACGGTGACCGGCACCGTGTTCAGCGACGAGACCGCCACGCTGGTCCTGCTCAGCCGGACGTCGGTGACCACGTCACCCGGTTCGGCATGCGCGGCCGGGGCGGCGCCGAGGGCCGCACCTGCGAGCGACACAGTGAGTACTGCACGGACTGCCTTCATCACACTCCTTGGATGTAGAACGGTTTGGTCGAGGCGGCCACGAAGACCCAGCAGGACGGGACCAGGACGCGATACGGAATCTTCCCCCGGTACGACGGTTGCGCGTTGAGCGTGAATCGCCCGCTGGTCCGGATCTTCGCGGAACTGACGGTCCGCCACTGGCTGGCGCCGTACAAACGCTGCAGGTTGACCGTGCAGTTGCCCTGCGGGGCTGAGGTGCCGTTGACCGGGACGATGGTTCCGACCCGCGCGCTCGTCTTCGACGGTGTCGCCGAGACCGACCGGGCGTAACTCGTCTGGACGACCATGCCGTAGTACTGCGCCGGGGCGACCGGGAAGTGCAGGCAGGTGTACTCGCCGTCGCCGCCCGTGTAGAGCACGCCGTCGGTGCCGGTCAGGATCGGGTCGCCCAGGTAGCAGCCGGCCTCGCCGCCACCGAAGGCCATCCGGACCCTGGTCCCGTACGGCTTGCCGGTGGCGGTGTCGGTCACCGTCCACTTGATCTTGAATGGCTTGCCGTACGGCGCCGGGTCCGGCACCTGAGCGCCGGTGACCTTCGGGATGTGCGTCCCCTGCACGGCCAGCTCCGCACCGTCGTACGGCGTCTCGGTCACCCACGGGACGAAGCGCCAGCCGGAGTAGCTCTGCGGGACCGCTCCGATCAGCTTCAGCGTCCCGTTCGCCATCGACGGCACGTTCACCACACCACGCCAGGTGGTGTGCTCATCGGTGCCGGAGACCCGCTGCAGCTCCGCGTAGAGATTGCCACCCGGCTTGCCCTGCGGCTTGAGAACCGCGGTGAGGACCTGATTCGGATCCTCCTTGAAGCTACCGGTCAGCGTGATGGTGACCGGAACGGTAGCGAGGCCGTTGACCGCGACACTCGTCTTGTTCATCGTCATGCTGGTGATCGTCAGATCCGGATCCGGCGAGGCGGATGCCGTCGTCGGCGCCAGCACCGCCCCGGCGAGCGGCAACACAGCCATTGCCGTGAGCAACTTCTTCATCGTCAGACTCCTCTGATCGTGAACGTCTTGCTGACTCCGGCGACCTTGTTGTAGCAGGCGGGGAGCTGAGCCCGGTACGGGATGTTGCCCTTGTACGCCGGCTGCGCGTTGAGCGTGAACCGGCCGCTGGCACGGACCTTGGCGGTGCCGACCGTGCGCCACGCGCTGGCGCCGTACAGGCGTTGGAGGTTGACCGGGCAGCCGCCGCCGTGGGTGACGGTGCCGTTGACGGGCACGATGGTTCCGACCGGGGCGCTCGTCCTCGACGGGGTGGCCGAGATGGCGGCCGGGCGCTTGACCAGGGCGGCGATTCCGCCGACCGGGGCGGGCTTGCCCGGGAGCATCATGCAGTGCAGCCAGTCGCCGTTCGGGGAGGCGCCGTACTTGAGGGTGATGTTGCCGTTGGCATCGGTCAGGCTGGTCTCGTTGCCAAGGCTCTCGACGCAGCGGTTGTCCTCGCGGACCCAGAGCTTCAGCTTGGTGCCGTAGGGCTTGCCGGTCTGCGAGTCGGTGACCGTGTACCGGATCGTCCACGGCTGGTTGTACGGCACCACCTTCGGCGTGATCAGCGCGGTCAGCTTCGGCACATGGGTGCCGTTCACCGTCAGGACTGGCGGGCTGGTGACCGGGTCCGGCTCGCCTGGTTCGGCGCCGTAGATGTACTCGCCCGAGTAGACGCCGTCCGGCTCGATGGTGCCGTTGGCGGTGGACGGCACGTTGAGTGTCCCCCGCCAGAGACCGGGATTTCCGTTGCCGTCGACAAGCTTCAGCGGCATCGAGAAGAACTCGTCCTCCGGACCGCTACCGCTCACGCGCTTGAACCGCACGTAGACGGACTCACCATGGCCGGAGCCCTCGACCGTGACGGTGACCGGCACGGTGTTGAGCGAGGCCACGGCGACCGTCGTACGACTCAAGGTCACCTTCGCCGCAACCACCTTGACCTCCGAGGCCTGCGCAACCGGCGCGGTCCCCAGTGTCATAAACGTCAACGGCGTCGCGACCAGCGCCGCCAGCAAGCGTCGGTTCTTCATGGGTCCAGGATGGGGGCTGGGGCGCGCCCCACTAGACCAGTACTCAGGTCCCGCGAATCGTGAAGGTCTTGCTCACGCCGGCCCGGTAGTTGTAGCAGGCCGGGAACGACACCCGGTAATAGATCAGACCCTTGTACGCCGGTTGTGCGTTCAGCACGAACTTGCCGCTGCCCTGCCGGACCTTCGCCGTACCGACGTTGCGCCAGGCGGTCGCGCCGTACAGGCGTTGCAGGTAGACCGGGCAGTTGGTCGGCGCGCCCATCACGACACCGTTCACGGGCACGATCGAGCCGACCGGAGCACTCGTCTTCGACGGGGTCGCCGTGACGATGCCGGGGCGGTTGATGCCGATCGACAGCCAGCCCAGCGGGGACGGGTTGCTCGGGAGCTGCAGGCAGTTCAGGTAATCGGCCAAGCTGGCGGGGTAGGACTTGGTGACGTAGCCGTTGGTGTCGGTCAGTGCGTTCGGACCGCCGAAGGCCTCCACACAATTGTTGTCGTTCTCCAGCGCTACCTTCAGCCGGGTGCCGTAGGGCTTTCCGGTCTGGCCGTTGATAACCGACCACCGGATCGAGTAACCCTTGCCGAACGGCACCGGGTCGGGAATCACCCGTGCGGTGATCTTCGGCTGGTTGGTGCCGACCACCGTCAGCGTCGGAGGCACACCCGGGACCGGCGTCGGGTCGGTCATGTCACCGCTGCCCGGCCAGTACTGCCCGACCATCACGCCGGTGAGCTCGAACTTGCCGTTCGCCGTCGAGGGCACGTTGACGATGCCACGCCACTTGCCGTTCGCTGTGGTTCCCGCGTACCGCTTGAGCGGGGTCGTGAAGAGGTAGCTCAGCTGGCCCGAACCGGCGGAGCGCTCGAGGATCCCGAACAGTGTCGTGTTCGGGTCGGCGTCGGGCCAGGTGTACTTCGCGTCGACCTCGACGGTCACCGGCACGGTGTTGAGCGACGACACCGCGACCGGTGTCGTCCTGATGATCCGGGCCGCCGTCACTGTCAGGTTCGGGTCCGGATCTGCCTGCGCGGTGGGGGCGCCCAGCACCAGGCCCACCAACGGCGCCGTGAGGAGCGCCGCAACCACTCGTCTTATCCGCATACCTCAGAGTGCTGCCGGACCACCCACTCCGCCTACATGCGCGCCCAACAAGTGCGCTATCGGGCGGAGCGGGTGGACCAGAACTCAGACTCCGGTGATGGTGAAGCTCCGGCTGACACCGGCCAGCGTGTTGTCACACTTGGGGAACTGCACCCGGTAGGTGCCCTTGCCCTTGGCCGTGATCGCGGCCGGCAGCGTGTAGCGGCTGCTCACCGAGAGCTTGGCGCTACGCAGCGTGCGCCAGGCGGTGGCACCCGACAGCTTCTGCAGGTTGACCGTGCAGCCGTAGGTGATGCCGGCGACATTGCCCTTGACCGAGACCGTCGTACCGACCTTGGCGCTGGTTTTGTCCGGCGTCGCGGCCACGACACCCGGCCGCGGCACGAGCTGGATGTGGTGGTCGATCGGGGCCTGTGTGCCCGGGATCAGCAGGCAGTTCAGCTTGTCGGCCTCGGCCGGCGCGTGCTGCGTGACGATCACGCCGGCGGCGTTGGTGAGCAGCGCACCTGCGGAACCCTTGGCCTCCAGGCACGCGTCACCCTTGGGGTGCAGCACCTTGAGGCGGGACCCGTACGGCTTGCCGGTCGTCGAGTTCAGCACCTGCCAGGTGATCGAGTACGACTTGCCGAACGGCACCGGGCTGACACTGAGCTTCCGGGTGATCTTCGGGATGTTCAGACCGTTGACGGCGAGCGACACTCCGGTCACCGGGTCGTTGTCCGGGGTCTTGGCCTTCAGCGACCGGTTCAGGACACCGGCGTACACGCCGTCGACGTCGAGGCGGCCGTCAGCCGTGGACGGGACGTTCACCTTGCCTTCCCAGGTGCCGTCCTTGCCCGTTCCCGAGATCAGCTTCAGCGGCTCCGAGAACACCTGGGTGCCGTCGGTGCGCTTGGAGTCGTGGCTGTTCAGCTCGACGTACATCGACTGGTTCGCCACGCCGAGCTTGTAGGTGGCCTTCACGGTGATCGTCACCGGGACCGTGTTCAGGCTGGAGACGGCGACCGACGCACGGTCGAACTTCACGGACTCGACCTGCAGGTCGAGCGGCTCGGCCTGAGCCGGTACGGCGCTGAGCGCCGTGCCCGCGAGGGTCACAGCGCCCAGAGTCGTCAAAATGTTACGAGTCTTCATGTACCAATGATCCAAAATGTCGGGCTCACCGCGGTCACATAGTTCGAACATGTGGGGAACTGCACACGGTAGGGAATCCTGCCCTTGTACGCCGGTTGCGCCTTCAGGGTGTAGCGCTTGCGCGAATCGGTCTTCACGGTGCCTACGGTCCGCCACGCAGTCGCGCCGTACAGTCGTTGCAGGTTGACCGGGCAGTACAGCGGAGCGACCTTCACGACGCCGTTCACCGGCACGATCGTGCCGACCGGCGCGCTGGTCCGCGACGGGACCGCGGTGACCACACCGGGGTGCCGGAGCAGGATCGACGTACCGCCGATCGGCGCCTGGCTGCCCGGGATCAGCAGGCAGTGGATGGCGTCGTCGGAGACCGTCTTGTTCAGGATGACGCCGTTGGTGTCGGTCAGCACGCTGCCCGCCCCGCCGACCCGCTCGACACACCCGTTGTCATCGGCAACGATGACGCGGAGCCTGGTGCCGTACGGCTTCTTCGTGTCCGAGTCGGTGACCTGCCAGCGGATCGTGACCGCCGTCCCCGGCTTCGCGATCGACGGTGTCGGGGCCGCGGTGAACTTCGGCTGGTGCACCCCGGTGACCTGGATCGCCGGCCCGTTCACCGGCGTCGGCGGGATGTTGCTGCCCGACGCCGGGTCGAAGGTGCCGATGTTGAGGCCGGTGATCTTCAACGAGCCGTTCGCGGTCGACGGCACGTTCACCTTGCCCTCCCAGACGGCGTTCGTCTCGTTCCCCGACACCATCTTCAGCGAGTCCGACCACAGGTAGTCGATATTCGCCGGGACACTGCCGCTCCGCTTCAGGTCGGCGTACAGGGGAGTGTCCGTGCGGGCCGGGTCACCATCGGTGATCGACCCCTTGACCGTGATCGTCACCGGCACCGTGTTCAGACCGGCGACCGCGACGCTCGGGCGATTGATCAGGACCGAGTCGACCGTGATGTCCGGCGGCTCCGCGTTCGCCGGTGCAGCTGTCAGAACCGCTCCGGCCAACGGGACCGCGAGCAGTGTGGCTACCAACTGTCTCTTCATTCAGACTCCTGTGATGGTGAACGACTTGCTGGAGGCTGTGACGTAGTTGAGGCAGGACGGCATCAGGACGCGGTAGGGGATCTTCCCCCGGTACGCCGGCTGGGCGTTCAGCGTGAATCGGCCGCTGGCCCGGACGGTCGCCGTACCGACGGTGCGCCACTGGCTGGCGCCGTACAGCCGCTGCAGGTTCGCCTTGCAGCCGACCGGCGGACCGGTGACCGAGCCGTTGACCGGCACGATAGACCCGACCTTGGCGCTGGTCCGCGAAGGAATCGCCGAGATACCGGACAGCCGCGGAACCTTGAAGTGCAGGCCGCTGGTCGCGTACGGGTCGGCGTACACGTCGAAGCAGTTGGCCCTGCTCGCGTCAGTTGCCTTGTACGACTTGGTGTAGATACCGGCCGTGTTCGTCTTGACCAGCGTGGTCTTGTCCGGACCGCACTCGCTGTCGACATCGGCCGTGATCGAGATGCCGTTGAACGGCTTGCCGGTGAAGTTGTCGGTCACTGCCCACTTGATCGAGTACGGCTTGCCGACCGGCACCACCTTCGGGGTCACCGTGGCGGTGACCTTGGGGTAGTGCCCGCCCTCGACGTCCACGCTCGGGCCGTTGACGACCGGCGTCGGCTCCCAGGCCGCGCCCGGCTCGACCCACCAGTCCGTGTAGACCTTGCTGACCTTGAAGGTGCCATTCGCGGTCGAGACGATGTTGAGAGTTCCGGTCCAGGTGCCGTCCTTGATCGTGCCGGCCGTCCGCTTCAAGCTGGTCGACACGATGGTGGTCAGCGGGCCGGGCCCACTGGTCCGCTCGAGGAAGACGTTCAGCCGCACCTGCGAGCTCTCCGGATGGTTCGCGAAACCGGCCCGCACCGTCACCGGGACGTGGGCGATCGCGACCCCGTGCACCGACACGTTCTTCGCGTCGATCTCGACGCTCTTCACGGTCAGGTCCGGATCAGGATCGGCGTACGCCGGTGCTGTCCCGATCACCGCGGTAGCGAGCGGAACCGCGGCCAGGGCGGCGAGGAGTCTTCGGTTGGTCATGGGTACAGCGTGCGGCCATCCCGGAACACCCACTAGACCAGAATGCAGCCGCCCCGGGTGGGGAGCACCCGGGGCGGCCGTTCGGACAACGGGTCAGAGGCCCGTGATGGTGAAGGTCTTGCTGATGAGTTCGATGTAGCCGCCGCAGCCCTCGGGGAGATGCGCCCGGTAGTAGATCTTGCCCTTGACCGCCGGAGTCGCCGTCAACGTGAAGCGGCCGCTGCTGCGCACCAAGGCGCTGCCGACATCGCGCCACTGGCTCGCACCCCTCAGCTTCTGCAGGTACACGCGGCAACCGGTGGCATAGCCGGTGAGCGTGCCGTTGACCGGAACGTTCGTGCCGACCTTGGCGCTCGTCTTCGACGGCACCGCCGACAGCACTCCGGACCGCTTCGCGTAGAACCGGTCGGTGGTAGTCGGGTAGGGGTCGACCCGGATCGAGCCGCAGATGTCGTCGCCCTGCTCGGCCGCCGTGAACTTCTCGATGTAGTTGCCGGCCGCATCGGTCTTCACCGTGACGCCGTGGGTGGCAGTCTCCTGGCAGGAGAAGCCGTTGCCCAGCTCCAGCGGAACCGGGGTGCCATACGGCTTTCCGGTCGCGGAGTCGGTCACCATCCACTTGATCGAGTACGGCTTGCCGGCCGGTACGACGGCCGGCGTCTGCACGTGGCTGACCTTCGGGATGTGCGTACCGGTCACCGCGATACTCGGCCCATCGAACGCGGTCGGGTCATCGGGCATGCCGCCGCCCATGTCGCCGTACACGCCGTCACCGACGCCGGTCACCTTGAAGGTGCCGTTCGCGGCGGAGCCGACGTTCAGGACGCCGGTCCAGGTGCCGTTCTTCAGCGTGCCGGCGGTGCGCTTCAGCGCGACCGTGCCGATGTCGTCGATGATCCCCGAACCGGCGATGCGGTCGAGGTAGACGGTCAGGACGGTGTTCTCGTCCTGTGGGTCGTCGGAGTTGTAGCCGGCCTTGACGGTCACATCGACCTTCGTCACGGCCAAGCCGGAGACGGACACTGCCGTCTTGCTGAGCTGAACGTCGCTGACGCTCAGCTTCGGGTCCGGGCTCGCGTTTGCGGGAAGTGCGCCGAGCAACAGCGCCCCCAGGGGCGCTGCGAGGAGCGCCGCCATTACTCGTTTGGTTGCCATGACATCGACAGTGCGGGTCTCACTGGCGACATACCAAGAGAATTAGGCCAGGTCTGCGCGATGGTGTCGGCGAGTAGACCAGTACTCGTGCTCCGTGGGCTGTCGACAGGTGCTGTTCGGGCGATCCGGGGTCGGTGTTCACCCGGTGGTCATGCGGCGACCGGGTCCGGTCCGCAGGCTGGGCGGCATGAGCCAGGTCTTCGGTACGCCGCGGCTTCCGGCGCACGCGGTCGCGCGGACCGACCGGCTCGGGCGGGCGGTCACGCTCGCGCCGGTGCTGCCCGAACGGCGGGCGATCCTGTTCACGGGACCGCCTGGGGCGGGGAAGACCCGCGAACTCGACCACGCGGCCGAGTTGGCTGAGCGGCACGGCTGGACGGCGATCCGCGTCGAGGCGTCGGCGCGGGAACCGCTGGAGCACCGGTTTACTCGGGCGATCGGTGCGGATCTTGGGAAGCTGCGGCGGGAGTTCGGTGGGTTCCGGGTCCGGAAGCTGCGTCGCGCGGTCCGGGACCTGACTCAGCGGCAGCGGAAGGTCCAGCACGGGGCCGAGGTGCGGATCGGTGGCGGGCCGGTGCAGTTCGTCACCAAGAAGCAGTGGGACGCGACGCCGTTGGACAACCTCGGAACGACACTGCACGACGTCGCCGACCGACTCGGTGAACTCTCGCCGGATCGGCCGGTGCTGCTCATGGTCGACAACGTCGACGCGGCGTCGCCGTACGACCTGGCCGGGTTGAGCGAGCTCGCCGAGCATTTAGAGAACAGCGGACGCCCGGTCTGGCTGGTCGCAGCCGGCGGCACGATGACCACCAGCAGGTTGTTGGCCGCCTCCCAACGAATGCCCTTCGAACTCCGCGAGCTCGCTCCCCTGTCCGACCCCGAGCTGACGTCTCTTCTCACTGTGCCGTTGGATCGAGCCGGTATTCCTTATGAGCAAGCCGGTGTGTCTTCGTTGGTGCGCTCAGCCAACGGTGATCCTGGCCGACTGCGCACGCTCGCCGATACGGCCCTCTCGGCGGATGGCATCACGGCTGGAGGTGCCGCGGCGGCGATCGAGCGGGTGCACAGTCGTTCCGCCGTTCTCTACCAAGCCCGCTGGGACAAAAGCACCAACCCCCAGAAGGCGGTGCTGGCGGCGGTCGCCGCTGGTTCGCCGCTCGCCGACATTCCGGGCCAATGGCAACAACTAGACGAAGCCCGCCAAGAACTGGTCGCCCGAGGCCTAATCCGCGAAACCACAGACCAACCAACCATCACCGACCCCGGAATGCACTCCTGGCTCAAAAAAACCCTCACCCAACCAGCACCCCACCTCCCCCACCACCCCTCGCTGGCTCCAGCCGCCAGCATCACTTCCGCCGCGAGCACCCCAGCCCTCACAAGCTCCGCTTCCCCCGTGAGCACCGTTTCCCCCGCAGCCCCTCCTTCTCCCGCGAGGACCGCCTCCCTCGCGAGCACCTCCTCCCTGAAGGCCGGCGCAGCCGGACCCGGTTGGACGGCGGGACGAGTCCTCGGTACGACGCGGGCGCCGTCGTACACGGTGGATCGCAAGGACGGGGAGGGCCGGCCGATCTCGCTGGATCAGCGGGTGCCGGGCGGGACGACCGTGCTGTTCACGGGAGAACCGGGGATGGGGAAGAGTCGCGAGCTGGATCGGGCGCAGGGGCTGGCGGCTCGCGAAGGGTGGATTGCCGTGCGGGTGGAGGCGTCGTCGCGGGAGCCGCTGGAGAACCGGTTGATTCGGGCGATCAGTCAGGACCTCGACACGGTGCGGGAACACTTCGGTGCCAGCGCAGCGCGCACGCTGAAGAAGGATCTCGACCAGTTGGCCGGCCGGACGAGACGGCCGCAGGCGGGGAACGAGGTGCGGGTGGGTGTGCCCGGCGCGTTCCAGGTTGTCGCGAAAGAACAGCACGAGTCCGAGGAACCAGACGAGGTCGGCAGCAATCTGAACGAACTCGCCGACCGCCTCGGCGCCATCTCAGCCGCCAAAGGCGAACCGCTCCTGCTCATGGTCGACAACCTCGACAACGCCTCCGACCGCGACCTGGTCGCCCTGACCGAACTGTCCGCCCGCCTGGAACAGAACCGTCAGCCCGTCTTCCTGATCGCCGCCGGCAGCAACCAAACCACCAGCCGCCTCCTCGAAGCCTCCGGTGGACAAGCCGGCATCGAAACCGACGTCGTCACCCGCTTCGACATCCGCAAGCTGGAACCCTTCACCGACGCCGAACTCCGCCCCGCCCTCGCCGAGCCTCTCCGCCAGGCCGCCGTACCGCACACTCCCGAAGCCGTAGACCACCTGGTCCAAGCCGCCAACGGCAACCCCGCCCGCCTCCGCGCCCTCGCCACCACCGCCCTGGACCTAGCCGACCCCACCACCGGCCTCACCACCCCAGGAGCCCACCAGGCCACCACCCGCCACAACGAGTCCTCCCGCCCCCTCTACGAAGCGGCCTGGCACAACTGCACCCCCGCCGAAAAATCCCTCCTGGCCCAAGCCGCCCAAACCACCACCGGCATCCCCTTGCCCCCAGCAACAACCTCCCGCTGGCCGGTCGAATCCGCCGCCACCCGCCCCCTGACCCAAGGCCTCCTCCGAGCCACCCCCACCCACCTGACCCTCGCCGACCCCGGCCTCCGCACCTACCTCCAAACCCGCCTCACCCACGCCGCCCCACAACCCACCAACCAGCTAACAACAGCAAACGGTCGCCCCACCCCGAGAATCCCCGAGCGAGGCGACCGCTCACTAAAGCTCAATCGCTGATCCGACTAATGGGTTGGCATCGGGGCATTCACGTCCGCAAGGTGCATCCCGAGATTCGCTCCGGCCTTGAGCAGCCGCCGATCGCCCGACACGAAGATCAGGTCCGGCTGACGGGCACTCTCTGCCGACGCGCACTGCAACGCGTCATACGGCCGCAAAGCCTGCAGCGAGGTCAGCCCTGCGGCCCTGCGCACCAGACTGCCGGTGATTTCAATGGTGTTGAGTTCCCGCCAGTAGGCGTCGAGCTCACCGAGCGCCTCGGTCGCTCTGGACTCGGTGATCCGTCCAGATCGAACCGCCTGTGCCAGCGCGCCCGCGGCCTCGACGAAGGTCACCTCCGTGGTCAGCACGTCGTCAGCGTCGTCCCACAACTGACGGCAAACAGGGGAGCTCGGCTCGGGAATCAGTAACGGAACGAGCGCGGCGGTGTCGAAGTAGCAGATCATCCGCGCTGCTCCGATACCAGGTCGCTCACGATCCCGCCGGCCTCGCTCGGGATGCGCGCCCGACGCTTGGGCCTGAGCGGCGGGCGAACCAAGCCTTCAGCGATCAACTGCTGCAACCTGCTCGGTCCGCCGACGGGGCTGATCTGAGCGATCGGCTTGCCGTGGTCGGTGACGGTGATGGTGTGTCCCTCGCGCACGTAGGCGAGGTGGCGACTGAGTCCGTCGCGGAGCTCCTTGATGCCGATGTCCATCAGATCATCCATTTCTACTGCTGGCGTGGCCACTTTTCCTCCTTTGATACTAGCCACAATTTGTGTCTGAACCCACTGTGACGGCTCTGAGCGATGGCTGGGGAGGGCAGATGGCGGGGCATCTCGGGGCAGATGATGCAGCGATCGGCCCGGATCGGGGCTCGATCCGGGCCGATTTCGACGAAATCCGGGGCATCCAGGGGCAGATGGGCCTACGGCCAGATGGAGGTGATCCATTCGGGGTGGTCGATGAAGGGGTTTCGGTTGTGTTGGTAGGTGGTGTAGATGACTTCGTTGCGGCGCTTTTCGAAGGCGTCGGGTGGGTCGGCGGCGGACCAGGCTTTGAGGACTGTGAGTTTGCCTATGTAGGGGGCGCTGCCGTTGTTGACGGAGTTGTTGGGCTCGAGGTTCGGCCAGCCGTCGCCGCCTTCGTAGCGGACGGCCATGTAGAGGATCATTCGGGCTACGTCGCCGCGGACTGCCGCTCGCGGGGCGAAGGAGTCGCCGTCGGCGGTGCAGCCGGGGCATTCGGTGACGGTGGTTCCGCCGTTGTCGAAGTCGAGGTTGCCGCGGGCTGAGTTGACCGAGACGTCCTCGGGGCGGAGGTGGTGGATGTCGGTGCCGGGGCCGGTCGCCGTACCGAAGTCGCCGTGGGACTTGGCCCAGACGTGTTCGCGGTTCCAGTCGTTGACGCCGCCGCCGTTGGTGGACTTGCTCTGGGAGCGGCCGGAGTAGAGCAGGATGACGTTGTTGGCGTTCGCCGGGTCCTGGTCGGTGTCCTTGAGGGCGTTCCAGACCTGGTCGTAGGACAGCTTGGTCTGGTCGGAGATGATCGTGTGCAGGGCGGCCTTCAGGGCGGCGCCGGTCTTGCCTGCGGCGGGGGCGTAGTAGTCCGACGGGTCACCGGGATCCGTCGACCCGCCGCCGCCGGTGAAGGCGGTCGCGTCCTTCAGGCCGGCGTGCGAGAAGTACGCCGCCAGGGTGCCGGTGACGGTGATCTGCTTCCCCATCAGCCCGGGGTTGCTCTGCAGTCCGTACGACGCGCGGAACGTGGCCGGGATCTGCACGTACAGCATCGACCCGGTGCTCGTCTGACTCGCGGAGTCCGCGAGGGCGAGGGCGTAGTCGTTCGGGAAGTTGCTGCGGACCACCGTGCTGGTGGCGGTCGGCTGGCCGACCACGTACCCGGTGACGGAGGCGGTGGAGCCGTCCTGTCTGCCGATCGCCGTCGCAACGGTGATCGGGGTCGCGGCGGTCGACGGCGTGATACCGAAGCCGAGGAGCGCGAGGACGGCGGTGAGGATCAGGACCGGGCGGAGCGAGCGTTGCACAGCGACTCCCAGGGCGGATGGGATCGGTCGCCTGTCATCCTGCCCGCCCGGCTACTGCCGCGAAACGTCTCAGCGCCTGAAGATTGCCGGACGATCCGGCAAACCGCCGGGGTCAGCTCAGGTGCACGCGCCCGACCGCCACCGTCGACTTCCCCTCGAGGTAGACGAGGTACCACCCGCCCGGCATCCGTTTCCCGTCACAGCTCGTGACCAGGAACGGTACGTCGTCCTTCCACTTGGACTGACCGGGCTGCAACACGGTGCTATCCCGAGCGAGCGTCACCTTCGCCCGCCCGAGCACAGTGCCGGCCTTGCCCTTCTCCTGCGCGACCAGGTAGTCCTGCGGCGGGTTCCCTCCGTAGAGCGTCACCTTGGCCGTGTTGGTCACCTTGACCGACAGGGTTCCGCGCCAGCCGTCACCCTCCCGCTTCATCGTCTCCTGCATCATGCTCTGCGAGACCAACAGCTCGGACGTACCGGACCGACCCGTCACCACGACACTGCTGCCACACCGCAGCCCGTCACCACTCTTCGCGGACGTCGGGCCGCCCGCCGGCTTGGTGGGTCCCCCGCTCACCGGCGGCTGCTCCACAACCGCAGGTCCAGGCAGTACGGCGTACGCACCGATAGCGAGCGTGGTCGCCACCGCGACGCCGCCCACGCCGACAGCGGCCGAGCGGACGCGCCGACGGCGACGGATGTGGGGGAGCAGTGCACTACCGTCGACACTCACGTTCTCAGCCTCGGCGGCCGCAGTACGGAGTAGCCCCTTCAGATCATTCAACGCAGGCAGGTCGGTCATTTCATCGTCTCCTCGGGTACGGCGAGCCGGGTGGCGAGCTTGGCGTGGGCATCGGCCAGGTGTCGCTTGACCGTGCCTTGTGCGCAGCCGAGCTGTTCCGCGATGTCGGGGACGGTCAGGTCCTCGTAGTACCGCAGCACCACACACGCCCGCTGCTTGGGCGACAGCGTGGCCAGGGCCTGCCGTACGACGTCGGTCAGCAGCCGGTCCTCGTCATGGTGCTCAGCCGGGTGGACCAGCAGGTGCTGCTTGGCTCTCCACAGTCCGGCCCGCCGGCGGCCATCGACGAACTGGTTCAGCATCGCCCGCCGTACATAGCCCTCGAGTTGGACGACGTCGCTCCCGACGCGCAGCCGGCCGAAGACCTTCAGCAAGGCGTCCTGGACCAGATCCGCGGCGGCGGCCGACTCACCGGTGAGCAGGTAGGCGTACGCGCGCAGAGCGCCGCCCCGACCGGCCAGCAGTTCTTCGAAGGCTCGTTCCCAGTCAGCCATCCGCACCCGTTCTCTCGGTTCAGCTTTCGAAGACCAAGACGATCCAGAGTGCCTGACCGTTGGGGGCACTAAAATCCGCGGATGAAGCTGTACAACTCCCTAGGGCGCCGGACCGAGACCTTCACACCAGCTGATCAGGGCCTGGTTCGCCTCTACAGCTGTGGGCCGACCGTGTACAGCTACGCGCATATCGGCAACCTGCGCGCCTACACCTTCGCCGACACACTGCGCCGAGCCCTGCTGTGGAAGGGCTGGCAGGTCGAGCACGTCATCAACATCACCGACGTCGGTCATGCAGTGGCCGAGGCGGAGCTGGGCGAGGACAAGCTCGAGGTAGCCGCGGAACGGGAACGCCGTACGGTCGAGGAGCTCGCCGAGACGTACACCCAGGCGTTCTTCGCCGATCTGGCCGCGTTGAACATCCTGCCCGCCCAGCACTACCCGCGGGCCACGCACTACGTGAGCGAGATGATCGCCTTCGCCGAGCGGCTCGTCGACCGCGGCTTCACCTACGAGATCCCTTCCGGTCTGTACTTCGACACGTCCAAGGACCCCGGGTACGGCGCGTTGGGTCTCGTCGACGCGAGTGGTCAACTCGAAGGGGCCCGGGTCGAACAGGTTCCGGGCCGGCGAGCGAAGACCGACTTCGCGCTGTGGCGGGCCGAGGCGCCGGGTCAGATCCGTGCGATGCGGTGGAATTCGCCGTGGGGCTGGGGCGCACCAGGGTGGCACCTCGAGTGCTCGGTGATGAGCATGGAGCTGCTCGGTGAGCACTTCGACATCCACACCGGCGGTGTCGACCACCGGCAGCTGCATCACGTCAACGAGATCGCGCAGAGCGAGGCCTACCTCGGCGACGGCAAGCCGTGGGTACCGCTGTGGATGCACAACGAGTTCCTGCGGCTCGGTGAGGCCAAGATGGCCAAGTCGGCCGGCAAGGCGCTGACGATCAGTGAGCTGCGGGATCAGGGCTATCACCCTCAGGCTTTCCGGTTGCTCCTGCTCGGCGGCCACTACCGCACCCAGCTCGACTTCACGCTGCCTGCGCTCGACAGCGCCCAAGCCACCCTGCGGAAGTTGGTTCGCCGAGTCAAAGCCCTTGGACCGCTGCCGGAGGTCGAGACCGCCGAGCAGGCGTACGCCGCAGCGGGCGACGACGCGACTCGCGCCGTACTCGCCCAGATCGACGAAGCGATCAGCACGGACCTGAACACGCCGCGGGTGCTCGCCGTACTGCAGGACGCCTTGCGGGACTCGGCTCTATCGACGGCGAGTCAGGCCCTGATCGTCGCTGCGAGCCACGCGGTCCTGGGCCTGCCATCCGGCGACCTCGACTTCACCAGTACGGCGGACGTCGACACGGCCGCGGTGGACAAACTGGTGGCGGAGCGGGAGCTCGCTCGGGCGGCGAAGGACTTCGCCCGGGCGGACGCCGTACGGGATGAGCTGAAGAGGCTCGGCGTTCAGGTCACCGACACGCCGGAAGGCCCGGTCTGGGCCCGCGTTTGAGTCGGTGGGGCGGTGAACGAGTGAGTGTCGTTCGCCGCCCCACCTAGGTGGGTGGGCCCCCATCAGGCCACGGCTCTCACCGCGGGCTGCTTGCCCATCCACCAGTGAGGTGCCACTGGCGGGCGGTACCTCACCGATCAAGTACGGAGGCGTCCTCCGTCGTGGCGTGGTGCGGACGCCGTTTACGGACCGTACTCAGTCCGGCACAGGTTGTCCATGCCCAAAGCAGCCATCTCACACAATGACCCGGTTGCTGACTCAGCAGCTGATGTTGTCCTGGTGCGTTGTGCCTGCAGAGCGGAAGTTGTTGACGCGAGTGGTGATCTGGGCAGGCGTCAAAGTTTCGTTCTTCGCGTAGTAGACCCAGTCGGCCGACTGCACATACGAGCTGGTGCTTCCGGTGTGGCCGTCCAGGTCGATGAACCACTGGTTGTAGTTCAGCGTCATCGGCCGCCGCGGGTAGACGTTGCGACCGGCGTCGTCCGTGGTGTGGTCCGCAGCCAGCGCACCGTCGATGTAGTACTTCACGTGCCCGCCAGCGACCACGGTGACCAGCGTGTGCCAGCCTGCGTGGCTCCAGTTGCGCACGGTGGTCTTGCGCCAGCCGTCGAACGGATCCGCCTGGTACGTGTTCCAGCTGGTGATGAAGTTGACCGGTCCGGTCTCTCCCCAACCACCGTTCGGCAGGTACTCCGAGATGTCGAGCTCCGAGTACGTCGGCTCCCAGTCGTAGTCGAGCGGGGAGATCGTGTAGAAGGTCTGGTTGACGTGGTCGCCGTCGTTACCGCTGACCGGAGTGTCGCTGAACTTGAACCGGGTCGCGTACGTGCCCTCGAAGAATCGCAACCGGTTCTGCTGGACCTGCGCCTGCGTGGTGCCGCCCGTCGTGCCATTGGTGGTGGCCTTGAGCTGCAGCGACTTCTGGCCGTCGACGGTCGGGAAGCTGACGTTCGCGGCGGTCCAGGTGTCCGGGATGCCGGGGCCGCCGGCGCCGGTCCGGACACTCCAGTCGTGACCGGTGAAGTTCGGGTCGGTCCGCGACGAATAGTTGAAGTCGTCGAAGAGCGCACCACAGGCCGTCGTACCGGCGCTTGCGGTGGTGGCGGTGGTTCCAGCGGCCAGAGCAGCCAGTACGACGAGGGCGGCGGTCGTTCGCTTCGTACGTGATCGAGTCATCGGAGTGGACCTCCTTCTCGGGGCGGGGTGATCTTTCCGTAGGTTGGTCTATCCAATTGGTAAAGTCAATGCGTAAAGCAGGTTCGGAAATGCCGGGACGCGGTTAACCACTGGTAAGGTTTCGTCATGAGACGGACCGAGGCGCGGGACCAGCTGCTGCGGCTGATCGAGGAGCGCAACCCCGGTGAGCCGCTGCCGTCGGAGCGGTCACTGAGCGAGGTGCTCGGCGTCTCCCGGCCGACGTTGCGGGCGGCTCTCGACGACCTGGCGCGCGACGGTCTGGTCATCCGCGAGCACGGTCGCGGCACCTTCACCAGCGCCCGCAAGATCCAGCAGGCGCTCGAGCCGACCGCGTCCGGCGACTACCAGGCACCGTTGGCGGAGGGGTCGCCGTGGCCAAGTCGACTGCTCAGCTTCGAGGTCGGTCCGGCCGGTGCACGGCTCGGCCACAAGCTGGAGATGTCACCGGTCGACGACCTGGTCACCGCGCTGCGGCTGCGGCTCGTCGAAGGTACGCCGATGTGCATCGAGCGGATCCGCATCCCGGCCGTGTTCGTTCCCGGGATCACCGGTCGCGATTTCGAGCTCGGTTCGTTCTACGGGCTGCTGCGCTCGCGGTACCACGTTGCGCCGAAGGATGCCGTACAGACTGCGGAGCCGACCGTGACGGACGCTGACGAAGCCGAACTGCTCGGCGTACCGGTGCACTCCCCGGCTCTGCTCTTCGAGCGCACGACGCGGAACGCAGACCACGCCGTGATCGAGTACACGCGCTCCATCTATCGCGGAGACCGGTACCGGATCACGACGCGGCTGACGTTTGACTAGCCCTTCACTGCTCCGGCCGCCACACCAGAGGTGACGCGGCCCTGGAGGACCAGGAAGATCAGCAGGACCGGGAGCATGAACAACGTGGCCGCGGCCATCGTCGCGCCCCAGTCGGTGCCGAAGGTGTTGCTGAACGACGAGAGCCAGACCGGCAGCGTGCGCTGGTCCTGCTCCTTGATGATCAGCAGGTTCGCGAACGCGAACTCGTTCCACGCGGTGATGAAACCGAACAGCGACGTGGACAGCAGTCCCGGCGCGAGCAGCGGGAACACGATCCGCCGGAACGCCTGGAACTGGTTGCACCCGTCGACCTGCGCGGCCTCCTCGAGATCGGCCGGGATCGCGTTCAGGAATCCGCGCAGTGTCACGATCGTGAACGGCAACGTCATCATGAAGTAGATCAGCGTCAGCATCGGCAGCTTGTCCAGCATGTCGGTGTCGCGCGCGATCACGTACATCGGGATCAGCAACGCCTCCCACGGCGTCATCTGCGCGACGAACACCATCACGATGAACGCCTGCCGGCCCTTCCACTTCAGCCGCGCGACCGCGAACGCGGCCAGGCACGCGACCACCAGAGCGAGCAGTACGCCGGTGATCGCGACGAACGCCGAGTTCCGCCAGAACAACCAGAAGCCGTCGGCGTTGACCGCCGTACTGAAGTGGCTGAAGGTGACGTTCGTCGGGAAGAACGACGGTGTCTCGGCCTGGATGTCCTTGGTCGGCTTGAACGCCGTCAGCACCATCCAGTAGACCGGGAAGACCGCGAACGCGAAGACTCCCAGCGCGATCACGTTGAGGACGATCCGCTTCGGCTTCACAGTTCGCCCTCTTCCTTGAACAGCTGCCGGAAGTAGGCGAGCAGTACGACGGTCAGCAGCAGCACGGTGACCATCGAGATCGCGGCACCGAGGTCGTACCGGTTCAGCGACTGCGCGATCTGGTAGGCGAACACCGGCAGTGTCAGGGTCGCGTCACCCGGTCCGCCCTGGCTGATCACCCAGATCTGCACGAAACTCTTGAAGACCCAGATCACCTCCAGGCACAGGATCAGCCC
The DNA here is from genome assembly GCF_039529655.1 of Kribbella yunnanensis. Taxonomy (NCBI): domain Bacteria; kingdom Bacillati; phylum Actinomycetota; class Actinomycetes; order Propionibacteriales; family Kribbellaceae; genus Kribbella; species Kribbella yunnanensis. Next base: position 244,692 of record NZ_BAAANF010000022.1, on the reverse strand, counting down.
GAACATCGGCCGCAGGATCGGGAACGTGATCAGCCCGAACATCCGGATCGGGCCCGCGCCGTCCATCGACGCCGACTCGTAGATCTCCTTCGGCACTGTGGTGATCGCGGCATACAGGGTCAGCGCCGCGAACGGCACCGACTGCCAGACGATCATGATCACGATGATCGCGAACGTCGACGTACCGTCCGCGAACCACGCATAGCCGTCGTACTGGGTGAACCCGAGCTGGACGAGCACCCAGTTGACCACCCCGAGCTGGGACTGGAACAACCACTGGAACACAGTCGTTGCCGCCAGCACCGGAATCGCCCAGGCCAGCACCAGGCCGCCCATCACGAGGAAGCGCATCCACTTGCCCAGGGCATCGATCAGCAGCGCGACCAGGGTGGCCAGCACCATGATCAGTACGACGTTGATCGCGGTGAACGCGAAGGTCCGGCCGACCACTGACCAGAACTTGTCGTCGGTGAAGATCTCCCGGTAGTTGTCGATGCCGACGAACTCGGCGCCGCCGCGGATCAGCTGCGCGATCCCGAACTTCTGGAACGAGATGACCAGGTTGCGGATCAGCGGGTAGATCAGCAGGTACGCCATCCCGAGCACGGTCGGCGCGATGAGCAGATAGGGGAGAACCCGCGGGCGCCCCCGCCGGGCCCGGGCCGGGGGTTCCGGCTCGGGGGCGGGGGCGGTCCGCTCGGCGAGAGCGACAGCCACGGTCTACTTTCCGCTGTTCAGGGCCTCGGTGATGATCGCGTCGGCCGCCTGGGCCGCCGCGGCCGGGTCACCGCCGGTGAGCACCTTGGTCTGGTACTCCTTGATCGGGTTCTTGGCCTCGACCGCGGCCCAGTTCGGCGAGTTCGGCGTCGCCTTCCCGTTGGCCGCACCGGCCGCCATCGCGCTGGTGCCCTCGTCACCGGTGACCTGGGACGCGAGCGCCTTGCGGTTCGGCACGTACTTCATCGACTTGGCCAGGTCGACCTGCCACTTCTCGCCGGCCAGCTCCTTGATGAAGGTGAAGGCCGCGTCCGGGGCGTCCGACGCCTCCGGCACGATCAGGTCCGAGCCGCCGGTGAAGACCGCACCCGGCTTGTCGGCGGTCTTGCCCGGGATCGGGAAGAAGCCCAGCTTGTCCTTGAGCGCCGGGTTCGCCTGCGCGATCAGCTCGGCCGCACCCGGTACGGCGATCATCTGCGCGACCTTGCCTTGCGCGAACACGTCGGTCTGGGTCGGCTTGGCCTCGTCGGAATCCTTCGGGCCCTTGCCGAGCGCCTGGATCTGCTTGTAGAACTCCATGCCCTTGAGCGCTTCGGGAGAGCCGAGCGCGCCCTTCCACTTGTCGCCCTCCTGGACCGCGAGGTCGCCGCCCTCGTCCCAGATGAAGCCGGACAGCACGTAGAAGTTCTGGCCGGGCAGGTAGATGCCCTGGTTGCCGCCGGTGTTCAGCTTGGCGGTCGCCGCCAGCCACTCCTCGCGGGTCTTCGGCGGGGTCTTGATCCCGGCCGCCGCGAACAGGTCCTTGCGGTAGACGACGACGCGGTTCGCCGCGTAGTACGGAATGCCGAACTGCTTGCCCTCGTAGTTGCCCGGGCCGGCCAGACCTTCGATCCAGTCGTCGCCCTGCAGGTCGGCCTTCTTGTCGGTCAGGTCGCGGACGCCACCGGAGGCCGAGTACTGCGCGACCTGCGTGTTCCCGACCTCGATCACGTCCGGCGCGTCCTTGCTGGCCAGCGCACCGATGATCTTCGGGCCGATCCCGTTCCACTCCTGGATCTGAACGTTCAGCTTGACGTCGGTGTGCTTGGCGGCGAAATCATCGGTGAACCGCTTCAGGAAGTCGTCCGAGACGCTCCCCTTCATCAGCCACACGTCGATGGTCTTCGGCCCGGAACTTGCTGCGTTCTTGTCGCCGGACCCACACGCCGCGAGAGCGGTGAGCGACAGGGCCGCGACTGCGGCCACGGCAAGCGAACGGAACTTCATGGATCACCCCTGGTATGAACCTGTTCCTGCAGAGGCCCCGAGAATTCCCCAGGCGTGACTGACGGGTCAATAGTTCAGAAGCGTCCGTTACTATTCCGTGAGAGCGTGTACGCGGTGGAATGTGCGGACTTGGAGGCCTAAACCGGTCAAATCACGCAGCATTGGTTGCACATGATGCAACCAGTCCACTTACGAACCTGCTGATGCCAATTAACGAACCAGTTGACCGAGGATCGCTCCCGCAACGGCGGCATCAGTTGCTCCCACCCCGGTGAGATCCGCAATCGAACGGTGGTTGCGGGGGAAGGTGGTGGAGAGGGGACGCGCACCAGGCGTCGGGGCCGGGGCTGGCGGCGCGGCCCGGCTGGGCATTCCGTCGCGGAGGATTACTCCTGCGGCGACGTCGTCCTCTGCGCCGATCACGCCGGCTTGGACTGCGTTGGCGAGGTCGCCGTGGTGGAGGCATTGGGCGTGGTCGTCGGTGGCCACGAAGGCGTTGGCGAACAGGGCGGGTGGGAGTTCGCCTTTGCCTGGCATGTCGGTTCCGATGCCGGTGATGTGGATGGCTTCTCGGAAGGCGTCCAGCGGTAGCGGCTCGCGGGCGGCTGTTGTGGTGATTACACAGGGCGCGCCGGTTAGGCCGTCGGGTGTGGCGTGCAGGCCGGCTGACTGCAGTTGGGTGCAGAGGCGGTCGACGGCTTCTGGGCGGCGGCCCCAGACCTTCACTCGACGGAGCGGGCGTAGCTCGTGTAGCCACAGGATCTGGAGGAGCGCCTGCTCACCTGTGCCTAGTACGGCGACCTCGTCGACTCCGACTGGCGTCATCGCGTGAGTGATCAGCGCACCGGCGGCCGCCGTACGCCATGCGGTGAGCTTGCCTTCGTCGGCGAGCACAGCGGCCGGCTGACCGTTGGTTGCGTCGACCGCGAGCACCAGCCCGTTGTTGACCGAGCCGAACGTGCTCGCCACCTTCACCACGAAGTACGGCGTACCGGCCACGTGACCGGCCTTCACGTGCGTGTCCCCGGCGTACTGCGGGAACTCGAGCACCATCGGCGCCGGTACCGACGTCCGTCCCTCCGCATGCGCGATCAGCGCCGACCGCACTGCGTCGAACACCACCGCCGGCTTCGCGACCTGGCTGATCGCGTCGAGCCCAAACACCGGCAGCGTCACCGGCTTTCCAACCAGTCCGCCCAGACAGCCAATGCCGGTTCGGGATTCTGTCGACCCACACCGACCCGGAACCGGTCAGGAGGTGTCTCGGTCAGCGTGGAGCTGTAGATGCTCGCGGGCAGCAGCAGTACGCCGGCCTGTTCCACCAGCGCCTCGCACATCGCCTCTACGCCATCCGCCCCGAGGTAGCGCGGATAGGTCACGCACCCACCGTCCGGCGCGGTGAACTCGAACAGGTCGGGGTAGCGGTCAAAGAACTCCGTGAAGACCGGAAGGTTCGCAGCAACAATCCCGCGGTTCCGCGTGAGTAACTGATCGCGAGCCCGCAAAGCGATCAGCGCGAGCACCTCACTGGGTGCCGAGTTGCAGATCGTCGTGTAGTGCTTGGCACGTTCGAGCCGGTCCAGTACGGCGTGATCCCGGCACGCGATCCACCCGATCCGCAACCCGGGCAACCCGTACGCCTTCGACATCACATTCAGCGAGATCGCCGTACCCGACAAGTCTGTTGCCTGAGGCAACGGATCACGCGAGAGCTCGAGCCCGCGGTAGACCTCGTCGGAGAACAACAGGATGCCGCGCTCCGCACACAGCTCCACGAGCCGCTGCCAGGCCTCAGGCGAAGCAACCGCGCCAGTCGGGTTGTTCGGGAAGTTGACCGAGACCATCCGCGTATTCGGCCGCAGCGCACGCTCGATCGCATCAACATCCAGCGCCCACCCATCCTCAGGCCGCAGCGCGACACCGGTCACCTCCGCGACCGACGACGGCACAGTCTCGGCCGCCTGGTAGTTCGGCGTCAGCACAACCAGGTGGTCATCCGGCTCGAGCAGCGTGCGCATGGCGAGGTAGATCCCTTCCTCCGCACCCGCGAAGCACAGGATGTCCTCAGGTTGCGCTACGTCGTACATCGACGCGATCGCCTCCCGCAGCGCAGGCATTCCGCGCACCTCGGTGTACCCGAGCGCCAGCGATTCCCACCGCTCGCGACCGTCGTCATCGGCCAGTGCAAGCAGCTCGGACATCGGAAGCGTCTGCGCATCCGATGCGGTCAGGTGGTACCGCGCGGTGAACTCCCAGCGCGCGAAATGGGTCTCCAGCCGGAAATCAGGCAGGGTCGGCATGCGGCTCCTTCCGGGCCTCAGCAAGTAGTTGGTAGAGCGCAGACCGCGACACCTGCAGCGCCCGCGCCACCGTCGGCACCGACCGCCGCTGACTGAGCACACCAGCCACATCCAGCCGACCGAGCAGCTCCACCCGATCTGCCCGACTCAGCCGCTCCACCGGCACACCGCGCTCCTGCACGTAGCCGGCCACGAGTTCGTTCAGCTTCTCGGTCCAGTCATGCTCAAAGAACACCCGCGGCTGTCCGGACGCCGGTGCGGCAAACGCGGCCAGCAACCGACTCGCAGTCTCGAACGCGGTCCGATCCACGTTCACACACAGCACGTACGCCGCCGTACCGTCCTCGTCCCGCAGTACGGCGCTCACACTCGACAGCCGACGCCCATCCGGCAGCACCTTCGGATACGGCCCATACGCATCACGCCCGCTCTCGGCCAGCTCATCGAGCTCGCCGAGCAACGACGGATCCCCAGGCTCCCGCCCCGACAGCGGATTCCAGATCATCGCGATCCGATCCGTCACCGAGTCGTGCAGCACCACCTCGGCATGCGGCGACAACAACCGCGCCAGCACCTCACCAACAGGCGCAATCTGCTCAGGCGTCACACCTGGACGATATGTCCATCACGGACAAACTGTCTAGGCGATGACGTCTGCTCGCTGGGCTCGGCGGAGGCCGAAGAGGAGGAGGCCGATGGAGATGACGCCGACCACGGCGTAGGTGACGACGCCGCCGATGCCGTCCCAGGCGGTGTGCAGGGCGACCGCCAGGGCGTACATGCCGGCGAATCCGGCGAGGTGTTTGCCGCTCGGGGCGCTCACGAAGCGCCAGAGGCCCCAGCAGCTCAGACCGGTCCAGGCGGCGTGGCCGGCCGGCGACAGGAGGCCGCGGACGAACAGGGTCTGCTCGGCAGCGCCGACGTTCCCACCGGACTGCAGCAGAGCGACGAAGGCGTAGCCCATCGTCTCCAGTACGGCGAACCCGGTGCCGACCGCGACTCCGATGACGATGCCGCGCCCGATCGAGTTGCGGTAGCGGTGCCCGAAGAACACCACCAGGATCGCCGGGACGACCAGCTTGGCCGCCTCCTCGATCAGCCCGACCCCGAGCATCGGCAACGTGCCCAGGCGGCGCATGGCGTCGTACTCGAGCAGTCCGGCGACCACTACGCCCACCACCCCGCCGAACAGCAGACACCCGCCCAGCGTCGGCCCGTCGATCAGCCACCGCCCGGACCGGCCCGCCGCGAACGTCACGAACGTCAGCGGGACCACCAGTGCCCCGAGCAGGATCATCGTCGGGAACAGGTTCGGGTTGTTGGTGTCGGCAAGCACTGCGAGGACGGCGAAGTACAGCGCCGCCCCGACCAGCAGAGTCCCCAACCATGCCCACTTGCGGACCGCAATCGCACTCATGTGCTGATGGTGCCGGTTGCTGGCGTCCTTGCGCCATGTCGCACAGGCGGCAGTGATGGACAGAGCGGATCACCGTGACGAGATTGCAAACTCAAACGGAACAGGCCGTCCCCACGCCTGTGAACTACTGAACTCCGAACGAGGAGACCTGCCCATGCCCTCACCACGGATCCCTGCGGTCACCCTCGCCGCGGTGCTGACCCTCGGCGCGGTCACGGTGGCGCCTGCCAGCGCGGGGTCACCACCCCAGCGCGAGAGTGTCCAGCCCACCACCAGCTCCGTCACCCTGATCACCGGGGACGTCGTCTCGGTCACCGACGCCGGTAACGGCAAGAAGGCGGCCAGTGTCCAGCCCGGACCGGGCCGCGAACGCGTGGCCTTCCACACCGTCGAGGCGGACGGCGGACTGCGCGTGCTGCCGAGTGACGCCGTCCCGTACATCTCCACCGGCGTTCTCGACGTCGACCTGTTCGACGTCGACGAGCTGATCCGGGACGGGTACGGCGACTCGGCCGCACCGCAGCTCCCGTTGATCGTCAAGTACGCCGGGGGAGCCCGCGCCTCCTCCGCACTCGCCGGTACGACGACCACTCGGCAGCTCGACTCGATCGGCGGCGCTGCGGTGTCTGCGGCCAAGGGTGAGCTCCCGCAGCTGTGGAAGTCACTTGCTGGTGCACGGTCGCTCAGCAGCGGGGTGAGCAAGGTGTGGTTGGACGGCAAGGTGCGTCCGACGCTCGACAAGAGCGTTCCGCAGATCGGTGCGCCGGATGCGTGGAAGGCGGGTTACCAGGGCTCCGGCGTACAGGTCGCCGTACTGGACACTGGTGTGGATGCGCAGCACCCCGATCTGGCCGGGAAGGTGAAGGAGTCCGAGGACTTCTCCAACAGCGCGACCGGACCGGTCGACCACTTCGGTCACGGCACGCACGTCGCTGCGACGATCGCCGGCACCGGTGCGGGCGCAGGCGGTACCCGGAAGGGCGTCGCACCGCAGGCTGACCTGCTGATCGGCAAGGTGCTCAACGACGACGGCATCGGGTACGACTCGTGGATCATCGCCGGCATGGAGTGGGCAGCCGCGAAGGGCGCCAAGGTGGTCAACATGAGCCTCGGCGGCGGACCCACCGACGGGACCGACCCGATGAGCCAGGCCGTCAACGACATCTCAGCCCGCACCGGCACGCTGTTCGTCGTAGCGGCCGGCAACGACGGCCCGAGTGAGGAGACAGTCGGTACGCCGGGCTCAGCTGCCTCGGCCCTCACTGTCGGAGCCGTCGACCGCACCGACAAGCTGGCCGACTTCTCCAGCCGCGGACCGCGGATCGTTGACGGCGGACTGAAGCCGGAGATCACCGCACCGGGTGTGGAGATCGTCGCGGCCCGCGCGGCCGGCACTGCCATGGGCAACCCGGTCGACAACCTCTACACAGCCGCCTCCGGTACGTCGATGGCCACGCCGCACGTGGCCGGCGCTGCGGCGCTCCTCGCGCAGCAGCACCCGGACTGGAAGGCGGACCAGCTCAAGAACGCGCTGGTCAGCACCGCGAAGACGCAGTCGAACCAGACCGCCTACCAGCAAGGTGCTGGGCGGGTCGACCTGACGCGTGCGGTTGTCCAGCAGGTGTTCGCCACCGGTGTGGCCGACTTCGGCCTGACCGGAACCAGCAAGCAGATCACCTACCGGAACGACAGCGCAGCACCGATCACGCTGGCGTTGTCCACAACCGTCACCAACCTCGACAACGGCAAGGCCGAGACCGATGCGTTCGGCCTCCCCGCCACTGTGACCGTTCCGGCGCACGGAAGCACCGACGTCTCGCTGAACCTGGACACCGCGAAGCTCGAGCGCGGTCTGCACAGCGGCTGGGTCACAGCGACCGGACCGGGCGGAGTGCTCACCCACACTGCGGTTGGCGCGTTCAAGCAGGGACCGAAGCACACAGTGACCCTGCGGGCGGTCGGACTGGACGGCAAGCCGACCGGAGTCCCCGTCATCTCGCTCTACGGCAGCAACTCGCGTTCCGACGTACTGGCGTGGATCGGCGACGGCCAGACCTACCAGGCTGAGATCGAAGAGGGCACGTACCTGCTGCACTCGCTGGTCGAGAACTACGACCCGGAGCGCGAGCAGGTCAGCCTGTTCACCGATCCGAACGTGCTGGTCGACAAGGACCGGGAGATCGTCATCGACGCGCGCAAGGCGGTACCGATCACCATCGAGACGCCGAAGCCGTCCGAGCAGCAGTCGATCCTGAGCTACTACGTGCACCGCGAGTACCCGAACGGCCGCTCGATCAGCCACGGGGTGATGCACTTCAGCACGGTGCAGCAGGTGAACGTGACGCCGACCAAGCCGGTCGCCGACGGCAAGTTCGAGTTCTCCTCGCGCTGGCAACTGGTCGCGCCGATGGTTCAGACCTCGCTGCCCGGGGTCGACATCAACCTGCTGCACCAGTCGCCGTCGTACGAAGGCAAGCGTCGGTTCCCGCTCGTGCTCAAGGCAGCCAAGGGTGCGCTGGTGGTCGAGCCCACTCGGGACGACGTGAGTGAGCAGGACCAGATCGCAGCAGCGGCTGCGGCTGGAGCCGCTGCGATCATCCTGGTCCGGCCGGCCGGACAGGGCGCGTGGACGGTCTGGCGACCGCTGGGTGACCGGGAGCCGATCCCGGCGATGGTGACCACGGCCGGCAACGGTCAGAAGCTGATCGACCGTGCCCGGCGCGGCCACGCGAGCATCGACGTCACGCTGACCACGTCGAGCCCGTATCTGTACGACGTACAGCAGGTGTCGACCGGAGCGATCCCCAGCAAGATCACCTACCAGGTGACCCCGCAGAACTCCGCTCGCGTCACCACGCGCTACAACGACAACGGCGGCTTCGGCTGGGCCAAGGAGCAGCGGTTCGGCTGGCGTCCCTGGCAGGACTACTCGTGGAACGACTACCAGCGGTTCGTCCAGACGCCGAAGGTCCGTGAGGAGTGGGTGACCTCCGGTGACTCGCTCTGGCAGCACCGGGTCCACCACCTCTGGACCTGGGACAACATGAACCCGCTCCGCGGCGGCATGACCGAACGGCCCAAGAGCTACCGCACCGGTACGTCGAACGAGACGTGGTTCGGTCCGGTCGTCCGGCCGGCCGCTGCACCCGGTGTGGTCTCCACAAGGACAGGTGACCGGCTCTCGCTGCGCATCCCGTCCTTCGTGGACTCGGACGGGCACTACACGGTCGGCGAGACCACTGCGGCCTCCGCAACGCTGTCGCGGAACGGTACGAAGATCGCCGACCTGCCTGATGCGTGGCAGGACGTGATCACCTCCAGCGGCGACGCGTCGTACCGGCTGGACCTCAGCACCGAGCGGGACGATCCGGAGGGTGAATGGCTCTGGGGTACGCGTACTCAGACCAGCTGGGAGTTCCGGTCCGCCAAGACGGCAGAGGACAGGGCAACCCCGCTATCGCTGCTGCAGGTCGGCTACAAGGCGCCGACCGACCTGAGCGGCCGTGCATCGCGCACACATGTCCTGGGCTTCGATGCGCCCAAGACGAAGGGCCTGCAGGCGTGGGCGTCGTACGACGAAGGCAAGTCCTGGCAGCGGCTCCCCGTGGTGGGCGCCTTCGGCCAGTACCTCGCCGTCGTCACCGGCGCCCGCAACACGGTGTCCCTGAAGGTCCAAGCAACTGGTGCTAACGGCACCAAGATCACTCAGACCGTCATCAAGGCGTACGGCGTCAAGTAGGTCCGGCTCGCACCGGCCTGGGTCACAGCCAGTCGCGTTTGGCGGCTTGGTAGGCCAGGCCGGTGCGGGTGTCCACACCGGCGAGCGACATCAGTCGATCCAGGCGGCGCTGGACGGTACGGCGACTGATCCCGAGCTGCGAGGCGATCGACTTGTCGGGGACGCCGGCGACGAGGAGTGAGAGCAGGAAGCGCTCGTGGTCGTCGAGAACGCCAGTCTGCTCGGCCGTGTGCATCGTCACCGGAGTGGCCATCTCCCAGTGACTCTCGAAGAGCGCCAGGACTGCGTCGAGCAGCTGGCCGCGACTGATCACCGCCGCGGTGGGTTCGCCGATGCCTAGCTCGTCGTCTCGGACCAGCGGACAGACTGCGGTCGCGCGGTCCACAATCGCGAGCCGGACCGGCAAAGTGGGCAGTGTCCTGGCCTCCTCACCCCAGCTGATGCCCTCGGCGATCGTGTCGAGCTCACCGGGTGTCTCGAGCAGCGCACGCTCGTAGATGGCGCGATAGCGCACGCCGCGGGACAGAGCGCCGTACTCCTCGGTGTTCTCGGCGCCCTGCATGGCCAGTGGGTTCGCTCGGCAGAACCAGAGGATCTCCTCGCGGGCCGACTCCTGCAGGTCCCGGAGCCGCTCGCGCAGTGCCGCGGCACCGACGACGACCTCGACCAGATGGTGTGCGTCGCGACGGCTGGCGCTGGCCCGGAACTCCTCGCTCAGCACGGCGACTGTCTTACGGGCCGCTTCGAGGGACTCCTGGCGACGCAACAGCGTGGTCCCGAGCGCGACATCCGGCGGCAGCGCGCGAAACACCGGTTCGTCGGCGGACTGGCTGACCGCGACCAGCCCCTTCGCCTGCAACCGCTGCAGCACCTCGACGGCCTCCTGCGGCGACAGCTCGGCCACCTCCGCCAGCTCGGTGGAACGCGCGGCCGACAAGCCGACGAGCAGCCGGTAAGCCCGTTCCTCCCGGGCGTCGAGCAACAAGCCGTCCTGCATCGATTCACCTCCGCAGCTCCCAGCTAACCAGTCCGGCCGCGCCCACGGCGACCGTTTTCCGCGCGGCTTTGATCAAATCTTTGCTGACACTGATCAGCCACGGCACTCCTATGCCATCACGACTGATGTGAGCCCACGTCACTTCCGGTCAGTTGTCAGCGGACCTCGCCGCCGCCCGAGTCGCCCGCCCTTGGAAAGAGAAGCACATGAGCCTGACCGACCTGGCCGGCATCGCCGGTCTCATCAGCGCGGCCCTGCTAGCCCTGTGGATGCTCCTCGGTGCACCCGACCTGCGCCCGAACGCACCCACCGGCCGGCACCGCCGCAATCGCGTCTAGCGCTCGGCGTCGAGGGTGGTCAGCTTCAGTCGCACACTCTCGGCCTGCTGGTCACGACCCTGATCGCTGTACGCCGTCAGGGCGTCCTGCCACGCTTTGCGTGCCTCGGCCAGGTCGCCGCGGGCGTGGTGCACGTCGCCGATGTGGTCCCGGGTCTCGGCTATCTGACGCACGTTGCCGACCTGCTCGTACGACGTGAGCGCATCCGCGAACGCGACCAGCGCTTCGTCGAACCGCCCGGCCGCCAGCGCTGCCGTGCCGAGCGAGTCCAGCACATCACCCCGGCTGTCGTGGTCACCGGTCTGCTCGAAGATCTCGAGTGACGCCAGGCAGGCTGCCCGCGCCTCTTCGTAGTGGCCGAGCTTGGCGTGGATCCAGCCGACGATGTTGTAGGAGTCAGCAAGCCAGCGCTGTTTGCCGAACGTCTTGTACAGCTCCAGCTGAGCAAGCCCATAGGGCAGAGCGGCCTCGTAGTCGTCCTGGTTGCACAGTGCGCCGGCGAGCATCTGCAGACAGGCCGCATGCTCGGTCGGCCGACCGCTGCGTGCTGCGTAGACAAGTGCCTGCTCCAAATGCGACAACGCCTCGTCGCGCTCACCCAACAGTCCTCGGCTACGACCGTAGTAGCGGTGAACCATCGCCTGATCCGCCGCGTCATCCAACTCCGGTACGACGGTCAGTGCGTTCGCCCACATCTCCGCAGTCAACGTGTCCTGCCCACGCCAGCTCTGGAACACCACCAACCCGTAGGCAAGGTGCCAGACGATGTCGTGCCAGCCGCGTTCCATGGCCAGCCGCTGAGTGGCCAGCAAGTTGTCGGCCTCGGCATCGACCCACGCACTGGCCTCGTCGCGGTCCTTCAAACCCAACGGACCGATCTGGTCGCCGTTCACCGGCGAGCGCCCCGGAGCGATCACCCGGTCCGCCTCGACTGCGCCCCGGCGGTAGTGGTCGGCCAATCGCCACAGAGCCTGACTGTCGTCGACCTTCTGCTCACGGGCGTACAGGCGGATCAGATCGTGCAGGCTGTAGCGGCCGGGAGCATGTTGGCGAACCAGGTGCGCGCTCTCCAGCCGGGCGAGACTGCGCCGCGGACTCCCGTCCACGAGCGCCGCCACTGACGCCGTACTGATGTCTTGTCCGGGGACGCGAGCCAGCAACGCGAGCAGGGCGGCGACATCTGGGTCGAGTGCTCGGTACGAGCAGTCGAAGACACTGCGTAGCCCCGCGTCGAGCTCACCGGCCTCGAACGCGTCCAGCCGAGCCTCGGTGTCTCGAAGCTCAGCTGCAAAGGCTGACAACGGGAAGTCGGGCCGGCCGGCGATCCGGGCGGCCACGATCGCCAGTGCCAACGGCAGACCGGCACAGTGCGTCAGTAGCTCGTCGAACGCTGTCGGCTCCGCGCTCGCTCGGTCCGCACCGATCTGTCGCTGCAGCAGATCCCTCGCGTCGGCGGGATCGAGGACATCAAGGTCGACCGGTACGGCGCCGTGTCGCGTGAGCAGTCCACCGAGGCGATTGCGGCTGGTCACGATCACCGTGCACCCCGCCGTACCGGGCAGCAGTGGTGCGACCTGAGAGCTCTCCTTGGCGTTGTCCAGGACGAGTAGCAGCCGCTTGCCCGCCAGCATGGTCCGGTACAGACCTGCCCGGGCTTGTGGATCAGGTGGGAGCCGCCCGGCACCGAGTGCCTGGAGTAGACCGCTCATGGCTGTCTCGACCGGCAGCGGTGGTTCCACCGGGTCGAAACCGCGCAGGTCGATGAAGAGCTGGCCATCCGGGAACCGCGCCAGGTTGCGATGCGCCCAGTGCAGAACCAGTGAGGTCTTGCCGATTCCACCAGCGCCACCGACAGCCGACACCGCAACCGTCGCCTGCTGGTGGTCCCCGGCCAGAGCAGTAGTGAGTTGCTTGAGCGCCGGATCGCGTCCGATGAGGGTGGCCGGTGCCGCGGGTAGTTGCTGTGGCACCACGCGGTCGACCTGGGTGGTGCCGAGGAGCTGCTGCTGTAGTTGCTGGAGCCGGGCGGATGGTTCGATCGCCAGCTCGTCCACCAGTGCGCGCCGGATGCGGTCGTACTCCAGCAGTGCGTCAGCAGCACGATCGGCTCGCTGCAAGGCCAGCATGAGCTGACCGGCCACGCGCTCGTCGAGCGGATGCGCCTGGCTGCGACTCCGCAGCACGGGCAGAAGATCGCCGTACTCGTTTTGGGCCAGCTGCAGGTCGGTCAGGTCGAGCTCGGCCGCGAAGCGTTCCGCGTGCAGGCGCTCGCGTTGCTCGACGAACCAAGGCGTGTCGAGGTCGGCGAGAGCCTCACCGCGCCAGAGGCCCAGTGCCTCCTCGAAGAGAGCTACGGACTGCTCGGCACCGGCCGCCACCACCAGACGACGGAAGCGGTGGACGTCGACCTGGTCCGGGTCGACCTGCAGAACATAGCCACCGGACTGACGGACGAGCTCTGCGTCGAGAACAGTGCGCAGTCGGGACAGGTAGGCGTATAGCGTCTCGCGTGCGCGCTGCGGTGCACTGTCGCCCCAGACCCGGTCGACGAGCTGGTCCGCGGTGACCGGGCGACCGGCTTCGAGGAGCAGCACGGCCAGCACCGAACGCTGCCGCAAATGCCCCAGTTCCGTCGGCACGACCTCCCCGAGTACGCCGTACTCCATGGTCCCTCCAGCGCGCTGACCTGCGGATTCAAGGCTGACACAAGGTTGCGGTCAAACCTCGTGCGCGATGGTACGGAAGAACGAAGGAGAGCACATGTCCCGCAGAGATTCCGCCTACCAAGGTTCCTGACCAGTCGTTGCAGCGAACGGATTCCCCGCGCCGGTCCCCACATCTGTCGGCGCGGGCTGAGACGGTAGGGCGATGACGGGGATTCGCATTGCCATCGCTCAGCCGACCATCACTGCGGACGCGGCGGCGAACGGGAAAACGGTTCGTTCGCTGATGCGGAAGGCAGCGGCCGGGCGGGCTCGGCTCGTGCAGTTTCCCGAAGGCATGCTGAGCGGTTACGCGAAGGCGCAGATCGCCGACTGGTCCCAGGTCGACTGGGCGGCCGTCCGCACCGAGCTCGAGAAGATCATGGCCCTGGCCGCCGAGCTGGAGATCTGGGTCGTGCTCGGTTCGGCGCATCCGCTGACCCCGCCGCACCGCCCGCACAACAGCCTGTACGTGATCTCCGACACCGGCGCCTTGGTCGACCGCTACGACAAGCGGTACTGCTCGCACACCGAGATCACGCACTTCTACACACCCGGTTTCGACCCCGTCGTCTTCGACGTCGACGGCTACCGCTTCGGCGCCCTGATCTGCATCGAGATCAACTTCCCGCACCTGTTCGCGCAGTACGAGCGACTCGGCGTCGAGTGCCTGCTGCTCTCGTCGTACGGCGCCAACGAGCCCTTCGAGACCAAGGCCGCCGCTCATGCCGCGATCAACTGCTACTGGGTCTCGACCTCACTGCCCGCACTGCCCGACGACCCGACCCCGTCCGGCCTGATCACCCCGGCCGGCCTCTACACCACCCAGGTGGTCGGCCAGTCCGAGCTCGCCATCGCCACCATCGACCGCGACGACCCCACCGTGAACTTCCCGCTCCGCGCCGCCCGCCCCTGGCGAGCGATCGCCAACAAGGGCGAGATCTACCGCTCCCGCGCGGTCACCGACCCACGCTCCACCAACCGGACGGCGCTGTGAGCCACCACACGTCCCGACAAACAAAAAATCCCGGTCTCTCGACCGGGATTCCTGCTGGCATTCGCTGTGCGCGAGGGGGGAGTTGAACCCCCACGCCCTTTCGGGCACACGGACCTGAACCGTGCGCGTCTGCCTATTCCGCCACCCGCGCGCTGCCGCTCGGACGATGTCCTGACGACGAGAAGGAACATTAGCACGGGATTCCCCGGTGCTTCACATTGCGGGTTCGGTCGAACCTCCCGTTACGATCGATCGTCGTACCCGGTGTGTCCGCCATGACCGGTGGACACGGACCGTGGACCGACCTGGAGGAGGAGGCGTGCGACCGCTGCAGCGCTTCGAGCGACGTCTGGAGGGCATCGTGAGCGGTGTCTTCGCGCGCGCATTCAAGGGCGATGTCGAGCCGATCGAGCTGGCTGCGGCGCTCAAGCGTGAGATCGACAACACCGCCCGGATCCTGTCCCGGGACCGGCGGCTGGTGCCGAACCACTTCACCATCGAACTGGGCCCGGGCGATTTCGAGCGCCTGAACGCGTACGGCCGGACCCTCAACCACGAGCTGTCCAACGAGCTGCGGGACCATGCCGACATCCAGCGGTACACGTTCTCCGGGCCGATCGAGATCGAGCTGACCCAGCAGGACGACCTCCCGACCGGTAAGTTCCGGGTGGTCAGTGCGACCGTCGGGACGCCCCAACGACGCAGCCCGTCCTATGAGCAGCCCTACCAGCAGGAGCCCTACGTGCCGCCGAACGACGGCCAGACGGTGCTGCAGAGCGCCCCGGTCACCCCACCGCCCGCCCCGCAGCCACGTCGCAGCGGCCACCCGCAGGTGATGCTCGAGGTCAACGGGCGCCGCCGCCCGGTCAACCCGCCGGGTGTCGTGCTCGGCCGCGGTACCGACGCGGACATCCAGATCAACGACCCCGGGGTCTCCCGGCGGCACGCGGAGATCCGGCTGATGCCCGAGGGCAACGGCGGGATCCGGGTGGTGCTGGTCGACCTCGGCTCGACCAACGGCACGCTGGTCAACGGCCGGCGCGCCACCGAGCAGGAACTGGTGGACGGCTCGACGGTGCGGATCGGCAACACCACGATGACATTGCGGCTGGCGGACGAGCCGATGGCTCAGCCGCCGAGCAGCGGGTGGTGACCGCGGGACCATGTCGGAACTGACGCTGACCCTGATCAAACTGGGGTTCCTGGCCCTGTTGTGGATGTTCGTGCTGGCCGTGCTCTCGGTGATTCGCTCCGACCTGTTCGGGGCGAAGGTGGACAGCCGGGCCGCGGCAGCCGCCGTACCGGCCGCGGCCCGGACGCCGAAGCCGGCCAAACCGGTGAAGAAGCGCAAGGGTCTGCCCGGATCGGTGACGATCGCCGACGGCCCGCAGGCCGGGGTCGGTGCGACCCTGGTCGAGGAGCCGGTGGTGATCGGCCGCGGTTCGGACTGCCAGATCCGGCTCGACGACGACTACTCCTCCACCCGGCACTCGCGACTGTTCCTGTCCGAGGGTCAGTGGTGGGTCGAGGACCTCGGCTCGACCAACGGGACGTATTTGGACGGCCAGCGGGTGACCCGCCCGGTGCCGGCCGAGATCGGTGGCTCGATCCGGATCGGCCGGACGACGCTGAACATCGCGAAGTAGGCCTGCCTCGATGACCCTGTCGCTCGACTACGCCGCACTGTCCGATGTCGGACGGGTGCGCCGCAACAACGAGGACTCGGCGTACGCCGGTCCGCACCTGCTGCTGCTCGCCGACGGAATGGGTGGCGCGGCAGCCGGTGAGGTGGCCAGCGCGGCGGCGGTCCAGGTGATCCGGCGGCTCGACACCGCCACCATCGGCGGCGAGGACATGATCGAGGCGCTGGCCGGTGCCGTGCACCGCGCCAACGAGCGGCTGTCCGAGCTGGTCGAGGAGGACCCCGAGCGCGAGGGCATGGGCTCCACCGTCACCGCGCTGATGTTCGACGGCCAGCAACTCGGCCTCGCACACCTCGGCGACTCCCGCGCCTACCGGATGCGGGACGGCCTGCTCTATCAACTCAGTCACGACCACACCTTCGTGCAGTCGTTGGTCGACGAGGGCCGGATCTCCCAGGAGGAGGCCTTCACCCACCCGCACCGCAACCTGATCCTGCGAGTGCTGGACGGCCGGCCCGACTCCGATCCGGACCTGCAGATCCTCGACGTCCAGGCCGGCGACCGGCTGATGCTGTGCAGCGACGGCCTGCCCGACTACGTCGCCGCCGAGGTGATCGCCGCCTCGATGGCCGACGGTACGCCGGACTCGGTCGTCGTCGAGCTGATCACGCACGCGCTCGAGGCAGGCTCCAACGACAACATCACCTGTGTGGTGGCCGATGTGGTCGAGACCCCGCCGGCCAGCGGGACCACCCCGCAACTGGTCGGGGCCGCGGCCGAGCTCGCCCAGGGCGGCACCGGCCGCGGTGAGGCGACCACGCTGGTCCCCGGCGGCAGCAACAGTGGTGGCAGCGGTGGCCGCGGCGGAACCCTCGACCCCGAGGAGCTGCGCTACGCGCCCCGCCCGCCGAAGCGCTTCCCGTGGGTACGGCGGATCCTCGCGGTGGTGATCATCCTCGGCCTGATCGGCGGAGCCGGCTGGTACGGCTACCGCTGGACCCAGGACCAGTACTACGTCGGCACAGACGGTGACTTCGTGGCGATCTTCCAGGGTGTGGACGCGGACATTCCCGGTATCACCCTGACCAAGGTCTACGAGAAGCAGCAGTTGCAGGTGGACAAGCTTCCGACGTACAACCGCCAGCAAGTGGAGAGCAATATCGAGGCCGACGACCTGCCCGGAGCCCGTGCGATCGTCAGCGAGCTGCAGGCGACGGCCGAGGAGTGCGCGAAGAAGCTCACCCCGCCGACGCCGAAGCCCAGCACGACACCGTCCAAGCCGCCGGCGTCGTCGAAGCCGCCGGCCAGCGCGCCGACGAAGGCCCCGTCGGGGACCCCGTCCGGGACTCCGACGAGCACCCCGGGCGGCACGGCCAACCCGGACGACTGCGACGGCGTCAAATGAGTATTGCTTCCACGTCAGTCATCCAGATCATTCCGCGCACCCGGCGCGGGGTGGAGTTGTTCCTGCTCCTGATCGCCGTCGGTATCTCGGTCGGCGCCTATGTCAACATCGGGATCACCGCCCAGGGCGGCGTCCCGGCCAGCACCGGCCTGTACGCCGCGGGGATCGGCCTGCTGGCGTTGATCGCCCACCTCGCGCTGCGCTTCCGGGCGCCGTACGCGGATCCGGTCATTCTCCCGTGTGCGGTGCTGCTGAACGGTCTCGGCGTCGCGATGATCCACCGGATCGACCTCGGGCTGACCTCGATCGGCCGGACCAAGGGTGTCCCGTTCGCACCGCAGCAGATCACCTGGACCGCGGTCGGCGTCGTCCTGTTCCTCGCCGTGGTGATCGTGATCCGCGACCACCGGCGGCTGCAGGCCTTCACCTACACGCTCGGCCTGGTCGGTCTCGTGCTGCTGGTGCTGCCGCTCGTCCCAGGCCTCGGCGTGAACATCAACGGCGCGTCGATCTGGATCCGGGTGGCCGGGATGTCCTTCCAGCCCGGTGAGTTCGCCAAGGTCTGCCTGGTCATCTTCTTCGCCGGCTACCTGGTCGTGAAGCGGGACGTGCTGACACTGGCCGGCCGCCGGTTCCTCGGCCTCGATCTGCCGCGCGCCCGCGACCTCGGCCCGATCCTGGTCGCCTGGCTGGTCAGCTTGGGCGTCCTGGTCTTCGAGAGCGATCTCGGCTCGTCGCTGCTGTTCTTCGGGCTGTTCCTGTTCCTGCTGTACGTCGCCACCGAGCGGGCCGGCTGGCTGATCATCGGTGGCCTGCTGTTCGTCGCCGGTGCGTACTTCGCCTACCAGACCTTCGGGCACGTCACGAAGCGGATCAACGACTGGCTGGACCCGTTCTCGATCGACGGCGGCCAGATCGCCGTCGGCCTGATGGGCCAGGCCTGGGGCGGCATCCTCGGTCGTGGCCTCGGCCAGGGCCAGCCGCACCTGACCCTGTACGCGAACAGCGACATGATCATCTCCTCGTTCGCCGAGGAGCTCGGCCTGACCGGGCTGATCGCGATCCTGCTGGTCTACACGCTGATCATCGAGCGCGGTCTGCGGACGGCGCTGGCCTGCCGGGACATCTTCGGCAAGCTGATCGCGACCGGTCTGGCGATGTCGTTCTCGCTGCAGGTCTTCGTGATCGTCGGTGGTGTCACCGGCCTGATCCCGCTGACCGGTCTGGCCACCCCGTTCATGGCGCTCGGCGGTACGTCGCTGGTCGCGAACTGGGCGATCATCGGGCTGCTGCTGCGGATCAGCGACCAGGCCCGCCGACCACAGACGCCGGCCGCCCCGGTGTCCGACGAAACGATCGCGATGGCGGTGCAGAAGGCATGAACTCGGCGATCCGACGACTGGCCGTGGCGGCGATGGTGCTGATGCTCGCGCTGATGGCGAATTCGACGTACCTGCAGGCCTTCCGGTCCAACGAGCTCAACGGCCGCAACGACAACAAGCGGGTCCGGGACTCGCAGTTCTCGGTCGACCGCGGCGCGATCCTGATCGGCACCAACACCCCGATCGCGAAGAGCGATGCGTCCAACGACCGGTTCAAGTACCAGCGCAGCTACCCCAACGGGCCGGTCTACGCACCGGTGACCGGCTACTACTCCTACCTGTTCGGCCGGGCCGGGATCGAGCTGAACCAGAACTCGGAGCTGAACGGTTCCGACCCGTCGCTGGCGTTCCGCCGGATCATCGACGTGATCAGCAACCGTCCGCAGCAGGGCGCGAGTGTCACCCTGACGCTGAACGCGGCGGCCCAGCAGGCGGCGTACAAGGGTCTGGGCGACAAGAAGGGCGCAGTGGTCGCGATCGAACCGAAGACCGGCAAGATCCTGGCCCTCGCGACCACCCCGTCGTACGACCCGAACCAGCTCGCGAGCCACGACCTGAGCAAGGTGTCGGCCGCGTGGAAGAAGCTCGACGCGGACCCGGACAAGCCGACGCTGAACCGCGCGGCGCGCGAGACCTACCCGCCCGGCTCGACCTTCAAGCTCGTCACCGCCGCGGCCGCGCTCTCGAGCGGCAAGTACACGCCGGAGAGCAAGACCAACTCGCCGGCCGAGCTGCCGCTCCCGCAGACCACCACCCCGCTGGTGAACGAGGACCGCAAAAACTGCGGTGGCAGCAACAACGCGACTCTGACGATCGCCCTGCGCTACTCGTGCAACACCGCCTTCGGCAGCGTCGGTCTGGACATCGGACCGGATGCGCTGCGCGACCAGGCAGCCAAGTTCGGCTTCGGCGAGCGCCACCTCCCGGAGCTGTCCGGTGTGGCCAGCGCGTTCCCCGGCGACCCGAACCAGCCGCAGACCGCGCAGTCCGCGATCGGCCAGTTCGACGTCCGCGCGACCCCGCTGCAGATGGCGATGGTGGCCGCCGGGATCGCGAACAAGGGCGAGGTGATGAAGCCCTACCTGGTCCAGAACGTGAAGACCGCGAACCTGAAGACGGTGTCCGAGACCAAGCCGGAGTCGCTGCACCAGGCCGTCACTCCCGAGGTGGCCGCGCAGCTGACCGGCATGATGGTCGACGTCGTCAAGAACGGCACCGGCAAGAAGGGCCAGATCGACGGTATCGAGGTGGCCGGCAAGACCGGTACGGCGCAGACGTCGCCGGAACGCCCGCCGTTCGCCTGGTTCACCGCGTTCGCACCGGCCAACGACCCGCAGATCGCGGTCGCGGTGATGATCGAATCGGCGGACGTCGCCCGCAACGACATCGCCGGTGGCGCACTGGCCGCGCCGATCTCCAAAGCGGTGATGGAGGCGGTGCTCCAACGATGAGCACCATACGGAATGATGCGTTCACAGAGCGTCTTTCCAACGGGGATCCACGAGGCGCAGTCGCTACCGTGGGCAAATTGAGTGTGTTTCCGGACAGGTTGGAAGGCTGAGGTCATGACATCGCAGGCACGTCTCGTCGGCGGCCGGTACGAAGAAGGCGAACCGCTCGGCCGCGGCGGCATGGCCGAAGTGCGCCGGGGGATCGACAACCGGCTCGGCCGGGCGGTCGCGATCAAGCGGCTGCGGGTCGACCTGGCCAGTGACTCGACCTTCCAGGCGAGATTCCGGCGGGAGGCCCAGTCGGCGGCCTCGCTGAACCACCCGACCATCGTGTCGGTCTACGACACCGGCGAGGAGCCGGACCCGAACGGTTCCGGCATCACCATCCCGTACATCGTGATGGAACTTGTCACCGGGAAGACCCTGCGGGACCTGATCCGCGAGGGCCGCAAGATCATGCCCGAGCGCGCCCTGGAGATCACCTCCGGCGTGCTCGAGGCGCTGGACTACAGCCACCGGGCCGGCATCGTGCACCGCGACATCAAGCCCGGCAACGTGATGCTGACCCCGCAGGGTCAGGTCAAGGTGATGGACTTCGGGATCGCCCGTGCGGTCGCCGACACCACCTCGGACATGACCCAGACCGCGGCCGTGATCGGCACCGCGCAGTACCTGTCGCCCGAGCAGGCCCGCGGCGAGACCGTGGACGCCCGCTCGGACCTGTACTCGACCGGCTGCCTGCTGTACGAACTGCTCGTCGGCCGGCCGCCGTTCGTCGGTGAGTCGCCGGTGTCGGTCGCCTACCAGCACGTCCGGGAGCAGCCGCTGCCGCCGTCGTCGTTCGACCCGGACATCCCGCCGGAGGTCGACGCCGTCGTCCTCAAGGCCCTGGTGAAGAACCGCGACGAGCGCTACCAGAGCGCGACCGAGATGCGTCAGGACCTGCACCGGGTGCTGGCCGGTCAGCAGGTGACCGCACCGATGCACGCGGTCGCCGAGACCCGGGCGATGGCCCCGACCGCCGTCGCACCGGCCGCCACCCAGACGTTCCGGCGGACCAGCGACGACCTGCTCCCGCCCGGCGGTGGCGACGACGACCTCGAGGACACCCGCGCCCGCCGGAACCGCGGCCTGGCCTACTTCCTGCTCGGCCTGGCCATCGTCGCGGTCGCGATCGGTGGCTACGCGCTGATCAACAACATGGGCAAGAACAACAACAACGGCGGCGGGGGTGGCTCGACGACCCCGGTCGTGCAGAAGGTCGCCGTACCGGATGTCAGCGGGCTCACCACCTCGCAGGCGACCGCGAAGCTGGCCGAGGTGAAACTGGTCTTCGCCCAGGGCGACTCGGTGCCGAGCCAGACCGTCGACAAGGGCAAGGCGATCTCGTCGACGCCGGCCGCCGGCACCGAGGCCGAAGAGGGCTCAACCGTCACCGTGACGTTCTCCTCCGGCCAGCAGTCCTTCTCGGTACCGGAGGGGTTGATCGGGCTGCCCGAGGACCAGGCCCGATCGAAGATCGAGAACGCCCCGGGTGGCTTCAAGGTCGCAGACAAGAACATCGAGAAGGACTCCGACAAGGACGCCGGTACCGTGCTGGCCATCAGCCCGGACCCGGGTAAGAAGTACGGCTCCGGGACGACCTTCACGCTGACCGTCTCCAGCGGCAAGGTGATGGTCGAGGTGCCGCAGCTGCTCACCGTGCCGGCGGACGACGCCATCGCTCAGCTGAAGGCGAAGGGCTTCCTGGTCGGCCAGAAGTACGGCGAGGACCCGAACGCGGTCGACGGCACCGTGATCGCGCAGAGCGTCGAGGGCGGCACGAAGGCCCAGAAGGGCAGCACGATCACGATCACCATCAACCGGCTGCCCGACGGTGACCCGAGCGGCGACCCGTCGGGGGACCCGTCCGGCGACCCCAGCAACCCGACGACCACGCCGATCATCGGCGGCTGACCACAGCCCGGTACGACGAAGCCCCCGCCTCGGCGGGGGCTTTCGTTTGGCCGGAGTCAGCTGACGAGCGGGGCCATCCCGGCGGAGCGCTCGACGGCGCCGGCGTCACCGCACATCTCCAGCCAGTTGGCCAGCATCCGGTGGCCGCCTTCGGTGAGCACGGACTCGGGGTGGAACTGGACGCCCTCGACCGCCAGGTCCCGGTGCCGGGCCGCCATGATCACACCGGCCTCGGTGCGGGCGGTCACCTGCAGTTCGTCCGGGACGGTGTCCTGCGCGATGGCCAGCGAGTGGTACCGGGTCGCGGTGAACGGCGACGGCAGGCCGCTCAGGACGCCGGCGCCCTCGTGGAACACCTGGCTGGTCTTGCCGTGCAGCAGCTCATCGGCCCGGCCGACCACGCCGCCGTACGCGACGCCGATCGCCTGCAGACCGAGGCAGACGCCGAAGATCGGCACCTGGCCACCCGCCTCCTTGACGATGTCCACGCAGGCACCGGCCTCTTCCGGGGTCCCGGGACCGGGGGAGAGCAGGACACCGTCGTACGCCGTGACCTGGTCAGGGGTGACCTCGTCGTTGCGCAGCACGGTGGTCTCGGCCTGCAACTGCTGCAGGTACTGCACCAGGTTGTAGACGAAGGAGTCGTAGTTGTCGACGACGAGGATCCGCGGCATGCGGCCCATTCTGACAGGCGGGCCGAGTTAACGCCCGCCGGTTGCGGTCGGGCTGACCGTCGGCGTCCGGTCGAACCCGGGCACGGTCGCGCTCTGCAGGTCCAGGGTGCCCTCGTAGGCGGGCATCGCGATCGACGACTCGGTCTTCACGTCGTACCCCAGCTGGAACTTCACCACGTAGTCCTGCAGGTTCTCGATGTACTTCGAGTCGTCGAGCGCCTTCTGCAGCTTCCGCCGGTCGCCGATCGCGGTGATCTTGTACGGCGGCAGGTACGGAACGCCGTGCAGGACGACGGAGTTGCCGACGCACTTGATCCCGGTCGTCGAGATGACCCGGTGGTTCTGGATCGAGAGCGCCTCCGCGCCACCGGCCCAGAGCGCGTTCACCACGGCCTGGATGTCCTGCTGGTGGATCACCAGCCAGTCGGCGTCCACATCCGGGTTGTCCCGGACCACTTCCTTCGGGGCGTCCTTGAGCGTCACGGTGAGTCCAGGACCGGTCACCGGAGTGATGCCGACCGCATCGGACAGGCTCTTCAGCCGCTTGGCCAGCTTCGGGTCGATCGATCCCTGCTGCGCCTGCAGCTGCTCGATCTCCTGGGTGAGCGTCGCGTGCTGGCGGACCAGGGCGGCGCTGCGGCGGCTCTGCTCCTCCACCAGCCCGGCCAGCGTCGTGTTCCGGCTGGGTCGCAGGTCGGTCCCGCGGGCACTGGTGGCGCTGGTCGCGAAGAGCAGACCGGCGCACAGCAGCGCCAGCGGCACGCCCGCGCGCCACAGTGAAATCCGCTTCAACCTACGCACCAGTCACCTCCAGATCGCTCTCTGCACTACGCTAACCCGGGACCGGACCGACAGGTCCGAGCCTCCTGGCCCTCAAGAGGTCAGCTTATGCGTCCTTACAAGGAGTTCAGCCGTGCCCGAGTCGAGCAGTCGTAACAAGAAGAAGACCGAGAAGGTCAAGGCCGAGAAGACGCCGAAGCAGCCGCGGACCCAGAGTCGGGTTTGGGTGGCCCCGCTGATGCTGGCGTCCTGGCTGCTCGGGCTCGCCTGGCTGGTCGTCTTCTACGTCGCCGGCCAGGACATCCCGGTGATGAAGGACCTCGGCAACTGGAACCTGCTGGTCGGCATGGGCCTGATCGCGCTGGGCTTCGTCGTCTCCACGCAGTGGGTCTGACCCAACTTCTGACCCGCGGGCCTCAGCCGGTGATCGGGCGCACCTTGCCGAGGTCTGCGGTCAGCTGACGCAGTGCGGGCGCGAACTGCGCCCAGCTGGTCGGCGTCTCCGGGTTCCAGGCGAACACCTGATTCGCCCGTACGGCGGGCAGCCGGGCGAACGTCGGGTACTTCGCCCTGTCCACGGTGAACGCTTCGGCGTTGCGCGCGTCGTACAGGATGACGTCGGCCGGGTACTTGTCGGCGAGCTCCCAGGAGACGTTCTCCCAGTGCGGCTCCTTCGGGTCGAAGTCCGGCGTGACGAAACCGACCCCGAGCTTCTTCAGCAGGGACAGGTCGGAGAACGCGGCCGGATTGCCGAAGTACAGACCGTCCTTGGCGCCTGAGACGAAGAGGACCTTGAGTCCCTTCTGTCGGCCGGCCAAGTCGCTGAGCGCCTTCGAGGCGGTCGCGAAATCCGCCTTGGCCTTGAGGACCGGCTCGGCCTTGAGGTCGGCGCCGAGCGCGGCCGCGAGCTCGGCGTACCGGTCGATGACCGTATCCACCGAGCGCTCCCGATAGTCGACGCCGAGCGTCGGTGAGATCGCCTCGATCGCGGTGACGGACTCCTTCGGGACGTACCAGAGTTCGTTCGGGATGTGGATCGGCGCGATCAGCAGGTCCGGCTTCAGTGCGGCGAACTTCTCCACCGAGAACTCGCCCCAGGTCTCCGAGAACGAGGTGACCTTGCTCAGATCCACGCTGCCGGCCAGGATGTCCGCCGTACCGTCCGCCTTCTTGGCCTTGCCGAAGGTGCCGACCGGGCGCAGGCCGAGATCCCACAGTGCGGCGGCGGACTGGATCTGCGCGACCAGCGTAGTGGGCCGGGACGGCCGGGTGATCTTCACCCCGCGATCGTCGGTGAAGTCCCACGGGCCGGTCGCGGCACCGCCCAGATCCTGCGGATCTTCGGAGTTCGAGCAGGCGGAGAGCACGACGGCGGCTCCCGCTCCGAGCAACAGACTTCGCCGGGACAGCATCGCGGAGCTCCTTCACGGGTGATCGAGTAAGGCAAGCCTTACCTTAGATCACGGCCTGGGTTCGGAGTTATCCACACCCGTATCCCCAGCTGTGCACACCGTTTCGGCCGACTTATCCCCAGGTTGACCCCAGCTTTTCCACCGTTTCCACCGCAAACTGGGCCAAATCTGTGGATAAATCAGGTTTTGCCGACGACTGTTTCCACACCGTTCATCTCAGGCTGGCGCTCTACGTACAGCTATGCGTATAGTTGTACTTATGCCGAACAAGACGATCTACGTGTCGGACGACGACCTGCCGCTGTACAAGCGTGCCCAGGAGCTGGCCGGCAACCTGTCCTCGGCGATCTCGATCGCCCTGCGCAAGTACGTCGAGCTGGAGGAAGGCAAGCTCGAAGGGTACGACGAGATCACCGTCCGGGTCGGGCGCGGATCCGGACGTAAACAGCGGTTCTCCGGGGTCCTGCTCGCCGAGGGCGGCCGATCGAGCAGTTCCGGCTACGAGGCGTTCAAGGTGTACCGCACCCGGAGCGGGAAGTTCGTGTTGCACGCCGACCGGAGCGCGCAATTCACCCAGGGCGCCGACGACGAGAAGTACCTGTCCGGCTGGCGGTCCTGGGTCGGCAACTGGAGCACCGATCAGTCCTGGAGCATGGCGCAGGGCGAAGCGACCCTCGACGTGGTCGACACCGTCGAGGAACTGCGTGACCTGATCCCGAACGACCTCTACGACCTGGTCGAGATGGCCGCCGACCAGCCCGCGGTGGAGGACCTAGACATCTAGCTCGTCCCCACAACCAAACCTCCCGGCGCCCCTTCAGGTCGGCCGGCTGGTCCTGCACACCCTTTTTCACCCCACACCACACCCCAGGGCGGCGGCAGCCTGCCCGGAAACAGGAATCTCTCATGTCTGCAGCGATCGAAGCCCTCGGACTGCACAAGTCCTACGGCGACAAACTCGTCCTCGACGGGATCGACCTGACTGTTGCCCAAGGCACCATCTTCGCCCTGCTCGGGCCGAACGGCGCCGGCAAGACCACCGCCGTACAGATCCTGTCCACGCTGATCACCGCGGACGCCGGCCAGATCCGGGTGGCCGGACACGACCTGTACGCCGATCCTGACGCGGTCCGGGCCGCGATTGGCGTCACCGGGCAGTTCTCGGCGGTCGACGGGCTACTGACCGGCCGCGAGAACCTGATCATGATGGCCGACCTGTACCACCTCGGCCGCCGGGCCGGGCGGGAACGGGCCGACCAGTTGCTGGCGCAGTTCGACCTGGTCGAGGCGGGCAGCAAGCTCGCGATGACGTACTCCGGCGGTATGAAGCGCCGGCTCGACCTGGCGATGACGCTGGTCGGCAGCCCGCAGATCATCTTCCTCGACGAGCCGACGACGGGTCTCGACCCGCGCAGCCGGCACAGCATGTGGACGATGATCCGGGAGCTCGTCGCAGGCGGAGTCACGGTGCTGCTCACGACGCAGTACCTGGAAGAGGCCGATCAACTGGCCGACAGGATCGCCGTACTGGACCATGGCCGGTTCGTCGCGGAAGGGACGCCGGAGGAGCTCAAGCGGCTCGTGCCCGGCGGTCATGTGCAGCTGCGGTTCAACTCGCCGGAGGAGTTCACGCTCGCCGGTCAGGTGCTGCCGACCGCTCTCCCCAACACCGAAGCGCTGACGCTGCAGGTGCCGAACGACGGCAGCGTGCATGCCCTGCGCGACCTGCTGGCCCGGATCGAGGACGCCTCCCTCGAGGTCAGCGAACTCACCGTCCACACCCCCGACCTCGACGACGTCTTCTTCGCCGTCACCGACCACTCCGACCAGAAAGTTGCCAGCTGATGAGCACCACGTCGTACGCCGTGGCCGACACCGCCACCATGTTGCGCCGCAACCTGCGGCACTCCCTGCGCTATCCGTCCCTCGCGGCGGGCGCCATCGGTATGCCGATCATCATGCTGCTGCTGTTCGGTCTCGTCTTCGGCGACACCTTCTCGGCCGGAATCAACGGCGGCGGATTCGACTACCTGGACTTCCTCACGCCCGGACTGCTGCTGATGTCGATCGCCTCCGGCACGATGTCACCCGCGATCGGCGCGGCCGTGGACATGACCGAGGGCATCGTCGCCCGCTTCCGGACGATGGCGATCTACCGGCCGTCGGTCCTGACCGGGCACGTGCTCGGCAACGTGATCCTGACCATCGTCAGCCTGACCCTCGTGGTCGGCTTCGCCGTCCTGATCGGGTTCCGCCCGAACGCGTCGATCGTGGACTGGCTATTCGCGGCCGGGCTGCTAATCCTGGTCACGATCGCGCTCACCTGGTTCGCGATTGCACTCGGCCTGATCAGCAAGACAGCCGAGGGCGCGAGCAACATCGTGCTGCCGATCAGCTTCGTGCTGCCCTTCCTCAGCAACACCTTCCTGCCGCTGGAAGCAATGCCGAGCGGCATCCGCTGGTTCGCCGAATACCAGCCGTTCACCCCGATCATCGACACGCTCCGGCACTTGCTCCTCGGTTCGCCGATGGAGTCCGGCTCCGGCTGGCTGGCCATCGCCTGGTGTGTCGCGATCACCATCGTCGGCTACTTCTGGGCCCAGAAGAGCTACAACAAGGGCACTGCGGCTTAAGAAGGAGCTCCGAGCTGGCTGGCGCGGGTCCGGACGTGAGCCGGCACCAGCAGGTCGCAGTCCGAGTTCGTGATCGGCTCGTCGGCAACCACCCGGAGCGGAACCACGCCGGTCCAGTGCGGAAGGTCCAGGTCGTCGGGTTCGTCGTTCGCCTCACCGGTACGCGTCTTCACCGACGCCTCGGTGAGCGCGAGCGCGAGCACCGACGTCTTGGCCAGCTCCTTGCGATTCGGCGCCCTCGTGCCGGACGAGCGGCCTGGAACCAGATGGTCGACGATCCGGTTCAGCCCCTGCAGCTTCTCCTCCGCATCCGTGACAAGCCGCGGTACGCCGAAGATCACCGCCGACCGGTAGTTGACCGAGTGATGAAACGCCGACCTCGCCAGCACCAGCCCATCCGCATGCGTCACCGTCACACACACCGTCTGCTCCGGAGCCGCCACCACACTCCGAGCCGCCACCGACCCATGCAGATACAACGTCCCGTCCGGCCCCCGATCCAGATCCACCCCGTACGCCGTCGGCAAAACCACCGGCACCCCGTCCATCACCACCCCCAGATGGCAGAACATCCCCTCGGCCAGTACGTCGTACAGCGCCGCCCGCTCAGTAGCGGCGCGCTGCTTCTCCCGGCGAAGCGAAGTCCGAGCGGTCGGTTGCATGGGCGTCGTCGTCATGTGTCCAGCGTCGGCGACGAGTGGCCTGCTGCCACGGTCCACTTGCCGTCGAATCAGGTAGTCCACTTACCGCACGCTACGTAGTCGCCTACGTACCAGTTCGGTTGTCGGGCCTGATCTCCACTGCTGTTATTGCGGCATAGACCGCTTTACCTCACGCCCAAGGAGATCAATGAACCGCCTACTGGCTTCCGCCGCCACCCTCGCCGCCCTCGCCGCGGCCGCCGTCATCGCCCCCAGCCAGGCCAGCGCCTCGGTGCAGGAGACCTGCACCGACATCAACTACCGCGGCGTCGCGGGGACCAAGATCGAACTCTGGCAGTGCATCAACGCGCCCGGCGCGAACGGCCGGATCGCCTACCGCGCGTACATCTACGACACCTTCTCCACTGACGTAGCGATCATTCGGTACCGCGGCGGTGGCGAGTTGGCTCGCGCCAGGACCAGCGGATTTCTCGGCTCCGCCCTGACCACTTTCTTCTGGGGCGGTAGCCCGACCGAGCTCCAGGCCTGCGCCGAGATCTCCGGCCACGGCTTCAACTGCGCCTGGACGAAGAACGACGGGAACAGCTGACCCACCTACGATGACGGCATGCCGATGGACAGTTCACTGCCGCTGGTGGTGAACCGGTCTGTCGGCATGCCGCTGCATTTGCAGGTGGCTGAGCAGTTTCGGGCGGCGGTGGTGGATGGGCGGCTGCAGGCTGGGCATCGGTTGCCTTCTACACGGGATTTGGCGCGGCAGCTCGGGGTGTCGCGGGCGGTGGCTCAGTCGGCGTATGACCAGTTGCAGGCTGAGGGGTGGATCGAGGGGCGGACCGGGGCGGGGACGTTTGTCACTGATGTGGCTCCGCTGCGGCCGGCTGAGCGGCGGCGTACGACGTTTCATCCGCCGCCGGAGAGACATCTGCTGACGCTGCGGCCTGGGATCCCGTTCATTGATCCGACGCCTGATCCTGGGTGGCGTCGGGCATGGCGGGAGGTGTCTGCGCAGTCACCGCCTCGGGGGTACGACGATGCCGCGGGGTTGCCGGCGCTTCGCGTTGCGCTGGCCGAGCACGTCGGGCGGGTGCGCGGGATCGCGTGTGGGCCGGAGAACATCCTGGTCACCAATGGAACCGTGCACGGACTGCGGTTGCTGCTCGCGGTGACGCGGAAGCCGGGGGACCGGATCGCGATCGAGGACCCTGGCTACCTGAACGCGGTGGCTGCTGCGCATGACCACGGGCTCGCGATTGTCGACGTACCGGTGGATCGGGACGGGCTGCAGGTGTCGGCTCTCACCGATGACCTGCCTGCGGTTTATGTGACGCCTTCGCATCAGTACCCGCTCGGTGGTCGGCTCCCGGTTGCCCGGCGCAACGAGCTGATCCGGTGGGCACGCCGTACCGGGGCGATGTTGATCGAGGATGACTACGACAGCGAGTTCCGCTTCGACGTGGCGCCGCTGCCGGCGCTCGCCCAGCTCGACCTGGACCGGGTCGTCCACCTGGGCACGTTGTCCAAGACCCTCAGCCCGGCGCTACGCCTGGGGTGGCTGGTCGCCTCCGACGCGACTGTCGACCGCCTGGCCACCTTCCGCGCCAACTCCGGCGACTGGCCCGGCTGGCCGATGCAGGCCGCCCTCCTCTCCATGCTCCGCGACGGCTACCTCGACCAAGTCATCCGCAAACACCGCCGCCGGTACGCCGAACGCCGTACCCACACGTGTTCCGTCCTCGCCCCCTACGGCCGCATCATCGGTCAGGACGCGGGCCTCCACATCACGCTCCTCCTGCCCGACCACCTCGACGACCGCGAGGTCTCCGCCCGAGCCCGCGAAGCCGGCGTCGCGGTAGCTCCGCTCTCGGACTACCGCCGTTCCATCCCGGGCCCACCCGGCCTCGTCATCGGCTACGCCACCCCCACCACCGACGACCTGCACCGAGCTCTCACGATCCTGACCGAAGTGATGTTTTAGGCTGACTCGAAAGGCTGACGCACTGGACCGGCCACCTGCCACGCTCGACCCATGCATCAACGAGCCGGTCTGGCACTCCTCGCCCTTGCCCTCCCGCTACTGGCGCCGCAGCTCGCCCACGCCGCACCGGCAGAGAAGTGCCTGCAGCACCCGCTGACCGCCGTACCCGGCCTGACGAGCGTGGGCGCATCCGGCGCCGCACCGGCGGGACGGTTCGTGGTCGGAACCGGTGAGCGCACTGACGGCCAGCGCAGTGTGGTCCGCTGGCACGACGGCGTACCAACGCAGCTCGGCGTGACCGGCGACTGGGCGCTCGCAATCGATGCCAGCGACGACGGACAGATCCTCATCACCACCAACGCGGCGAACCTGCGCTACCGCGACGGATCGGCCGAGCAGCTCCCAACACCCGCCGGGTACGCCGACGCCCGGCTGAGCGCGATCGACAACGCCCACGGCTTGGCCGTCGGCTACGCGACGGACGCGAACGGCCAGAACGGTCACGGTGTGGTCTGGAGCGCGACCAACCAGCCCCGTGTCCTCCCGGTCCCGGCCGGCTTCAACCATGCGATCGCCAACGACATCGACGACGACGGCACCGTGGTCGGCATCATCCAGGACTGGGACTGGGAGAACGCCGGCGTCCGCGCCCAGGAAGCCGTCATCTGGCGACCCGACGGCACAGTCGCCCTCCTCCCCAAGTCAGGTTCCTACCCAGAAGCAGCCGCCGTCCGCAACGGCATCGCGGTAGGCACCGACGCCGGCCAAGCCGTCCGCTGGGACCTCACCACCGGCGCGCCCGCCACCCCAATCGCCCCCGGCAAAGCCACCGCCCTGAACGACCGCGGCGACGTCCTCATCGACACCAACGCCGCCATCACCGGCCAAGGCCTCCGCCCCCTCGAACAGAAGGACCCCGGCGGCGCCTCCGGCATCGCCCCCGCCGCCATCACCAACACCCGCCAGCTCTACGGCACCGACGGCTACACCAACCAGCCCGTCCGCTGGAACTGCAGCTGACCGCTAGGCCGACCGAGCGCCCCGGAACCGGTCGAGGTCGAGCTCGACCTCCATCCCATTGAGGACAGCCACAATCCGGGGCTGCCTGGCCCCGGTCGCATGCAGGTAGTCGGCCAGCGTCGACAACAGCATGTCGTGGTGACGCTCGACCCGGGAGACCACCGCCTGGCCGACGCCAAGCTTCTGCGCCAGCTGAACCTGCGTCAGGTCCCCGGCGCGCCGGATCATCGCGAGGTTCTCGGCATACAGCCGATCCATCTCAGCCATCTCGGCCCGGAGCTCAGCGACGCGTGCCGCCCGCTCCGGATCGGCGAGCAACTTGTCCAGATACGCGTTGCCACGCTCGAAGCCGGCCGGGGCAGTGTCGTTGTCGGTCATGCCTGTCCCCTCATCTTCTCTCGTTTCCACTGGTCGATGAGCCCGTCAGCCCGCGCCCCGACGGAGTTGTAGAACACGTCGCCGATCCGGGCCTTGTCACCGCGACGACCACCGTGCCCCACCCTCCCCGCCCCCAAAGAGCAGCCACCCCACCTTTGTGCACGGATCGCGTCTTTGGGTAGCTGCCAACCACGCAGAGCCCGCCGAAATGGTTGGTGGGTTCTCAAAGTGGGTGTCTGTGCACAAAGAGCAGCGGACCTACCTTTGGGCGCGAAGTGGTGGGGTGCGGGTGGTTGCGCGGTCGTAGAGACTCACGCCGCACTATGACATCGGTGCCATATGACTCGCAAGTCATATGGGTGGCTGAATGAGTGGGCGGAACTGTCATCCACCGACGATCGGGTGGTCGCCGTTCCAGGTGAGTTCGGTGATGTGCACGGTGCGGCCTCGGGGGTCGGTGCCTACTTGGGTGGGGTCCCAGGCGTGGTAGACGAAGTAGTCGCGGTCCGGGGTTGAGAGGACCATGTTGTGGCCGGGGCCGCCGGGGCCGGAGAGGATCGGGGCGCCGGACTTGGTGAAGGGACCGGTGGGGGTTGGGCCGACTGCGTGGCCTACGGCGTACTGCGGTTTGTCGAAGGCGTTGGCTGAGTAGAAGAGGTGGAAGAGGCCGTTGCGTTCCAGGACGTAGGGGGCCTCTACCAAAGTGCCTTCCCAGGGGAGGGTTTGTTTGATGAGGCGGTGTGACGGGCCCACGAGGGTGAGCCCGTCGTCGGACAACTGCTGGGCGTAGATCCAGGTGTCGACGCCGATCGCGTTGCCGTCGTTTTTCCAGTAGAGCCAGTCTCGGTACGGCGAGGCGTCGATGGAACCGCCTTCGTCGGCCTGGCTCAGAAGTGGCGAAGGCGATTTGTCGACATATGGACCTAGCGGGTTCGTGGCGACCGCGACGCCGACCGCTTGGTGGCCGGTGGTCGGGTCGGCGGAGGTGTAGTACATGAGGTAGCGATCGGGGCCGTGGGCAACTACTTCGGGAGCCCAGACGCGGCCTGGGGTGGTCCACGCCGGCAACGTGGGGAGCGCGTCGCCGACGGGCTCCCAGGTCCTCAGGTCACGGGACCTGAGGGTTTGTACGTTGCCGAGGGGGCCGTTCGTCGCGTAGGCGCAGAACGTGTCGTTCACGGCCAGGACGAACGGGTCGGCGAAGTTGCCGGCGTAGACCTCCATGTCACTTGCTCTCGTAGAACCGCAGGTAGTCGAAGGTGGCGACCGGTGCGGGGTTCGCGCCGGTGAACTCGCCGTGGGCGAAGAGACCGAGCTTTGCCGGGGCCGACAGGACCCACGACGCACCCCAGGTCCAGTTCTTGCCGTCCACGCTGGATGCGGCCCGGTATACATGCTCTCCGGCCGCGTTCTTGTGGTACGCCAGCCGCATCCACTGCGTCGGTGCCGAGCGACCGATCGCGGCCACGCCATAGCTCGTCGCGCCGTCTGACGGCCGCGCCACCAACTCCCGCCCGTACTCGATCTGTCGCGTCTTCCAGATCGCGACGTTGCCTAGTCGCGCGAAGTCGCTGTCGTTCAGGTACGCGATCATCCCGGCCTGCTGGTAGTTGCGGATATCGCCCGACCCGGTGTCCAGGTGCAGCTTGGTCTCCGCGATCCAACTGTCCCCGGCGGGCGTGTTGTGGAACAGCAGCCCCGCGTTGTTCCCGCCACCAACGAGGTCCGCGTTCTGCAACGGCCACGACAACTTGCCATCAGCAACTACTGCCTTGGCATCGGGACGCACCCAGGACCAGTCCGCACCAAGCTCACCGGAGAAGTCGTCACCCGCGAGCAGCTTCCCAGGCTTCGGTACGGCGGCCAACCGTCGTACCGGCGTTGCCACCGGCCGCACGGTCAGGTTGTCCACCTCGGCCGACCCGACCCACCGCACCGGCGCCGCAGCCAGCTTCAACCCCGGTACGTCGACCTTCGCCTCGGCGTACACATCGCCAAGCCCGGCGTCGTTGACCCGCGCACTCACCGTGGAGCCCGACACCTCGACGATCAACTTGTTCCATTGCGCCCGGTCAAAATCGGCCGGCAACGAAGCAGACGCCGTACGACGCCCTGCCGCGACCGTCACCTTGCCATCCGCAACCTTCGCGAAGACCTGGTGACCGCCAAGCACCGTGGTGAACGACGACCCGAGCCGAACGTCGGCCTCGACCCGAAGCGAACCAGGTGCAGCGGACTTGCGGGTCTGCGCGGCACCCGAGATCGCGGCCGTCGGCCCACCCAGCGCATCACCAGGGCGCCTGGATGCACCGGCAAGACCACCAGCCGGATCGGATGCATCAATACCCAGACCGGACCCGGTGACCGGCGCGGGCACCGGACCCTCGGACGGACCGGAACCGGCGCGGGTCCGCGGCCAGCCGTCGATCCAGTCGATGCGGTCGATCAGCATCGGCCGGCGGTTGATCCCGAACGGGTCGGTCAGCCAGGCCGCGTTGCGGTCGATCGCGTGGTAGACGATGTGGTCCTGACCGGCCGCGTCCGTCATGAACGCGTGGTGTCCCGGTCCGATCCACTTGTTGCCGTTCTGCGTGATGACCGTCGTTCCGCCGACGCGCGACTCGGTCATCGCGACCCCGTCGGCATCCAGGAACGGGCCCTTGGGAGAGCGAGAACGCCCGGCGAAGACCGAGTAGCCGGTGGTCGGGCCGGCGCAGCAGTTCATCGACGACGCGGTCAGGTAGTAGTAGCCGTCGCGATAGACGACGTACGAACCTTCGTAGCGGTCGCCGATCGTCACCTGGGTCGGTTCGCCGACCGCGTGCAGGCCGTCCGGGGTCAGCTCGGTGACCGAGATGCCGCCGTAGAAACCGCCGTAGTACATGTACCGCTTGCCGTCGGCCGCAGTCAGCAGCGCGGGGTCGATGGTGTTGTACCAGCCACCGTTCCCATCGGACTTCGGCGTCACGACCGGCCCGTCGCTGACGGTCCACGGCCCGGTCGGGGTCGGTGCGGTCGCGGCGCCGATCGCGAAGTCGCTGCCAGGGTTGGCCAGCGTGTCGGTGACGGTGAAGTACATGACGTACTTGCCGTCGAAGTACCGGATGTCCGGCGCCCAGAAGAACGATCCCGGCGCGGCCCAGGACGGCTTGGTCTGCTCGTTGAAGACCGTGCCCAGGTACTCCCAGGAGCTGAAGTCCTTGGTCCGGGCCATGTGCATCAGGCCGAACGGACCGTTCGCAACGAGGGGATCGGACGTGGCGTACGCGTACCAGTAGCCGTCCCGGCCCTGGATGATCGACGGGTCGGCGAACGTGTCGGCGAAGCTCGACGAGATCGCGTTGGTGGTGGTCGGCGCGGGCGCTGCGGTAGCGGCCGACGTACCGGCGGCGACGGCGGCCACAGCGAGCGCTGCGGCGAGGAATCGTTTGGGAGGCACGGGCAGGGGTCCCCTCTCGGATTACACGGTGAGCTGAATCAGATGCCACGAAGCCGGTGGCAGCGTGGCCGTGCAGACGCCGTCGACGATCGCGGTCCCCTCGATCACCCGGGGTACCACCCGGTCCGGATCGTCAGCCGTGTTCACGGCCGCACGGTCGTCGTCGTACAGGGCCAGGTGCCGCGTAACCGCGCGCAGCCCACCGGCCGGAATTTCCAGATCGATCTTGTCGGTCTCGCTCCGGTTGACCACGAAGATCGCGATCTCGCCGGTCTTCTCGTCGTACGTCGCCGTGCTCCACAGCGCGGGGACGCGGCCGAACGCGGCCGTGTCGATCTCGGGCCCGTCACTGATCGCGGTCTGCAGGACAGTCGGACCGGCGTACCGAGCGGTCAGGGCGAACGGGTGGAAGATCGACTGCCGCCACGCCCGTCCGCCCGGCTCGGTCTTGATCGGGCCGATCACGTTGACCAGTTGGGCGAGGCAAGCGATCTTCACCCGATCGGCGTGCCGCAGCAGCGTGATCAGCAGGCTGCCGACCACGACCGCGTCGTCGACGGTGTACGTGTCCTCGATCAGCGGGCTCACCTCGCGGATGCCGAGGCCGAGCTCACCGGGGAAGTCGGACTGGCGCCAGACGTTCCATTCGTCGAACGAGAGGGTGATCTCTTTCGAGCTGCGCTTGAGTGCCTTGACGTGGTCGGCGGTCGCGATCACCGACGAGATCATCCGGTCCATGTCCTCGGCCGAGGCCAGGAAACTCGCCGGGTCGTCGCGAGGTTCGTAGTACGCATGCAGGCTGACGTGGTCCACCAGCTCGTAGGTGCGCTCGAGGACGACCCGCTCCCATTCGCCGAACGTCGGCATCCCGGCGTTGCTCGATCCGCAGGCGACGAACTCGAGCTCGGGGTCGACGCGGCGCATCGCGTTCGCGGTCTCCTCTGCCAGCCGCGCGTACTCCTCGGCGGTCTTGTGACCGATCTGCCAGGGCCCGTCCATCTCGTTGCCAAGGCACCAGACCTTGATCCCGTACGGCGCCTCATGTCCGTTCGCGACGCGGCGATCGGGGAGCTCGGTGCCGGCCGGCAGGTTGGTGTACGAGAGCAGCTCGACCGCTTCCTTGATCCCGCGGGTCCCGAGATTGACCGCCCAGACCGGCTCGACCTCGGCCTTGCCGGCCCAGGCGACGAACTCGTCGGTGCCGAACTGGTTCGGCTCGATCGCCCGCCAGGCCAGGTCGAGCCGACGCGGCCGCTGGTCCTTGGGCCCGACCCCGTCCTCCCAGTCGTAGTTCGAGACGAAGTTGCCGCCGGGATAGCGGACGGCGGTCACGCCGAGTTCGCGGACCAGCTCGAGGACATCGGTCCGGAAACCGTCCGCATCGGCCGTCGGATGCCCGGGCTCGTAGATGCCGGTGTAGACACAGCGCCCCATGTGTTCGACGAACGATCCGAACAACCGCCGGTCCACCGCTCCGACGACGAACGCCGGATCCACTACGAGCCGTGCCATGAAACCTCCACCAATCAGAGCATTACAACGTTTACCGCGGATTCTTACAACGATTGACATCCGCGGTAAAGGGTTCACCGCTCGCGACCGTGGCACACTCGGTCGACAGGTCTGCAACAGGAGGTACGGATGGCGACCAGGCTGAGCGATGTGGCGGCGCGCGCCGGGGTGTCCGTGAAGACGGTCTCGAACGTGATCAACGACTATCCGCACATCACCGCGCACACCCGGGCCAAGGTCGAGGCCGCGATCGCCGACCTGGACTACCGGCCGAACGTGAGCGCCCGCTCGCTGCGCAAGGGCCGCTCCGACTTCATCGCGCTGGCGATCCCGGAGATGGCCTCGGCGTACTTCGCCGAGCTCGGGGCCGCGTTCTCGCGGGCTGCCAAGCGGCGCGGGATCACCGTGCTGATCGAGCAGACCGAGGGCGAGCCGGCCGCCGAGCAGATGGTGCTGGACGGGATGCGCGGTCAGCTGAT
Organism: Kribbella yunnanensis; assembly: GCF_039529655.1. NCBI lineage: Bacteria > Bacillati > Actinomycetota > Actinomycetes > Propionibacteriales > Kribbellaceae > Kribbella > Kribbella yunnanensis. Next base: position 207,418 of record NZ_BAAANF010000022.1, on the reverse strand, counting down.
CGACGGCATCGTCTTCTCCCCGATCACCAGTTCACAGGCGAAGATCAGCGCGGCGGTCGGCAGTGGGAAGCCGATCGTCCTGCTCGGCGAGCGGACGACGGGTGGCACCTTCGACCATGTCGCGGTCGATTCCGTCCAGGCGGCGTACGACGCGACCACTCATCTCGTATCACTCGGACGCCGGCGGATCGCGGCCATCGGTGTCGGTGGCGGCGGCGCGTCGGGGACAGGCGCCGTACGGCGTCGTGGGTATCGGAAGGCGTTGAAGGCGGCCGGGCTGCCGCACGATCCGGCGCTTGAGCTGGCCGGGACGGGGTATCACCGGCTGGACGGCGCGGCCTCGATGCGCGCGCTGCTGGAGCTGCCCGAGCCTCCGGACGCGGTCTTCTGCTTCAACGACCTGCTGGCCCTCGGCGCGCTCCGCACGCTCGCCGACGCGGGCCTGTCGGTGCCGGACGATGTGGCCGTCGTGGGCTTCGACGACATCGAGGACGGTCGCTACCACTCGCCATCACTGACCACGATCTCCGCGGACAAGGACTGGCTGGCCGATCAAACGGTCGCACTGCTGCTCGAGCGGATCGCGGGGAGCGGTGAGGCTGCGCGTCGCAACCTCACCGTCCCGTACACGTTGGAGATCCGGGAGTCGACCGCCGGCTAGAAAGCTGCGGAGCAGGCCGTCAGGTTGGCGGTGACGCTGCCGCCGCGGGCGACGGTGATCGAGCGGGTCTCGAGCACCTGACCGGTCGGGCGTTCACAGGTCAGCGTCCACGACTCGGTGCCGCCACCGTTCTGGATGGTGATCGGCCGCGTGGACGGGTTGGCGTGGTACGTGTACGTGCCACCCGCCGGCACCGTCATCGTGGTCTCGAGCACGTCGGGCAGCAGCGTGCCGTTCCACGTCTTGGTGGTGAAGGACTTCTTCAACCGCAGTACGGCGCCGGCCGGGCCGGTCCCGGTGACGACGGAGTGCCGGGCCGGGTTGATGGTGGACTCGGCCGCGAGCAGGTACGCCGCACGGTTCCCCTTGCCCGCCGTACTGCCGGATCCGTAGTAGTAGTTCACGACGTTCGAGAACGCCGGGTGGAAGCTGCTCGCACCGTGCTCGAAGGTGAACCCGAGACCACCGGTCGCGTAGTACGACCAGTCCTCGGTGGTGCCGGTGGTGTCGTACAGCTGGTACGCCTTCTGGCTGGTGTAGCCGTTCTGCGCGGCCATCTGGTCACCGAGCGACTTGTACACCGTCTCGTCCGGAGTGTTCTGCGCACTCGCGTAGCCCGGCTCACGCAGTACCAGGTTGGAGTAGGTGTGGTTGGTGATCAGCGTGGTCACCTGGTGCGCGGACACCAGCGACTGGATGTTGCGGGTCTCCGGCTCACTGAAGGCGCTCGGACCGCGGTAGGTCTCCGAGGTCAGGCTGGTCGACGCACCCGGACCACCCCAGAAGCCCGAGTAGTTCCGGTTCGGGTCGACACCGCGGGACTGGTTCGACGACTGCGCGCACTGGCCCGCGGTCGGCAGCTGGCCGTTGGTGATCCGGCAGTTCTTCCGCTTCATCTCGTAGCCGAGGGTCCGGCTCAGGTTGAAGCCGTCCGGGTTCACCACCGGCACGATGATCACCTTGGACTTCTCCAGGATGTTCGTGATCCGGGTGTCGGTGCCGTCGTTCTGCAGCAGGTCGTAGGCGAACTCGATGGTCAGCTCACCCGACGGCCATTCCCGCGCGTGGTGCAGACCCATCATCAGGAACACCGGCTTGCCGCTGCTGGTCGCGACATCGTGCGAGATCTCCAGACCTTGCACCGTCCGGCCCTCGAGCGACTTCTCCTTGAGGCTGATCAGCTTGGCCTTGGTCGGGTACTGCTGGGCCAGACTCGCGAGGTTGTTGTTGAAGTCGGCAAGCTGCCGGTACGCCGTCCGCCCGCTCGGCAAGGTGGCCAGAACCGCCTTGTTCCGCACGGCTTTCGCGTACTCGACATCGGCCTTCTCGCGCTCCCGATCAGCGCCTTCGAGGTCGTCCTCCAGGACCGACCAGGTGAATCCGGCCAGCTTCAGCAGCCGGAGATCACTCTTGCCATAGGCAACAACATCGGTGTACGTCGGTCCGGCTGACTCGGCCAGGTCGAGATCCAGGCTGGTCAGCCGCTGACGGTCGGACTGCGTCGGGGTGTGCACCCGGAGCAGTTGGATCAGCTCGTCGTTCTGCTCTGCCACGGCCTTGCGGTCCGGTGGCGCCGAGGCCTGCACGGCGGCAGGCAGTTGGCTCCCGGCACCGACGGCGAGGACGGCCGCCAGTGCGAGGGGAACGAGTCGAGTCCATCGGGCGGGACGGAACACGATGACCTCCAGTAGTTGAGGCATTGCATGCGGTAACTGGAGGGTAGAGGTCGCACCGGTCCCGGGGAAGCGATTCTCCGCGCGGCGAGGGCTAACCTTCGTCGCGCGACCCCGCGAGCCCCGCGATGCGCTGAGCCACCCGCTGCTTCGCCGACTCCGACCGGCCGACCCGACCGAGGATCAGGTTGCGTAGCGGCCGCAGCAGTCGGGGTGCGTTCGCCACGCGCGTCAACCGGTGCGCCAGCGCCACGACCTCAACCGCCTCCGCCCGGCCCTGTACGACGTACGCGTCGAGCTCGGACTCGTCGCCACTGGTGAGCGCGGTGGACAGCGCGCCGCCCAGTCGGACGGCATCACGCAGACCGAGGTTCATGCCTTGTCCGCCGACCGGGCTGTGCGTGTGCGCAGCATCGCCGGCCAGCAGGACGCGGCCCTCCCGGTAGCGATCCGCGACGCGCTCGTAGACGCGGAACCGCGAACCCCACACGATGTCGGTCACGATCGGCCGCTCGGACTTCGGCCCACGCACGTCCACCAACTGCTGCGCGTACGCGACATCCGGGTGCTCGGGCGCATCAGGTGTCGCGGCGACCAGCCGGAACGAACCGTCCGCGAAGGGCGCGACCACGAGCACGCCCGCCTGGGCGAAGTACAGAGTCACCTCGTCCGTCCGCAGTCCACCGTCGATCCGGACATCGATCAGGCTGGCCGAAAGCATCGGGGTCCCGATCGGCATGGCGATCCCGACCAGCTCCCGGATCGTGCTGCGGACGCCGTCGGCAGCGACGACGTACTGCGCGTTGATCACGTCACCGGTGTCCAGGGTCACCTGAGCGCCATTGGCGTCCTGGGTCAGCCCGACCGCCGACCGCGGTCGCAGCACCGAGCCACCCAGCTCCTCCAGCCGCTCCAGCAGGACCGCCTCGGTCACCGTCTGCGGGATGGTCAGCGTGTAGGGGTGATTGGTTCGCAGGCTCCGGAAGCCGAAGCCCGCCAGCAGTTTGTCGCCGTCGCGAATCGCGAACTGCGGCAGCGGAAGTCCGGTGGCGAGCAGGCTCTTGGTGACGCCGATCGACTCCAGCACGTCCATCGTCCCGGCGTGAATCACCGCCGCCCGCGAGGTGTTCGCGCCTGCGGCGAGCTTGTCCACCACCGCCACCTCGTGCCCGTTCTGCCGGAGCGCCACCGCCGTCGCGAGACCAACCGGTCCTGCACCCACCACTACGACCTCGACGTTCATCGCTGCCTCCCCGAGCATTTGTCAACGCCTGTTGACTTTTACTGTAAGTAGCAGTCCAGTAGAAGTCAACGGCTGTTGGCATATGCTGGCCCGATGGTGCAACGGAAGTCGGACCGAACGCGCGCGGCGATCCTCACCGCGGCCCGGGAGCGGTTCGGTGCCGACGGATACGAGCGGGCGACCATCCGGGCGATCGCGGCCGACGCGGCGATCGACCCGGCGATGGTGATGCGGTACTTCGGCAGCAAGGAGAAGCTGTTCGCGGAGGCGGCCGAGTTCGACGTCCGGCTCCCCGATCTGAGCGACGTACCGGCCGCTGAGGTGGGCACGGTGCTGGTCCGGCATCTGTTCAGACGCTGGGAGGAGGAAGACACCTTCCGGGTGCTGCTGCGGACCGCGGCCACCAACGAGGGCGCGGCCGAGCGAATGCGGCAGGTCTTCGCCACCCAGCTCGCCCCGGTGCTGGGGCGGCTTGCTGTCGACCAGCCGGCCATGCGTGCCGGGTTGGTCGCCACGCAGGCCATGGGCTTCGCGCTATGCCGCTACATCCTGCGATTCCCGCCGGTGACCGCGCTGACGGAGGACGAGGTCGTCGCCTTCCTCGCGCCGACCGTCACGCGCTACCTGACGGCGCCGCTCAGCGCGGAGTGAGCCAGCCGGCGTACCGACAGGGTTCAGCTGGCATTGCGGTCGAGGAGGCGCTCGATCCGTTCCAGCCGGTCGATGATCTCAGCCGGCTGGATCGCGTCTCCAGAGACGTAGGCTGCGAGCACTTTCCGCATCAAGGCTGTGTGCCGGATGTGCTGCTGGCCGGCTTCCACCTTGAGTGCATCCACCAAAGGTTTGGGCAGCCGCAGGGACGTGGTGACCATAGGCGGCTCGACCCACTCGCCGTCGGCCATCTCCGAACCGGTGTCATGCGTGTCGTAGTAGTCGGCGAGCGACTCAAGCTCGGCCTCGGGCCGCGGCAACTCCTCGTTCATCTTGTTCATATCAACGTGCCTCCCTCTGGAAGGACTTCTTCTCGGCTCTGGTCATGTCGCGGGCGGTGATAATGAAAGCTGTCCCTGGTGAATCCGCGACCGCGACCACGAGAAGAAATCGCCCCGCATATGTCCGGCCGTAACAGAGCAGAGATCCGTCTCTTCCTGCTCTTTGGTAGTAGGGACGTTCGAGGATGGCTTCGCGGACTTCGGCGATCGTTACATCGTGTCGGGCGATGTGCGCCGTAGACCACTCGCTGTCTTTGACTTCCAGGAACACCTATCGAATGTAATGCGTTCGCATTGCGTTGACAAGGTCCGTGCTGCCGGAGTGCTGTTCCCGCCGCTCAGCGGGGAGTGAGCCAGCGCGCAACCGCGGGGAGCGTCTCCTCGAGCGACGGCAGATGCGGGTGCCACTTCGTCTCCCACTCGAGGGAGAGCGGGTAGTCGGTGCCTTCGAGCGCCTTGAGCAGATCCTGGATCGGGAAGTCGCCGTCCTCGATCGCCACCGGCCGGTAGCTCTGGGTCGAGTCGCTCTGCTTGATCTGGACGAACTCCAGCCACGGCCGCAGGTGCGCGAACGCCTCGGCCGGCGTCTCGCCGTGCGACCAGGTGTGCGCGCTGTCCCAGATCACCTGCACGTTGTGGCCCGCGACGTTCGAGTCGATCAGGCTCAGCAGGGCTGCCATCTTGCGGCCGGCGGAGTGCGAGTCGTGGGTCTCCAGCAGGATCCGCGATTCCTTGGGCGCGGTCGCCACTCGGTCCAACGCCCGGAACTCGCCGGCACCGGTCTCATCGGCGGGGTCGTCACCCGGGAACACGCGGACACCACGGGCACCGAGATCGGCCGCGAGCTCGAGGTGCGCCTCCAGCGGCTGCTCCTCGACCGCGCACAGCTTGACGTAGCTGCTGACGGCGAGGATCTCCAGACCAGCGTCCTCGATCCGGCTGCGGAGCTCGCGGCGCTCGGCCGCCGACAGGCCGATGTGGGTGAACTCGTCGGGCGCGGTCCGCAGCTCGAGTCCGGTGATTTGGTTGCTCAGGGCAAGCTTCAGCACTTCGTCCAGGGGTGCACCGTGGCACCCGAGGGTGGAGAACGCGAACGACACGATCAGGTCCAGCGACGACGCGGGTGGGTCCGCGGGCCGGTCGGCTGCTCGGGCTGGCTCGGCTCCTCCGGCGTGTACGACGGGTACTCCTCGGCCGGCTGCTGCCCGTACGACGACTCGTTGCCGTAGCTGTAGTTGTCGTACGACGGCGTCGACTCGGTGGTGCTCGTGTACTCCGAGCCGCTGTACGAGGTCGGGCTGTACGTGTCGTACGACGGGGTCGACGGCTCGTAGGCGCTGCTCGTGTAGTCCGAGTTGTACCCGTACTGCGTCGAGTCGTAGCTGCTGGTGCTCGTGTACTCCGAGGTGTACGACGACGTGTAGTCCGTCGCCGGCGTCTCGTAGGACTGGTAGCTGGAGGGCTCGTACGACGAGCTGCTGTAGTCCGAACCGTACGAGGGGGTCTCCGAGCCGTACGACGGCTCCGGACCGTACTCGGGGACCGACGGGAGCGGCTTCGACGGCGTCAGGAAGTCGTCCTGCGGTGCCTGCACCGGCGCGGGCTCGTAGTACCCGGTCGAGGCGGGCTCGTGCGACGGCGGGTAGACGCTGTGCGTCTCCTGGATCACCGACGGGCTGTCCACCGCGACCCGAGCGGCCCTGCGACCAGCGCGCGCAACGGGCGCGGGCTCAGGCTCGGGTGCGGGCTCGTACGACGGGGATGCCGTCGAAGTCAGATAGTCCGAAGTGCTCTCGTACGACGTGTAAGGCTCGGAGTAGCTGCTGGCCCACGACGGCTCCGGGTCAGCCTGCTCGGGCTGGTACGCGTACGGGTCGGGCTGGACGCTGGTCCGGGACGGCTCGTCGCTCATCCACCGGCTCTTGGCCGCGGCCAGCGGGTCCTCCTCGGCCGATGAGCCCAGGTACTCACTCCAGGACGGCTTGAGCGGCTGGTACGCCGTCTGCTCGTTGGTGCTGCTGCTCTCGTCCTGCCAGGTCGACACCGCGTCGAACTGCTCGGTGGAGGGACCGGCGTCGACCGACTGCTCGCTCTGCCAGTTCTCGGCCACCGGCGCGAACGGGCTCCACTTGGGCGCCTCCTCCGCAGGCTCCTCCGCCCCGAACGGGCTCCCACCGGCGAACGGGCTGCCCGCGGCCGGTGCGGCGCCGCCGCCGGCCAACTGCAGCTCCGGCTGGCGCTCGAGGCGGCGGGTGGGCGATGACGCGAGGCCGACCTGCGCCGAGCTCGCGATCGGCTCGGCGATGGCGGGCTGCTCGTCGGTGTCGTCGTTCGCGTACGTCGGGACCGCGGTCAGCTTCGGCTCGCGCTGGTCCCACCACGGGGTCCACTCGCGCTCGGTCTGCATCGCGGTGATCTTGCGGATCACCAGGGTGGCGGCGACGGCGGACACTCCGGTCAGCACGAGCGACGCCGTACCGGCGAAGGCGATGCCGCGCAGCGAGCCGACGGTCGCTTCCATCCACATCAGGAACCGGCGAACGACCACGTCGAACGTGAGAGCGCCGATCCAGGCGACCCACCACATGGAGGTGAGGGTCGGCGTCCGGAACCGGCGGAGGTCATCGGTATAGACCGGGGTCTTCGGGTCGCTGGCGAGCCAGACGTCGTCGACGATCTGCTTCGGGTACCAGAGGTTGGGGCCGGGGACGAACCAGCTGGCCAGCACCCAGCCGTGGCTGCGGCGGTGGTCGGCCTGGCAGAACACCTCGGAGTTGACCCGCGCGCGCCACAGCCAGATCACGAAGACCACGGCCGCGGCGACGGAGATGATCACGTTCGGGATCGCGGTGACCTTCGCGATCGCGTCGGCACGATTGAGATCCGCGTCGTCGACGTTCGGCATCCCACCGAGGTAGCGATGGACCACGGAATACGTGTTCCAGTCGGACCAGGTGGACAGCAGGTGGGTGACAGTCGACGCGCCCAGCAGTCCGATCGCGATCTTGCCGACCGTACCTACCTGCTGGAACTCCTCAGTTGCGTGCGACTGCCACTCTTCGTCGGTGTGCTGTACAGCAGACAGCACTGCAGGTTGCGGGTGGCTCACGTCGTGCGTCCCTCGCGTTGCCGGAACTCCGTCTGTTAGTCGGTTCGGCCAGAACCTGCCCCCGCATGACCGAGCCACATTGATACCACGAAGTAGGTACGCCAAGGGAGCCGGTCCCAGCACGGAGGGTATCGACTTAACGTGTTCTTTTCGTACGGCCATCACCACTTGTAACGACAGATCCGACAGTGTGTAACGGTTTCGTTTACCGCGCAGGCGGTTGGTACTGATCGACCGCCCACCAGGGCACCCAGGGCCGGTTCGCCTGCAGGTCGTCGATCCGGGCGATCAACTGAACAGCCAGTACGGCGGCCGCCGACGTGGCCAGCGCGGAGATCGTCGACAGGATCACGTTGGTCCGCAGATCCCCGACCGTGTTCGCGCCACCGAGGACGCCGCGCTGCACGATGTTGCCGGAGACCAGACCGACCACCCAGGTCAGCCACCAGGCCCAGACCAGCCGGGTACCGGGCAGGTCGCGCAGCGACTCGGTCTGCGGCGGCGTCCGCGGATCGCTGGCCGCGACGATGTCGTCGACAACCTGCTTGGGGTACCAGAGGTTGACCACCGGGCAGATCCAGCTCCCCATCACCCACCCGCGGGTGAACCGGTGCTCACCCCGGCAGAACATCTCCGCGTTCCAGCGCACCCGCCACAGCCAGACGATGAACACCGCGGCCGCCGCGAACAGCGCGAGCGCCGAGATGATCCCCAGCGACCCCGAGAACAGGTCCGCCTCGGCGAGCCGATCCGGATCATCGCCGTACCGCTCGACCGTCCGGTACGAGTACCAGTCCGACCACGTGGTCGCCCAGGTGGTGATCGTCACCACCCCGATCAGCACCGACGAAGCCAACCCCATCGCCCGCTCAGAACTGAACCATCGATCCAGCGGCGGTTGCTGCGGCCGGGGGCTCGGCATGGACCAAATGTAGGACAGGAGTCGCCCAAAGTGTCGGTGCCGCCCGAGAAGATAGGACACATGCGCTGGTCCGTCATCGATTCACCGATCGGTGAGCTCTCGCTCGCCGTGGACACCACTGGTCTGTGCCGCGTCAGCTTCCAGCGGCTGGACCATCCCGAGCAGTCCGACCCGCTGCTGAGCCGCGCCGCCGAGCAACTCACGGCGTACTTCGCCGGCGACCTGCAGGATTTCGACCTACCCTTGTCCGTCACCAGCGGGACGTCCTTCGAGCGGGCGGTCTGGCAGCACCTGTCCACGATCCCGTACGGCGAGATGCAGACCTACGGCGATGTCGCGAAGATCGTGTCGAACGACGTGGGCGCCTCCCGCGCGGTCGGGACGGCGTGCAACCGCAATCCACTGCCGATCGTGGTGCCCTGTCACCGGGTCGTCGGGGCCGGCGGGAAGATGGTCGGCTTCGGTGGCGGCATCCCGACCAAACGGCATCTGCTGGAGCTCGAGGCGCGGGTCAGTTTCGAGACCCTGTGGTCCTGACCGAGCACGCAGCGAAACCTGACGAAGATCTGACACCGACATAGCCCCGCGCGGCGCGCCTCGTTGGACTTGGCAGGACTACCGTTGCTATCAGCGATCGATCGATCACCGAAGAATCAAACGATTCAGCCAGTGCTCGACCGGCCGTCCTCCCACCTGCCTCGGAAGACGCCCACATGACGAAGACTCGCTCCACCCCCCACCCGCACCCCGATCTCGGCGAGCTCATGAACAAGAGCGCCGAGGAGTGGTCAGCTCCCGAAATCCAGGACGCCGCGCGCACCGCCCTCCAGATGCACGCGCCGGACCGCGAGCCACTCACCCGCACCAAACGCTTCGGCATCGTCCCCTGGATGCATCGCAACCACGCGCTCTGCACCCACTGCGGCGGCACCTATCCGTGTATCACCCACCGCTATGCCACCCAGCTCCTGTCGGCCGGCCGCTACACGATGGCCGCGACGCACGGGGAGCCCGACGCCGAGCCGCAGCCGATCTGACTGCAGGCATCAACCACGAAGGCCGCGACCCCCACCGGGGATCGCGGCCTTCGCCGTTGCGGTACTTCGGTTCAGGAATCCGAGGGCTTGGTGTCCGTCGACTTCCTGGTGGTGGTGGTCTTCTTCGCGGTGCCGTTGGACGACGCCTTCACCTCAGGCTTGGCGTCCTCGACCTTGGTCTCGTCGGCCTTGGGGGTCTCCGCCTTGGGAGCCTCCGGCTTCGGGGTCTCGGTCTTCGCTGCCGCCGTGTGCCCGTTTGCGCTCTGAGTCTCCGAGCTCTGGGAACGCGGAGCCGCGGCAGAGCTGTAGTCACGGCCGCTGGTCGGCGTCGACTGCCAGGCCGGCTCCGGCGGGGTCAGCAGCTTCTTCACAGCCGCGGCAGCGAGGGCACCGAGGCCGAGCAGCAGCACCGCCGTACGGAGCTTGTGGCTCTTCTTCGGTACGTCGATCTCACCGCGCAGCGCGGCCTTGGTGGCCTTGCCACGACGCGAGGTCTCCTCGACCACCGGCTCGGCGGCGGCCGCCAGTGACGCCAGCGCGGCCGAAACCTTCGGCAGCACGTCGTCGTTGAACCGCTCGCGCGCCTTCTCGGCGGCGTGCTCGGTGGCCGGTCCGACCTTGGCCAGGGCATCGTCGATCCGCGGTCCGGCCTTCTCGACCGCGACGTGGGCCAGGTGCGCGCCACGCTCGACAGCCTTCTCGGCGTACGGCGACACCTTCTCCCGTGCGGTGCCCACGGCCGGGCCGAGCTTCTCCGATGCCGTTTCGGCGAACGGCCGGACGCGGTCCTTCGCGATGTCGATCCGGCCCTTGGACTTCCTCAAACCCACAGTTCCCTCCATGGACGCAACTGATACCGCTCTGGACAAATCCGGTCTCATCTGCATCGTACGCGTACCCACCTGTCAAACCCCCGGTCCCACGGATTCTTGCCCGGACGTGACAGGATCGATGGCGTCAGATGTAACTACCGAGGAGTGACTCCCGTGGCCGAAGAGCTGTACGCGACCCTGCAGACGACGATGGGTGACGTCGTCATCCGGTTGTTCCCCAACCACGCACCGAAGACCGTGGAGAACTTCGTCGGCCTGGCCGAGGGCACCAAGGAGTGGACGGACGCCCAGACCGGGCAGCCGAGCCACGAGAAGTTCTACGACGGCCTGGGCTTCCACCGCGTCATCCAGGGCTTCATGATCCAGGGCGGCTGCCCGCTCGGCACCGGCACCGGAACCCCGGGCTACTCGTTCGACGACGAGATCCACCCGGAGCTCCAGTTCGACCGTCCCTACCTGCTCGCGATGGCGAACGCCGGGATCCAGTTCGGCAAGGGCACCAACGGCTCGCAGTTCTTCGTGACCGTGACCCCGACCCCGCACCTGAACCGCAAGCACACGATCTTCGGCGAGGTCGCCGACGACGCGTCGCGCAAGGTGATCGACGAGATCGCGGTGGTTCCGACCGCCGCCGCCGACCGGCCGATCGACCCGGTCGTCATCAACCACGTGGTCATCGAGCGCAAGAACGCCTGATCCACCCCCGCGGGACCGGTCGAGGGACCGGTCCCGTCGGCTTCCCCCGGAGGACCCGCCGTGACGACCGCTTCCGTCTGCTACCGGCACCCGGACCGGCCCGCCGGTGTCCGCTGCCAGCGCTGTGACCGCCCGATCTGCCCGGACTGCATGAACAGCGCGGCCGTCGGCTTCCAGTGCCCGAGCTGCTTCAACGAGGGCGTGAAGTCGATCCCGAGGACCCGTACGTCGCTCGGCGGCATCCAGCGCGGTAATCCCCAAGTCATCACGATGACCGTGCTCGCGCTCAACGTGCTCGTATTCATCGCGGTTCGCGTCGGCAGCCCGCAGGTCCTCAACGATCTGGTGCTGTTCCCGATCCTGGTCGAGTCCGAGCCGTGGCGGCTGCTCACGTCGGCGTTCACCCACGTGCAGATCTTCCACATCTTCTCGAACCTGTTCATGCTCTGGCAGATCGGACCGCCGCTGGAGCAGATGCTCGGCCGGCTGCGCTTCACGATCCTGTACCTGCTGTCCGCCCTCGGCGGCGGTATCGCGGTCTGGCTCATCAGCGCCCCCGGTTCGGCGACCCTCGGCGCGTCCGGCGCCGTACTCGGCCTGGTCGGCGCCCTGCTCGTGGTCAGCCGGGCCCGCAACCTCGACGTCACCTGGATCCTCGGCTACGTCGCCATCACCGCCGTCCTGTCCTTCCTGATCCCGAACATCTCCTGGGAAGGCCACCTCGGCGGCTTCGTCACCGGCGCCGCAGTCGCCTGGCTCTTCCTCCAGGACACCAAACGCCGCCGCAGCAAAGCCCGCCTCTAACTCACAGCGTGCTCCGTCCGCCGCGGCCCGAACAGGTCGTCGTGGTCGAGCGCCTGCCCGTCAAGGTGCCAACTCCAACTCGTCGTCGGCGTGATCCGCAAGTACGGCCCCGCACCGAACCGCCCCGCGCGCGTCACCACCTCGGCCGTCCCGTACACCCGCAGGAACCGCGGCGACCACGGGTCGACCGAGACCAGGTCGTCAATCACGAACGCCACCTGCTGCTGCCCCGCCGCGACATTGCGCACCTTGCGCGTCCGCCCCGGCTCCATCGCACCGCCGATGTAGAAGTACGTCCCGTCGTACTCGAACCCCACCGGCACCACGTCCGGCTGCCCGTCCGCTCCGACGGTGGCCAGCCGGGCGAGCGGCTGGGTCTTCAGGTAGTTCAGCTCTTCCTCAGTGAATGCCATACCCGCTAAAATACAACGAGCGTTGTACCTAGACCAGAGGGATTCCGTGGTTCGTAGCAGCAAGCGGCAGGATGTGCTGACCGGGGCGTTGAGTGTGTTCGCGCGGGACGGCTATGCGCGGGCGAGTATCGACGTGATCGCGGCCGCAGCCGGCGTCTCGACGCGCACCCTGTACAACCACTTCGGGGACAAGGCCGGCCTGTTCCAGGCGGTGATCCAAGCGAGCGCGACCAGTGTCGCCGCCGCACAACTGGCCATCGTCGAGACTCACCTGACCGAGATCACCGACCTCGAGTCCGACCTGGTCGCGTTCGGCATCGCCTGGCGAACGCCGATCCCCGACTTCGCCGAGCACTCGGCCCTGGTCCGGCAGGTCAACGCCGAGGCCGGCCACATCCCGCAGGACGCCATCGACGCCTGGCAAGAGGCCGGTCCGCTCGCGGTCCGGCGCGCGATCGCCGACCGCTTCGCAGCCTTCGCCGCCGACGGCCTGCTCACAATCGACGACCCGATGGTTGCGGCCCTGCACTTCTCACAACTCATCTCCGGATCCAACCCGTCCTACCGCGGAGGCCCCACGCCCGACCTCGCCGACACCGTCCGCACCGGCGTCCACGCCTTCCTCCACGGCTACGCCGGCTGATGCGCTACCGCTTGTTCGGTCGCACCGGACTCCGCGTCTCCGAACTGTTCCTCGGCGCCATGCGTTTCGGCTCGGCCGAACAGGCCCGCCCGATCATCGACCTGTACGCCGAATCCGGTGGCAACGTGATCGACACCGCCGACGCGTACGGAGCGAGCGAGGACATCGTCGGCGAGGTCCTCGCGGGACGCCGGGACCAGTTCGTGCTGGCCTCGAAGTACTCGCTGCCGCGCGACCCACACGACGTCAATGCCACCGGCAACCATCGGAAGAATCTCCGGCTCGCGCTCGAGTCCAGCCTGCGCCGGCTCGGCACCGACTACCTCGACATCTACTGGGTGCACTACTGGGAGCGGCACACCCCGATCGAGGAGACGATGCGCGCCCTCGACGACGCCGTCCGCGCCGGCAAGATCCTGTACGCCGGGATCTCGGACGCGCCGGCCTGGCTCGTGGCCCGCGGCAACACGTTGGCCGAGTGGCGGGACTGGTCGCCGTTCGCCGGTCTGCAGGTGCCGTACAGCCTGCTGCAGCGCGACATCGAGCGCGAACTGCTGCCGATGGCGGAGGCCTTCGGCATGACGGTCGCCGCCTGGGCCCCACTCGCCCACGGCCGCCTCACCGAGCCCGCGGCCGGCGACGCCGTGGTCACCGCTGTCCATGAGACCGCTGCTGAACTCGCCGCCACCCCCGCCCAGGTCGCCCTCGCTTGGACCCGGACCCATTCGCGCGCTGTCCACCCGCTCGTCGGCGCAAGCTCACCCGACCAGCTCACCGACAACCTCGGCGCGCTCGAGCTCGCGCTGCCGGACGACGCCGTACGACGGCTCGAGGCCGCCACCGGCTTCGCGATCGGCTTCCCGCAGGACTTCATCACCGAGGACGCGCTCGACCCCGACCGAATCGACGGTCGCGCACACCTCCAGATGTGATGGCCTGGCGATGCGCACCAACCGAACACGAACCAATGTGGGACAGTCAACTCGAGCGGCGCCTCCGGCCAGGTGGATAGCGGGGTAGATCCACGACCTGGGCAGCATGGTCGATGCCAAGAACGACCTGGCGCACACGCATCCTCCGCCAAGCCACAACCAACTCGAGCAACGCGTCACCATTCGGCTGGGTCGCAGCAATCAGAGCCGCGGCAAGTTCGTGCCGCCGTGTGTTCGCACCGGCCGCGTTGGCAAGTTCGACGAGCTGATCGAGGCGTCGATCCACCGGAAACGGCCATGCCATCGCCGCGGGCTTGGTGGGAGTCGTGCACGCAACCGAGTTCGCATCCAGCAGAATGCCCTGTTGGTCCGCCACCGCTTACACCACCTCTGTTCAGCGCGTTGATCCGAGCTTTGTATTTAGGTGATATAGAGTGCCTGTGTAGTCAGATTGATTTTAGCGAGGTCATCATGCAAGAGGCCACAGCACTGTTCGGTCCCACACTGCAGGTTCGGGACGTACTGGAGTCGTTTCTCGGAGACCAGATTCTGGTCGAGGACTGGGCTGCAACCTTGGGTTCCGCATCGGCGCGCTTTGATGAGCTCGGCACCCGTTGGCATGACAACTCGATCACTCAATTGGCCGAGCGGCTCGATGTCCTGACCGCACGTGGTCTTGATGAGGAGATCACGCTCGTGAAGTCGGTAGCCGCCGATGTCGCACAGCTGTTGGACCAGGTCAGCGTTCCTGGCCTGCCGGATCCCAGCTCCGGCGACTGGCGGTTCTAGCGTGACTTCAGCGTTCTGACTGCGCACAACACGGCCACGCGGCGCGCACCTGCCAGCCTGAGTACGCGCGCCGTCTCGCCCACCGTGGTACCGCTGCTGTACAGGTCATCGACGATGACGACGTCCGCACCTCGCAGATCGCCGTCACAAGCGAACTGCCCGTGGATGACGCCGGCTCGGTCGGCCAACTCCAGCTCCTTGGCCTGCGTTCGGAACGCAGACAGGCTTCGGACTGCCTCGAAGTGAACTTCCCGCCGACTTGCAACCGACGCCGCCAGGCGGGCACCGAAACTCAAGACCTTGGCATCATGCCCAGGCGGTGCAGCAACGACATTCGCGTGCCTGAGCAGAGGATGTTGGTTGATCAGTGTCACAAGTTCATCCGTCAAGGCGCGGCCAACCTGGCGCAGTTGACTGCTCGATTCCGAGCCTTTGTACCAGTACTTGCCTCTGTGAACGAGATCTCCGATCCGCGTATTCGGCCACGAGTGCGGAGCCTGTCCATCCACTGGCTGCTTCGTCCAATCCAGGGCCAGCGCGTAGTCGACACCGCCGGCCGCAGGCACCGTCAGCACTCCCTGGAGCGTCCCGAGCAGCTCATTGATCGGAGTCCCCACCGATAGTCCCTTGCCACGAAGCACAAGCCGGCCAGTCTGCAGGATCGTGCCTGCATAGCTCGGATCGAGCAGCAGGATCTGATCGGCCACTCCTACGGGTGCACGCACCCGCAACACATGCTCGTTGGGTGGCGCCGAAACGATCTGAACCTCTTCGACGCAACCACCGCCTCGATTGCTCATTAGGCGTTGCGGTGGAATGGCACTCATGGGCGACCTACAGTCACTGAACCGGGTCTTATATCGTCGCTCGCAAGCACTGAGAGGTCCGGCACTGACACGCCGTGACTACGAGATGACATCGATTGACTTGATCGAACATGTGTTCGATCATAAGAGTCTCTCTACCCCTGCGTAGACCAGGAGGTGACAGCACCGATGCTTGATGCGCAACAACGACTGGAGTACGCCAGCGCTGTCACTCGCTTTGGTGGCGGCCAGACGAACGCCGTGCGCCTGATTCGGCGTCAGGGCCTCGATGCCTTTGAATCTATCCATGCAGGTCTGACCGGAGCCCAACTCGATGAGGTGCTTCGGTCGGTGGAAGACCTCCAGACGGCTGGAGTTGATGCGCTGCTCCTCGGCGAGGCTGGTTACCCCTCAACGCTTGCCAACGCCGGAGTCGCTGCACCCGCCTTGTTCGTGAAGGGCCAACAGGACCTGCTGGAGCATCGCGGCTTTGGGGTTTGTGGGTCGCGCAACGCTACAGATGAGAGCCTCAGAGCTGCGCGCGCCTGCAGCGAGTCGATCGCGATCCACGACTTCACCGTTGTGTCTGGCTATGCTCGCGGTGTCGACATGACCTGCCATGTCGGCGCGCTGGCGGCCGGCGGCACCACAGTGATAGTCCTCCCTGAAGGCATCTTGAATTTCAGGATCAAGCGTGGAGATCTTGAGTCCCTGTGGGATCCAGCACGGACAGTTGTGATCTCGCAATTTTCACCACGCAAGCCGTGGAGCGCAGGTGGTGCCATGGGACGGAACGCCATCATCGCCGGACTCAGCCAAGGTCTGGTCGTCGTCGAAGCAGGCGAAACCGGTGGGACACTCGCCGCCGGAATGCATGCTCTGGACCGAGGCCAGCCCGTCCTCACTCTCGAACTGTTCGGAGCTCCGGCAGGTAATCGGATGCTCCAAGCGCGAGGAGCCATACCGATCAAGAGTCGCCAGGAACTTGACGCTTATCTCCTCCATCTCCCCTCGAACGGCTCTCCTCAACTCACCTTGCTCTAGACGGGGCACGCGCCCTGACACCGCTGGAGAACTGAGCCGAGCCTCTGCACTGCCCCAGCCGCACCGACAAACGGGCTAGGCCACAATTTGCGCTCGGTTGTGTCAAAGAGCGTGACACGTTCCGCCGAGAGTGCGTCCAATGGAGGCACGTCCCGACGGGGGACCCAGGCGGTTAGGACTGTTCGATGAGCCCACGTGCTGTGGACAAGCGCGCCAGGCCGGGCAACGAGCCCGGTGAATCATCAGCGGAGGATCAGGCAGCTGTCCCCGAATTCGTGCCAGAGGTATCGCTCATGCAGAGCCGCGTCGTAGGCCTGCTGCACGGTGCCACCTCCCGCAACAGCCTCCAGGAGGAGAAGGTGCGAGGCCTCGGGAGCGTGCATCCCGGTGATGAGGCCGTCGACGACGACCGCGGGGTGGTCGGGTCCGAGGACGAGGTCGGTCCAGCCATGCGCGGCGACGACTGAACCGTCGGCCGCGACCGCTGACTCGATCGCCCGGACCGCAGTGGTTCCCACTGCCACGATGCGACCGCCGTTGCCCTTCACCCAGTTCACCAATCGTGCGGTGTGCTCGGGTACGTCGTACCGCTCGGGCAACGGCGGTTCGTGGCTCTCCAGCGAGGAGACGCCACAGTGCAGCGTGATCGGCGCGATCAACACGCCCTGAGCCGCCAGCCGGCTCACCAGCTCGAAACTGAACGGTCGTGCCGCACTGGGCATCTCGGCGCTGCCCGGGTCGCGGGCGAAGACAGTCTGGTACGACGCGATCGGCCACCGCTTGTTCACGTAGCTATAGGTGATCGGGCGGCCATGCCGATGCAGGTAACCGACCATGTCCGTCACCGGCGGCTTGGCTCGCCACAGGCGGTTGGACTCGGACTGATGCGGAGCCAGCAGCGTGAGGATGCCGCGTGGCAGCTCCACCTGGTCACCGGCCGAACCGCCGAACATCGGGGTACCCCCGTTGCGTAGCTCGACCACCCAGTTGCCGTCGTCGAGCGCGGTGGAGAAGTGCACGACCACCGGGGCGACTCCGGCACCTGTGATCCAGTTGCCGTCCACTGCGGCCGGCAGCGTCGCGGAAGTGTTCACCAGCAACAGATCGCCGGGTCGCAGGTGATCACCGATCCGATCGAAGCGGGTGTGCGTGACGGTCGACCCCTCCGCGACCAGCAGCTTCACCTGATCCCGCGACAGCCCTCTGGCCTCTGGTGGCTCGCTGGCGTTGAGTGAATCAGGCAGGACGAATCTCGTGTGTGGATGGACCGTCACGGTGTCACCGCCGGCGCGAACTCCGCGGCCCGGTAGCGACCACTCGTCGGCCGCTGGTCCAGCAACGCCAGAAACGCCGGTACGACGGTCGCGGGCTCTGGCCGGTCCGAGATGTCCTCACCGGGGAATGCGGCCTGGTGCATCGCCGTACGGAGGTCACCCGGGTCAACGGCGTACACGGCCAGCGACGGGTGCTCTGCCCCGAGTACTCGGGACGCGTGGTCGAGTGCTGCCTTGGCCGAGCCATAGCCGCCCCAGGTTTCGTAGGGCTCGACTGCGGCATCGGAACTGATGTTGACGACCACACCGCTCGCCGCAGTGAGCGCGGGAAGCAGAGCCTGGGTCAGAGCGACAGGTGCGATCACATCGACCTCGTAGACGCGACGGAGCTCGTCGAGGTCCGCAGAGCCCAACGCCTGCAGCGGACTGGGCCCGAGGTAGCTCGCGTTGTTGATCAGCAGGTCGAGGCGGCCGAGCTCGCCGATGACGTCGGCCAGATCGGCGCGGTGCTGTGGATCGGTCACGTCACCGGCCAGCGGTACGACGTCGGTGCGATCGGCCAGCGCGTCGGCGGCGTCCTTGAGTGCGTCGGCACCGCGGGCGTCGATCACCAGCGCCCAGCCCCGATCGGCCAGCCCGTGGGCCAGCGCGAGTCCGAGGCCGGCCGAGGCACCGGTGATGAGAGCGACAGGACGGTTGGCGGGTTCAGGAGTCATGCCCGCAACTGTCCAACTTCAAGTTAACTTGAGGTCAAGAGGATCCCCGGATTCAGGACGCCCGCCGGATCCAGCACGCCCTTGACCGCCTGCAACAGCTCGACCGCCAACGGGCCGATCTCGGCCGCATACGCCTCGCGGTGATCCGTGCCGACGCCATGGTGGTGGCTGATCGTGCCGCCCGCTTCAGCGATCGCAGCGTTCGCAGCGAGTTTCGCCTGCCGCCACTGGTCGATCGGCTCAGGAGTCTGCGCGCAGATGACGGTGAAGTAGAGCGATGCACCGGTCTCGTACACATGCGACACATGACAGAGCACCAGCGGCGGAGTGCCTTGCGCACTGAGCGACTTGACCAGTGCCTCGGTCACAGCGGCCTTCAGTGCGGGGATGCGCGACCAGAACCCAGCAGTCTCGAGTGTTTCGACCAGTGCGCCTTCATCAAGCAACGGATCCCGCAGGTACGGCGCCTTGTACCGCCCGACCCGCCAGGCCTCGCCTGATTCCGCACCAAGGTTCTGACCACCTGCTGCGGTCAGCACGTCAGCAGTCGCCGGCTTGTACGGCCCGTCGAAACCGACAATCGCCAGTACGCCGCCTGGTCCATCCGGATGGTTGACCGCGGTCTCGGCCTCGTCCGACAACCGGAGCACGGTCGGCAACGGCCCGTCCTGCGCCAGTCGCCGTACGGCGGTCAGTCCGGCCTCGAAGGTGTCGAATCGCCAGCCCTCGAAGTGCCGCTCCTGCGGCCGCGGGCGGATCCGCACGACGACCGAGGTGATGATGCCGAAGGCTCCTTCGGATCCGAGCACCAGTTGGCGAAGATCCGGACCGGCTGCCGACATCGGCGCCCGGCCGAGCTCGACCGTGCCGCGCGGAGTCGCCAGCGTCAGCCCGACCACCATCTGGTCGAACCGGCCGTAGCCCGCGGACGACTGCCCGCTCGACCGAGCGGCGGCGTACCCACCGATGCTCGCGCCTTCGTAGGACTGCGGGAAGTGCCCGAGCGTGTAGCCGTGCTTCGCGAGCAGCGCCTCGGCCGCCGGACCACGCACGCCGGCCTGCAGCGTCGCTGTCCGCGAGATGTCGTCGACCTCGAGCAGTTGATCCAGCCGGCGCAGGTCCACGGTCACGAACCGCCGGGACGCCGCGAGCCCGCCGACCACCGACGTACCGCCCGAGTAGGGCACGACAGCGAGGTCGTGCTCGGCGCAAGCGGCCAGCAACGCCAGGACCTGGTCATGGTCAGCCGGGAAGATGACTGCGTCCGGCATGTCTGAAGTGTCACCGGCGCGATGCCGCAGCAGGTCAGGTGTCGAGTACCCACGGGTGTGCGCCCAGCGCGCGGTCAGGTCGGTCGCGACGTGCTCTGCGCCGACAACCTCGGTCAGGACAGCCACCTGCTGAGGCGTCAGCCCCGGGCGGTCCGCCGGATCCACCGGCCCGGACTCAGGTCGCCGTACGCCGAGGTGGTGCAGCGCGGCGAGCGCCGGAGCCGGCACCTCGACCGAGACCTCCGGATCACCCCAGCGCCCTGGCGTGAGTTGCACCACCGGCAAGTCTGATTCGGTCATTGCAGGCTCCCCATGAGTGGTTCGGCGGGGTAGCGTCGTGAGCAGATGAAACCCCTGATCCCACCTGCCCACGACGGTTCCTCGGCGTCAAAGTCGCTGATACACTATGACGCGTGATGTCTCAGCGTAGCAGCGAATCAGGGTCCGAGACCAGTAGCCGTCCCACGCCCGCGAACGCGATCGGCGAGGAGCGGATCCTGGACGCGGCGTACGAACTGCTGCTCGCGATCGGGATGCGCCGGATGACGATGGCCGATATTGCCCGGCACGCGGAGGTCTCCCGCGCCACCCTCTATCGCCGCTGGCCGAATGTGCAGGCCGTGGTCGCCGCCTTGATGACCCGCGAGTGGACGACCGCGCTGATGTCGGCCTTCCAGCCGGATGCCGCCGACGGTCGCACCCGCCTGGTCGAGGGCGTGGTGGAGGTCGTCGCGCACACCCGCACGCACCCACTGATGCGCAAGATCATCGAACTGGACCCCGAGTTCCTCACGCCATACCTGCTCGAGCGCCGTGGCAGCAGCACGGTCGCGCACCTGGCGCTGGTCGAAGAGGGCATCAAGGCCGGGCAGGCGGACGGTTCGATCCAGGGCAGTGACCCGGTCTGGCTGGCTCGTCAGATCATCCTGGTCGCGCTCGCGTCGGCCGTGTCCGGTCCGGTGATGGCGTCGAAGGAGGAGTACCCGAAGCTCGACGAGCAGCTCCGCGACATGCTCACCAAGTACCTGACGCCATGATCGCCTCGATCGGCAACGCGAGCCTGAATGCGGCTCGCCGGATCCGTGAGCTCGACTGGCTGGCGACAACCGGCAAGGTCGACGTACTGGTCGTCGGCGGTGGCGTGACCGGTGCCGGCGTCGCGCTGGACGCGGCTGCTCGCGGTCTGACCGTTGCCCTGGTGGAGAAGCACGACCTCGCCTTCGGGACCAGCCGATGGAGCTCGAAGCTCGTGCACGGCGGCCTGCGCTATCTGGCCTCCGGCCATGTGGGCATCGCGTACGAGAGTGCGGTCGAGCGCGGGATCCTGATGAAGACGACCGCGCCGCATCTCGTCCATCCGGTTCCACAGCTCGCGCCTTGGTTGCCGCAGGCAAAGACTTCGCAGGCGGCGCTGTTGCGCGGCGCGTTCCTCGGTGGCGACATCCTGCGCACGTTCGCGCGGACCAGCGACGACTACCTGCCGCGCTCGCGTCGCGTCAGCTCGGCCGAGGTCATGCGCTACGCGCCGACACTGCGGCCGGAGGGACTGCGCGGCGGCTTCGTCACCTGGGACGGCCAGCTGTACGACGACGCTCGCCTGGTGGTCGCCATCGCCCGGACGGCCGCGCAGTACGGCGCTCGCGTGCTGACCCGAGTTGCCGCAACCGAGGTGACCGGGCAAGGCGCCGTACTGGTCGACCAGCTGACCGGCAACCGGATCAACGTGGACGCGACGGTGGTGATCAACGCAGCTGGCATCTGGGCCGGCCAGATCACCGACGGCATCAAGCTCAGGCCCAGTCGCGGTACGCATCTGGTTCTTCCGCAGGCTGCCTTCGGCGGACTGTCCGCGGTGCTGACCGTGCCGGTGCCGGGGGAGCTGCGCCGGGTGGTGATGGCGATTCCCGCGCCGGATGATCGCGTGTACGTCGGGCTGACCGATGAGGACGCGCCTGGTCCGGTGAGCGACGTACCGCGGGCGACCGACGGTGAGATCGACTTCCTCCTCGACACCATCAACCGTGCGGTGCAGACGCCGCTCACCCGCGCCGACCTGCTCGGCACGTACGCCGGACTGCGTCCACTGCTCGACACCGGGCACGGCAACAAGACCGCTGACATCTCGCGCCGGCATGCCGTGATCACCGGACCGGACGGGTTGGTGACCATCGTCGGTGGCAAGCTGACCACCTACCGCCGGATGGCGCAGGACGCACTCGACACCGCGCTCGCGCAGTCCACACTCAGCACCCGCCGCCCCTGCGTGACGCACCGGATTCCACTGGTCGGTGCGGCCGACCGGGTCCGGCTGGCATCGGTGGCCGCTCCGGCGCGGTTCGTCCAGCGGTACGGCGTCGAGGCGCCCCAGGTGATCTCCGCACCCGGCGCAGCGCTCGACCCGGTCGCGCCGGGGCTCAGGACGACGTACGCGGAACTGCTGTTCGCGGTGCGGCACGAGGGTGCGCTCGACGAGAACGACGTACTAGACCGGCGGACCCGGATCGGACTGTCCGCCACCGACCGGGAGCTGGCGCTGCCTGCGGTCCGGGAGGCGTTTGCGGCCGTCTGATCGATCCTTTCCCGGGATACCGTTGCTGCCGGGGAGGATGACGATGACTCAGCCGTACTATCCGGTGCCGCGGCACGGGCCGTACCAGGTGCTGCCGCCGCGCTACCGGCAGCTGCGCACGTTCGCGCTGGTCGCCATCGCGCTGATGGTGCTGACCGCGCTGATCACCGTGCTGCAGTCGGTACTGATGTGGCGCTCGTACGACGAGGTCAAGAACTTCATCTTCCTGAACCTCACCGAGGAGGAGTTCGAGAGCGCGACGCGCACCATCGCCGGCAGCAGCTGGCTGGTCAACATCCTCGCCTACCTGCTGCTCGGGACGGCCATCGCTTACCTGCTCTGGCTCTGGTACGCCCGCGAGAACAGCGACTTCCTGAACTCCGCACTGGCACCACGCCCGCCGGCCAACCCCCTGCCACCCGGCCAGGGTCTGCACCGGCGGAGTGCGGGCTGGGTGATCGGAGCGTGGTTCTGCCCGGGCGTCCAGTTCTGGTACCCGCTCCAGCTCGTCCAGGACATCGTGCGAGCCAGCGAACCGCTCGAGCAGCCGGGGGCATCCAACAGCCAGCAGATCCGCGCACTGCTCTACAGCTGGTGGGCGGCCTGGGTCGGCTACTGGGTGATCATCCTCGCCGGACTGCTCACCGCGACCATCGGCACGTTCGCCTTCTTCGTCCAGGTGGTCGAGTCCGCCGACAACCGCGACCGGACCGACGAGTTCTACGGCTTCCAGGACGTCATGGTCAAGATCGCTCTCTGGGTCGACATCGGCTTCTCGGTCGCCGCACTGCTGCTGATTGTCGCGACTGTGTCCATGACGCTGCTCATGTACCAGGTCAACCAGTGGCAGCAGCAGCGCGCCACCCCGCCGCCGATGCCGCCGGTTCAGGACTACCGGCCGCCGGGATTCCCGTCGTACCGGCCGCTGTCGTAGAGCACGACGGCGGTCGCATCGTCGTACCGCTTCCACCGGATCGTTTCCGCGGCCTCGTCGTACGCGCGGACTCGCCGGATGAGCGCTGCGGGTCCCTCGGTCGTGAGCACGGTCATCAGGTCGTCCCAGCTCCGGCCGTAGTGCTCGGCGTACCGGGAGGCGCCATCACTCAGTACGCCGATCGCCGCGACCTCGCCGCGATCCGTCGCACCGGTGACTGCCTCGTAGGCCGCCGACGGGTCAGTGCTCGCCACCCAGAAGCCGTCCGGGGCGTTTCGGAGCCGGCGGACGCTCTCCACTGTTCGCTCGGGTAACTGCTCGAGCCGATCGTCACTGTGGACAGTCACGGCGTGTTCAGGTGCGCGGTAGACGACTGGTGAGTCAGCCAGCACCAGATGCTCGACGCAGTCCGGGCGGACTCGCACCATGGCGACTGTGGACGACGGACTGTCCCGGTTGGTGAGGTCGCAGGTGTGCGTGTGCTCCGCGCCGACCGCAGCGATCGACTCCGCCAGTACGTCGGCCAGTGGCGCCGTGGACGCGGTCAGCAGGGGCGGGGCGACGTACCTGGCTAATCGACCGACCAGCCAGGCCACCGTGTGTCGGCAGCCGGAGTCGATGCCCGGGAATGGAGTGGCGCCGTCGAACACCACTGCGAAGTCAGGGCCGGTCAGAACGAGGTCTTCGTTCACTGCGGGCGGTTGGCGATCCGGTGCGGGCTGACAGCTCGAGCGAATCTCCACGTGGTCAGTCTGCCCGCGGAGCGGCCCAGCTGTCGGCGAGTGACTGCTCGAGGGCGATCTTGGGCGACCATCCGATCCGCTCACCGATCAGTCCGATATCGGCCTGCTGCCAGGGATCACCCAGTGCGCCGTCCTGCGTCGGGTCGTCGACGATCCGGGCCGGCTGACCGCTCAGCTCGAACAACTGACCGGCCACGTCACGGGCCAGCGTCGCCCGGCCGCTGCCGACATTCAGCACCGCGGGCAGCTTGGCGTCGGTCAAGGCGACCGCGACCACCGCCTCGGCGACATCCCGGACATCCACGAAGTCGCGCCAGACATCCAGCGATCCGACATGGATCTGCTGCTGCTCCCGGAGATCCGCGATCACTCGGCCGGTCACCGTCGTCACCGGCGCCCCTGGCCCGAGTACGTCGAAGATCCGCAGTACGACGGCATCGGCGCCGTTGCGCTGGGCGCGGACGGCGAGCTCGGAGCCGGCCAACTTGGTCAGCCCATACGGACCGGCCGGCCGCAGCGCGGACCCCTCGGACTGACTCGCGCCATGCGGACCACCGCCGTACTCGGCCGATGCACCGAGCTGGACGAACCGCGCATGCCCGGCGCTGTCGCGGGTCGCGCCCAGCAGCGCCTCGACCGCGGTGACATTCGCGGCGACCAGGTCGGCCGGGTCACCGGAGGTCGCGCCGACCGCATTGATCACCACTGTTGGTTTGTAGAGGCCGATCTGGGTCTCCAGCGCGTACGAATGCATCGCCGCCAGGTCGCAGCGCAGGTGTGGCTCACCCCGATTCCGGCTCAGTCCGCGGTACTCGACGCCCCGATCGGCGAGCAGCGCACAGATCCGGCCGCCGAGGAATCCACTCGCGCCGAACACCATCACCCGCTCTGATCCGCTCACTCCTCCATCGTGCGGCCCGTAGTTGTCGGTCCGCTGAAGGCACCATCACAACCTGACTCGTAAGGATTACAACTGCCTGTCGGATGCGGGTGACATGGTGGGGCGATGGCGAGCCGACAGGGTGGACACAGCGCGGTACCTACGGAGTCGACGGTGCGTGAGTGGGAGGATCCCGAGCCGTCCGGTGAGACATATCGGCGGGTGTTGTACATCGACACCGATCTGACCGAGGTGGACAACCGCGGCGGGGTGTTCGAGGAGTGCACGTTCCGCGGGGTCCGGTTCAACGCGTCGACGCACACCGACGCCGCCTTCGTGAACTGCACCTTCGTCCGGTGCTCGCTGTTCGACACCACCTTCACCGGGTGCAAGCTGGTCGGCAGCTTCTTCGACGACTGCACCTACAACCTGCTCAAGGTCTCCGGCGGCGACTGGTCGTTCACCGGTCTCCCCGGCGCGGATCTGCGCGGCGCGGAGTTCAACGGAGTGAAGCTCCGCGAGGCCGACCTGACCGGCATCCGGGCCGAGAAGGCCGTACTGCGGGACGTCGACCTCTCCGGTGCATCGCTCCAGCGAGCCGATTTCGCCAAGGCCGATCTGCGCGGTTCGGACCTGTCGACCCTCGACCCACTCACCGTCGGCCTGCGGGACGCGCGGATCGACTTAACCCAGGCGATGGTCGTGGCGACCGCTCTGGGGCTCGATGTACGGCCCTAGCCTGTGGATAACTTTACGTAGCTGAGTCGTCATCCCCCGGGTTACCCACAACTTGTGGATAACCTTCCGGATAACTCTCTGCTCGAACAGCGATCGCTCAGCGCGTCCTCACCACCGGCCGGAGTCCGTTCGCCGGTTTGGCGACCACCTGGACCGGTACCGGCCGGAGCGTGATGTGGTCCCGGCGCCGGTGTCGCGCCGGCGGTCGAGGCCGTACGACGACCATGGCCGCGTGCTCGACGACGTACGTGCTGGTGACCAGCTGACGGCGTCGAACGATGGACTGTACTCCAGCGACGAGCCCGACCCCGCAGAACGCACCGGCCGTGTTCGCGATCAGATCGTGCAGCTGGCAGGAGCGCCCGAGCTGCGGGATCAACGCCTGGACCGCCTCGACCGAGGCCGACAGCCCGATCCCAGCGGCGATCCCGTCACCCGGCCGACCGCTCGCCAGCGCCAGCGCCCCGGCGGCCGGGACGAACAACAGGACATTGAGCAGACCCTGGACCGAGGTCAGTCCACCGGTCGTGGCGAGATGGGTACCGCACTGACCGACCACCGTGCTGAACCGGTGCGGCGTCGGACTGAGCGTCGCCGCCAGCACCAGCGCGAACGCCGCCGGCATC
This sequence comes from Kribbella yunnanensis, assembly GCF_039529655.1. Lineage (NCBI taxonomy): Bacteria > Bacillati > Actinomycetota > Actinomycetes > Propionibacteriales > Kribbellaceae > Kribbella > Kribbella yunnanensis. Next base: position 181,070 of record NZ_BAAANF010000022.1, on the reverse strand, counting down.
CCGAAGGCTGCGAGGCGCGGGGGCAACGCCCCCGGCCGCCGCAGCGACGAGAGTGCGACCGGCAGTGCCATGCCGGTCAGCACGAGCCAGGTATCCAGTAGATGCGGGATGCCGCGATATGTCTCGAGCACTCGCCGGACCCTCCCGTGGTCGACCGCCAGACCCGATCTCTTCCTCCCCTCGACGATCTGCCGTCGCGTGCACCACCCGCCACCCTTGTCCGGACATCTGCACGCACCCGCAAACAACCCGTGACAATCCGAGCACAAACTGTCACGCCATGAAGGTGCCGAGGGCAACGATCTTTTGCGCTGGTGTGTCTAGCGGTCCACCAGCACGCAGGGGCCGAAACTCCCGGTCTGCGCACGTTTCGGCCCGGTGGTACCGCTGAACCTGCCGTCGTCGATCAGCTCGAGCAGCAGCGTGTGATCACGAAACTTCGCTGGATCGAGGATCAAGCTCAGTCGGACGTCGCCGGGCTTGGACGTGGCTACCTGAGCCGAGTTCAGCACCGCGCCTCGCACCTCGTGGATGACGGGTGCCGGAGTCCTGCGACACTTCTTGCCCGGCGGCAGGATCGTCACCTCCGCCCGGACACCAGCGGCTCGGATCCGCTTCTCGAGCCCTGCGGCATCGGTGAAGTTGTAGATCCGTACCCGGACCTTGCCGTCCGCCTCCGTCGTCACGGCGTAGGCCGGTGAGGTCGTCTGCTCACCACCGAGCATCGGTACGGCGACCGCCGTACCGGCCGCGAGTGTCAGGCAAGCGGCGACCCCGGCCAGCAGCCGCTTCGGGCGCTTGCGGCGGATGTCGACCGGCCGCTCGGCGACGACCGTGCGGAGCTCAGCCAGCAGTTTGTCTTCGAAGGTGTTCATGAGGTCATCTCCGTGGGAGTCGGTGCCAGATGGAGTGACTGCGACCTGAGCCGGCCACGCGCCCGGTGCAAGCGGACGCGGAACGCGGTGAGCCGGATGCCGAGCACCTGGGCAGCGTCGGCCGGGGAGAGGCCGTCGAGCGCGACCAACTCCAGCGCCGCGCGTTCACCGTCCGGTAACTCGTCCATCGCCCGCAGCAGCGCCCGCGCCGACGCCTCGGCGTCGATCCGCTCCTCCAGCCGGGTGACGTCGTCCGCGGTGAGCAGCCGCCGGCCCGAGATCCGCTGGTTTGCGCGCAGCTCGCGAGCATGCCGTCGCTTCTCCGCGGACACCACGTTCCGGGCGATCCCGTACAGCCACCCGACCGGCGTCCCGAGGTTCGCCCGGTACCCGGCCGCCGCGTCGATCGCCGCCAGGAACACATCCGCGGTCAGATCCGCAGCCAGGTACGGATCATCCACCCGCCGCGCCACGAACCGCTGGATCCGCTCGATGTGCTCGGTGTAGAACGCCTCGAACGCATCCGGGTCCCGCCCGATCTCGGCAATCTGAGTCACGTCCGTCCTTCCGTCGCAGTCGGAAGTACTTGGCCCGAGCGCTGCCCGACGTTACGTCCGATGCTCCTCGACCGCAGACGCCGCTTGCTCTTTCCCGTCCGCCCGCAATCCAGCGATCACCCCGTCCACATCCGCGGCCGACCGGTTCTGCGACAACTTCACCTTCGCCTCGACCCGCGTGATCGCGACCTCGACCCCGACGATCGCTCGCAACTGCCCGTTCACGAACTTCTCCGGCGCATCATCCACCGACCACGGCTCAGCGCGCGCCCCCTCATGCAGATCCGTCAACCGCCGTACGAGGTCGACGACCCAGACCGGATCGTCGTGCACGGTCAGTACGCCGTACACGTGCGCGGTCACGTAGTTCCAGGTCGGGACGACGCGCCCGTGCTCCCGCTTGGCGGCGTACCAACTGGGGGAGACGTACGAGTCCACCCCGCGCATGATCACCAGCGCCTCACCAATCACCGGCCGCTGCCACTGCTCGTTGTTCCGAGCAAGATGCCCCCGCAGCACCTTCCGCTCAGCGTCATACACAAACGGCAACATCGTCGCCAACAACCCGCCATCCGTCATCGTCACCAGATCAGCCGCCCCACGCCGACCCAACAACTCCTCAACCTCGTCATCCCCAGCACCAAAATGCGCAGGCACATACATCCAAACTCCCACCCTCGACCAACACCCCACCCTGCCCGCCTCCGGCAGTCCCGCCCAGATCCAATCCACCCCACCTTCAAACCCCAACCGGCCCACCCCCGCCCCTCCCGAGTCAACCGGACCACTCAGCCACACCCCCTTGAACCACCCGACCCACCACCACGCCCAACCACTCCGCCGCACCCTCCCGGCCCACCCACCACACCCGGCCACTCCGCCGCACCCTCCCGAACCACCCGGCCCACGCCACACCCAGGGTCAATCCGCCGCGCGCCCTCTCGAACCAGGAGGCCGCGCCCCGGGTGCCCGGTGATCGCGGACCGCCACCACTCATCAACCCCGGTGGCACCCCCGCCGCCACGCTCAACTGGCGGCCGATAACCGCCGCCGAAGGCGCTTGGTGAGTGTGGGCGGTCCGCCCCCTCTACCGCAGCCGGCGGAAGAAGTTCTGCAGGTCGCCGGCGAGCAGGTCGGGGACCTCCATTGCGGCGAAGTGGCCGCCGCGGTCGTACTCGGTCCAGTGCGTCATCGCGCCGGCCGGGTCGACCAGGCTCTTGATCGCCGTCTCCGCACCGAACACCGCGACACCGGTAGGTGGCGGGGTCGCCGTTCCCCAGGCAGCACCGGCTTCATCGGAACCCCAGTCGCCGCCGGACTGCTGGGCGAGCATCGCCTTCCACGCCTGCATGCCGTCGTACACGGCATGGGCTGACGAGGCACCTGAGCCGGTGAACCAGTACAGGCTCACGTTGGTCAGCAACTGGTCGCGGTCGACCGCCTCTTCCGGCAGTTTGTGCGCGGGGTCGGTCCACTCGGCGAACTTCTCCACGATCCAGGCAAGCTGCCCGATCGGCGAATCATTCAGCCCATACGCCAGCGTCTGCGGCCGCGTCGACTGCAGAGTCAGGTACCCGAGCCCATCCTCGAGATACCGATTGAAGGCCTCAGCTCGAGTCTTGTCCGACTCCGACAACCCCTCGGTCGACACCGGCCCACCGAACGGCGCCGCCGCGATCACACCGGCCAGATGCGCCCCAACCACGTGCGCGGCATCGATCATCGTCAACATCCCGGTCACGCCGGATCCGGCGTCGGTGCCATGCGCGGCGTACCGGTCATAGCCAAGCCGGCTCATCAGCTCGGCCCACATCTGCGCGACCCCGAACAGGTTGAACCCGGCCGGGCCGAGCGGGGTCGAGAACCCATACCCGGGCAGCGACGGTACGACGACATCGAAGGCGTCGGCCGCATTGCCGCCGTACGCGACCGGGTCGGTCAGCCGGCCGATCATCGCCTGGAACTCGACCGGCGACCCCGGCCAGCCGTGCGTCAGGATCAGCGGCAGGGCGTTCGGCTCGGCCGACTTCTGGTGGAAGAAGTGGATCCGCTGCCCGGCGATCTCGGTGGTGAACTGCGGGATCGAGTTCAGCGCGGCCTCGGCGGCGCGCCAGTCGTAGTCGTCGGCCCAGTACGCCGCGAGCTCCCGCAGGTAGCCGACCGGAACCCCGCGGCTCCAGTCGTCGACCGCCGGCGTGACCGGCCAGCGCGCCGACCGCAGCCGGGCCCGCAGGTCGTCGACCTCGGTCTGCGGGATCTCGATGGTGAAGGGCTGGATCTCCGTGTTTGTCGTCATGTCCCCAACGGTAGGAACAATTGCGGCGGGCTTGCTTCCGCAATTACTGCGACTTTCGCGTGAGATTCTGAGGCCGTGCCGACCCGCCTGGACACCGCCCGGATCCGTGCTGCCCGCGAGGTCATCGACCCGGTCTTCCTCGATACGCCGCTCTACGAATGCGAAGCGCTCGAACCGGAACTCGGCTGCTCGGTCAGCATCAAGCTCGAGACCGCGAACCCGGTCCGCAGCTTCAAGGGCCGCGGTACCGAACTCGTCGCCGCTCAACTGACCGGCGACGCCGCGGTCTGCGCCAGCGCCGGCAACCTCGGCCAGGCCCTCGCCTGGTCCGCCCGCAAACGCGGTCTCGACATCACCGTCGTCGCGTCCCGGTTCGCGACCCCCGCCAAACTCGACCGCATCCGCGCCCTCGGCGCGACCCTCGAATTGGTCGACGGCGACCACGAGCTGGCCCGGGACCGCGCCGCCGAGATCGCTCGCTCGACCGGCATCCGACTCGTCGAGGACAGCCTCGACCTCGAAACCTGCGAAGGCGCAGCCACAATCGGCCTGGAGTTGGTCGACATACCCTTCGACACCGTCCTCATTGCCCTCGGCGGCGGCGCGATGGCGACCGGCATCGGTCACGTCCTGAAGGACCTTGCCCCCGGCATCGAGGTCGTCTGCGTCCAACCGGCGGGCGCTCCGGCGATGACGTTGTCCTTCCGCGAGCAGCGCGTCGTCACCACCGAGTCCGCCAACACCATCGCGGACGGCGTCGCCGGCCGGCGCCCGATCCCCGAAGTACTGGCCGACCTCCTGCAGGTCGCCGATGACGCCGTACTAGTCGAAGAGTCGTCGATCATCGCCGGCGTCCGACTGCTCCACACCCACGCCGGCCTCGTCGCCGAACCCTCCGCCGCCCTAGGCCTGGCCGCCCTCCTCGAAAACCCCACCCGCTTCGCCGGCCGCCGAGTAGCCACCATCATCTGCGGCAGCAACGTGAACCCACCCGACCACCACCGCTGGATTCAGACCGACCGATAAACGCGTGGCGAGGACGAGCGGCAACCCATAGCGTGCGATGCATGTCCAAGGTTGTCGTGCCAGTGACCGTTCGCGACCTGACGCTCGAGGATCTGCCGACCTTGGGGGAGTCTCCATCAAAGCTCACGGCGATGGTCAAGGAACTGGCCCGCGCCCAGGTCGGCGAGGTCGACTACCTGGCCGTCTGCGGACCGTCCGGCCAACCGCTGGGCTACGGAGCCGTTGACTACACGAAGCCGGCCGGCGGAGCGACGATCTACCAACTCACAGTCCTGGGCCCGTTCCAGTCCTGCGGTATCGGCACGATCCTCATCAGAGCGCTCGAACACAACATCCGCGCCCGAGGCATCACCTTCGCCGAACTGGGCATCGACGACGCGAGCCCTCGCCCGCAAGCCCTGTATGAACGCCTCGGCTACACCGTCAGCGGCAGCGAACTCGGCGCGTGGGACATCGACACCCCCGACGGGCTGGCCCGCTACGAAACCACGATCACCCTCCTCCGCAAACAACTACTCCAGCCACCTGCCTTGGACTCTTTGGACTCCGCGCTCCCGCGGGACATCGTCCGTCAGCTCGATTCACCCCGCTCAGTGAGCCAGCTCGCCGACGATCTGCAGGTCACGGATGCGCGAGTGCTCTGGTACGTCGAGAAGCTGGCGGCGGCCGGTCTTGTCGCGCAAACGGACCATCTCTGGGTGCGAACGCCGCTGGGCGTCGACTACCTCGGTACGCCGCAACCAGCCACCGACGACGTCACCGTGCTCCCGGGGCGCACGACCTACGACTACCAACAGGCGTTCGCGGACTCGCAAGCCGGCATGTTCGGCCCCACCTTCGTCCAAGCCTCCGGCGAACACGGCGGCCGAGTCCCATACGCCCGCGCCGTCGAGTTCAACCAACGCCTCCAAGACCTGATCGCCGAGTACTTCGCCCCGGACCGCATCGACCGGTCCGCCACCCCGAAGTACGGCTTCCACTGGGTGTTGACCCCCACCGACCTACACCCACTCGACGAGGAGTGAACGCTCGTATGCGCGCCACTGTCTACTTGATCGTCGGCCTGCCCGGCGCGGGCAAAACCACGCACGCCAAACAATTGGAGCTCGAGGCCCCGGCCCTCCGCCTCACCACCGACGAGTGGCAGATCTTGTTATTCGACTACGAGAATCCGGAGGACCGGCGCGACCTCGTCGAAGGCAAGTTGATCGAGATCGGCATGCGCACCGCCCAGCTCGGTACCAACGTCATCCTCGACTTCGGCTTCTGGAGCAAGGACGAACGTACAGCCCTGCGCTGGATCGCCGCCGCCGTGGGCGCCCGATGCCAAGTCGTCTACCTCCCCATCGACGCCGAGGAACAACGCCAACGCATCATGCACCGGTTCACCACGACCCCCGACCAGACCTTCACCATCAGCGATGCCGAACTGGCCGAGTGGCGAACCGTCTTCGAACCCCCGGACCAAGCCGAACTAGACGGCACCCACCTCGCGCCCGCCCCACCGGACCACCCCACCTGGTCAGCCTGGGCCTCACACCGCTGGCCGTCCCTCCCCGAGCTCGCCGAGAACCCAGTCACATAAGAACAGCGCCACCTCGACCCGCCGCTCCGCGTCCGCCAGGAACAGTTCGCCGTACAGGCTCTCGACGTCCGGAGGTCCCGCCAGATCCCGAAGATGCGGCCGCACCGAGCTGTTCGGCGGCAACGGCCGGTCGTTCGCCGCCCACAGGCCTTCGATCAGAAACCAAGACGTAGTCGACGCAACAAACGCGGCCTTCAACAAGTCTCCGCCCGCGACAGCGACCCGGATCTTCTCCGCCGGATACCGAAGATTCCTCTCCAGCTCGGCTCGCTCCACCTCGGAGACCCGGTACCCCTCGAACCGCTGCACAGCCTGCTGCCGCAACCGCGACAGAACTCCAGCCGGGTCGTGGAGGATCCGCCCATCCAAGTACGCATACACGTGCATCGGAGCCTTCTCCAACGCCTCCCGAGCGCCCCGCTCATCGGCGTACCCCCACTCAACCGGCACCCCACCCCGCACCTCATGCAACGCCGGCCGACTCACCCCGTCCCCAAGAATCACCCGCAGATCGACATCAGTCCCCGCCAACGCATCCCCCCGAGCCACCGACCCCGTCAGCAGGACGCCCACCACCTCCTCGTCCCGCTGCGCCTCGGCAACAAGTTCCGCCACCAACTCTTCGTACATAGCCAACCTTCCGCATCACCGCGATGATGTGGTCGTGAGCAACGATCCGCGACTCGTGTTCCTGTTCGACGACTCCGAGGTGCACATCTTCCAGTCCCTCGCCGCTGCCGAAGGCTGGATGGAAGCAGCCGACGTCGTCGACGGCGAATACATCGCCGCCCTGACAGACACCGGCCAGGTCATCAGGATGACGACGACAGCCAACCACGAGGTCGTCCTCGAACTCACCGACGAAACCAACCCCACCAAGCTGCGCCAACTCCTGAGACAACACAGCGCCGAAGCCGGCCAACCAGACACCGACCTCGACCCCATCGACTTCGCCAACCGCGCCTGGCAACTCGAATGGGACACCCGTTGGCCCAAATGGCCCCGCTGGCTGGACAAACGACTCCACCCCCACGGCCCACCCCAGGCATAGAACGAATCCACGCCGTACGGCGGTCCGTTCTGTCGGACCGCCCTGGCAGTCTCCACTCCATGCCGATTCCAAGAGCAGCCGCCGTTGTCGTCGACGGTCCCCGCGCCCTCGTGATCAAGCGCTACCTGCGACACCAGTCAGCCGGCGCCTGCGTCATGTGCGAGGCCAGCGCCCACAACACTCCCGACTGCCCCGGCCACCACTACGCCGTACTACCCGGCGGCCACGTCGAACCAGGCGAGACCCCCGAGACAGCAGCCCTACGAGAGCTGACCGAGGAAACCACCCTCATCGCCCGAGTCGACCGCCTCCTGTGGACCGGCCAACACAACGGCAGACCCGCGTCGTACTTCCTGATGACCGAAGTCACCGGCACCCCAGCCCTGTCCGGCGACGAAGCCGAAGCCCAGACCCCCAACAACATCTCCGAACTGATGTGGGTCGGACCCGACAAGTTCGACGACCTGGGTCTCTACCCCGCCGACATCCGATCCCCACTGACCGACCTACTCGGTCCACCAACGCTTTCCTGATCACCTGTCGCCCCGACTTGTACTGTGGGAGCGGTGGACGTGCTAGGCATCGAGGTCGACCCGTCACTGCTTCAACGCTGGGCCGGCTGGCTCGCGCCGCCCCGTCAGCCCTTCTTCCTAACCCCCACCGAAGCGGCCGAACTCAAGCTCATACCCGAAAGCCCCGCCCTGTCACCCGAGCTCCGCGACACCTACGAGCTCTGGAACCTCGCCAATGACCTAGAAGTCGTCTGGCTCGACGAAGACGCGTTCCACGCTCAGCCGCGCGACGTACGCGCCGAGCTCATCCGAGCCCAGGCAAGACACGGCCGAGGAGCAGTACCCACCATCACCGATTGGGCGGACCTCCTCGACGCCCAGGTACTACGCGACCAGGCCGACGGACACCATTTCGTCTGGTGGCCAACCCTCGTCGAGCCTCACCGAGAAGCCGTCCTCAAACGAGTCGTCAGCGAATGGCAACACCCTTGCCAACGCCTGTCCGTACCCAACGAGATCTGGCACGCCGCCTCAGCCATCCTCCCCCAAGCCCAACCCCTCAGCGGAACCTTCGCCAAAGGCAGCAGAGGAAACCCCTCAGCCAACGGAAGCGCAACCTCTTGCTTCGCCACCCCCCGAAGGCCACGACGACCTCCCAGGAACCGTCCTCGTCTGGCGCAACCCCCAAGGCAACAACACCCACCAGCCGTAACCCTCGGAGCCGGCTGGGCCCTCCACAAACCAAGCCAAGAATGGCTAAGCCCCCACCAAGTCCTAACCGTCCAAGACCTAATCCAGCTAGCCCCACCAGGACTAACCCTCCACCGCCACACCCTGAACCAGCCAACCTGAAAGCGAAGGTCAGCCGAACGCCACCTCGGTGTCCCAGTACGGCGGCAGGTCGGCGGGTCGCCACGACGGGTCGGGACGGAAGTCCGTGTACCGGCCGTCGAACGGGAAGCGGCCGGCCTCGATGTCGCCGGTAATGCGCTCGCCGGCGGCGCGAATGCGATCCGCCTCGGCTGCCGTCCAGTACGCCGGATGGTCGACACGCTCGGCCAGTTCGTCCTCGTCCTTCAGCGACCAGTTGCGATCGGGCGCGACCAGGATGTCGAGCGCGTGATCGAGGACGTCGATCCCGGCCGACCAACGACGTACTGGCGACTCCAGGTTCACGTACCAGCCTTCGAACCGCATCTCCAGGTCGAAGAACCACCACACCGAATGGTCAGCCCCGGGTTCGGTGCGGATCAACACGTGCCGACCTTCCCACAGCCGCGGCCAAAGCATGGACGGCGTACGGTCCCGCTCCGCCAGCGACATCTTCCGAATCAACGCGCCGTCCCGAGTGCCCCGCAGCATGCAGTCCGACCCGGCCGCAGTCCAGGTCAGCAACGCCTCCGCGTCATCCCGCACGACCCGCGTAGTCTGCACCGCCGCAATCATCCCGTTGAGGTGCACATCCCGACGAGCAATCGACCGCCCAGCAGCAAAACCCATCGCGCCATCGTACGGCGACGCCGCGAGCGCTCACCCGCATCTTCCCGTCAGCACGAGAGTGCGCTCGCGCTTAGAGTGCCGCCATGGTTGCCCGGATCCCGATCTCAGTCGCTGTCCTTGTGCGCGACGGTCTCGTACTCCTCGTGCATCGCCATCCATCGCGTCGGTGGTATCCCGATTCCTGGAGCTTCTCCGCCGGCGGACATGTCGAGTCGGGCGAACTGCCTCACCAAGCCGTCAGTCGCGAATGCCTCGAAGAACTCGGTATCCACATCCACGACCCGCTACCCATCCCGATGACAGTCAGCGATCCGACCCTCGCCGTGCACGCGTTCCTCATCACGCGCTGGAACGGAGAACCTGTCAACGCCGCACCCGACGAGCACGACGACCTTCGCTGGTTCCGCCCCAGCGATCTCGCGAACCTGAAGATGGCCCACCCAGAGAGCCTGTCAGACCTCCAGAACGCCATCCAACGCGCAACCGGCTAGCCGCACCCACGAACAGTCACCGCGGGCGCCACCCCACAAGGCCTTCGGCGCGCCACAGCCGGATCTCGGAGCTCGACCAGGCGGACCGAAGCGGGACGGCACCTCAGGTCGTGATCTGCCCAGATAGCCAACCCAACCAGAACTCGCGAAGGTTCGGTGCGAGTGCTCGGGCTTCCTGCTCGATCGGCGACCAAATGAAGATGGTGGGTTCCCCGTCCAGTGCGACACAGAAGGGAGCTCCCGTGCCGTCGTCACCGAAGCCGAGAAGCCTCCGCCGATCCCCGGACTCCCATCCGTTCCAGGCCTCAAGGTTCCAGCGCGCAACATCGCCAAGTCGCCACATCACGAACCACTCGCCCGGCTTGTCCAAGATGCCGTCCGTCGCCTCATACAGTCCGCGCAGCTCGGCTGGAAGCCCGATACCCAGTCGAAGCTCGACGGCCGCGATCTCGCCAGCATCGGCGGGCGGCCGCAGCTCCAAGCCGTCGGCAGCAGCCTGCAGTGTTCGCCGCCAGGCATCTGCGTCCACGGCCAGAAGCCTCTCACGCCCCGCCCACGACGAATGCGCGGCGCACGTCAAGAGTCGGCTCGCCGCCCGCCACGAGCATGAGCATGAGCTTCATGATGATTCCCCCACCCCCCGTGCTCGCCTGACTCGCCGACTGTCACGTCCCGCCCGCATCAGCCGCCGACCACCCGCAGTCACCCGCGGGCGGCAGCCCGCAACGCGCGCGATAGCGCGCAGGCACTCGGGGTGGGTGGGGCGGCTGCGTAGCACGCGACGAAGGAGTGGGCGTAGCTGCCGCTAGGGAAGATCCCAACCGCGGCGCCCAGCCCCAGCAGGGCGAGCGAAGCGAGACCCGTAGGGGGTGCGGGTGGCGAAGCCCCCGCCTGCGGCAAGCGAAGCGCAGCCGCACAACACGACGAAGGCGACCCGGTCCGCGCTTTCCGCGGACACGGGTCGCCTATCGACTTCGTGGAGACGAGGGGACTTGAACCCCTAACCCCTGCCTTGCAAAGGCAGTGCTCTGCCAGTTGAGCTACGCCCCCGTGGTGGGGTGGTCAGCGGCCCGGGGTGACCGGGTCGACGGCCTCGGCCCAGAGGTCCTTGTCGGCGCGGGACTGCTGGGTCTTCTTGTAAGCGAAGTATCCACCGATGCCGGCCAGCAGCACCAGCAGGATCTTTCTCAGCACCGGGACTCCTCGGATCGGGGGTTTCACGATCTGGTGGGCCTAACTGGATTTGAACCAGTGACCTCTGCCTTATCAGGGCAGCGCTCTAACCAACTGAGCTATAGGCCCGTATCTACGGGGTCGAACCTGGGAGAGATTACCGCACCAGGTGCCTGTCTCCCAAACCGGTTCCGGCCGGGCCCACCAGGGCCCGGCCGCAACGGCTCAGTCCTCTGAGGCGAGCGTGACTTCGAGGCCGCCGAGGAGGGTGGCGGCGATGTTGTAGAGGAAGGATCCGAGGGTGGCCAGGGCCGTGATGATCAGCACATCGGCGCAGGCGAGGAGGGTGGTGAAACCCATCACCTTGCCGGTGTTGATGTAGTTCTCGATCCGGAACGGCTCGGTGTTCGGGTTGCCGAGGACCTCGGTGACGGTGCTGTTGATGTTCTCGAAGACGCCGGCGGCGCCGATCGCGGACCAGACGATGAAGACCGCGACCCAGGTGACGATGCCGAAGGCGATCGAGAGCAGGAACGCCGTCTTCATGACCGACCACGGGTCGATCCGGGACATCCGCAGCCGGGCCTTGCGGGTCTGGCCCTTCGCGGACGCCTTGGCGTCCCCGAGCTCGACGCTCTCACTGTCGGACTTGCTGGTGACAGCGGCGGCCTTGTCGAGGACGGCCTGACGGGCCGCACTCACCTTGTCACCGAACGACTCGGTCTTACCGCCGAAGGTCCCCGGCTTGTCACTGCGCCCAGTCAGCCCGTACGACGATCCGCCATCAGCAGGCTTACCCGCAGCCGGGGTCGCGGTCGGCGACCACGGTTCCGGGCGGCCCGGCGTACTGGGTGCCTGAGTGGGCCGGGCGGTGCTCGGCTGGGCCGCCGGACGGACCGGCGGCTGCTGTGCGGGACGGGCCGGCGCTCCGGCCGTGCCGCCCGGTCGCTGCTGCTGCGGGCGGAGTTCGCTGGCCGGACGCTGCGTGCTCGGCGGCGGCGTGGCGGCCCGGCCGTTGCCACTGGGGCGGCCGTTGCCGGATTGACCGTTGGAGGTCGGAGTGGCCGGTGTGGACTGCTTCCCGCCCTGCGCGGGGCGCTGAGACTTGGAGCTGTCCGCACCTTCGGGCCAGGTCGGCCTCGCGCGGTTGGTCATCAGTTACCCTCCTGGCCGGCTTCGTCGTCTTCGACGGTAGCCGCGCCGTTCACATCCGTCGAACGCTCGTCGGTAGTACTGACGCTCCCAGACGGGGTTTCGGTTGTCGAAGCGTCCACATCCTGGGACACGGCCGCCTCGACGCCCTCGGCCTCTTCGGCACCCTCGGCGCCCTCGACGGTCAGGTCGGTGTTCCGGGCGATCGCGACCACGGCATCGGACTCGCCGACCCCGGCGAACCGGACGCCCATCGTGTCCCGGCCCTTGACCGGCACGCTGTCGACCCGGCTGCGGACGACCTGGCCGCTGGCCTTGATCGCCAGCACCTGGTCCTCGTCGACGACGATGATCGCGCCGACCAGCGAGCCGCGCTCGTCGTTCAGCTTGACCGCCTTGATGCCGAGTCCGCCGCGACCCTGCTGCCGGTACTGCGACACCTGCGACCGCTTGGCGTACCCGGCGTCGGTGACGGTGAAGACGTACTGCGCTTCCTCGTCGTCGCCGGCCCGGATGACCGACATCGACAGCAGCTCGTCACCCTCGCGGAACTTCATGCCGGTCACACCGGAGGTGGCCCGGCCCATCGGGCGGAGCTGCTCGTCGTTCGCGGTGAAGCGGATCGACTGGCCCTTGCGCGAGACCAGCAGCAGGTCGTCGGCCGCACTGGCCACGTCGGCGCCGATCAGCTCGTCGTCGTCCTCGCGGAAGTTGACCGCGATGATGCCGCTCTGCCGGGCCGAGTCGTAGTCGGTCAGGGCCGTCTTCTTGACCAGGCCCTTCTTGGTCGCGAGCACCAGGTAGTCGGACTGCTCGTAGTCGCGCAGCGTCAGCACCTGCGCGATGTCCTCGTCCGGCTGGAAGGAGAGCAGCCCGGCCACGTGCGAACCCTTGGCGTCGCGCGCCGACTCCGGCAGCTGCCACACCTTGGCCCGGTAGACCCGGCCCTTGGTGGTGAAGAACAGCATCCAGTGGTGGTTGGTGGTGGCGAAGAAGTGGTTGATCTCGTCCTCGGCCCGCAACTGCGCACCGCGAACGCCCTTGCCGCCGCGGTTCTGCGTCCGGTACAGGTCGGCCTTGGTCCGCTTCGCGTAGCCGCCGCGGGTGATGGTGACCACGACGTCCTCGTCCGGGACCAGGTCCTGGACGGACAGGTCGCCGTCGGCCGCGATGATCTCGGTACGACGCTCGTCGCCGTACCGCTCGACGATCTCGGCCAGCTCGTCGCGGACGATGTTCCGCTGCCGGACCGGGTCGGCCAGGATGTCCTCGAGGTCGGAGATGATCGCTTCGAGCTCGGTGAGCCGGTCGACGATCTTCTGCCGCTCCAGGGCGGCCAGCCGGCGCAGCTGCATGTCGAGGATCGCCTGGGCCTGGATCTCGTCGATCTCCAGCAGGCTCATCAGGCCCTGGCGCGCGTCTTCCACGTCGGGGCTGCGGCGGATCAGCGCGATGACCTCGTCCAGCGCGTCCAGCGCCTTCACGTATCCGCGGAAGATGTGCGCGTTCTTCTCGGCCTCGCGCAGGCGGTACCGGGTCCGCCGCTGGATGACCTCGATCTGGTGGTCGATCCAGTGCGTGATGAACAGGTCGAGGCTGAGCGTGCGCGGTACGCCGTCGACCAGCGCCAGCATGTTGCAGCCGAAGGTGTCCTGCAGCTGGGTGTGCTTGTAGAGGTTGTTCAGTACGACGCGCGGCTGGGCGTCACGCTTGAGCACGATCACCAGGCGCTGGCCGGTCCGGGACGAGGTGTCGTCGCGGATGTCGGCGATGCCGGTCATCTTGCCGGTGTTCACCAGCTCGGCGATCTTCTGCGCCAGGTTGTCCGGGTTCACCATGTACGGCAGCTGGCTGACAACCAGGCTGGTCCGGCCCTTGGCGTCCTCCTCGATGTCGACCACCGCGCGCATCGTGACCGAGCCACGACCGGTGCGGTAGGCGTCGTCGATGCCCTTGTAGCCGACGATCAGAGCGCCGTTCGGGAAGTCCGGGCCCTTGATGTGCTCCATGCACGCGGCAAGGACTTCTTCCTGGGTGGCGTCCGGGTTCTCCAGGCACCAGTTCGCCGCGGCCGCGACCTCGCGCAGGTTGTGCGGCGGGATCTGGGTCGCCATCCCGACCGCGATGCCGGCCGAGCCATTCACCAGCAAGTTCGGGAAGCGGCTGGGCAGGATCACCGGCTCCTGCGAGCGGCCGTCGTAGTTGGGGCGGAAGTCGACCGTCTCCTGGTCGATGTCGCGCACCATCTCCATCGCCAGCGGGGCCAGCCGGCACTCGGTGTACCGCATCGCGGCCGCCGGGTCGTTACCCGGCGAACCGAAGTTGCCCTGGCCCTGGATCATCGGCGCCCGCATCACCCACGGCTGCGCGAGCCGGACCAGGGTGTCGTAGATCGCGGAGTCACCGTGCGGGTGGTACTGACCCATCACGTCACCGACGACGCGCGAGCACTTGGAGAAACCGCGGTCCGGCCGGTAGCCGCCGTCGTACATGGCGTAGAGGATCCGGCGGTGCACCGGCTTGAGGCCGTCGCGCACCTCGGGCAGCGCGCGGCCGACGATGACGGCCATCGCGTAGTCGAGGTACGACTGCTGCATCTCCGTCTGCAGATCGAGGGGCTCGATCCGGTCGTGTCCAGGAGAAATGGGGGTCTCGGTCATCTGATGCTCGTCCCGTTCGTGTCAGACGTCGTACGTCGCTGAAGTCGGCGCTGGAGTGATCGCGGCCCCACACCTGCGGGGCCGCGGCACTCAGATGTCAAGGAACCGGACGTCCTTGGCGTTGCGCTGGATGAAGTTCCGGCGGGCCTCGATGTCGTCACCCATCAGGGTGGCGAAGGTCTCGTCGGCCCGGGCGGCATCGTCCAGGGTGATCTGCAGCAGCACCCGGTTGGCCGGGTCCATCGTGGTCTCCCACAGCTCCTGCGCGTTCATCTCACCCAGACCCTTGTAGCGCTGGATGGCGTTGTCCTTGGGCAGCTTCTTGCCGGCCTCGACACCGGCCTCGAGCAGGCCGTCCTTCTCCCGCTCGGTGTAGGCCAGCTCGTGCGGCTGGTTGCTCCAGCGGATCTTGTACAGCGGCGGCTGCGCGGCGTAGACGTGACCACGCTCGATCAGCGGCCGCATGAACCGGAACAGCAGGGTGAGCAGCAGCGTCCGGATGTGCTGGCCGTCGACATCGGCGTCGGCCATGATCACGATCTTGTGGTACCGCAGCTTCTCCTCGTCGAAGTCCTCGTGGATACCGGTCCCGAGGGCGGAGATGATCGCCAGTACTTCGTTGTTCTGCAGAACGCGGTCGATCCGGGCCTTCTCGACGTTCAGGATCTTGCCCCGGATCGGCAGGATCGCCTGGTACTTCGGATCCCGGCCACCCTTCGCGGAGCCACCGGCCGAGTCACCCTCGACGATGTAGACCTCGCACTCCTCCGGGTTGGTCGACTGGCAATCGGACAGCTTGCCCGGCAGCCCGCCGCCACCCAGCAGACCCTTGCGGTTGCGGGCCAGGTCGCGCGCCTTGCGGGCGGCGATCCGGGCACTCGCGGCCGCGGTGGCCTTGCGGATGATCTCGCGGCCCTCCTGCGGGTTCTGCTCGAACCAGGCGCCGAGCCGGTCGTTCACGACCCGCTGGACGAAACCCTTGACCTCGGTGTTGCCGAGCTTGGTCTTGGTCTGGCCCTCGAACTGCGGGTTGCCCAGCTTGACCGAGATGATCGCGGTCAGGCCCTCCCGGATGTCGTCACCGGTGAGCCTGTCCTCCTTCTTCTTGATCATGCCCTGGTCCTCGCCGAACGAGTTGACCAGTGAGGTGAGTGCGGCCCGGAAGCCCTCTTCGTGGGTGCCGCCCTCGTGGGTGTTGATCGTGTTCGCGAAGGTGTGCACGGACTCCTGGAAGGAACCGCTCCACTGCATCGCGACCTCGAGGCTGAGCGAGTTGTCGGCCTGGGCGGCCTCGAACGCGATCACGTCGCGGTGCACGGTCTCGCGGATGCCGGTCAGGTACTTGACGTAGTCGACCAGGCCCGCGTCGTACTTGAAGGACTGCTCCACCGGGTTGCCGTCCTCGGTGTGGTCCGGCCGCTCGTCGCGGATGACCAGCTCGAGGCCCTTGTTCAGGAACGCGTACTCGCGGAAGCGGGTGGTCAGCGTCTCGTACGAGTAGACCGTCGTCTCGAAGACGTCGGCGCTCGGCCAGAAGGTGATCGTGGTGCCGTCGGAGTCCGACGTCCCGACCTCGGCCAGGTCGGCGTCCGGGACGCCGACGGTGAAGGACTGGGTGTAGACCTTCGCGTTCTTGTGGACGTCGACCTGGAGCCGGCTGGACAGCGCGTTCACGACGGACACACCCACGCCGTGCAGACCACCGGAGACCTTGTACCCGCCGCCGCCGAACTTGCCGCCGGCGTGCAGGACGGTCAGCACGACCGTGACGGCCGGCTTGCCCTCGGACTCGACGATGTCGACCGGGATACCACGGCCGTTGTCGACGACCCGGACGCCGCCGTCGGGGAGCAGGGTGATGACGATCTTGTCGCAGAACCCGGCCAGCGCCTCGTCCACCGCGTTGTCGACCACCTCGTAGACCAGGTGGTGCAGTCCCCGCTCACCGGTCGATCCGATATACATACCGGGCCGCTTGCGGACTGCGTCGAGACCTTCGAGGACCTGGATCGCGCTGGCGTCGTACTCCTTCTCGACGACGCTGGACTGGATCTCGGTCAGCAGTGCTTCTTCTGGTACTGCTGCTTCTGCGATGCCGGTGCTGTCTGCGGACGTTGTTTCGTCGATCTCGGTCGGCTCGTCGGTCACCGGCTGTTGTCCTCCTCGGACCCCGCGTTCGCGAGGCATCGCGGCACAGTGGAAGCCGCCTCTACAGTGTTGTTAGGGGCACGGCTCGTCGTACTGGGTCCATCTTACCCGTCGACCGAAGCAGAACCTGCCACCAGCCGCCTGAAACTCACCTCAGGGCGTCTTTTCGCCCTCCTCGCCATGTCCCCTCTCGCGGGTGGGGGGCCGGAAAGCGCTCACGGGCGCTCAGTGGCCTCCGGTCGTTTGACCACTGACTCGGTACGGCGAGGTGGCCACGGACCGGTCCAGACCGCCCCGCGCGCACCCGCTGCCCCTTAGGATCGCTGCCGTGGAGAGTCTCGACGACGTCATCGACGACCTGATCGCCGACCGGGTGATCCGCCGGCACCGGCGGACCTGGCTGATCGTCATCGGCGTCGTCATCGCCGCGGCGCTGCTGGTGCTGGCCACCGGCGGCTGGAAGCAGCGGGTCGGCCGGGCCGTCCCGACCTATGACGCACCGGCGACGGTGGCGGCCGGTCGGTTCGAGTTCAGCTTCACCAAGGCCGAGATCATCCGGGAGCCGAAGACCGAGTACTCCGCCGCCAAGGCCGAGCTGCGGGTCTACTTCGACGTCCGCAACATCGACACCGAGGAACACACCAGTACCTCGGTCCGGAACGAGGTACTGCGGATGGTTCCGGGCGGCGGCGCGGATCTGGTGAAGTCCAACGGTGCCAGTTGCCGCGGTGAGACCGGCTGGGTGATCGTGCCCGGCCTGCCGCCGGAGAGCTGTTTCACCAAGTTCGAGATCGAGCCGGACTTCGCCGCCGACCAGATCGAGGTCGGCATCCTCGGTGAGCAGTACATCTCCGACAACGGGCTGATCGGTGCGAACGAGGACCCGTACTGGCAGCAGCCGAAGGCGGCCGCGGTCGTTCGGATGAAGCCGACCGTGGTCGTCAAGGAGGAGAAGTAGGAGTGAAGCTCTACCGCCCCGCGACCATCCTGGTCGGCGTTCTCTTCATCCTGATCGGCGGGCTGACCCGCCTGGCGACACCGGACCAGGTGTTCGAGGAACAGAACATGATGGTCAGCAGTGGCACGATCGGCCAGCCGCTCGAGTTCGGGAAGCAGGCGTCGATCACGGTGGTGCGGATGCAGCTGGCCAAGTCGGTACTGGATGCGAACTCGCAGTCCGACGACAAGCCGATCGAGACCAACGGTGTCTTCGTCGCGCTGGAGTGGCAGACCACGCCGGGCGTCGACAAACCGGACAACCCGGGGCCCAAGCTGGTCTCGGACGGGGGCGCTGTGTTCGCCCCGATCCCGCTGACGTACTCCGGGATCGAGTTTGGCGCTTCCGGATTCACCGTCTCCGGAGCGATCGTGTTCGAGGTGGATCCGGCCGAGCTCAAAGGTCTGACGCTCCAGGTCCGGCCGGGACAGCTCTGGAACGTGCTGAACCGGATGGTGTCGGTCGACCTCGGCATCCCCGGTGAGGAGAGCGCTCAGCGACTCGTCGACGGCGCCGCGGACCTCTACCAGATCCCCGAGCGGGAAACCCGGGTGGCCTCATGAAGGGCGCGAACCGGGCTGCCCGGCTGGCGGCCCAGATCTCGTTGCTGCTGGTTCTGCTGGCCACCAGCTGCTTCCTGATGCTGCGGACCTACCTCGGTGACCCCGAGCAGAACTTCAACGACGGTGCGATCAACCACGTCGTCGACAAGGGGCCGGTGACCGTCGGCGGGCTCAGCTGGCAGCTGGACTCGATGACCGTCTACACCCGGCTGGTCGACACCGAGGGTGAGGAGATCTCGATCGACCAACCGGCCGGCTCGGTCATCGTCGTGGCCCAGCTGCGCGTCACTGCGCTCGACGGGTTCCGGCTGAAGAAGGACGGCTTCCACTGTTTCGCATCGCTGCGGGACGACCGCGGGAACAACTGGCAGGCCACCAGCGCCTACAAGTTCGTCATACCGACGAGCTGCTCGGACAGTGACCACCCGGTGGTCCGGAACAAGCCGTACAAGCTCGCGCAGGTCTTCGTCGTACCGAAAGAGGCGCTGTCGCACCTGCAGGGTGTCGTGATCGTCAACCGCGACGACTACGAGCGGTTCCTGATCACCGTCTGACCGCGGTGGATCAGGCGGTCGCCGGCACCTTGGCCGCGGCCGCCTGCTCGGCCCGGCGCTCACTGCCGACCGAGATGCAGAGGTCGAACGCCGCCGCCAGCAAGGCGATCCGGATCGGCTCGAAGATCAGGCTGCGGATCAGGTCCGCGATCTCGTGGTTCATCAGGCCCCAGCGCAGACCGTGGATCCCGATCGCGCGCTGAACCAGGACGAACAGCCAGTCGTCACCGAGCAGCCAGACCGTGTAGAGCATGCAGACCACGCCGAGGAAGACCGGACCGACCCGGACCAGCAGGCGGAACGCGTTCAGCGTCGGGTAGAACTTCTCCCGGAATCCGCCGAGGACAAGATCCGGCGCCTTGTTGGTCAGCGCGACGAAACGGTTCGGCTGCGGTGCCTCCGGGCTGACGCGGCCACCGAGCCGGCGCTCCAGCCCGGTCCCGGTGAAGACGCCGTGGCTGGACAGGACCCGGTGCCCGAAGACCACGGTCGTGATCGCCAGCCAGGTCAGCGGCTCGGCGACCCCCATCTTGAACAGCGGCCAGAGGGTCTCCCAGGTGAATCCCCAGAGGAACTGGATGCCGGCGGGCAGCGGGATGTTGATCCCTTCCCAGAAGCCCTTCCACGCATCCCACCAGTCCACCGACCAGTACCAGAAGCTCCGGTCCTTGAACCAGTCCTTGGCGTCGCTGATCGCGTACGAGGACACGACCACGGTCAGCAGCAGGAAGAACGACTCGGCCCACACCTGGACGAACTTGACCGGCCGACTCGGCCACTTGTCGTCGATCGCCTGCAGTGCCCGCCGCAGTACCAGCAGGATGAAGATCGCCGGCAGGTACTTGTGCCAGGCGCCGTTGTTCAGCTCGAAGAATGCCGCGCCGGCCTGCATGCCGCGCTCCACGCCGTTGCTGGCCGACAGCTCGGTGACCTGCTGCTCGAGGAAGCCCCACGCCGACCAGACCGCGACCAACGGCAGCAGCGTGAGCGCCACCAGCTCCATGAAGCCCTGCTGCGTCGGGTCCGAGGTCTCCTCGGACTTGTTCCGGGCGGCGTCACGCCAGCGGTACAGCGAACTCGCACAGGTCCGGATCATGCCGATCGAGGCGGTGATCTGGATCAGCACACCGACCGCGAAGACACCGACGCCCAAGCTGCCGTGCGCGTGCTCGTCCAGCCAGATAGCGGCCCGCGTACCGGCCTTGAAGCCGACATAACCGACCAGCCACCAAGTGGTCAGAGGCAGCAGATTCCGCCACCAGAGCCGGAAGGTGTCTCCGATCAGCTGGACCATCTCGCGGAAGCCATCGACCAGGGTGCGCATCGCGCAAGATCCTAGGGCATCCGGAGGGCCGACTATTCGTTCGGGAACCTGATGTGTCAGCCGTAGGTGTCGCGGGGGCCTCGGCCGCCGCGGACGGTGCGGGGGCCGCGGCGCCAGCTGGGGGCGTGCGGGCCCTGGACGTTGACCTGGGTGACGGTGCCGTCGCCGAGTTCGGCGTTCAGGCGGCGGACGAGGTCGGGGGCGAGGAGTTTGAGCTGGGTCGCCCAGGCGGTGGACGAGGTCCGGACGGTGAGGATGTTGTTCTCGTATGACTCCGGCGTGCAGTGCTGGGCGGTTTCGGGTCCGACGATGGACGGCCAGCGCGCCATCACACCATGTACGGCGACGTCCACCTCCCAGCCCTGGTCGCGCATCAGCCGGCCGAGGGTGTTGGTCAGCTTCTGCGGATCGCGGTCGTCGGGGCGGGCGCCGCTGACCTGGGCGCCCTCGATCCGCGGCCGACGGCGGCGCTTGACCGGCTTGAAGCCGCCGTTCGCCGCCTGCTGCTTGAGCCGGCCGGCGAGGGATTTCGCCAGGTCCAGTCCCTGCTTGTCGTGCTCTTCGTCCACCGGTAGCTCCGGAGCGACCTCGCTCTCAGGGTCGCTCTCAGAGGAATTCCGGGGTTCAGGCACGACGGACGGTCCCGTCACCGACGTCGAAACGCACTCCACTGAGCTCAGCGGGCACGTCCGCACCCACCGCGGCAGTCACCAGCACTTGCTCGGCCGGGGCCACCAGCTCGGCCAGCCGGTTCCGGCGACTGGTGTCGAGCTCGGCGAACACGTCGTCCAGGATCAGCACCGGTTCACCCCCGTCCGCCCGCAGCAGCTCGTACGACGCCAGCCGCAGCGCGAGTGCATACGACCAGGACTCACCGTGACTCGCATACCCCTTCGCAGGCAAGTCCCCGAGACCCAGTACGACGTCGTCGCGGTGCGGGCCGACCAGCGACACCCCGCGATCCAGCTCGTCCTGACGCTTCTCGTGGACGGTCGCGAGGATGACCTCGGCAAGCTGTTCGCGGGACGTGACACCGGGTTCGAGCGGAACCGACGACTTGTACTCGAGCCGCGCATCACCCTTGCCTCGGGCAACTGCGTCGTACGCGTCGGCTGTCAACGGACGCAGGGCTTCCAGCAGCTCCAACCGCGTCGCCAGCAACTCGGCGCCGGTGCGAGCCAGGTTCGAGTCCCACACCTCGAGGGTGCGCAGCTGTCCCTCGGCGGCGCTGGTCCGGTTCTGCCGACGAGCCTGTGAAGCGCTGCGCAGCAACGAGTTCCGTTGCTTCAGCACCCGGTCGTAGTCCGAGCGAACGCCGGCCATCCGCGGCGTGCGCAGAGTCAACAGCTCGTCCAGGAACCGCCGCCGTTCCGACGGATCGCCCTTCACCAGCGCAAGATCCTCCGGCGCGAACAGCACCGTCCGGAGCAATCCGAGCACTTCCCGCGGCCGCGGTACCGGCGATCGGTTGATCCGGGCCCGGTTTGCCTTCCCAGGATTGATTTCCAGCTCGACCACGACGTCGCGGTCGTACTGGCTCTTGATCTCGGTCCGCAAGATCGCGCGGGTGGCACCGGCCCGCACCAGCGGTGCGTCGGTGGCCACCCGGTGCGAACCCAGCGTCGCGGTGTAGTGGATCGCCTCGACCAGGTTGGTCTTGCCGTGCCCGTTGGGCCCGACGAAGGCCGTCACGCCCGGAGCGAGCTCGACCTCCGCCTGCTGGTAGGACCGGAAGTCGAGCAGACCCAGGGCGGTGACATACACCTCAGTGCTTGATCGGCGGTGTCGCGTACGACGGGTCGGCCGCGTCGGCGCCCTTGACCGCGTGCCCACCGAACTGGTTGCGCATCGCGGCGATCGCCTTCATCGCCGGCGAGTCGTCCTGCCGGGACGCGAACCGCGCGAACAGCGCCGCCGCGATGGCCGGCACCGGTACGGCGTGATCGATCGCGGCCTCGACGGTCCAGCGGCCTTCACCGGAGTCGTCGGCATACCCGCGGATCTTCTCCAGGTGGGTGTCGTCCTCGAGTGCGTTGACCAGCAGGTCGAGCAGCCAGGACCGGATCACGGTGCCCTCGCGCCAGGAGCGGAACGCCTCCGGCACGTTGTCGACGACATCCGCGGCCTCGAGCAGCTCGTAGCCCTCGGCGTACGCCTGCATGATCCCGTACTCGATGCCGTTGTGGACCATCTTCGAGAAGTGGCCCGCGCCGACCTTGCCGGCGTGCACGAAACCGAACTCGCCCTCGGGCTTGAGCGCCTCGAAGACCGGCATCACGGTGGCGACGGTGTCCTTGTCGCCCCCGCACATCAGGGCGTACCCGTTCTCCAGACCCCAGACGCCGCCGGAGACACCGCAGTCGACGAACTTGATGTCCTTCTCGGCGAGCTGGGCCGCGCGCCGGGTGTCGTCGGTCCAGCGGCTGTTACCGCCGTCGATCACGATGTCGCCGGGCGACAGCAGCTCGGCCAGCTCGGTGACGACCGGGTCGATCGCCTGCACCGGGACCATCACCCAGACGACCTTCGGCTGGTCCGTCGCGGTCAGCTTCCCGACCATGTCGGCCAGGTCCTTGGCGTCGGAGATCTCCTGGTTGTGGTCGAAGCCGACCACGGTGTGGCCGGCGTTGCGGATCCGCTGGCGCATGTTGCCGCCCATCTTGCCGAGACCGACAAGGCCGAGCTCCATCGTGAATCCCCTTGTTCTGTTGGCGTTCAGCTGTTCAGGCGGACCGGCATCAGCACGTACCGGAACTCGCTGATCGGGTCACCGTCGAAGTCTCGCACGCCGGTCAGCTCGGCCGGCTTGGTGGCCTGGGTGAAGGCCAGGTGGGCGACCGGCGTACCGATCGCGCCGAGGCCGTCGAGCAGGTACGTCGGGTTGAAGCCGACCGTGACCGGATCGCCGACGACCCGTGCCTCGATGGATTCCGAAGCCTGCGCCTCGTCACCGCTACCGGCGTCGAGCGTCACGCTGTCCTCGGCGAACGTCAGCCGGACCGGTGCGTTCCGCTCCGCGACCAGGGCGACGCGCTTGACGGCCTCGACCAGTACGGCGGTCTCGATCCGGACGCGAGTCGCGATCGCGGCGTCGGTCGGGATGATGCCGCGCACCTTCGGGAACTCACCGTCGAGCAACCGGGTGGTGGCCCGGCGATTGCCACCGGAGACCTCGCCCTCGAAGCCGACGATGCCGTCACCTGTCCCGGGCGCAGCCAGCGAGACCGTGACGTCGGAACCGGTCATTGCCTTCGCGGTCTCGGACAGCACGCGGGCCGGAACCAGCGCAGCGGCCGAGGCATCGGGGGACTCGGGGTTCCACTCGAGCTCACGGATCGCCAGCCGGTAGCGGTCGGTCGCGAGCAGCGAGATCGTGGATCCCTCGATCTCGACCCGCACACCGGTCAGCACCGGAAGCGTGTCCTCACGGCCGGCCGCAGTGACCACCTGCGAGACCGCCTGGGCGAAGACATCGGCCTTGATGGTGCCACTGGCCGCCGGAAGGTCCGGCAAAGCCGGATATTCCTCTGTGGGAAGCGTTTGGAGCGTGAACCGCGAGCTGCCACAGGTGACCTGTGCCTTGGCGCCGTCCACAGCGAAGTCCACCGGTTGGTTCGGAAGACTCTTGGAGATGTCGGCCACGAGCCGTCCGGAGATCAGGCACTTGCCGGCGTCCGCGACCTGCGCGGGCACGGTGACCCGGACCGAGGTCTCGTAGTCGAAGCCGGACAGGGTGATCTGTCCGTCCTCGGCCTCGACCAGCAGGCCGGCAAGGATCGGAACGCTCGGACGGCTGGGCAAGCTGCGCGCGGCCCAGGCCACCGACTCGGCCAGTACGTCGCGCTCGACGCGAAACTTCACCGCGGGGTGCCTCCTGATTCGGCTGGGTGCCAGGCAGATCCTGCCACGGACACGGGTGGTGTTCGCCCATCGGGGATGACGTGGCGCTTTCGGGCGGGTCGCGTCTGCATCGGTTGAAGGGGCCAGATTGATGATGCTGTCAGGTGCTGAAGGGACCAGCCTGACAGGTACCGGCAACCGATGCGAGTCGCGGCCTTCGAGCGGGTTTTCCCCAGGTTGGGCCGTTCGTTCAATTTGTGGACTCAGATTCCTCTACAGGTTCCATAAGGTTCTTAGCACCTGTGGATCCTGTGGGAAACCCGAGACTTCGCAGGTCAGACACCGAATTGGCCTGTGTACGCCGTGTGGACGGCCACCGCTTCGTCTGTGTACGGCCGTGGATGAACTTTTCTGTCCCCACAGGGCGTCCACAACACACACCGAGGTTTCCCACAGTTTTCCACAGCTGTGTCCCCAACCTGTGCGGTGTTTCTACTGCTGCTTCGCCTGGTGTTTGATCCGGTTCGTCAGCTCGGTCACCTGGTTGAAGACCGAGCGACGCTCCGACATCAGCTGGCGGATCTTCCGCTCCGCGTGCATCACGGTCGTGTGGTCGCGGCCGCCGAACTGCTGCCCGATCTTCGGCAGCGACAGGTCGGTCAGCTCGCGGCACAGGTACATGGCGATCTGACGCGCGGTCACCAGCACCCGGCTCCGGCTCGAACCGCAGAGGTCGTCGATCGACAGACCGAAGTACGAGGCCGTCTGGCCCATGATCATGCTGGCCGTCACCTCGGGCTTGCTGCCTTCGGGGATCAGGTCCTTCAGCACGATCTCGGCCAGGCTCAGATCGACCGGCTGCCGGTTCAGGCTGGCGAACGCGGTGACCCGGATCAGTGCGCCCTCGAGCTCACGGATGTTCGTCTGCACCTTCGACGCGATGAACTCGAGCACCTCGGGCGGCGCGGTCAGCCGCTCGGTGGCCGCCTTCTTCCGCAGGATCGCGATCCGGGTTTCGAGGTCGGGCGGCTGGATGTCGGTGATGAGCCCCCACTCGAACCGGTTCCGCAGCCGGTCCTCCAGCGCCTCGAGACGTTTCGGCGCGCGGTCGGAGCTGATCACGATCTGCTTGTTCGCGTTGTGGAGGGTATTGAAGGTGTGGAAGAACTCTTCCTGGGTCTGGATCTTGCCCTCGAGGAACTGGATGTCGTCGATCAGCAGTACGTCGACATCGCGGTACCGGCGCTGGAACTGGGACGCCTTGTCGTCGCGGATCGCGTTGATGAAGTCGTTGGTGAACTCTTCACTCGACACGTAGCGGACGCGGGCCCCGGTGTAGAGGCTGCGGACGTAGTGGCCGATCGCGTGCAAGAGGTGGGTCTTGCCCAGACCGGAGTCGCCGTAGATGAGTTGCGGGTTGTACGCCTTGCCCGGCGCCTCGGCGACTGCGACAGCGGCCGCGTGCGCGAAGCGGTTCGAGCTACCGATGACGAAGGTCTCGAAGGTGTACTTCGGATTCAGCCGTGCTTCGCCCTGCGCCTCGGTGGCCGGCTGGGCCGGCGCAGGTGCACCGGGAGGCCGACTGTCCGGGCCGGACTGGTGACCGAACGGCTGCTGCGCCGGCTGGGCGAACGGCTGGTTCGGCTGCGGGGCGTACTGCTGGGCAGCGGGCTGCTGCTGCTCGTACGGCGGTGCCTGATCCGGTCGCGGCTGCGGAGTCGGCTGCGCGTAGTGCTGCTGGTTGCCCTGGTCGGGATCGGTCAGCGCGGACTGAATGGTCGGCTGGTACGAACCCTCGGTCCGCAACGGCTCGCGAACGACCGGTGGTGCGGGCGGTGCCTGCGGCTGGAGCTCGGGGTCGAGGGACGGGTCGACGGTGACGGCGATCCGGATGTCCCGGCCGAAGCTCTCGGACAGGATCCGCTCGAGGTCGGGCCGCAGCCGGGTCTCGAGCTGACCGCGGGTGAAGTCGTCGGGTACGGCGACGATCGCAGTGCTCTCATGGAGCGTGACCGGGCGCGAGTTGGTCAGCCAGGCCCGCTGGTTCGGCGGCAGGCCGGCCAGCACTCGGGTCCAGGCGTCGCCGAGGTCCATCACGGGTGCAACCGCTTCGGTGCGAACGGGCACCTCGACCCGCGGTGCGGCGGTGGGGTCGCTTGCGATGGTGCTTTCGGCCTCTGCACGTCCATCACCCTCGTTCCGCCTCGGTCCGGGGACCGGTCCACCGCTGACACCCCAGTCGGGTGCCGTGTTCGGTGTCGCGCCAGGTGTTGCACTTGCTACCTGCTCGGGCGCCGGCTCAGGTGCCCGCTCGATCAGTTGCTCAGGTACCCGCTCGGGGGCTGGTTCCACCGGAATCGGCTCGGGCTCGGGGTCCGGGTGGTGCTGGTCGCTGCTCCAGCTCGCGGTCTGATCAGTACGCCAGCCCGCGCCCGCGACAGACGGTGCGGGTGCGAAGTACGACGTACTGGTCGGCTGCTCCGGCAGTGCCGGGGTCTCCTCGACTGGCCGATAGCGCGGGGCCAGTGGTTCGGGCATCGGGATCGGCAGCGAGGGACTGAGGTGGGTCTCCGGTTCGGGCCGGCGCGGAGCCGGCGGCGGGACCAGGAAGTCGAGCTGATCGGGAGTCGGGGCCGGCGGAAGCTCGGAGCGGAAGTCGGTGGTGGGCTCGGGGCGCAGGTCGGCGCTCGTCGTACCGGGCTGTTCGTCGATGCTGAGGCTGTACCGGTTCAGCGGCGGTTCGCCGTCACCGCGGTACTTGTCCTCAGGTTGGTCCACTCCTGTGTACTCCGCCGCCGTGTACTCCGTACCGGCGGAATGGTCCTCGACCACGCGTTGCTCCCCGAATTCATCGCTGCGGTGGCCGGTGCCCTCCGGACTGCTCCGGGTGGCGCGACCTTGGACCCGGCACCGCGCTGTCCACACGGTTGTCCACAGTTGTGAACGACGGCTGGTTCGGGTTGGTTACCGATTGCGGAGTGCGGGACCTCTGGTGTGAGGGGCTGACGCTAACAAGTCTGCCCACGCTGCTTCAAGCCGTCATCCACAGGCTATGGACCCCAAATTGGGGGCAACTTGCGGCGTGTCGGGTAGACGCCGGAGCGTAGTCGTGGTGCGTGGTTGCAGTTCGTGATCAGTCTGATCACTGTGTGACAGGGCAGGCTTCCGGGCTTCGTCCACTACTCTGTCCACAGGGCCTGTGGATAATTCTGGGGATACCTGGTTTGACCTGTCCACAGGCGTCCACGTACCGTGGATCGGTCGGTGTTGAACCGGCCCTTTCGTGCTGCGCTCGCAAGCGTCGCATCCATTGAGTTCTCGAGTAACCGGAGTCATTCCAGTGAGCAAGCGGACGTTCCAGCCGAACAACCGTCGCCGGCACAAGAAGCACGGCTTCCGTCTTCGGATGCGCACCCGTGCGGGCCGCGCCATCATCGCCGCCCGTCGTAACAAGGGCCGTCAGCGCCTCGCGGCCTGAGCGACCCGTCGACGGTGACCACCCCGTGTTGCCTGCGTCGAACCGGTTACACCGGTCCGACGACTTCCGTCGCGCCGTCCGTGCTGGACGGCGAGCCGGTCGGCGCGCGGTGGTGGTCCATTTGCTGTCCCCGGACGGCGTCCGGTCTGAGCCCGCTCGCGTCGGATTCGTGGTGAACAAGGCGGTGGGCAACGCGGTTCTCCGGAACCGGGTCCACCGCCGCCTGCGCGCCGTACTGGCCGCGCGGCTTCCCGATCTGCCGCCGGGCAGTCTGACCGTTGTCCGCGCCCTTCCGTCGTCCGCCTCGGCGTCGTACGACGAACTGGTCGCGGATGTCGACGGCGCGTTGAGCCGGTTGTCGGGCCGGCGATGAGGTTCACCGCCGTACTGAGGAATCCTGCGCTGCGTAATCCAGTGCGGGCAGGGATCATCGGTTTTCTCAAGTTGTACCGGCTGCTGATCAGCCCGCTCTATGGGCAGGTGTGTAGGTTCTACCCAAGTTGTTCGGCGTACGCCCTGCAGGCGGTCGAACGCCACGGTGCGGTGCGCGGTAGCTGGCTGGCGGCGAGGAGACTCGCCCGCTGCCACCCGTGGAACCCCGGCGGCTACGACCCCGTTCCACCCAAAGATGTCGACCACCGCGGAGAGACTGTCTCCGCCGATCAGCTCGGTCCGTCGGCGGACGCCGGGCCTGTGCAGCGAGGTGCTTGAGTGATTGATCTGGTTGTCCCCCAGTTCGCCCTGTGGGACGGGATCGTAGACGTTTTCAACGCCGTCATGACGCCGCTGTACTGGGCGGTCTCGGCACTGCTGGTCGGGTGGCACTGGCTGCTCTCCCAGGTGTTCGACAAGGACAGCGGCTGGGCGTGGGCGCTGTCGATCGCGGGTCTGACGATCGTCATCCGGACTCTGCTGATCCCGCTGTTCGTGCGGCAGATCCGCTCCAGCCGGAACATGCAGCTGCTGCAGCCCAAGATGAAGGAGCTGCAGAAGAAGTACGGCCACGACCGGGAGAAGCTCGGTCAGGAAATGATGAAGCTGTACAAGGACACGGGCACCAACCCGTTCTCCTCGTGCCTGCCGCTGCTGCTCCAGTCGCCGATCTTCCTGGCCCTGTTCCGGGTGCTGGACTACGCCTCGAAGGGCAACGTCCACTCCGAGATCATGCGGCCGTACGTCAGCTCGCTGCAGCACGCGAAGATCTTCGGTGCGGAGATCTCGCAGACCTTCCTGAAGGCGAACGGCCCGGGCGCGACCAACGTCAAGGCCGTCGCCATCGTGCTGATCATCCTGATGACCGCGACGATGTTCATCACCCAGCTGCAGCTGATGCGCAAGAACATGCCGAAGGAGGCCCTCGAGGGCCAGGCGGCGCAGATGCAGAAGATCATGCTCTACGTCTTCCCGATCTTCTTCCTGATCGGTGGCTTCAACTTCCCGATCGGTGTGCTCATCTACTGGTTCGTCTCGAACCTGTGGACGATGGGCCAGCAGTTCTACGTGATCCGCCGCAACCCGGCCCCGGGCACTCCGGCGTACGACGCCATGGAGGCCCGCAAGCGTGAGCACAACAAGCGCGCCGGCCGTCCGGCCGACGAGGGCCTGGCCGGTGCCGGCGACGAGAGCGGCGACACCCTGACCGACCGTCGCCCCGCGCAGCGCCAGCAGCCGAAGCGTCAGTCGCGCAGCGACCGGAAGACCGGCCCTGCTGCTGAGCCGACCGCTGCGGCGAACGGTCAGACCTCGAAGCCCGCGCAGCAGGACGCTGCCAACAAGCCTCAGGCCAATGCTGCGAAGAAGCAGCCGGCCGGCAAGAAGGGATCGGGTGCCAAGCGCCAGCCCGCGGCGAAGACCGCCGCGCAGCGCCGGGCCGCCCAGAAGAAGCCAGGCGGTTCGCGCTGACCGCGCCTGCCGCTGACCTTCTTGCTGTGCCCTTGTTGCGATTGACCCTGGGTCCCCGTGGGGCGGGCCTCGACATGATGAAGGAGTTGCCGTGACCGACGGCCTGGAGAACACCGAGACGGCGAAGCCGACCGCCGTGGACCGACTGAAGGCCCTGGAGGCGGAGAGCGACATCGCCGCCGACTACCTCGAGGAACTGCTCGACATCGCCGACCTGGACGGCGACATCGATATGGACATCGACGGCGATCGGGCCGCGGTCTCGATCGTCGGCGCGGACCTGAAGAACCTGGTCGGCGAGAACGGCAAGGTCCTGGAGGCGCTCCAGGAGCTGACCCGGCTGGCCGTCTACCGCGAGACCGGTGAGCGGTCGCGGCTGATGCTCGACGTCTCGAACTACCGGGCGAACCGGAAGGCCGAGCTGGAGGAGGTCGGCCGCAAGGCCGTCGACGAGGTGAAGGCCTCCGGTACGTCGGTCCGTCTCGACCCGATGACGCCGTTCGAGCGCAAGGTCGTGCACGACGTCGTCGCGGCCGCCGGCCTGACCAGCGAGTCCGAGGGCGAGGAGCCCCGCCGCCGAGTGGTCGTCCAACCCGCATGACCGAAGATTCCGTTTCACGTGAAACGCCGCCGCTCGTGGAGAAGCTTTTTCCGCGGGCGGCGGCGCCGCTTGCGGCCTATGCCGAACTGCTCGCCACTGAAGGAACGCTGCGCGGCTTGATCGGTCCGCGCGAGGTACCGCGTCTGTGGGACCGGCACCTCTTGAACTGTGCGGTGCTCGAACGACTGATCCCTGAGGGGGCCTCGGTCGCTGACGTCGGTACCGGCGCCGGTCTGCCCGGCATCGTGCTCGCGATCGTCCGCCCCGATCTGCAGGTCGATCTCGTCGAGCCGCTGCTGCGACGGACCACCTTCCTCGAGGAAGCGGTCGACGCGCTGAACCTCGACAACACGACGGTGGTCCGGGCTCGCGCCGAGGATCTGCCACCCGCGTCGTACGACGTGGTGACTTCGAGGGCGGTTGCTCCGTTGGGCAAACTGGCGGGATGGTGCCTGCCGTTGTGCGCCGAGGGAGGACTGATGCTGGCGATGAAGGGATCGTCCGCGGAGGAAGAACTCGAGGCCTCCGAGCGCGAACTTTCGGCGCTGGGTGCGGAGCTTTGGCACATTCATCAACTCGGCACGGATGAACTGGCCCAGCCGACGACTGTGGTGAGTATTGTGGCCGGACGTGCTGCAGGGGGTTCCCGGCGCGGAGGACGCAGGAGGTGAGTGGGTTGGTGAGTCGTGCCCTCGGGTGGCCCGAGAAGAGCACCGGGGAGCCGGGCAAGTCACAAGGCATCGGCTGGCCGACCGACCCCTCACCGACCGACCCCGCCCCGGCGGACGTCCTCGTCGCCGACACCATCCCTGAAGCCGCTCAGGTCGCCGAGGCTGTTCCCACGGAGCCGACCTCCACAGAGGCGACCTCCACAGAGGCGACCCCCGCAGAGTCGGCCTTCATGGAGCCGGGGCGCACGGAGTCGGCCTTCCTGGAGATGGCACCCGCGGATGCGCCGCCCACAGTGTCAGCGCCGGCCGCGGCTGCCAGCTTTCCGCCAGTTGCTGATGGATCGGCTCTTCGGGCCGCCGCAGCAAGTGGTCTCGATCTCACTCCGCCGTCGACACCCGATCCCGTTTCACGTGAAACGGAGAGTTCGGGAGATGATGGTGTTTCACGTGAAACGGCGTCCCTGGTCGATGCCGACACTGACCTTTCCGAGTCTCCACCGCCTGTGGATGACGACCGCACGAAACTGCCCTCTTACGCGGGGATTCGTCCACAGAGGCCTGTGGATGAAGCTGGGGGCAGACCCGCACCAACCCCCACTGACATCCTCTTCGGGCCAAGTCCCGCACCTATTGGAATGGGCGCTATGACTGCCGCACAGATCGCCGCGCGGGCCACGTCGGACGAGCTTCAGCGACGACTTCTCGAGACTCCGATCGCCGCCGCCACCGAACGGACCCTGCTGGTGAATGAAGGACGCACTATGGGCCGCGAGTTCCCGCTGCCCGCCGAGACCCGGGTCTTCGTCGTCGCCAACCAGAAGGGCGGCGTCGGCAAGACCACCACGACGGTGAACGTCGCCGCCGGCCTGGCGCTGTACGGCGCCCGGATCCTGGTGATCGACCTCGACCCGCAGGGCAACGCCTCCACGGCGCTGGGGATCGATCACTCCGAGGGAACCCCCGGGGTCTACGAGGCGATCATCGAGAACGAGCCACTGGGCAAACTGCTCCAGCCGTGCGCCGAGCACCCGGGCATCCAGGTGATCCCGGCGACCATCGATCTGGCCGGTGCCGAGATCGAGCTCGTCAGCATCGTGGCCCGGGAGAGTCGGCTGAAGCGCGTCCTGGACGCGCACCTGGCCGAGACCGAGGCCGCCGGCGAGAAGTACGACTACGTCTTCATCGACTGCCCGCCGTCGCTGGGCCTGCTGACGGTCAACGCGCTGACCGCGGCCCGCGAGGTCCTGGTTCCGATCCAGAGCGAGTACTACGCGCTCGAGGGTCTGTCCCAGCTGCTTCGCCACATCGACATGGTGAAGTCCCACCTGAACCCGGGCCTGGACGTCTCCACGATCCTGCTCACCATGTACGACGCCCGCACCAAGCTCGCCGGTGAGGTCGCCGCCGAGGTCCGCGGGCACTTCCGGGACGCCGTACTGCGCACCGCTGTTCCGCGCTCGGTGCGGATCTCGGAGGCACCGAGCCACGGCCAGACCGTGCTCGCCTACGACCCGGCCTCGGCCGGCGCACTGTCGTACCTCGAGGCGTCGCGCGAGATCGCCATGCGGAACAACCTCGAGGGAGCCCGATGAACACCCGACTCGGCCGCGGCCTGGGTGCGCTGATTCCCAGCAATCCCACGCCCGGTACTCCGCAGACGCTCGGCACCAAGTCCCACTCGATCCCCGGCGCACCGCCGGTGACGAAGCCCGGGCCCGAGCTGGCCGCCGTACCCGGCGCCGAGTTCGCGGAGATCGACGTCGAGAAGATCACCCCGAACCCGAAGCAGCCGCGCT
Organism: Kribbella yunnanensis; assembly: GCF_039529655.1. Classification (NCBI taxonomy): domain Bacteria; kingdom Bacillati; phylum Actinomycetota; class Actinomycetes; order Propionibacteriales; family Kribbellaceae; genus Kribbella; species Kribbella yunnanensis. The sequence continues at coordinate 148,318 of NZ_BAAANF010000022.1, read as the reverse complement.
CGGTCTTCGACGAAGAAGCGATGGACGAGCTCGTCCACTCCGTGAAGGAGATCGGCCTGCTGCAGCCGATCGTCGTCCGCCGGCTCGACGGCGACAAGTACGAACTCGTCATGGGGGAGCGCCGCTGGCGCGCCACCCAGGCCGCGGGCCTGACCACGATCCCAGCGATCGTGCGCGACACCTCCGACGACGTCATGCTCCGCGACGCGCTGCTCGAGAACCTGCACCGCAGCCAACTGAACCCCCTCGAAGAGGCAGCCGCCTACCAGCAAATGCTCGACGACTTCGGCTGCACCCAGGAAGTCCTCGCCACCCGCATCGGCCGTTCGCGCCCACAGATCTCCAACACGCTTCGCTTGCTGAAGCTCCCCGCAGGCGTCCAGCGCCGAGTCGCTGCCGGCGTCCTGTCCGCCGGCCACGCACGTGCACTCCTCGGCCTGCCCAGCGGCGACGCCATCGAGCGCCTAGCCCAACGCATCGTCGCCGAAGGCCTATCGGTCCGCACAGTAGAAGAGATCGTCGCCCTAGGCGACATGAACGGCGACGACCCCACCCCCGCCCGCCGCCGCAACAAGCCGGTGGCACCTCGCCTGGTCGACCTGGCAGATCGCCTGTCCGACCGCTTCGAGACCCGAGTAAAAGTCGACCTAGGCAAGACCAAGGGAAAGATCACCGTCGAGTTCGCCTCCATCGACGACCTAGAACGCATCGTCACCCTGATGGACCCGAACAAGCACACCGACTAGTCCACCCCACGCACCAGCCGACCCAGTCGGCCGGCGCGTGCCGAGCAGCCGCCCCAAACCGCAGCACTCGACGCCGAGGGCCGACAGGACGCCTCGGCCGACCACCGTCGGTCAGCCGCATGCAGAGCAGCCGCTCGAAGCTCCAACACCCGATACCGCGGGCCTACCCGACGCCTTGGCGGCCACCGTCGGTCTGCGGCGTGCTGAGTAGCTGCTCGCAGCCGAGGCACCCCGACGCTGAGCCCAGCCTCACGCACCAGCCGACCCCAGTCCGCTGGCGCGTGCCAAGCAGCCGCCCCAAGCGCCAACACCCGAGCCGAGAGCCTGCCCGTCGCCACAGCCGACCACCGCGGCCAGCCAAGTGCGGGAGTAGCTGCTCCAAACGTCAACACCCGGGGACGAGGCACTCTCGCCGCCCCAGCCGACCACGGCCGGCCAGCCGCCTGCTGAGCAGCCGCACCAACCACCGACACCGCAGCCAAAGGCCCACCCGGCGCCGACGGCCTACTGGACGCCGCGGCCGACCACCGCGGCCAGCCAAGTGCGGGGTAGCTACTCCAAGCATCAACCGGCGCCGAAGACCCATCCGACGCCTCAGCCGACCAAAGTCGGCCAGCCGCACGCCGAGCGGCCGCTCCGAGCCGCAACACCCATGCCAGATACCTACCCCGTCCACAGGCCCACTCGACCCCACAGGCCGACTCAACCCGCGGCCCGACGAGCGCGGTCGAGCAGGATCGTGCCGTCGCCTGACGCGCGCAGCTCGAGACCACCATCGTCGGGCAGGCGGTTCGCGTCGCAAGGGCGGTCGGGGATGAGTGCAATCTGCGGCCGAGCTGCATGCGCGACCCGCGACACGACTCGTCGAGTGGGATCACTGGGGGGCGAAGGGTGTCGGCCGCGAGGGCGGCGGGGTCGTGCTGTCGCGGGCGACCGGGCGACCGAGCGACCGAGCGACCGAGCGACCAGGTGATGGAGCGATCGGGTGGTCGGGTGACGACTGAGTGGGCGACCGAGCGCCTGGCCGAGTGGGACTGTCGGTACGTCGACGGGTGGTGGGCGGGGCGGCGGCTGTGCGGGGGTCTTGCTTGGGCGTGCTGGGGTGGCGTCTGTGGGCGACTGCTGGTCGGCGGGGTCATTTGCGAGTGGAGCGATTCGGGTGGTTCGCGGGGGCTGGAATTCCTCTGGGAGGTTGATTTTGCGGGGCGGGGTGGGGGTGTAGGTTCTGGTGAGGGATCTGGTTGAGCGCTGAGGATCGTGCTCCCAGAGGAATATCGGCGTCTACTGAGAACGGTAGATATGTCGACAAAGTTACTTGATGACACGCGGCGTGGTTCCACGTGAAACATTGCGGGTTGCTCGGATGAGGTAGGTCGCCGGGAGGTGGGCGGCGGGGGCGCCTGGGCCGTCGTGCATGTCGGGGACTGGGGACTCGGTGGACTTGGTGCGGGCGAGGTCGATGGCGACTTCGGAGATGTCGACGCCGGTGACGGAGGCGCCGAGGTTGGCCCAGGAGAGGGCGGTGTCGCCGCAGGAGCAGGCGAGCTGGAGGATGCGGCGGCCGGTGACATCACCGGCGGTGGCTATCTCGTCAGCGCCGAGCGCCGAGCCGCCGGCGGCGAAGAAGGCGGCGGGCTGGCCGGGGCGGTCGCCGTGGATCGCGTTCAGCTGCCCGGTTGGCCGCAGTGATCGCGTGAAGCCGACCGGGCAAATGCGACGTGGCCGCACGAGGCGAACCGGTCACGTCTGCGGTTCCCACCTGAGGTGGACCGGGTGCGTCCGCGGCTACCGCACGGTCGGGCACATGTGCGGTGATCTCATGAGGCTGACCGGGTGCGTCTGTCGTGATCTCATGAGGCGGACCGGGTGCATCCCCGGTGACCGCACGGCCGAGCTCGCTTGCGGTGACTTCATGAGGCCGGCCGGGTGCGCCTGCGGTGGCCGCCTGAGGCGGGTCGGGGGCTTCTGGGGAGGGGCCTGGCTGGGCTTGTTGCGGTGACTTCACGCGGGCGGCAGGGCGCGCTTGTCGTGGGACCGGTGGGGCGGTCGGGGGTGTCTGCGGGGTTCATGCTCCGACGGTAGGAGGGGAGCGTGAAGTGCGCAGGGGGTTTAGCGGCCCTGGAGTTCGTGGGTGGTTTTGCGTTCGGCGTAGAAGCTGAGGAAGGGGATGGTGCCGGCTACGGCCATCAGGACGAGGCGGGGGAGGGTCCAGCGGACTCGGCGGAAGAGGTCGAAGGTGGCCAGCAGGTAGACCACGAAGAGGAAGCCGTGCAGGGGGCCAATGACGTTCATGGCGGCGGGGTTGTCGGCCAGGTACTTCAGGGGCATGGCGACGAACAGGAGCAGCAACAGCATCACGCCGACGATGTAGGCGATCACCCGGTAGCGGGTCAGCGCGCCGCGGACGGCGGGGGTGAGCTGCGGGGTGGCGGTGGCGGGGTCCGCGGGTGAAGTCACGCTGAAACGGTACCGCTCGACGCCACGGACTCGGTCGGCCGGTCCTGGTCGGGGAGGTCCTCGTCGTCCTCGGTTGAACCGCGGTGTGCGTCGAGGACCATGCGGGCCCACATCCACAGGGTGAAGGCGGCGAAGATCCACCACTGGAAGGCGTACGCCACATTGCGCAGACCGGCGTGATCGGTCGGGGGAGCAGGCGGGGTGACTGCCGCCGGCGCCGGTGCCGGGACGGTCCCCGACTCGAGCGAGGTCTGTACGACGAAGGCGTCGTACAGGCGGTAGTTGACCATGTGCACGAGCGTGGGGATCCGCAGCGACGAGAGCACTCGTCCGCGAGCCGCATCACCGGATGAGTCGGCGGCCTCGGAAGCGACCACCGAACCGGACAACTGCACCGGACCGGTCGGCGCCACGGCGGCGGGGTCGTTCACCGACGCCACCCAACCGCGGACGACCATCACCGCGCCGCTGTCGAGCTTCACCGGGCTGACTACCCAGAAGCCGTTTTGCGAGCCGTTCCGCCGGTCGGTGATGAAGACCTGATCTGCGGCTGGACCCCAAGTGCCGGCGACCGTCACGCGCCGACCAACAGCCTTCGCCGGTAGTCCCTCGTCAACGGAGAACAGCGACTGCAGCGGGATCGGTGCTGCCAGCGCCTGCTTGGCCGTGGCCTCAGCGGTCTTCGACCGGTACACGTCGAGCTGCCACACACCGAGGACGGACATCACGCCGGCGATCGCGAGGGCGAGCAGCAGCAACGCGGTCCAGCGCGGCGAGAGCGCCGTCCGCCAGAGCGGTCGATCCGGGTTCATCTCAACGAGCCGCGGCCGCAGCCAAGAGATCGCGGCAGAGCACACCGAGCTCGATGCCGGCAGCCTCGGCGGCGAGCGGGACCAGCGAGGTCTCCGTCATCCCCGGCGCCACGTTGACCTCCAGGAACCACGGCACACCGTCCGCGTCGACCACGAGGTCCGACCGCGACAGGTCCCGCAGCCCGAGCGCGACGTGCGCCGTCACTGCGGCAGCCGCGCACGCACCCGCAACATCAGCAGGCACCCGAGCCGGTACGACGAACTCCGTCGCCCCCGCCGTGTACCGCGCCTCGTAGTCGTAGAAGCCCGAGTCCGGGACGATCTCGACGGCAGGCAGCGCACGCGGTCCGTCGCCGACGTCGACCACGGTCACCGCGACCTCGATGCCGTCGATGTACCGCTCGATCAGTGCGACCGGCCCGTACGCGTAGCAATTCACCATCGCCGACGGCAGCTCCTCAGCGGAGCGCACGATCGATGCACCGAGCGCCGAACCACCGCGGGCCGGCTTCACGACGAGCGGCAGGCCGATCTGGTGGACGACCGCTTCCATCAACGCGCTGGCACCCAGTTCGCGGAAGGTGTCGTGGCCGAGGACGACCGACTCCGGCGTGTACAGCCCGGCCTTGCCGACCATGGTCGACGCGACCGGCTTGTCGAAAGCGGTCCGGCACGCGGCCGCGTCGGCGCCCACGTACGGAACGCCGTACAGGTCGAGGACCTGGCGCAGGGCGCCATCCTCACCGGTCACGCCGTGCAGGACGGGGAAGATCGCATCCGGGGTGTCCTCGCGGAGGCGGTCGACCAGGGTCGAGTCGACATCCCGCTGCTCGACCTCGACACCTACGCTGCGCAGGGCTTCGGCGACGCGGCGGCCCGAACGCAGCGAGACGTCCCGCTCATGCGACAGTCCGCCGGCCAGTACCAGCACTCGACCCAGATCACTCATCACACATTTCCCGATCACTCGAAGGCGACATCCGGCGGGCGCCGGTCCCGAGGCCCACTGAGACGGTACCGCTAGCGAATCAACGATCTCCCGTCGCCCGGAGATCCATAGCGAAACCTTTGCCCGGAAGGGCTAACTGAGCTCCGGCCCCGGCGCCTCGTAGCCGTGGCTCGCTCCTGGCTGCAGCGGACCGAACGTCTGCCGCAGCTCCAGCTCCTCGTTGATCACCGCGGCCAGTCGCGACACACCTTCGGTGATCCGCTCCGGCGTCGGATGACAGTACGACAGGCGCATGCACTGGGAGCCGAAACCGTCGGCGAAGAAGGCCGTCCCGGGGACGTAGGCGACCCGCGCGGTCACCGCCCGCGGCAGCATCGCCTTCGCGTCCAGACCCTCCGGCAACGTCAGCCAGACGTAGAAGCCACCACCGGGCCTCGTCCAGGTCGTTGCCGCAGGCATCTTCTCGGTCAGGGCCGCGAGCATCGCGTCCCGGCGCTCGCGGTACATCTCGCGGAACTGTTTCACCTGGCCGAGCCAGTCGTGCCTGCTCAGGTACGACGAGATGGCCAGCTGACTGAACACCGGCGGACACAGGGTCGCCGATTCCTGAGCCAGCACGAGCTTCTCCCGCACCGCATGCGGTGCGACCACCCACCCGACCCGGAAGCCCGGCGCGAAGGTCTTCGAGAACGAGCCGAGGTAGATGACACCCTCGCGGTCCTCGGCGCGCAACGCACGCTGCGGCTCACCGTCGAAGCCGAGCAGACCGTACGGGTTGTCCTCGAGGATCAGCAGGTTCGCCCGCTGACAGATCTCCAGCACCCGGGCCCGCCGCTCGTCGGACAGCGAAACTCCGGCCGGGTTGTGGAAGTTCGGAATCGTGTAGAAGAACTTGATCTTCTTGCCGGCCGCGCGGACCGTCTCGATCGCCTGCTCGAGCGCCTCCGGTACGACGCCGTTGTCGTCCATCGCGACGTGGACGACCTCGCACTGGTACGCGCGGAAGACGCCGAGCGCGCCGACGTACGACGGCGCTTCGCAGATCACCACGTCACCCGGATCGCAGAACACCCGCGTCACCAGGTCGACGGCCTGTTGGCTGCCGACCGTCACGCAGACGTCGTCGGGGTGGGCCTCGATGCCCTCCAGCCGCATCACGTCGCAGATCTGGTCCCGCAGCCCGGGATCGCCCTGGCCGGAGCCGTACTGCATCGCGACCGCGCCGTTGTCGATCACCAGGTCGTGGACCGCGCTGCCGACCACGTCGAGCGGCAGGCCGGCGATGTTCGGCATCCCGCCGGCCAGTGAGACCACTTCGGGCCGGCTCGCGACCGAGAACAGTGCGCGGATCTCCGATGCGGTCATGCCCTTGGTCCGTGCTGCGTACCGGTCGACATAGTTGTCGAGACGGGTCTGCCGGACATCGGGCACGTCAGCGCTCACGGAGCCACTCCACAAAGGTCTACGAGGGGAAGGTCACCAGGCTAACCCCGATAGCCCGAACGCGCCTGGGCTGTGGAACGGCGCGACCTCTCACTACCATGCCTTATAGGGGCAGTACGGCGGAAGGTGGACGTATGAGCGTGGGCAAGGCAGCCGGCTGGACAGTGGGCGGGCTGCTGTTGGGTGTACTGGCCGGATTCGCCGGTGAGCTGTTCCGGCGGCAACCGGCTGCGAAGGTGCAGCAACGCTACGTCGCCCCCCGGGCGGCAGAGACCCCGGACGTGCGGCCACCGGCCCCCGCTCCGGCCGAGGCCACCCGCTAAGGCGACGGACACTCAACGTGACGAACGTAACAGTCCGCAATCCGGTGACCTGATGACCCGCCGGCTGGAACCGCTGACTCTCGCCACGCTCGGCGAGCTGCCTGTGCCATGCCGTGACTGTGTGTTCTGGGAGCTCGATCCGGTGGCCGCGAAGCAAGCGGGCCGCAACGGTGACACCGCGCTGGAGAAGGAAGCGTGGCTGTCCCAGCTGCTGCTCGACTGGGGACCGGCCGGGGTGGTGCTGTTCGTCGACGACGAGCTCGCCGGTTTCGCGGTCTACGCCCCGGCGGCGTACCTGCCACGGATCCAGGCGTTCCCGACCGCGCCGGTCAGCCCGGACGCCGTCGTACTGGCGACCGGGCGCATCCTGCCGCGGTATCTCGGGATGGGCCTCGGCAAGGTGCTCGTCCAGGCGGTTGCCAAGGACGTGCTCAAGCGCGGCTTCCGGGCGGTCGAGGCGTTCGGGGACTCGCGGTGGCAGGGACCTGGCTGTGTCTGGCCGACCGACTTCCTGCGTGCCGTCGGATTCGCGGTCGTCCGTGAGCACCCGCGGAATCCGAGGCTGCGTCTTGATCTGCGGTCGGCGATTACCTGGCGCAGTGAGATGGAGGCAGCGGTCGAGCGCCTGATGGGCGCGATCCGGCCGGAGCCGACGCCGCCGGTGACCGTCCGGGAGTCCACACCGCCGGCCCGGACGCACTGACATGCAGTGGCGCCTCCTGGCCGACGTGATGCTGGTTCTGCACGCCGCCTTCCTGCTGTTCTTCGTCCTCGGCGGCTTCCTCGCGTGGCGATGGCCGAAGGTGGTGTGGTGGCATCTCGCGGTTGCGGTCTGGAGCCTGGCCATCGTGCTGATCGACTACGACTGTCCGCTGACCGGCGCCGAGAAGTACTTCCTCCGCCGCGGTGGTGAGGACGTGTACGCCGGCGGCTACATCAACCACTACCTCGACGGCACGATCTGGCCCGAGGGTTCCACGCCGGTCGCGGAGAAGGTCGGCTTCGCGCTGATCGTCATCTCGTACGTCGGCTTCTTCGTCCTGCGCGGCCGGCGGCGGTCGAGGGTCGGTTCAGTGAAATCCCCGACGTGAAGAACCCTCACCTGACGGACAATGAGGAACGTGTCCACGTCTGTCGATGACTACCTGGTGGGTCTGACCAAGGCCCTGCCCGGCCCGCGCCGCAAGCGGGCCGACCTGCTCGCCGAAGCGCGCGACCACTTGATCGATGCCACCGAGGCGTTCGAGGCTGAAGGACTCGACCGTACGGCGGCCGAACAGGCGGCGACCGCGGATTTCGGTGACCTGTCCGACGTGGTCCCGGCGTACCGGGAAGAGCTGTCGGTCGCGCAGAGCCTCAACACCGCGGCGCTGCTGCTCGGCGTGCTGATGCTGCAGCCACTGGTCTGGCAGCCCGGTATGTGGGGCTGGAACCAGGACGTCGTCGGACCGAGTGAGCTGAGCGTGGTGCTCGGGCACCTGGTGCGCTGGGTGGGTGCCGCCGCGATCGCAGGCGCGGTGCTCGCGGTGCTGGCCACAAGCTTCGGTCAGCGATTCGCTCCGGTACGGCGGCACGGCAGCCACCTGACCGCGGTGTTCGCGATGGTGAGTGCCGTGGTCGTGAGTCTGGGCGGGCTGTCGATGACGATCGAGTCGGGGAACACGTCCGGGCACCTCGACCTGCTCCCGGTCACTGCCTTCGTCCTCGCGCCCCTGTTCCTGGTCGCGCTGCAGTCGCTACGCCTCGTTCGGGCGTAGGACGCCTTCCACCACGGTCCGGAACGTCAACCACTCTTCCTTGCCAGAGGCAAGCATCTTCTGGCCGGCCGAGGTCAGTTGGTAAGTGCGCCGCTTCCGGCCGCCGACCGTCTGCCACTCGCTGGCCAGGTAGCCGGCGCGCTCCAGCCGGCGCAGTGCCGGGTACAGCGTGCCGGTCGGCAGGTCGAGCGCGCCGCCGCTGCGTTCGAGCAGCGCCTCCATGATCGCGTAGCCGTGCAGCGGGTCGTGCTCGACGACCGCCAGGATCATCGGGTCCAGGTGCCCACGCAGAACATCCGCTTTCATGTAGGCAGTCTACTCATACCGCGAACTCCACACACGGGCCTTGTAGATCTCGGCCCCAGGAATCGTCCGGTTCGCCGCCGGTACGGCGAAATTGACCGTGTCGGTGCACCAACCGGTCCGGCACCCGGCCTTCGGAGTGGTCCGGACCTGCTGCGCGTTCGGCATGCTGCTGACGCTCTTGATCCCCGGCTGGTCGAACGTCGCCACGATGGAGGCGCTCGACTTGCTCACCTGGTAGACCTTCGAGCCGGTCGAGACCCAGAGCCGGTCGTGGTCCTCGAGCACCGGCGTGAGGTCGTGGCCGCCGGCGGTCAGCCCGGGGACCGTCGACACTTCGCTCAGCGTGGGTGCGGCCGGCGTACCGGTGATCTTGAGCGCGAGGAGCTTGCTGCCACCCAGCACCCAGAGCACTTGCCGCACCGGATCCCACTGCACGCCATGCGCGTCGGGCAGTGGAAAGCTGGCGTAGGTCGCGGACGACGAGCCTTGCGAAGCGGTGTAGACGCGGATGAAGCCGCCGTTGCTGGCGGCAACGGCCACGTTCCCGTCGGGGAGCAGTTCGACGCTGTGCGGGTTGTTGGCCGATCCGACGTTGACCGCCCACAGTCGCTGTCCGCTCGGATAGCCGATCAGGGCAGCCAGTCCGCGAGAGTCGGACACCACGGCCACATACGCGTCGGCCTTCATCCGCAGCTTCACGTCGGTCGGCAATCCCCAGGCGCCGGTCAGGCCGGAGAAGCCGTTGGCGCTGGTCGGTGACCACGTCCACTTCTGGGCGGCCGCCGTACCCCAGTTCGCCACGGCCGGATCCATCAACCGGATCCGAGCCGCCGACGGGGTGTCGTAGTTCTGGTCGGTGACGGCCACCAGGCGACCGGCCTCCGCGGCCTGCGCAGGTGGAGTCGCGGTGAGGAGTGCGGCCAGGACACAGAAACTGCCGAGCAGGCGGAACATGGCAACCCCCAGGTCGAAATGTCATCACCAACGCTAGCGGGGTCGTTGCCTTGTCAGGCGAGTGACAGGTGTGTCGGTGTTGGATAGGCAGCATGAGCCCGCAACGTGTCCTGATCGTCGGCGCGAGTATCGCCGGTCCCGCCCTCGCCTGGTGGCTGCACCGGTACGGCTTCGAGGTGACAGTCGTCGAGCGCGCGCCCGCGCTCCGGCCCGGCGGCTACAAGATCGACATCCGCGGTGCCGCGATCGACGTGGTCGAGCAGATGGGTCTGAAGGAACGGCTCGAGGGAATGGCGACCGACATGCAGTTCATGTCGTTCGTGAACCGCGCCGGCCGCCGATTGGTCGACGTACCGTCGGATCTGTTCATGGGCCGCGGTGAAGCGGACCTCGAGGTGATGCGCGGTGACCTCAGCCAGATCCTGTACGACGAGACGCGGGCGAACGTCGATTATCGATTCGGCGACACGATCGCCGAGCTGGATCCGGTCACTGGCGGGGTGAGCTTCGAACGGGCCGAACCGCAGACCTTCGACCTGGTGATCGGCGCGGACGGACTCAACTCGACGGTACGGCGGCAGGTGTTCGGTGGCGACGTGGTCCGCGATCTCAACCACGTGGTGTCGATCGCGACCGTGCCCAATCACCTCGAGCTGGATCGATGGGAGCTCGTCTACTCGGTTCCCGGCCGCACGGTGAACCTCTACAGCACCGGCCGCGACGCCGACGCGAAAGCACTCTTCCTCTTCGGCACCGACCAGAAGTACGAGGGCCGCGAGCAGCAGCTCGAGATTCTCAACACGACCTTCCGCGGCGCGGGCTGGGAGACCGACCGGCTCCTCGATGCGGTCGCGGTGGCCGACGACTTCTACTTCGACACCGTCAGCCAGGTCGAGCTCGACCGGTACGCCGTCGATCGGGTCAGCCTGGTCGGCGACGCGGCGTACTGTCCGTCCTTCGCCTCCGGCCAAGGCACCAGCCTCGCCCTGGTCGGCGCCTACACCCTCGCCGGCGAGCTGTCGCAATCCGCGCCGGCCACCGCCTTCGCAACCTACGAACGCCTGATGCGCCCCTACGTCGCCCGCAACCTGAAACTCGGCCGCGACAACCTCGGCCGGATGATCTCCAAGAGCGCGCTGCAAAGCTGGGCAGGCGCGATGATGCTGCGCGTCCTCCCCAAACTACCGATGAAGGACGCCCTCGTCGCCAAAATCACCCAGCCGATCCACGACGCGGCGCGGGCAATCGAGCTGCCGGCGTACTAGACGGTCAGCTGACCGAAGCGGAGCATGCCGGTGGCGGCGTCTTGCTCCGGCGGGAGGTAGACGCGCTGGATTGCGACCACGATGGCCTCGGCGACCACGTCGCGGAAGGCTGCGTCGGCGAGGCGGGCCGAGTCGTGGGGGTTGGTGACATAGCCGATTTCCAGCCGGACCGCGGGCATCTTGGTGCGGCGCAGCAGATCCCAGGTCTTGGCGTGGGTGCGGCAGTTCAGCAGGTCGGTGCGGGCGACGATCTCGCGCTGGACGAGCCCGGCGAACTGCTCGCCGACGCTCGACGAAGCGCCGTGCAGGTCGTTGCCGTAGAAGTAGGTGGCGACGCCCTGGGCGTCGGGGTTCGCGGAGCCGTCGGTGTGCAGCGAGACGCACAGGTTCGCGTCCGTCTCGTTCGCGAACGCAGCCCGGGCCAGCTCGTCAGGCCCCTGGTCGCGGCCGCGCGACAAATACGCCCGTACGCCGGTTGCTCCCAGCCGGCCCTCGATCCGCGCGGCCAGGTCGTAGGCGATGTCGGACTCGCGCAGCCCGAAGCCCTCCCAGCCGTAGTCGAAACCGCCGTGGCCCGGGTCGATCACCACGGTCTTGCCGGACAACCGCGGTCCGGCAGCGCGCACGGCCTCCGAAGCACGTAGCGCGTCCGGCCGACCGCCGGTCGCCATCGGCTTGATCCGCTGCAGCGCCTTGAACGTCGACGGGCCACACGTCCCATCCGCGGGCAGGCCCATGTTGCGCTGGAACTCGGTCACCGCGCGCTGGGTGTCCGGTCCGAAGATGCCGTCGATCCGGGCGACGGCGAACCCGAGCTCCTGCAGCTTCGCCTGCAAGGCCAGTACGTCGTCCCCGGTCAGTGGGTGCGAGACGACGTACGTCAGCAGGCGGTCACCCAGCCGCCAGCGTGCGTCGTCGATCGCGCGATAGGTCTGCGGGCCGACGATCCCGTCGATCATCAGCCCGCGTTGCTGCTGGAAGCCCCGGACAGCGTGCGCGGTCGCTTCGTCATAGACGTCATGACCGCCGGTCAGCAGCCCCAGTCGCTGGAGCTTGCCGATGATTTCGGCGACTGCCTCACCGGTGTCGCCGATTCTGTACACGCCGTGCGGGCCTTCCATACATCACTCCTAGCCGTGGCGGACGGTGTCCTACCTACAGAATCACGCCGTGAAGTCGGCGAGCTCCTTCAGCAGTGCCGCCTTCGGCTTGGCGCCGACGATGGACTTCGCGAGCTCACCGTTCACGTAGACGTTGATGGTAGGGATACCGGTAACACGGTAGTTGCTCGGGGTGACCGGGTTCTCGTCGACGTTCATCTTCAGGAACGTCAACTTGTCCCCGTGGTCCTGGTTGAGCTCCTCCAGGATCGGCGAGACCTGGCGGCACGGACCGCACCACTCGGCCCAGAAGTCGACCAGGACCGGCTTGTCGCTCTTCAGCACGGTCTGGTCGAACTCGGCGTCGGTGACGGCGTTCATCTTCTCGCCCACGGCGATATCTCCTTCAGGTGGTTGTGAGGTTCAGACGGTGACGGACTCGGTGGCGGCAGCCGCTGCCACGGTGTGCTCGAACTCGAGGCTGGCCAGGAAGCGCTCCGCGTCCAGGGCCGCGGCACAGCCGCTGCCGGCCGCGGTGATCGCCTGACGGTAGGTGTGGTCGACCAGGTCACCGGCCGCGAACACACCCGGCTGGTTGGTCTCCGTGCTGCCCTCGCGAGTCAGTACGTACCCTTCCTCGTCGAGCCGAATCTGACCGTGGATCAGCTCCGAGCGCGGGTCGTGACCGATCGCGATGAACAGGCCGGTGATCGGCAGCTCACGGGTCTCGCCGGTCTCGGTGTCCCGCAGGACCACGCCGGTCAGCTTCTCGTCGCCCTGGATCTCGGCGACCTCGGAGTTCCAGGCGAAGTCGATCTTGTCGTTCGCGAACGCGCGCTCGGCCATGATCTTCGAGGCGCGCAGCTCACCACGACGGTGGACCAGCGTCACCTTCGACGCGAACCGGGTCAGGAAGGTCGCCTCCTCGATGGCGGAGTCACCGCCACCGACGACCGCGATCTCCTGCTGCCGGAAGAAGAAGCCGTCACAGGTCGCACACCACGAGACGCCGTGGCCCGACATCCGGTCCTCGTGCTCGAGACCGAGCTTGCGGTAGCCCGAACCCATCGCCAGGATCACCGAACGCGCCTGATGGACGGTGCCGGCCGAGTCGGTGACCGACTTGATCTCACCGGTCAGGTCCATCGCGACGATGTCGTCGGCGACCAGCTCAGCGCCGAAGCGCTCCGCCTGGGTGCGCATCTCGTCCATCAGCGCCGGGCCCATGATGCCCTGCGCGAAACCGGGGAAGTTCTCCACCTCGGTGGTGTTCATCAGCGCACCGCCGGCGGTGACCGAACCCTCGAAGACCAACGGCTCCAGCTGCGCACGCGCGGCGTACACGGCGGCCGTGTAGCCGGCCGGGCCGGAGCCCACGATGATGACGTTGCGAACTACAGAGTCGGTCATACAGGCGTTCCTCGAATCGTTGAGACGGGTACGTCGTACTCAACGGATCCTTGAGGCCGACCATTCCCACGGTACCGATTGCCGGAGGCTAACGCCGCCGTGGCCCACCAGAAGCGGTCAGCGATTGCGCAGCGTCACCGAGGTGTCGTAGATCGACGTACCGGTGCCGCCGCCGTCACACCCGGTCAGCACATAGACCTGGATGTCACGCGGTGAGCCGCCCTCCAGACCCACCACCGTCGCGCGCGCACCGTCGACCTTGGCGGGCTGAACCAGCCGGACCTGCGGGTTCGGGCGGGTGGAGGCGAAGGTCCGGGCGCAACTGAGCTCGGCTTCAGTGCCGTTCAGCAGCGGAGTGCTGCTGTTCTCCAGCCACTTCTGCACCTGCGGAGCGATCTGCGACGTGCTCAGCGAGACCACGCCGGTGGGCAGGATCGCGGTCGGGTTCGTGTTCGCCGCGTTCTCGGCAGCGCGGTCCTTGGTCGCCATCACGACGCCGACACCGATCGCCGCGATCAGTACGACGGCCGCCGCCGCACCGAACAGCTTGGGCATGTGCCGGTGCGGTTCCTCGCGGATCTGAGCCAGCGAGTGCACGCCGACCGTCGACGCCCGCATCACAGCCTCGGAACTGATCACCGCGTCCAGGTGCTCGGCGACATCGGCCGGCATCGGAATGTCCGTCCGGCCCTCGTCCGCGAGGTCCTCGGAGAGCTCCAGCAGCGCGTCATAGGTGAACTGACAGTCGGGACACGCTTTCACATGCTCACGAGCGCTGTGCGCCTCGGCGGCGGGCAGCAGGTTCTCGAGCAGGTCGGCAATCGTGTCGGTGTCGAGGTGCTCGAGATGTTCGCTGGTCGGCAGACCGGACTCGGTCATCGTGAACTCGCCCCCAGACGGGACGTGCCCCGAGAGGCGCGCGTGGTGGTCATCGGTGGAGTACTCCGGTCGAAGACGTCGGCAATCGGGCCGCCAGAGTCGGGGCGTACCCCAGGCGACTCCGCTACGACGGCCTGGCCGCTCATTCGGTTCCCCCGATTTCGGCAGCAGTTTTCTCCGGTACGTCGGAGTCGCCACCGCGCGTAGTTTGCCAGTGCCGCAGCAGCGGCAGCAGGCGAGCCCGGCCCCGGGCACAGCGTGATTTCACCGTCCCCGGCGCGCAGCCCAGGATCGCGGCCGCCTCCTCGATCGAGTAGCCCTCCATGTCGACCAGTACGAGCGCGCTGCGCTGGTCGGAGTTGATCTGCTTGAGCGCGTTCAGGACGTCGAGCCGGCGCTCGCGCACCTCGGCGGCGTCCTCCTCGACCGGTCCGGCCAGCTCGGCCGCGCGGTCCTCGTCCTCCGGCAGCGGGTCGGCCTGGCGGACCTGCCGGCGGCGGATCCGGTCCAGACAGGCGTTCACCACGATCCGGTGCAGCCAGGTGGTCACCTTCGCGTCACCGCGGAACGAGTCGGCCCGGCGGAACGCCGAGATGAACGCCTCCTGCAACGCGTCGGCCGCTTCCTCGGGCTCGCCGAGGGTCCGGATCGCGACCGCCCACATCCGGTCCCGGTGCCGCTTGACCAGGAACCCGAAGGTGTCCGGGTTGCCGGCCACGTGCAGCCGGAGCAGCTCGTGGTCGTCCAGCTGGTCGTACCCGACCGGGCCGGCCGGGTGGACGGGTTCGTCGACGCCGATCCGGGGGAGCTGATTCATCCCCGAATCCAGGTGAGCGGTCATTTCTGGATCGAGACCTCCGCGATCGTGCCGCGATACTTGCTGCCGCTCTCCTTGGGGATCTTCGTCAGCCAGACCATCACGTACTGCGTCTCGGTCGGTGCCGACGGAGTCAGCGTGACCGCACCCTCGGGCTGGTCCTCCTCGGTGGCGATCGGCTCCCAGCCGTTCACCGCCGACGGCGACTTGGTCTTGTCGTCACCCTTCGGCACCCGGAGCTCCAGGCTGGTCCCGTCACCGACGAGCGTGACGATCACCTTCGAGATCGGGGTCGGTTCGCCGAGGTTGTAGACGATGCCCACACCCGGCTTCTGACCGCCGAAGTTCGGCTTGTTGTTGTACGACTGGGTCTCCCAGACCGTGCTGGTCTTGCCGTCGTAGGTCTTCGGGACGTCCTCCGGGTGCTCCTCGCCGTTACCGGCGGGCTCCGGGTCGAAGTCCTTCGCGCTGACGATCTTGGCGGCCGCTCCGGTCGCCGACGGCTTGCTGCTGGCCGACGGGGTGGTCTTGGTACCGGTGCCGGGGTCGTCGGTCTGGTCGTTGTTCATCGCGCCCTTGAGCAGGAACTGCGCCATCGCGACCACCGAGAGCAACGCCAGGATGGCGAGCAGGATCAGGATCCGGCCGCCCCACGAGCCCTTCCGCTTCGGCTCGTCGGCGCGACGGCGGCCCCCGCCGTTCCCGTTCGACGGCGGCGGGGTCTGCCGGCGGGCGGGTCGCGCTTCGGCCGGGGCGTACGCCGCCGTTTCGGCGTGACCGTTGGAGGACTGGTACGCCGGTGGTGTCGGGTCGAGCGCGGGCGGTGGCGCCTGCGGGACGACCTGGGTGGCGTCGTCGATGCTGCCGTTCTGCCGGGCGACCTGGACGGTCTCGTCCATCTGGTTCGGTGGCTCGTGTGAGCTGCCGACGACTCCGGACAGCGCTGCGGACAGGCCGGCGGCGCTGGTGATCGGCGGCGCGTGGTGCCGCGGCGGATCGGCCAGCAGCCGGTCGCTGATGTCGTCCAGCGAGCGCGGTACGCCGGCCCGCACCTGGCGCGGGCTCATCAGCCGGCCGTGCTCTACCGGTGCCGGCTGCAGACCCCAGGCCGGGGCCGCACCGGGCCAGCGGCCGGTCAGCGAGGCGTAGAGCAGCTCACCGAGGTTGTAGACGTCTTGTTCGGCCGAGCCCGGACCGGCGGACCGCAGCGCGGCCTCGGTCGCCAGGCCGACGACCTTGATCGCCCCAGCGTCGGTGACGACGACCGTTGACGGGCTGATCGAGCCGTGCGCGTGACCGGTCCGGTGCAGGTTCTCCAGCGCCTCGGACACCTCGCGGGCCAGCCAGCCGGCCTGCTGGCCGGTCAGCGGTCCGCTGGCCAGCATCCGCTCCAGCGGACGACCGCCGGCCCACTCACGCACGCAGTACGTGACGCCTTCGAACATGTCGCAGTCCAGCACCCGCAGGAAGCGTGGATCGGCCGCTGCGGCGGCCCGCCGCGCGGCGTCGAAGAGCAGGTTGGTCCGCGGGTCGCCGACCGGCAGGACATCGACGACGACCGCCCGGCTGAGCACCTCGTCGACGGCTCGCCACACCCGTGCACCGTCGATCTCCGCGAGTAGCTCGGCGATCCGGTACCGCCCGGCGAGCAGTGCACCAGGACTGACGGTCTGGTTCGACACGGTGTCTCTCGCCCTCCTGGATGCTGTGGTCGGCAGCCACCATCGTAGTGGCATCGTGATCCAGTCCCGGTGCACGAGTGCACAAGCGGTCCGATCAGCGGCGGCCAGGCAGCTTCGATGTGACCATCGACACCACGTCGTTGACCTCGTGGATCCTTAATACCCGAGCAACGCCCGCGTACACCGGCAGCAGCACGATTCCGGCGACGGCCAACTGGAGCAGCGCGCCGATCGGTCCGGAGAACTCGACGGCCAGCCCGACCGCCCACAGCGCCAGCCGCCCGGCACCCGCGCCGAGGGCGGCCGCGATCACCATGGCGAGCAACGGCAGCCCGATTCCGGCACCCGCGACCCGCGGCACGCGCCGCCGCAGTACCGGCCGGGAGATCAGTACGGCGACCGTGTACGCCAGCGCGAATGCGCCGCCGAGCATGACACCGGAGTACCGCAGGTGCTCCTCGTCCAGCAGCACCCGGACACCGACCAGGGCGGCCGTGATGTTCGTCGCCGCGATCACGCACTGCAGGAAGAACGGCGTACGGGTGTCTTCGAAGGCGTAGAACGTGCGCAGCTGGAAGTACTGGATTGTGTACGGCACGACTCCGAAGGCGAGCGTGACGAGCGTGTAGGCCATCAGCGTCAGGTTGTTCTTACCGGAGCCGTAGCCGGCGATCACCGTGACGATCGGGTAGGCGAACGCGATCATCGCGGCCGCGGCCGGTACGACGATCGCCAGCGTCTGCCGGATCGAGCGCGCGGACAGCCGGGCCACCTCGGTGAGATCGCGATCCGCGGCCAGCGCCGACATCTGCGGTAGCGCGGCGGTCGCGAGCGAGACGGTGATGATGCCGTGCGGCATCAGGATGATCAGCATCGCGGTCTGGTATGCCGTCAGACCCGCCTTGGCACCGAGGTCGTCGGACGCACTACCGGCGAGCGCGAGTTTGGTGACCACGACCAGCGTGATCTGGTTGACCGCGACGAACAGCATCGTCCAGATGCCGAGCTTGGCGGTCTGGCTGAGCCCGGTCCCGCGCAGCCCGAACTTCGGCCGGAAGGTGTGCCCGCTCGCCTTCAGATAGGGGAGCAGCACCAGCAGCTGCACTGCGATCCCGGCCGTGTGCCCGAGGCCGATCAGCAACTGCTCGCCGTGCGTGAACGTCGCCGGGGTGTCCCCGGTCCGGTAGACGAACAGAAACGTCACGATGACCGCACAGGCGACGATGTTGTTCGCGATCGGCGCCCACATCATCGGGCCGAACCGGCGCCGCGCGTTCAGCACCTGGCCGACCAGCACGAAGGCGCCGTAGAAGAAGATCTGCGGCAGGCAGAGCTGGACGAAGAAGACCAGGTTCGCCTTCTCCGCCATCCGGGACGGATCGTGCAGCTCTTCCGGCATGTAGAGGTCGGCGATCGCCGGAGCCAGCAGCACACACGCGGTCGTGACAACTGCCAGTACGACGAAGCCGAACGTCAGGATGCGGTTGGTGAAGTCCTGACCGCCGTCGTCGTGGTTCTTGATCGCCCGCACCAGCTGCGGGACCAGGACGGTGTTGAACACACCACCGGCCAGCAGGATGTACAGACTGTTCGGGATCGTGTTCGCAGCGTTGAAGATGTCGGCCCGCAGCGCGGTGCCGATGGCTGCCGCGAGCAGGGCGAGCCGGACGAATCCGAGCAGGCGGGACAGCACGGTCCCGGCTGCCATCACCGCCGCGGAGCGCAGGGTGCGGTCAGCCATCCTTCGAGCCGACTCCTTCTTTCAGCGACGCGTCCGCCGGGAGGCCGGCATCCCCGTTCGTGGCGGGCGTTCCGGGGGCGGCCGGCAGCGGCGCCGGGTGCAGCGGGTCGTTCTCGGGGGTCGCGTCGACTGCGGTGTCGTCGGCGGCCGGTGGGTTGCGGCGCTCGGCGCGGATCCGCCGGTAGATCCGGACGAACGACGTACCGAAGAGCAGTGCGCAGGCGGCGCCGACCAGGATCCAGCCGACGCTGCCGTACTGGCTCGCCTGGATCAGCATCGGTTGCGGGGCGCCGACCGGGTCGCCGTCGACGGTGACGACCTGGGCCGTGGCCTGGATGACACCGTTCTGCTCGGCGCTGGCGGTGATCCGGGGAGTCCACTTCTGGCCCGCTCGCACGACGACGGTGTCGACAGGCCGCACCCGCAGGTCGGTCCGGTTCACCGACCGGACGACGACGCCCACGCGGATCGAGTGGTCCAGATCGTTCGCCACCGTCAGCGGGAAGGTGCCGTTGCTGCCGGCAAGGTTGACCTTGATCCCCTTGCCCTTGTCGAGGCTCGAGTTGACCAGGTGCACCTGGCGGAGCTGCCCGTTCACCGAGCCGAGCTCGACATCGGCGTACTGCCCGGCCTTGTCGGCCTGACCGTTCCAGCCGAGCGAAGCGGACTGCATCAGGCCCTTCGGCATGTCCTGGCCGGCGGTCTCCGGATCGGACAGCAGGCTCGTGTAGGTGTTGATCGACTTCTCGAGCCGCTTGAGCTTGTCGAGCTGGGGACCGCTCAGGGACCCGTTCGTCTTCGGTGCGGCCGGGGCCACGATCGCGCGCGGCGTCGGGGTGGCCTTCACGACCTGGTCGACGGTCACCGGCGTCAGCCACGGCTGCGTGAGCGCGCCGGCAAGTGCCGAGGTCAGGCGGCCGTCGGTGTCCCAGCCCCGCGGCGGTACGACGACCGCCGTGGCCGGGCGCTTACCGGAGGAGGCGGCGAGCAGCAAGGTCTCGGCAAGGAATCGCTGCCGGACCTGGAGCGGGTCACGATCGGAGCCTGCGTCCGGTCCGCCGGCGGTCATGGCCGAGTCGGCGACGACTGTGCGGGTCTGCTTCGCCGGGCCCTCGGGGGTCAGCACCTGGTAGACCGACGTCCCCGGGGTCAGGACCTTGGCGGAGTCACCGGACCAGGCTGCGCTGTTGACCAGGTTCAGGTCCTCGGCCTCGTCGGCACCGGCGAACCCACTGGCGGCGAAGGCGAGATAGCGGCTCGCGGCGGTGGTGTTCTCCAGCCAGAGCCCGTTGGTGCGCCCCGGAAAGCCGAGGTTCGCCTGCTCGGTCGCCATCCGGGCCTGCCGGACCAGCTCCTTCAGTGAGCCACCCGCGTCGTACAGGCCGGCCACGTCCACATCGCCGTACGGCAGCGCCACGACCTGGCTACCGGTCTCCAGACTCTTGGTCAGGTCGGCGAGCCAGTTCTGGGCGATCTTGGCGTTGAGGCCGGGGACGGAGTGGCTGTAGCTCGTGCCGACCCGGTACTGGCCCGCCATCTTCCGGACCGCGTCGATCAGTGCGGGGTCGAGCAGCCAGGTGACGCGGCGCTGCTTGCCGAGGTCGAGCGCCCGGCGCAGCGAACCGCCCGTGGTCATGGCCTGCGCCAGGGAGTCGTCCACGAACAGCTGACCGCCGAGGAACGTCGGGCGGTGCTGCAGCGGGATCACCAGCGCGGTGCTGACCGGTCGCGTCAACGGTTCGGTGCCGACCACCGGCATCAGCGTGCGTACGCGGCCGGCAGTCGTCCGGGACTTGTCCTGCGGGTCGCCGCGGAACATCACGCCGACGGTGTAGACACCGGTGCGGCTGTCGATCCGCCACTCTTTCCACGGCACGGTCAGTGTGAACGGGACCTTGGCATTCGGGGCCAGCTTCTCGCCGAGGACCTGGTACGTCGTCGAATCCGAGTTCTGGAAGCCGATCCCGGAGCAGCTGTCCCGGTCGTTCATCGGGGTGTTCTGCTCGTTCGGTACCGCGGCGATCTCGGCGGCTGTCGTCAGCGGGTGCCGGTCGATACAGGTGACGGCCTGCGGGTTCCCGAAGGTCGCCGTACTGGTGTTGGTGACGGTGCCCTTGATGGTGACGGGCTGACCGGGTTTGGGGGCCACCGGAAGGAACGAGTCGATCGTCACCTGGACGGTCGGTTCGTCGTCCACGGCCATCGCCGGGACGGCCGAAATCGCTGCCGGGGCAACGATCAGCAGGCTCGCGGTCACCGCCGCGGAGAGCCTCAGTCGCCGTCTGAACACGCCGTCACCGTAACCTAGTTCCCCGTGTCACCTTTTGCCGACCAGTCAGGCCCTGCAGGATCCCTGTCCGCCGTACAGCGCCAAGGCGTCCAGTCACTGCTGGCGATCGCCCCTGTCGTGGACGAACTGGGCGCCCGGTTCGCCGCCGCCGGCCACGAGATCGCCCTGGTCGGCGGCCCCGTCAGGGACATTCTCCTCGGCCGCGGGAGCAAGGACCTGGACTTCGCCACGTCCGCGCATCCGGACGAGGTCGAGCGGCAGCTGGCCGGCTGGGCGGACCATGTCTGGGATATCGGCAAGGCGTTCGGCACCATCGGTTGTCGTAAGGGCGAGTGGGTGCTGGAGATCACCACCTACCGGTCAGAGTCCTACGATCCCACCTCACGCAAACCGGAGGTGGCCTACGGCGACAGCCTCGAGGGCGACCTGGCCCGGCGCGACTTCGCGATGAACTCGATGGCCGTGCTGCTGCCGTCACACCAGTTCGTCGACCCGTACGGCGGCATCGCCGACGTCGCGAACAAGGTGATCCGGACGCCGGGCAGCCCGGAGGACTCGTTCTCCGACGACCCGCTGCGGATGATGCGGGCGGCCCGATTCGCCGCCCAGCTCGGGTTCACGCCGGATCCCGGAGTGGTCGCGGCGATGACCGCGATGGCCGACCGGATCACGATCGTGTCCGCCGAGCGGGTCCGCGACGAGCTGATCAAACTGATCTGCGCCGACCACCCGCGGATCGGTCTGGACCTGCTGGTCACGACCGGAATCGCCGACCATGTGCTGCCCGAGTTGCCTGCGCTGCGGCTGGAGAAGGACGAGCACCACCGGCACAAGGACGTTTACGAACACTCGCTAACTGTGCTCGATCAGGCAATCGATCTGGAGTCGCGACTCCCGTACGAGGCTCCTGACTTCGTCAGCCGGTTCGCGGCGCTGATCCACGACATCGGCAAACCGAAGACGCGTCGCTTCGAGGACGGCGGCAAGGTGACCTTCCATCACCACGACGTCGTCGGCGCGAAGCTGGCCCGGAAGCGAATGAAGGCACTCCGGTTCAGCAACGAGCAGATCGACCAGGTCAGCAAGCTGATCGAGCTGCACCTGCGCTTCCACGGGTACGGCGACGGCGAGTGGACCGACTCCGCCGTACGGCGTTATGTCCGCGACGCCGGCGATCAGCTCGAACGCCTGCACGTGTTGACCCGCGCCGACTGCACCACCCGCAACCGCCGTCGCGCGGAAACCCTGCGGGCGGCGTACAGCGATCTCGAGGAGCGGATCGCGCGGTTGCAGGAGCAGGAGGAGCTCGACTCGCTGCGTCCGGATCTCGACGGCAACCAGATCATGCAGATCCTCGACCTGGCTCCCGGTCGCGAGGTCGGCGAGGCCTACAAGTTCCTGATGGAACTCCGCCTCGACCAAGGCCCGCTCGGCGAAGAGCGGGCCCGCGAAGAACTCCTCCGCTGGTGGGCCGAGCGCTAGATCGGCTGCGCCTCCTGGGAGGCGTAGGCAGCCGCGATCGTTGCGGCCGACTCCGGATGCGGTGCGTAGGTGATCTCGCCGATCGCGGCGACCGGTAGCGCGGGATCGATCGAGTTGGTCAGGTAGGCCGCGTCGAAGGCCGCCAGATCCGCGAGTGGGACCGGCGCCGTCTCGAACGTCGTCAGGCCGGCGAGGGGGACCGACGCCAGGCCGCGCTGCAAGACTTGCTGCCGGATGCCGGCCAGGATCGGCGCGGCTGGGAACACGATCTCGGTGCCGCGGGCGAAGCAGATATTCCAGATCGACGCCTCGGACACTTCACCCGCTGGCGTGTGGAACAGGGCGTCGTCATACCCGGCCGCGACTGCCTGCCGTGCGTGGTAGATGAGGTCGAACGTGCCGGTGTGCTTGAGGTGTGGCAATGCGCGCTGGTGCTGGACCGGACGCAACCGGAGTGGGGTGGTGCCGGGCTCGATCGGTTCGCTGCGGCGGATCAGCAGGTCGAGATCGCCCGCGAGCGAGAACACGTTGACGCGCAGGCTGCAGTCGCGGGCGTCGGCGAGCGCCGCACGGAGACCTTGGCGGATCCGGGCGGCGTCCAGCGAGCGGCCGAAGACCTCGCGGGAGCTGCGATCGAGGCGGTCGAAGTGCAGGTCGAGGCCGTCGACGCGGCCGTCGCGGACCTGCAGCGAGGAGAAGTGGCCGTAGCTGGTTGCCCGGAGCAACTCCGAAGTCACGGTGGGCAGTGGCTCGCCGTTCAGCACTAAGGTCTCGGTCACAACAGCAGTCTGACCTGAGCGAACCAGTGCGTCGGCTGGTCTACGCTCGCATCGTGGACGTGTGGAGCATCATCGGCTGGGGCGGATCCGCGTTGGTGGTGGTGTCGCTGCTGCAGACGCGCATCCTGCGGCTGCGCCTGCTGAACCTGGTCGGCTGCATCATCCTGGTCGGCTTCAACCTCGTCATCGGGGTCTGGCCGATGGTCGGCATGAACGCCGTCCTGGCGGTCATCAATGTCGTCCACCTGTGGCGGCTGCTGCGGCACCGGCACGACGAGGCCGAGTACGAGGTGCTCCGGGTCCGGGCCGACGACGCGTACCTCGGTCACGTCCTGGCCACCCACGCCCGCGACATCAGCCGCTTCAACCCCGGCTTCGAGTTGGCCGCGAGCCCGTACGCGTTCCTCGTCCAACGTGGCGAGCGCACGATCGGCGTCGTCCTCGCTCACGACGCCGGCGAGGGCCGCGCCCAGATCGATCTCGACTACGTGCTCCCGAAGTACCGCGACTTCACCCCGGGCGAGTTCGTCTACCGCCGCAGCGACGTCTTCACCGACCAGGGCTTCCACCAGGTCCTCGCCTCACCCCGGATGCGCGACTCCTCGCCGTACCTCAACGGCCTCGGCTTCCACCGCGACGGCGACACCCTCGTCCTCGACCTGCCCTAGGTCTCACCTGCAAGTTGTAGAAGTACAGATCTAATAAATGTACTTCTACAACTTTGCATACCGCGTATCCAACGGCGCTCGTGCCTGAAGAACAATGTCTGCGAGTGTGAGGAGTATGCGGTCGAGTGTGACCGCCGTGTCGTTGTGCATCGTTTACCTGCGGCAATCTCCCCACGGTCGAGGCAGGGTTGCCTGTTGTGGCGCCTCGAGTGGTGCCACCGTGCCGAGGGGGACCCGACACGCGGTCGGCGGACCGCCATCACCCACCAACTTGGCGCGGTCCGCTGGGTTCACGCTCAGGGAGCCCTGCTCGGGCGGCTCAGGAGTGCTTTGGACGGTGGTGCATGTCCGCCCCACCCCGCCCGAGTCCGCAACACGCCGACGACGCCGGCCGGTGCGCGTTCAGAGGTCCTTCGCGAAACACAGCGACGCCGACTCGTTCTCGAACGGCGGGTACGGCGGGGTCGGCGCATACCCGTGGTTCGTGTAGAGGGCGATCGCTTCCAGTTGCTGGGTACCCGTCTCGAGCCGGAGCCGCGTGATGCCGTTGCGCTGCGCCTCCGCCTCGACCGCGGTGAGCAGGTGCCGCGACAGACCCCAGCCGCGGGCGGACGGATCGACGTACATGCGCTTGATCTCGCCCAGACCTGGTCCCACCGGCTGGAGGCCGACGCAACCGACGGGGCTGCCTTCGAGAAGCAGCAGAATGAAGGCGATGTCGGGGTGCAGGCCGACCTGCGGCTGGTCGTCGCCGTAGACCGCGGCCAACTCGGCCTGCTGCGCGGCGGCGAGGGTGCGGATGGCGGGATCGGTGCCCGGTACGGCGCGCAGTTCCAGGTTCTCGATCATGCGTCCGGACGGTAGCAAGCAGGCGTGACGCAGCTGTTTCGCTTTCCTCTCGCCAGATCCGGGTCGCCGTGAGGTCTTCCACTATTCATGAAAATATTTCATTATCCAGGGCATGACTGTGACTCGGCGTACGGTGCTCGGCACGGTAGGTGTTCTCGGTGCGGCAGTTGCCGTCCCCCTGGAGGCGTTCGGTACGCCGGCGCTGCGGACCGCGGCGGATGCGTCGCCGACCCTGGTCACCGGGGCGACGTTCCCCGAGGGCGTGATGGCCGGCGTGCCGCGCACCGACGGGGCGATGCTGTGGACTCGCGTGCCGCGCGGGCTGTTCGACGGCGACGCCGAGTTGGCGGTCGTGGTCTCGCGGAATCGCGACCTGTCCCAGCCGGTCATCGTGAAGACGGTGATCGCGGAGAAGCAGTGGGACGGTTGCGTCCACTTCGCGGCGAATGGGCTGACCGCGGGCGAGGAGTACTTCTACCAGTTCCGCGGGAAGGACACGGTCTCGCCGATCGGCCGCTTCCAGACCCTGCGGCCGGCGGACTCGAACCAGCCGGTGCGGATCGGCTTCTTCACCTGCCAAGGCTTCACCGAGGGGTACTACGCGATGCACCGGCATCTCGCCGCGGAGGAGCTCGACCTCGTCGTCGGTCTCGGCGACTATGTCTACGAAGCCACCGTCCCCGGCGTTCGCGGGATCGATCTGAACCTCTATCCCCAGGTCCTGTCGTCGATGCGCGCGAAGTACACGCTCTATCGCAGCGACGACGACCTGCGTGCGATGCACGCGCAGCACGCGTTCCTGCCGCTGTGGGACGACCACGAGTTCCGCAACAACTACACCAAGAACAAGTGGTCGCTGCCCGAACTGTTCTTCCAGGAGAAGAAGTCGGCGGCCTGGCACACGTGGTTCGAGCGGATGCCGGTTCCGCGGTACGCGAACGACATGACCAGGACGTACCGCTCGCTGCGGCTCGGTAAGACGGCCGAACTCTTTGCCATCGACAACCGGCAGTACAAGGACGACCAGCCGTGCAACGACGGCGGCAGCATCATCTGTGCGGCAGCGGATGCCACGGGCCGGAGCATGCTCGGTCCCGATCAGAAGGCCTGGCTGGAGAACGGTCTGCGCTCGTCGGGTGCGCAATGGAAGGTGCTCGCGAACCCGAACATGATGATGGGGATGGTCACCGGCGCGAGCGGCGAGCGGGCGTTCATGGACACCTGGGACGGGTACGGCGCCGAACGGACCGAACTGCTGTCCCTCGCGGCCGACCGCGTCTCCGACCTGGTCGTTGTGACCGGAGACGACCACGACACGTTCTCGGGTGAGCTGTGGAACACCGGGTTCGCTCCGGGCACGCCCGGCAACCCGGCCGGGACAAAGCGTTCAGGTGTGGAGTTCGTCGTACCGTCGGTGTCGTCGACGAACACCGGGGACACCAAGGGGGTTGCTGGTGCGAAGGCCGAGGAGCAGAAGCGGTTGCAGTACAACCCGCATCTGAAGCAGGTCGACATGCGGCAGCACGGGTACGGCGTACTGGAGGTGACCCGCGACGAGGCGAAGCTGTCGTACCGAGCGGTCGACAAGCTGCACCCCGACGCGGGCGTCAGCACCAGCTACCAGGTGCGAACCGGACGGGGCAGCGCCCGGCTCGAGGTGCTCTAGCGATAGATCCGGAGATCCGCCAGACTCCACCAGTGGTCGCTGCTGCCGTTCGAGGTGACCCGGACATAGCGCGCGTACGACGGTTTGAGGTCGACCGTGGTCAGCTGGCCGGTCGACGTACCAGTCACCGGCTTCGACCAGCTCACCCCATCGTTGCTGACGGCAACTTCCCAGCTGGTGGCGAAGTCACCGCTCTGTCCGCCGCTGTCCAGCGCGATCTCCCGGAACAGCTTGCGGGAACCCAGATCCAGCTGGATCGACTGACCCGGTGCCTGGGCTGCCTTACTGGACCACACCGTCGATCCGTCCGCGTCGATCGCGAGCCCGGCCTCGGCGCCATTGACTGAAGCAGTCGCGGTCGCGCCGGCCAATGACACCGGCGTCGGCGTCGACAGCCGGGAGGACGGCCAGGTGAAGGTCCCGATCGCACCGCCCGGCAGTTCGTACTCGAACGACTGGTCGCCGACCGCGACCGCGAACTTCCGCGGCGCGTCGTTCTCGTTGTGTACCACCAGCGCGGTCGAACCGTCCGGGTTCTTGAACGCGGACGTCATCAGCTGCCCGTTCCACCCGGTCGTCCCGTACGACGTGCTTCCGACCCGCACCGCACCCGGCTTCACGAACTTCGACAGGTGGCCGATCGTGTAGTACTCCGCATCCGTGCTGACCGTGCCGTCGGCCTGCAGGGTGACGAGCCCGGTACACGTTCCGCAGCCGCCGAGGTGCGGACCGCCGGTGGAGTCGAGGGCGATGTTCCAGTTGACGACCGACTTCGCCCAGTTGCGGGTGGTGCCGAGCATCAGGTTGCGCGCATGCCAGGTAAGCGTGCCGCGGAAGATCTGCGGCGGGGTGTCGTTCGGCCCGTGCGAACCGGAGCACTCCGTGAACCAGATGCCCTTGTCCGGGAAGGCGTTGTGCAACGCGGTCTGAGCCGCCGCATTGCCCGAGTAGCAGTGGTACGCCGTACCCGCGATCCATCGCGCAGCGTCGGACTGCAGCAACTTGTAGGGGTAGTTGGTCTCCGGGTCCTCACCGGGCGGGGTGGTCCCGATGTCGCCGGGGTGCGTCGACCAGTTGTGGTCGTAGCCGAGGATCTTGGTCCGCGGGCTGGTCTTCTGCAGCAGCGGGCCGAGCCGCGAGATGACCTCGGCCTCCTGCCGGACCGGGACGTCGGTACCGGGGTAGCCGCCGGGCTTGCGGTTCTGCGGCTCGTTCTGGATCGAGAGGAAGTCGACCGGTACGCCGGCCCGCGTATACGCCTCGACGAACTTCACCAGGTATCGCGCATAGGCGTCGTACACCTTGGGGTCGTCCTTGAGGCGACCGCCGACGAGCGAGTCGCCGGTCTTCATCCAGGCCGGCGGGCTCCACGGCGACGCCATCACCTTGAGCGCGGGGTTGAGTTGCTTGGCGCGGCGGAGCAGTGGCAGCACCTGCTGTTCGTCGTGCTTGATGCTGAACTGCTTGAGCTTGAAGTCGGTCTCGCCGGGCGCGACGTCGTCGTACGTGTAGTGCTCGGTCGCCGCGGTGAAGTCCGACGACCCGACCGGCTGCCGCAGGAAGCTGACGCCGATGCCCTGCCGGGGATCGAACAGCTTCCGCAGCGTCTCCTCGCGGACCGCCGGGCTCAGCCGGTACAGCACATCCGCCGACGAGTCGGTGATCGAGGCGCCGAACCCGTCCATGGTCTGGTACGTCGTCCGCGGGTCGACCGTGATCGTCGTCAGGTCGCTGCTGTCTCGCTGAAAGGCGACCGGGGTGCGCTCGTGCAGGAGCTCGGCCCGGTCCGGGGTGGTCACCCAGATCCGGGCCTGGGTGATCGGGGGATGGGCCTCGGCGTTCGGCACGGTCAGCAGACCGGTGGTGAGCGCCAAGGCGGTGGCGATCATCGGTGTTCGCATCGCACTCCTCAGGGTGTGAAACACAGTGCAACAAACAGCGTCAGGAAACGACTCTCTTTGAGCCCTGTCAATGCCGCGCCGCCTGGGCTTAGAGTGCTGAGCGTGAAACAAGGTGATGTAACAAATGTCTAGGCGGCGTGCGACCGTGCGCGATGTCGCGGCGGCGGCCGGAGTGTCGAGTGCGACGGTCTCCCGAGTGCTTAACCAGGCCAGCAGCGTCGCGCCCGAGACGCGCCGTCTGGTCGAGCGCGCGGTCGAGGAGCTCGGCCTGCTCGCTCCCACTCCCCGTGGCGGTACGCCGAAGCCCGTCGCCGGTGCGGTCTACGTGCGCTGCCCGTATCTGCTGACCGACTACTTCGGCCTGATCGTCTCGTCCATCGCCGAGACCCTCGACCGCCACGGCCGTCAGGTCGTCCTCAACGCCGGCGAAGCCGCGGCCAACGAGCCGGTCCTGTCCCGGTTGCCGTCGCAGAGCGGTCTGGCCGGAGCGATCCTGATCCTCCCGCCCGAGTCGAGCGAAGACCTCGTCCGCCTGAGCTCGCGCCGCTTCCCCTTCGTTGTGGTGGACCCGCGCACCACCCTTCCGCGCGACATCCCCTCGGTCTCAGCCGCTCACCACTCGGGTGCTCGGCAACTGACCACTCATCTGGCCGCCCTCGGTCATACCCGCATCGGCGTCATCGCCGGCCCTCGCGAATGGCTGGCCGCCGACGCCCGGCTCTCCGGACACCACGCCGCCCTCGCTGACGCCGGCATCCTGCCCAACCCGGATCTCGTCCGCCATACCCATCCGACCACCGCCGACGGCTACGAGGCTGCCATCCAACTCCTGGCTCTCGACCCACGCCCTACCGCGTTGATCGCCTTCAATGACAAGTCGGCCATCGGCGCCCTCCAAGCCGCCACCGCCCGAGGCCTCAGCGTCCCCACGGATCTGTCGATCGCCGGCTTCGACGACCTGGACCTCAGCCAAGCGACCACCCCCCAACTCACCACGGTCCGCCAGCCCCTGGCCGAGATGGGCCGGATGGCCGTCAGCCTCCTCACCCGCCTGCTGGACCGCCATACCCTCGAAGCCCTGCACGTGGAACTTGCCACCGAGTTGGTTGTCCGCGGCTCGACCGGTCAGCGTTGAAATTAGTCTGGTGAGTGGTGTCGGATCGGACTGCAGCTGTTCGTGGAGTTGGTGTGCGGCGGCCGACCGGCCTGCCCAGACTTGATCGGAGACGACAGTGCCCGAGTACCTGATCAGCTTCAACGACGAGTGGGTTCCTGAGCACACGGAGGCGGAGATCCGGGCGAAGTCCGCGTCCGTGCGCCCCGTGATCGAGGAGATGAAGGAGGCCGGCGTCTTCCTCTTCAGCAACGGCGGCCTCGATGCCACGTCCGTGGTCTGCAGCGTCACGGCCCGCGACGGCGAGCCGGTGTTCACCGACGGCCCGTACGTCGAGTCCAAGGAACACCTCGGTGGGTTCGCGGCGATCGACGTACCGGATGACGAAGCCGCGCGGTACTGGGCCGGCCGGCTCGCGGTCGCGCTCGACTGGCCCCAGGAGGTTCAGCGCTTTCCCCGCTCCGTCGAAACCAGTGCGACCCCCTGAGCGGATGTGAAAGGTTGGACTTCATGAGGATCGGGATTGCCGGGATCGCCATCGAGTCCAGCACGTTCTCGCCGCATCGCGCCGGCCTGGACGACTTCGACGTACGGCGTGGGGAGGATCTGCTCAAGCGGTACGACTTCCTCGCGAAGGAATGGGCCGAGGGCGTCGAGTGGGTGCCGTTGCTGCACGCCCGGTCGTTGCCGGGCGGGGCGGTCATTGCGGAGGTGTACGACGCCCTGTCCGCGGAGATCATCGAGCGGATCGGTACGGCGGGTGAGCTCGACGGACTGTTCTTCGACATCCATGGCGCGATGAGCGTGGTCGGCCGTCAGGACGCCGAGGCGGATCTGGCCACCCGGGTGCGGGCCGCGCTCGGACCGGACGTGATGATCTCGACCTCGATGGATCTGCACGGCAATGTGTCGCGGGAACTGGGCTCAGCCGTCGATCTGATCACCTGCTACCGGATGGCACCGCACGAGGACGCGATGGAGAGCCGCGAGCGGACGGCGCGGAACCTGGTCGAGCGGTTGCGTTCCGGGCTGGGTACGCCGAAGAAGGCGTGGATCCAGGTGCCGGTGCTGCTGCCGGGGGAGAAGACGTCGACCCGGATCGAGCCGGCGGCCTCGATCTACCAGCGGGTCGGCGAGATCGCGGACGAGCCCGGCGTACTGGATGCGGCCGTCTGGGTCGGGTACGCATGGGCCGACGAACCGCGATGCCAGGCGGCCGTGGTGGTGATGGGCGACGACGAGGCGCTCATCACCGAGCGCGCAACCGAGCTGGCTCAGGCCTACTGGGATGCACGGTCCGACTTCGAATTCGTAGCACCGACCGGCACGCTGCACGAGTGCGTCGCGGCGGGCCTCAAGAGCACAGCCCGCCCGTTCCTGATCAGCGACTCCGGCGACAACCCGACCGCCGGCGGCGCCGGCGACGTCTCGTGGACCCTGCGCGAACTGCTGTCGGTTGAGGAGTTGATTGGCGGCCAGGCGACCGCGATCCACGCCAGCATCACCGACCCCGATGCAGTCGCCGCCTGTGTCGCAGCCGGCGTCGGCAACCCCATCAGCGTCGCAGCCGGCGGCAAAGTCGACTCCGGCCCCGCAGGCCCGGTCGAAGTCACCGGCACCGTCTTCTCCCTCTCCGAAGACCCAGTAGGCGGAACCGTAGCCGTCATCCAAATCGGCGGCCTGCACGCGATCCTCACCTCCCGCCGCAAGCCGTACCACCACCTCGCCGACTTCACCCTGCTCGGCCTAGACCCAGCCGCCACCGACCTGGTCATCGTCAAGATCGGCTACCTCGAACCCGAGCTCTACACCCTCGCCGCCGACTGGCTCCTAGCCCTAACCCCCGGCGGCGTAGACCAAGACCTCCTCCGCCTAGGCCACCACGCCGTAATCCGCCCCCTCTACCCCTTCGACCCCCACATGGCCGCCCCAGCCCTAACCCCCGAGCTCATCTGATCCACCCATTTCCCTGGCGAGCCACCGACCTTGGGGGTTCTGCACCCTTAACCAGAGTGCAGAACCCCCAATTTGCCTGGCCAACCAGCGAAATTCGGGTCGGAGACCGATCAGATCGGTGGCGCCGGGGAGTCCTCCCCGTCATCTCCGCTGCTCCACGGGGAGCGCCAGCGCACTGCCTATAGCGATGCGGGGAGGATCCACCCCCCGAATACGTCCCCGATCCACCCCAAACCAGCTCGACACCGGCCGGCATCCTCCCCAAACCGGTTTGGGGAGGATCCACACCACCTTTCCACGCGATGGGAGACCCTTACCTGCCGATTCAGAAAACATGCCGATTCGGTTGGGGGTAGCGCTCCCCAGCGGCGCCGTCCAGCACCGCTCCTGGCCTCACCCCGCCCCGAGGGGGTGGTTGCCTGTCGAGTCGGGGGGTTGCCCCCTCAGATTCTCGATGGGCAACCCCCCATCTGAGGGGATAACCACGGAGATGGGGGGTTGTGCCCCCAAGGCCAGGCTGACCCATCAGATGGCGGCCGGAGGGGTCGGTTACCACCGCGGTGGGGAAGGTGATCGGCCTCCTGATGCACCGGCCTCAGCCATAGCCCGGAAGCTCAGGCGACGGATACCGCGGTCACCGACCGCACCATCCCGCCCAGCCACAGACCCGCCCAGCCACACCTCCCTCTGTAAGCCGGCCGCAGCGGCGTCAGCCAATGCCGTAGGTTGCCGGCCGCATCCGAGCGATACCTCCGCCGTACGAGCTCGGCCACGGTCGCGCGATCCCCGCCGTACGAACTGCGCCGCAGGTGGATGCGATCCCCGCCGTACGAACTGCGCCGCAGGTGGATGCGATCCCCGCCGTACGAACTGCGCCGCAGGTGGACGCGACCCCCGACGTACAAGACCGCGCTGCAGGTGGATGCGCCTCCCGCTGTGCGAGCAAGGGGTCAGAGTTTGCGGAGGGTGTGGAGGGACTCGATGGCGTGGTCGATGAGTTCGTCGGCGGTGAAGGGGCGGGCGGATTCGCGGAGTCCGGACCATTCGATGGCCAGGTCTTCGGTGTAGCTGAGCCAGGCGTGGATGCGGAGGTACTCGACCGACGAGCGGTTGTCGGCGACCTCGGGTGTGCCTAGGTAGGTGAGGACTCGGCGGGAGAGGCCGATGCGGGTGTCGTCGTACACCTCGACGGCGTAGTCGTCACCGCCGGCGGCGCCGCGGACGAAGGAGATGTACGCCGTCCTCCGTCGGGAGATGAAGGCGACGAACTGCACGAGCATCTCGCGGAGTGCTTCGTCCGGCGGGAGGTCTTCGTCGGGTTTGGTGACTCGGAGGAGGCGGCGGCCGGCGGCGGAGATGACGGCTACGTAGTAGTCGCGCTTGCTCGGGAAGTAGTGGAAGAGCAGGCTCCGGGAGATCCCGGCCTGGCCGGCGATGGCGTCGATCGACAGCTCGTGGATCGGTTTGTCGCGCAACATCATCAAGCCGATCTTGACGAGCTGCTTCTTCCGATCTTCCGCGGTCAACCTGTTGTCCACAGTGTTGAGCATTGCTCAAAAGGGCGCTACGGTCAAACTTACCCGGCGGTACCCCGCCGGTTTCGGAAGGAGTGCTGTTACATGGGGTTCGAACCGTCCGCCCGTGCGCAGGACCTGATCGGGCGGGTCGAGGAGTTCATCCGGATCGAGATCGACCCGGTCGAGGCGGAGATCCACGCCGCGACCCGGGCCGCCGCCGATCCGTGGCAGCCGCAGCCGGTGTTCAAACAGCTGCAGGAGAAGGCCCGCGCCCAGGGTCTGTGGAATCTGTTCCTCCCCCCGGCCGAGCCGGGCAACGAGCAGTACGGCGAAGGTCTGCCGAACCTGGACTACGCACCACTCGCGGAGCTGATGGGCCGATCGTTCATCGCGCCGTACATCTTCAACTGCAATGCGCCGGACACCGGCAACATGGAAGTGCTGTTGCGCTACGGCAACGACGAGCAGAAGAAGCAGTGGCTGGAGCCCTTGCTGGACGGGACGATCCGCTCCGCGTTCTGTATGACGGAACCGGGCGTCGCCTCGTCGGATGCGACCAACATGGCCGCGACCGCGATCGTCGAGGGGGACGAGATCGTCCTCAACGGGCGCAAGTGGTGGAGCACTGGTGTCGGCAACCCCGAGTGTGAGCTGCTGATCTTCATGGGACTGACCGACCCGGAGGCCCATCGGTACGCGCGGCACACGATGGTGCTGGTCCCGCGCGACCACCCTGGTGTGAAGGTCGAGCGGTTGCTGCCGGCGATGGGCAGGTTCGACGAGCCGTTCGGTCATGGCGAGGTGTCGTTCACCGACGTCCGCCTGCCGGCCAGCAACATCCTGGTCGGCCCCGGTCGCGCGGTCGAGATCGCGCAGGGCCGGTTGGGTCCGGGCCGCGTTCACCACTGCATGCGGCTGATCGGCCTGGCCGAGAAGTCGCTCGAGCTCGCGCTGCAGCGTGGTACCAGTCGGCAGGCGTTCGGCAAGCCGTTGGTGAACCTCGGCGGGAACCGCGAGCGCATCGCCGATGCCCGGATCGCCATCAACCAGGCCCGACTCCTGGTCCTGCAGACGGCCTACCTGCTCGACACGGTCGGGCTCGCGGGCGCGCTCAGCGAGGTCAGCCAGATCAAGGTCGCCGTACCGCGGATGGCGCAAGATGTGATCGACATGGCGATTCAGTTGCATGGTGGTGGCGGTCTCTCCGATGACACCCCGCTCGCTGCAGCGTGGACGAGTGCGCGAGCGCTCCGGTTGGCCGACGGTCCGGACGAGGTGCACCGCGGGGTTGTCGCAAGGATCGAGCTGGCCGGCTACCTCGCCGTACAGAAGGAGGCCAAAGCGTGAGCCGAGTATTGGTCACTGGTGGATCGAGCGGTCTGGGGGCTGCGCTGGTCGCGCAGTTCGTGGCCCAAGGCCACCAGGTGCTGCGGACCGACATCGGTACGACGTTCGACGGCGACGACGGTCCTTATCTGCGACTCGACGTGCGCAACCCCGCGGACTGGGATGCCGCGGTCGCCTGGTGCGATGAGCACTGGGGCGGACTCGACATCCTGGTCAACAACGCCGGAATTGCGACCGGCGGCCGGATCGACGTCGAGACCCTGGACGAGTGGGACCGCGTCGTCGATATCAACCTGATGGGTGTGGTCCGCGGTTGCCGGGCGTTCACGCCGGTATTCAAGCGCCAGCGTTCCGGCTACATCGCGAACACGGCGTCAGTCGCCGGGCTGATCCACCCGCCGATGATGAGTTCGTACAACACGGTCAAGGCTGGCGTCGTCGCGCTGTCGGAGACGCTCTCGCACGAGTTGCAGCCGTTCGGCGTGACGGTGTCGGTGATCTGCCCGTCGTTCTTCCAGACCAACCTGGCCGATTCGTTCCAGGGTGCGGACAAGACGATGGAGTCGGGTGCCCGGCGGCTGATCGAGAAGTCGCCGCGGACCGCCGACGACATCGCGACGGTCGTGCTGGCCGGGATCGCGAAGAAGCGGTTCCTGATCATCCCGGACCGGCCGGCCCGGATGGCGTACCTGACCAAGCGCTGGGCCCGTCCGCTGTACGACCGGCAGATGCGCAAGTCCGCCGCCAAGGCTCACCGACGCGCAGAACAGGCCCAGCAGACACATGGGTGATGGTGGTCGCGCCGTCCGCGACGAGGACGCGTTCGACGTCACGGCGATGGATACCTGGCTGCGGCAGCACACCGAGCTGCCGCCAGGTGAGCCGACGGTCAAGCAGTTCTCCGGCGGCGCCTCCAACCTGACCTACCTGCTCCAATACCCCGGGCACGACCTGATCCTGCGTCGGCCACCGGCCGGGACGAAGGCGAAGAGTGCGCACGACATGGGCCGCGAGTACCGGATCCAAGCTGCGCTCAAGCCGGTCTTTCCTTACGTCCCGACGATGGT
Source organism: Kribbella yunnanensis (assembly GCF_039529655.1). NCBI lineage: Bacteria > Bacillati > Actinomycetota > Actinomycetes > Propionibacteriales > Kribbellaceae > Kribbella > Kribbella yunnanensis. Next base: position 113,041 of record NZ_BAAANF010000022.1, on the reverse strand, counting down.
TGCCCACTGCACCGATGATGCGGTGCTCGGCTCGGAGTTCTACGTGATGGAGCGGGTCGCGGGCACGATCCCGCGCAGTTCCGCGCTCGGCGTCGACCTCACTCCGGAGCAGACCGGTCAGCTCTGCCGCACGCTCATCGACCGGCTCGTCGACCTGCACGAGGTCGACCCGGCCGCGGCCGGTCTCGCGGACCTCGGTCGCGGTGAGGGGTACGTCGGGCGCCAGGTCAGCGGTTGGTCGGACCGGTACCGCAAGGCGAAGACCTGGAACGTGCCGAGCTACGAGAAGGTGATGGCGTGGCTCGCGGCGAACCAGCCGGCCGATGTCCGCACCTGCGTGATTCACAACGACTTCCGGCTGGACAACGTCGTACTGGCTCCGGACGATCCGCAGCGGGTGGCCGGGATCCTGGACTGGGAGCTGGCCACGCTCGGCGATCCGTTGATGGATCTCGGCGGCGCGCTCGCCTATTGGGTGCAGGCCGATGACGACTGGGCCTTCCGCCGGTTCCGGCTGCAGCCTTCCGCTGAGCCGGGGATGCTGACCCGCGCCGAGATCGTTGCCTACTACACCGAGCGGTCCGGGCTGAAGCCGGAGAACTGGGCGTTCTACGAAGTGTTCGGGCTGTTCCGGCTGGCGGTGATCGCGCAGCAGATCTACTACCGCTATCACCACAAGCAGACGCGCAATCCGCGGTTCAAGAACTTCTGGCTCCCGGTCAACATGCTCGAGCGGCGTTGCCGGCGCATCATCCGGCAGGCCTGACGTGGGCGTCATCTACTTGGTGAGGCATGCGCAGGCCTCGTTCGGTGCGCGTGACTACGACAAGCTCTCGGATCTCGGCGAGCAGCAGGCCGTTGCTCTCGGCAACACCTTGCGGGCGCGTGGGGTGCAACCGGACCTGGTGATGTCGGGATCGATGCATCGGCACGCGCAGACGGCCGAGCTCGCGGGATTCGGTCCCGAGGTCGACCACGGGTACGACGAGTTCGACCACGACCAGGTGATTGTCGCGCACAAACCGGCGTACAAGGTGCGGGCTGTTCTGCTCGCCGATCTGGCGCGCAAAGGGAATCCGAAGCGGGCTTTCCAGGAGATGTTCACCGCGGCGACCGATCGCTGGGTCAACGGCGGTGACGGCTACACCGAGACGTTCCAGGCGTTCTGCGACCGCTCCGACGACGCTGTACGGCGTACTGCCGAGCGGCTGGGGAAGGGCGAGACTGCCCTGGTGTTCACCTCCGGCGGACCGATCGCGGCTGTCGTCAGCCGGCTCTTGTCCGGGGGCGACGGGCTGTGGGGCAAGCTCAGCCCGGTCACCATCAACACTGCGATCACGAAGGTCGTGTCCGGCCGCAGCGGACTGACTGTGGTCAGCTACAACGAGCACGGTCACCTCGACAAGCAGGAGCTCACGTACCGATGAGACGGAACATCTTGATCACCGGCGCGAGCGCCGGCCTCGGCGAGGAGATGGCGCGGCAGTTCGCCGCCAAGGGATACAACCTGGCGTTGACCGCGCGGCGCGAGGAGCGGCTGGCCGCGCTCCGCGACGAGCTTCTCGGCAAGCATCCCGGGCTCACCATCACCATCCACAAGCTCGACGTCACCGATGACGAGCAGGTGTTCACCGTGTTCCGCGAGGCCGACAAGGCGCACGGACAGCTCGACCGGATCATCGTGAACGCCGGCATCGGCAAGGGCGCACCCGTCGGCACCGGCCGGCCCGAGGCGAACCGCGAGACCCTGATGACCAACTTCCTGGCCGCATTCACCCAGGCCGAGGCCGCGATGGAACTCTTCCGCGCCCGCAACGCCGGTCACCTGGTCTTCATCGCCTCCGCCGCCGCACTGCGCGGGCTGCCGAAGACCATCACCGCGTACGCCGCCGCGAAGGCGGGCGTCACCTCGCTGGCTGAAGGGCTGCGGATGGAGATGCTGAACAAGCCGATCACGATCAGCACGATCTCTCCCGGCTACATCCGGACCGCGCTGAACGAGAAGGTGAAGAGCACGCCGCTGATCGTCGACACGGTTCCCGGCGTCCGCTCGATGGTTGCCGCGATCGAGGCCGAGAAGGCAGTCGCTTATGTTCCGGCCTGGCCGTGGGCGCCGCTCGCGCGATTCATGAAGGTTGCGCCGTTGCCGATCCTGAGGAAGTTGATCTGATGCGCTGGGGTCTGACCGTTCCGTTGACCGGGGTGCCGTTGCGCGACCACCGGCCGCTGATCACCGAGCTCGCGTCACTGGGCTACACCGACCTGTGGTCGGCCGAAGTGGCCGGTGCGGATGCGTTCACGCCGCTGGTGCTGGCGTCCGAGTGGGACGACCAGTTGCGGCTGGGGACGGCCGTCGTACCGGTGCACACACGGGGACCGGCCGCGCTCGCGATGAGCGGGGCGGCGCTGGCCGATCTGGCGCCGGGACGGTTCGTGCTCGGGATCGGGGCGTCGTCGGAGACCATCGTGAGCGGGTGGAACGGGATCGCCTACGACCCGCCGTACGCGCGGACCCGTGATGTCCTGCGATTCCTGCGGCAGGCGTTCGCGGGGGAGAAGGTCGACGGGACGTTCGACAGTTTCACGATCAGCCGCTTCCGGCTGGAGAAGGCGCCCGACGTACCGCCGGCGTTGATGCTCGCCGCGCTCCGCCCGCAGATGCTCCGCCTGGCTGCACGCGAGGCCGATGGCGCGATCACCAACTGGCTCTCGGCGGACGACGTCCGCCAGGTCCGAGCCGAGCTCGGCCCGGACAAGGAGTTGGCCGCCCGGATCTTCGTCTGCGTCACCGAGGACGCCGAGATGGCCCGCAACATCGGTCGCTTCCTGATCGCCACCTATCTGACGGTCCCCGGGTACGCCGCCTTCCACGACTGGCTCGGCCGCGGTCCCGCGATGAAGCCGATGCGCGAGGCATGGGCCGCGGGTGACCGCAACGCCGCGATGGCCGCCGTACCGGTCGAGGTCCTGGACGCGTTGATCGTCCACGGTACGGCGGAAGAGTGCCGAGCCCACATCAACCGCTACGTGGCGAACGGCCTCGACACCCCCATCATCGCCACGTTGCCCACCGGCACCAGCCTGATCGAGACGGCCCGCGCATTGGCTCCCTAGCCGATCGCCCGCACCAGGAACGCCTTTACGCACGCCCGGCCACCGACCTCCACCACCAGAGTGCCGGCGACGGTAGCCCCCTTCGTCGTACCGTTCATCGCGAACACCGCGATCTGCCCTGCACTGCCCACGGCAGTCTTGCCCACGGTCAGTGAAGTCGGCGGGCGAACGAACTGGTCGATCAGCGCCGGGATCGCCTGCTTCGTGTCCGCACACCCGAGCGCCGTCGCGCCCTTGGGATCGTTGGCGTTCAGGCGTGCGACGAACTGCGCAGCCACCTGTGCCGGCGACCCGGCCGCTGGCGACGGCGTGATCGGGAGGGGTTTGACCGGGACTGTCTTCACCGTGATGGTCGGCTTCGGCTTGACCGACGCGGTGAGCTTCGGAGGCGGCGCCACCGAGGTGATCGGCGCAGGAGGTGGAGTCGACTTGTCCGGTTTGATGCTCGAGACAACCTTCGTGGCGACCCAGGCACCCGTGCCCAGGACGACGATCAGCAATATCAGCATCAGCACGATGAACAGGCCGGCGCGACTCTTCCGCGGCGGTCGTCCATAGTCCGGCGCCGCCATACCGCCCGGTGGTTGGTAGCTCACAGCCGATGCTCTCGCAGCCAGGTGGTGGCCCGCCGATTCGATGCCCGGGACAACCAAGCGTCCTGGATGATCTCGGTCAGCTCCTGCTTACCGAGCTCCCCGATCCGGCTCGCCCGGACCAGCACCGACGGGTGCCCGTCGAAATGCGGCGTACTGAAGAACGGCGTCGACTCGTCCGACACCAGCGCCAGCTTCTCGTCCTCGGACTCGGTCCAGATCATGATCACGTCGTCGTACTTCTCCCCGCTCACCGGATCGACGGCGTCAGGCCGAGCCGTCCGGAAGAATACGAACGACTTCCCGCCGATTTGATACACCGGCCGCTCGGTCCCGTCGTCCCGCTCCCACACCGTCACGAACGGCATCCCCCGCGCAATGGCGTGCACATCCGCAACCCGCGCCTTCCGGTCCGCCATGGCCTGATCGTACGGCGATTTGTCGGTCCCGACCGCTAGCGTCCCGCGCATGCTGCCTGCTGCGAGACCGCTCGGCCCGGACGCCGAAGGGCAGTGGGTACGACGGTGGCTGTCGCCGGAGTGGAACCGCATGGTCGACAACTGGGTGGCCGACGAGCTTGATGGCCGGATCATCGGTGAGCCGGTCACCTATCGGGCGCGGCTTTGGTCGGTGACTCGGTGCTATCCGACGACCGATGGGCTGGTGTGGTTCAAGGAGAACAACCCGGGCCACCGGTTCGAGGCCGCCCTGGTCGCTGAGTTGGCTCGCCTGGTGCCGGACGACGTGGTTGTGCCGCTGGCGGTTGAGCGGGAGCGCGGTTGGCTGCTCGCGCCCGATCACGGGCCGACGCTGACGCGTGCCGATGTGGCCGACCAGGCGACCCGGCGCAGGGTGGTGCGCGCGCTGGCTCGTCTGCAGTGCGCCGTACGCGGGCGGCTTGAGGTGCAGCCGGGGATGGTGACGCTCGCCCCTGCCGAGGCGGGTGATCGGGTGCGGGCGATCGCTAGGGAATGGGCGACGTTGCCGCCTGGACATCCGCTCCGGATCGGGGCCGGCGAGCTACAGCGGGCGGATGCGGCGGCCGACGTACTGGATCGTCGGCTCGCACACCTAACCGAGGTCGAGCTGGAGCTCAACGATGTGTATGCCGCGAACATCTTCGCCGCCGGCCCACGCTTCTTCGACTTCGGCAACGCGATCTGGGGACACCCGTTCGTGTCGCTGCACAGCTTCCTCACGTCGGTTGTCGAATGGACCGGGGCGCCCCTGTCACAGGCGGACCGCGACGAGCTGTACGACGTCTACCTCGCGATCCACGGCGGACGTCGTACCGACCTCGTCGCCACCGAAGTCCTCGAACGTGTGCATCGACTCGTGTCGTGGGTCCGCCTGATCCCGCACGCGGATCCCGTCGAGCTCCGCGCGCGGGCAGGAATCCCGCTTAAGTACCTTGCGGGAGCCACAGGGTGAAGACCGAGCCTTCGCCTAGTTTGCTGGTGACGGTGATGCGGCCGTGGTGGGCTTCGGTGAGGTGTTTGGTGATGGCCAGGCCGAGGCCGCTGCCGCCGGTGGAGCGGCTGCGGGACTGTTCGGCGCGGTAGAAGCGGTCGAACAGGTGCGGGAGGTGTTCGTCGGCGATGCCGGTGCCGTTGTCGGTGACGGTGAGGTTGTAGCCGTCGTCGACGCGGCGGACGCCGACGACGATGGTGCCGCCGCGCGGGGTGTAGCGGATCGCGTTCGAGACGAGGTTGCCGAGGGCTTGGCGCATCCGGGCGCTGTCGATCGAGACGACGGCCTCCGGTGGGACGTCCGCGGTCAGGGTGACGCCGGCGGTTTCGGCGGCGGGGCGGTGGGCGAGGACGACCTGCTGGGCGAGCTCGCTCAGGTCCCGCGGGGCCGGGTGCAGGCGGAGCATGCCGGCGTCAGCCAGGGCGAGGTCCTGCAGGTCGGCGACGAGGTGTTCGAGTAGGCCGGTCTCCTCCAGCAACGACGTGACGAGCTCTCCGTCGAGCGGTACGACGCCGTCCTCCGACGCGACCAGGTAGCCCTTGATATTGGCCAAGGGGGTTCGGAGTTCGTGGGCGACATCGCTCACCATGGCCTTCCGCTGGAAGTCGCTGCGCTGGATCGATTCGGCCATCGCGTTGAACGCATGCCCGAGCCGCGCGACCTCGTCCTTACCGGTCACCGGAACCCGGGCCGCGTGGTCGCCGTTCCGCATCCGCTGGGCGGCACCGGTCAGTGCGACGATCGGCCGCACGAGCCGGCGACCGGTCAGCAGCATCACCAGCGCCGCGATCAGCATCACGCCGAGCGCGGTTGCCGCCGTACGCAACATCCCCTCACCGGAGAACACGTTGAACGTGCTCTTCGAGCCGAGATAGAGCTTCGCCGCCGGGGCGACGTACGGCGCGATCGCCTGCGACCGGGCTTGCGTGCTGCACTCGAAGAACTCGGCGGTGACTGTCTGCTTGTCCTTCGGCGTCACCGCGCGCAGACCGTCGGTCGCCTCGGTCAGGTTGAAGTCGATGTTTGCCGCGGTGAGGCACGCCGAGGCCCGCCGGATCTCGTCGTCGTTGACCAGCTTCGCCTTCGCGCTCGGTGCGTACAGTCCCTTCGGCACGCAGCGATCGGCGGCGTTGGTGTTTGCGCTGCCGTTGCCGCCACCGGCCGCGGCGTCGGCGCTCTCGAACGTCGTCATGCTCGGGGTAGGCCGCCAGACCTGCCGCACGTTGACCCCGTCCGTCCCTTCGGCCTCGAACGCCACCATCGGGGCGCCATCGGTGACCGAGACGTCCGCCTTGATTCCGTTCGCCGCCAGGCACCGGCTCGCCCGCTCGGCGAGGACCTTCCGTTCCTCCTGCTCCGCAGCGGTCAGGCCCCAGTTGTAGCTGAGTGGACCCGCCGCGGCCCTGGCCGTCGTCATCTGGACCGAGTGACCAGCGGCTGGCGGTGCCGCAGCGACGGAGACCGACTGGAGCGCGCCGGCGAAGACGAGCCCGCCCTCGGTCCGGGCGTCGATGGTTGCCGCCGGCACCGATGGCAGCTCGGGCGCGGCGCCGAGCATCCGGGCCGAATCCGCGATCACGGTGCCGTCCGGCCTGGTCAGGGCGATCCGGCGGCCGAGGTCGTCGGCGAGTCGACGGACCTCTTTGTCGACACCGGACCAGCCGGAGTGGTTCAGCGCATAGCTGCTCAGCTCGGCATAGATCCGGCCGTCGACCTCGAGCTGGCCGGCGTTCTCCTGGAGCTCGCCCTGCAACTGCTCGGTGGTGCTGTAGGACGCGATCACGGCGGTCGCGACCACCGCGCCGAGCGCGACGGCGAGGGACAGAGCCAGGAATCGGATCAGCAGACTACGACGCATCGGACGCCACCTTGTCGGTCAGCTTGTAGCCCACGCCGTACACCGTCTTCAGGTACGTCGACCCACCGAACTTCTTCCGCAGGTTCATCACGTGTACGTCGATCGTCCGGTCGAACACGTAGTGGTCGAAGCCGAACGCGTGCTCCAGCAACTGCTGCCGGGAGAATGCCCGCCCGGGCGACGCCGCGAGACAGGCGAGGATCTTGAACTCGGCCGGTGTCACCTCGACCAGCTCACCGGTCAGCCGGACCTCGTGCCGGGTCGGGTCGATCTCGAGCGCGCCCACCCGGTACACCTCGCCCTCACCGCGGCTGCGGGTGCGCCGCAGTACCGTCCGGACCCGGGCGACCAGTTCGCGCGGGTTGTACGGTTTGGTCAGGTAGTCGTCCGCGCCGAGATCCAGGCCGAGCAACAGATCGTCCTCGGTGGATCGCGCGGTCAGCATGATGATCGGGACCCCCGCATTGTCACCACCGTCGGCCCGGAGCACCCGGCAGACGTCCAGACCGTCCACCTTCGGCATCATCACGTCGAGCACCAGCAGGTCGGGGCTGCGCCGGCGGGCCTCGTCGATGGCGGCCCGGCCGTCGTGCACGACAACCGTCAGATGCCCCTCCCGCTCGAGGTACCGCCGAATCAGCTCCGCCTGTTTCACGTCGTCTTCGGCGACCAGGATCCGCGCAGGCATGTTCCCTAATGTCGCCGAACATCATGAGAATCCGATGAAGATCGACTGAGAGCATCGGGTGCAAACCGGTCCTTCACAGGTTCTTCACAGCCCGGACGGCACGCTCCAGGCCATGAGAACCTCACGGACCGCACTTGCCGCCCTGGCCGTTCTGGCGTTGGCAGCCTGCGGGAACAACCAGGACAAGACGCCGGTCGCCGGCGACAGCAAGAGCGACAAGAGCCCGCTGGCCGAGTACATGGGCGACGGGTTCATCAGCTCCGGGGGTGGCGGGATGGTCCGCGCCGTCCGGGCCGGGGGCAGTGGGGGACCGACCGCGGAGGACCTGGACAAACAGCGCAAGGTCGAGGACTCGATCGTCGCCTGTATGAAGACGGCCGGTTTCGAGTACGTCGCAGTGCCGCCGGAGCAGAAGCCGAAGAGCAAGTTCGCCGAGGCCTTCGACCTGCCGCCGGACAAGTTCGCCGAGCAGTACGGGTACGGGATCAGCACGATCGACTGGTCGAAGGCCGATGCCGAGGACTCCAACGATCCGAACAAGAAGATCCGCGACGCCCTGTCCAAGTCGGCGCAGAAGTCCTACGACGAGGCGCTGAACGGCAAGGGCGGCGGGAACGGCATCGCCGTCGCGGTCCCGGCGGACGGCGCCCCGGGGAAGCCGCCGTTGGACATGGGGTGCCGGGGCAAGGCGTTCAACGAGGTGTTCGGCGACCCGGGCAAGCACGAGGACGACTTCAAGAAGTACGACGCGCTGTTCAAGGACCTGGAGGCGTTGAACAAGCGGGTCACCAACGACCAGCGAGTCGTCGACGCGACCAAGAAGTGGTCGGACTGCCTCGCCGATGCCGGTCACTCCGGCTTCACCAAGATCGACGACCCGCGGGAGTCGATCCAGAAGAAGCTCGACGAGCTGACCGGCAACAAGGGGCCGGGCGGCAAGTCCGACGACGGGCCGAGTGTCACGATCGGCGGACCGCCGTCGTTCGACAAGGTCGACGCGGCGAAGCTGGGTGAGCTGCGCAAGTCCGAGACCGAGCTGGCCGTGGCCGACCAGAAGTGCAAGGCCAAGGAGTACGACAGCCAGTTCAAGACCGTGCAGTACGCGATGGAGAAGGAGTTCGTCGCCGAGCACAAGGCCGAGCTCGAGGCGTACCGCGACGGAATGGCGAACCGGTGACCGCAGGACCCAAGTCGCGGCGGCAGATCCTGGTCGGTGTGGCCGCGCTCGCGGCGACCTCGCTCGGGGTCGGCGTCGTGGCCGGTGCCCGGATCACCTCGCCGGAGGACGCGGCCGCGAAGACCGCGCCGCCGAAGGCGTCCCAGATCACGGTCCCGGTCGAGAAGAAGGCGCTGGCCAGCAAGGTGGTCGGCCGCGGTGACGCGTCGTTCGACGGCGCGGTGAACATCCGGGTCGAGACCAGCGGCCTGACCACGCCGGCGATCGTGACCGGGAAGGTGCCCGGGGTCGGGTCGACCATCACCGAGGCCAAGGCCCTGCTCGAGATCGTCGGCCGGCCGGTGATCGCGCTGGCCGGCGTACTGCCGATGTACCGGACGATGACGCCGGGGAGTAAAGGTCCCGACGTACTGCAGCTGGAGAAGACGCTGGATCGGCTCGGGTTCGACCCGGGGAGTGTCGACGGTGAGTACGACGGCGGTACGGCGCGGGCGGTGCGCGAGCTGTACGAGAAGGCCGGGTACGACGCGCCCGAGGCGGATCAGCAGCTGAAGGATGCGGTCGACCAGGCGAAGAAGATGACCGACGCGGCGAAGAAGACCCTCCGGCAGGCGCAGTCCCAGCTCGCCCAGGCCAAGAAGGCGAAATCTCCCGACCTCACGGTTCAGAAGGGTGCGGTCGAGGACGCCAAGGAGGCTTTGCAGGACGCTCGCGACGCGCAGGACGAAGCCGAGCTGAAGGCGGAGACGCCGTTGCCCGTCTCGGAGATCGTCTACGTGAAGTCGCTGCCGCGCCGGGTCGACAAGGTGAACGTCGAGCGCGGCGGTACGGCGAGCGGCACGGTGATGTCGGCTAGCGGCGCGGCCCTGGTTGTCACGGTCAAGGTGGACGCCTCCGCGGCGGAACACCTGAAGGACGGTATGGCGGCCGAGCTGACCCTCGGCGACGGCTCAACCGTGAAGGCGAAGATCAAGCGCCTGACCCGCAAGGGCGAGTCGTACGACGTCGTCGTCGGCCCGGACAAGCTCACCCCGAAGCAGCTCGAACAGCTCCGGGACGCGAACGTGAAGGTGACGATCCCGGTGAAGAGCACGAACGGCAAGGTCCTCACCGTGCCGGTCGCCGCACTCTCGGCTGGATCCGACGGTGGTTCGCGGGTCGAGGTCGTGCGGAACGGCAAGACCGAGCTCGTCCCGGTGAAGGTCGGACTGACGGCGGATGGGTATGCCGCGGTCACACCGACCGGTGACGCCAAGCTCGACGAAACCGACCAAGTGGTGGTCGGAAAATGACCATCGAGTTCGAGATGTCGCCGGTGGCGGTCGCGCTGCCGGCGCCGGTCGTGGAGATGATCGGCGTCCGCCGGGTCTTCCCCGGACCGCCCGAGGTGGAGGCGATCCGCGACGTCGACCTGGTGATCCGGCAAGGCGAGTACCTGTCGATCGTCGGCCCATCCGGCTCCGGCAAGTCCACGCTGCTGCACCTACTCGGCCTACTCGACAATCCGAGCGGCGGCGTCTACCGCCTCGACGGCGTAGACACGATGAGCCTCCGCGAGCGGAGACGCGCCGTACTGCGGGGTGAGCGGATCGGCTTCGTCTTCCAGTCGTTCCACCTGCTAGCCCACCGCACCGTCCTCGAGAACGTGGCGCTCTCGATGGTGTACGTCGGAGTCCCGCGCCGCGAGCGCATGTCACGCGCCCGCGTCGCGCTGGAACGAGTCGGCCTCTCCCACCGAATGGACTTCGGCCCAACCACGCTGTCTGGCGGTGAACGCCAACGCGTAGCCATCGCCCGAGCCCTGGTCGCCGAACCAAGCCTCCTCCTCGCCGACGAACCCACCGGCAACCTGGACAGCGTCAACGCCGAAGCCATCCTGGAGTTGTTCGACGAACTCCACGCCGGCGGCATGACCCTGGCCGTCATCACCCACGACGACCACGTCAGCGCCCGAGCCCAACGCCGCGTCCGCATCGTCGACGGGACTCTCCAATGGTGACCCCACCAGCAGGCCCCCCGGACCATCCCACCGGCGGGCCGTCCACTCCCGGGCGGCCGCGGCGACGCGGCCGCCCGCGGATCGCGTTAGCCCGCCTGATCGGTCGCGCAGCTCCGGCGCGCCCCCACCCCGATTCCGCGGTTGTGGGCGGGCGTCGTTCCAGGCCGGCGGTGCGGGATGTGTTGGACGAGGCACTGGCTGGGGTGGCGGCTCGGCCTACTCGGTTGATTCTGACGACCCTGGGCACGGTGCTGGGTGTTGCGGCGTTGGTGGGAACTGTCGGGCTTGGGCAAACCGCGGCTGGGCAGATTAGTCAGAAGTTTGATTTGGCTCAGGCGACTCGGGTGGTGGTGGCGCCAGATGACAACCAGGGGCAGGAGGGTGAGGCGGCTACCGAGTTGCCGTGGGATGCGCCTGAGCGGCTTGGGCGGTTGAACGGGGTCGACGCGGTCGGGACCGTGGCGACGCTTGATGTCGGCGATGACCTGGTGAGCAGTGTGGCTGGGTTGAACGGTGGTGAGGGCAAGGCGTTGACGGTGATGTCCGGTTCGGCCGGGCTGTTCGACGCGATCCGCGCCGTACTGAAGACCGGGCGGTTCTTCGACGCCGGGCACGACCAGCGCGGTGACAAGGTGGTTGTCCTCGGCAAGCATGCCGCCGAGCGGCTCGGCATCAACCGGGTCGACTCCTCACCGGCCATCTTCATCGGCGACCAGGCGTACACCGTGATCGGCATCCTCGACTCGGTCTCCGGCCGCGCCGAGCTCAACGACGCGGTGATCATGCCGAACGGAACGGCCAAAACGGCGTACAAACTCAAGTCACCGGACGCCATCGAGATCCGGACCGCCGTCGGTGCCGCTCAGCTCATCGCCGGCCAAGCCCCGAAGGCGATCCAGCCGAACGACCCGAGCAAGCTCAAGGTCGACTCACCGCCCAAGCAGGGCGCCGTACGCAAGGGCGTCGAGTCCGACCTGAACGCGCTCTTCCTGCTCCTAGGCGCGGTCGCGCTCCTCGTCGGCGGCCTCGGTATCGCCAACGTCACCCTCCTCTCCGTCCTCGAACGGATCGGCGAGATCGGCCTCCGCCGAGCCCTGGGCGCCGCGCGACGACACATCGCCGCGCAGTTCCTGGTCGAGAGCGTGATCGTCGGATTACTCGGTGGACTACTCGGTACGGCGGTCGGCGTCCTGCTCACCGTCGGCGTCTCGTTCGCGAAGGACTGGACGCCGATCCTGGACAACAAACTGGCGTTCGGATCACCCTTGCTGGGCGCGGTCATCGGCCTGATCGCCGGGACCTACCCCGCCTGGAAGGCCTCCGCCATCCAGCCGATCACCGCGCTGCGCGGCGCGTGAGTACAGCACCGCGGTGACGGCGAACCCGAGCACGATGAATGCCAGCACCGGGTAGGACTTCCCGCTGTCGGGCAGGATCACCGCACCGAGTGCGGCGGCGGAGACCTGTCCGACATTGAAGATCATGTCGTAGAGCGAGAAGACCCGGCCGCGGAAGACATCGTCGACACCCGTCTGGACGAGGGTGTCGACGCTGATCTTCACGCCCTGTGCACAGAAGCCAGTCAGGAACCCACCGACGATCAGTGCCGGCTGCGTGAACAACCCGACCGGTACGACGGTCACCACCGCCGCGGCCGCGAACAGCACGGTGATCCATTGCCGCAGTTTGAGCACGCGCGTCGCCCAAGGCGTCACGAGCGCAGCGACGAAGATGCCGGCTCCGACCATTCCGGTCGCGATCGCGAGCGCGCCGAAGGCTTCGTCCAGGCGATCCGGGCCGTAGAAGTAGTTGCGGTAGAGCAAGATCATCGCGACCGTGATCAGCCCGAAGAAGAACCGCAGCGACCCGATCGCCGCCAGCCCGAGCGCTGCCTGCCGCCGCTCCCGCAGATGCCGGCCGCCATCGACCAGCCCCTTGGCGATCGTCCGGATCGCCTCGACCAGACCGGGTTCGTCACCCTGCAAGTCCGGCCCGAGCTGGTCCCGCCGCAACCGCAGTGCGAGCAGCGCAGCCCCGACGTACACGAGCATTGTCAGTCCGAGTACGGCGAGATCCGAGTCGACCAGGAGTTTCATCCCGGCCCCGACGCCACCGCCGACGAGGAAGGACGCCGTACCGGAGGTCGGGGTGACCGCGTTCGCCATCACCAGCTCGTCGCGCTCGACCACATGCGGCAGCCCGGCCGACAATCCCGACAACAGGAACCGGTTCACCCCGAGCGTCAGCAGCACCCCGAGATAGAACGGCACCCCGGCGTTGCCCGCCGCAACGATCACGCCGACCACGCACACCAGACTCGCCCGGGTCAGGTTCGCCCCGAACAGGATCTGCCGCCGCGACCACCGGTCCAGCAACACCCCGGTGAACGGCCCCAGCACCGAGTACGGCAACAGCGCCACCGCGAACAGCCCCGCGATCGCCGCCGCATCCGGCGCCCGCTCCGGCGAGAACAGCACATACGACGCCAGCGCGACCTGGAACACCCCGTCGCCGAACTGCGACGTCAGCCGGACCGCGAACAGTCGCCGGAAGTCCCGCCGCCGCAGTAACGTCCCGAGATCCCGGATGAACCGCACGCTCGAACTCTAGGCCCTAGGGCGTGTCTCTCAAGCCCCCGCCTACTGCGCTGCACTCGGCACGGCACCTCGCCGCACTGGAGGAAAGGCCACGATGGAAGAGCATCGAGGCCTCCCCTCCAGCACACCGATGCACCGCACCGAGCACATGCTCGCTACGGCGCGGACTTGAGAGACACGCCCAAGTAGTCCGCCAGCACCGCCGGATGCCCGAGCATCGGGAAATGCGCCCCGGGCATCTCGTCCGGCACCACCCCGAGTCGCTCCAGCGTCACCCTGCGCAGAAACGCCGCCGGGAACAGCAGGTCGTCCCGTGCGATCACCGCACGCGTCGGTACATCGGGCCACTTGACGAAGGCACACGGGTCGTCCATCGGCCCACCCGACTGCTCTCGCAGGTGCTGCCGCGCCTCAGCCGCCAGCTCCGCCGGCAGGTCGTGGAAGAACACGTCTCCGTCCGCCGACTCCAACCCTGTGTTCCCCCACCACTCACCGATCCGCTCACCCGGTGCCGGCACCATCGCTGCCACCAGCACGAGCTCCCGCACCGGCAGCCGCTCACACAGCGGCACTCCGACGAACCCAGCCATCGAATGAGCCACCAGTGTCACCGGCTCACCGGGCGGTACAGCGTTCACCACCGTGTCGACGTACTGAGCCAGTCCAGCCGCGGGATCATCGATCGGCAGGTCCGGCGCAATCACCTCATGACCGCGTCGGGTGAGCTCAGCCGCCAGGCGGTGCCAGTGCCACGACGAACTGGCCGCACCGTGGATCAGGACGAATCGCATGGCACTCACCTTATGGTGGCGGCATGGACCGGTCTGGGTTTCCGCACTTTCTGCCGATCACGCTGCGGTGGAAGGACAACGACGTCTATGGGCATGTGAACAACGTCGAGTACTACAGCTTCTTCGACACCGTGATCAACGACTTCCTGATCCGCGAGGGCGGGCTGGACATCCACGGTGGTGCGGTGATCGGGCTGTGTGTGGACTCGCAGTGCACGTTCAAGGCGTCGCTGGAGTTTCCGGGTGTGGTCGACGCGGGGTTGCGGGTCAGTCAGCTCGGGAACTCGAGTGTGCGTTACGACATCGGGCTGTTCCGAGAAGGTACTGAGGAGCCGGCTGCGACCGGGCGGTTCGTGCATGTGTTCGTGGACCGGGAGGAGCGGCGGCCGGTGCCGATTCCGGATCGCATTCGTGAGGCGTTGGAGGGGATCACCGGATGATCGTGCGCGGCGCCGTACTGCGGGAGATGGGACTACCCAAGCCGTACGGCGAGTCGCGGCCGCTGCGGATCGAAGAGGTCGAGCTGGCACCACCTGGGCCGGGAGAGCTGCTGGTGCGGATCCGCGCCGCCGGGCTGTGTCATTCGGACCTGTCCGTGATTGACGGCTCGCGGCCGCGGGTGATGCCGATGCTGCTCGGCCACGAGGCCACGGGTGAGGTGGTCCAGTCGGAGGCTCCTGGCTTCACAGTGGGTGACGCTGTTGCTTTTGCGTTCGTCCCCGCGTGTGGCGAGTGCGGTCCGTGTGCTGAGGGCCGTGCTGCGCTGTGCGAGCCCGGTGCAGCTGCGAACACGGCCGGCACGCTGCTGTCCGGCGTACGGCGCCTGGACGGAGTGCACCACCACCTGGGCGTCTCCGGCTTCGCAGACCACGCAGTGGTGTCCGCACGGTCCGCAGTGAAGATCGACCCAGCACTCCCACCCGAGATCGCTGCTCTGTTCGGCTGCGCGGTCATGACCGGCGTAGGTGCAGTCGTGAACACCGCACAGGTCCGGGCCGGCCGCAGCGCCGCCGTCTTCGGACTGGGCGGTGTGGGCCTGTCCGCCCTCCTGGGAGCGGTGCTGGTTGGAGCACACCCGATCGTCGCCGTGGACGTCGTACCGGAGAAGCTCGAGTTGGCCCGCTCTCTCGGTGCCACACACACTGTCCCGGCTGGCTCTGACGCAGTGGAAGCGATCCGTGAGGCCACTGCCGGTGGAGCGGACTACGCCTTCGAGACGGTCGGCAGCGGCAACGTGCTCGAGCAGGCGTACGCCGCCACCCGCCGCGGCGGGACCACCGTCACCGTCGGTCTACCGCACCCGTCGCAGTCGTTCAGCGTGCCCGCCGTCAGCCTGGTCGCCGAGGAACGCACGGTGAAGGGCTCCTACCTCGGCTCAGCGATCCCGAGCCGCGACATCCCGCGGTACATCGCGCTCTACCAAGCCGGCCGCCTCCCGGTGGACCGCTTGCTCACCGCAACCGTCGGCCTCGACAACCTCAACGCAGCCTTCGACACCCTGGCCGCCGGTACGGCGATCCGCCAGGTGCTACTGCTGTAGCCGCCGCTCGTCCAGTACGGCGAACGTGTTCGCCTCGCGCGCTCGCGCTTCCGGCGTGAAGTTGTCGCCGAAGTCGTCGGCCGTCGCGACCCGCCGGAGCTCGATCCCGGACGTGTTTCCGTGATCGGCCGCGAAGCAGCGCTTCGCCCACATCAGCGCCTCCTCGCGGGACTCGACCTCGATCAGGCAGAATCCGGCGATCAGCTCCTTGGTCTCGGCGAACGGGCCGTCGACCACCCGTGGCGTGCCGCCGCCGGCACCCAGCAGCCGGAAGCCCTCCGAGCTCGGCAGCAACCCTTCACCCGCGAGAAGCACGCCTTTCTCGGCCATCTCCGCCATCACCTGGGTCATCTCGTTCAGGCTCTGCTCGCTCGGCTGCTCCCACGCTTCGGAGCCGGCGCTGGCCCGCATCATCATCACGTATCGCATGCCCACATCAAACGTTAAATCCGCCGAAAAACGTATACAGCGGGGCAACCCATCGGGCAGGCTACGCACAGTGTGATCTCGCGTACCGCTCGTGAGGCATTGTCAAGTGAGACACGCGGAGTCCCTGAGGAGGACCCCTCTATGCACACCCGCCCCCGCCGCATCGGTGCCATGGTCGGCGCCGGTGCCGTAGCGTTCGGCGCACTGGCCGTTGTCGCCGGAAACTCGGCCGACGCCCAGCAGCAGCCGGCCCCCACCCCGATCGATCAGTTGCTCGGCCAAGAGCTGCAGGGCAAGGCCGCGCTCGGCCGCGTCCAGACCCGGCTCACAGAGCTTGCCGACCGCAACGGAATCGCCGCTGCGAAGCTGCAGCAGATCCTGGCCACCGACAAGACCAGCTGGCTCGACCGTGACGGCAAGCTGTTCTTCCGTGAGCCGACCACCGGCGCGAAGGCAGCGCCCACCGCCTCGCCCCGCTGGGCGACCAAGGCCGTCACCGCGGCGACCGGTCCGGCGTTCGAGCTGCACAGCAAGCCCGGTTCGAACCGCGTGATCTACCTGGACTTCGACGGTCACACGATCTCGGGGACCGCGTGGAACACCGGCGGCAAGCCCGCCACGGTCAACGTCACGCCGTACGACACCAACGGCAACACGGGCACCTGGAGCACGGCCGAACAGGACGTCGTACGGGATGTCTGGGCCCGGGTCGCCGAGGACTACGCGCCGTTCGACGTGGACGTCACCACGCAGGCACCGGCCGAGTCCGCGATCACTCGCTCCGGCTCGTCCGACCAGCAGTACGGCACGCGCGTGGTCATCGACCCGACCTCCTGGTACCAGTCCGGCTGTGGCTGCGGTGGTGTCGCGTACGTCGGTGTGTACGACAACACCAGCCAGCACTCGTACTACCAGCCCGCCCTGGTCTTCACCAAGGGTGTCGGCACCGGTGCGAAGAACATCGCCGAGGCCGCGGCGCACGAGGCCGGGCACAACGTCGGCCTGAGCCACGACGGTACGTCGTCCGTCGGGTACTACCAGGGTCATGGCGCCTGGGCCCCGATCATGGGTGTCGGCTACTCCAAGGCGATCAGCCAGTGGAGCAAGGGCGAGTACTCGGGTGCGAACAACAAGGAAGACGACTTCGCTGTCGTCGGCCAGAACGGCCTTGCGCTGCGCGCCGACGACCACGGCAACGCGACGAGCAGCGCCACCGCACTGACGCTTGGCACCGCAGTCTCCGGCGTCTACGCCAGTGACTCCGATGTCGACGTGTTCCGGATCGACCTGGCCGCCGGGACCTTCAAGTTCGCGGCCACCTCCGGCGGAGACCTGGACATCAAGCTCCAGCTGCTCGACTCGGCCGGCAACGTCGTGGTCACCAACGACCCGGCCGCCGGACAGTCGAACTCGGCGACCCCGACCGGTCTGAGCGCCAGCATCACCCGTCAGGTCGCAGCGGGCCGCTACTACGTGCGGGTCGACAACGTTGGCTACGCCAACCCGCTGAACACCGGCTACTCCACGTACGGGAGCCGTGGCGCGTACACGGTGCGTGTGACTGCCGGCTAGCAGTACCAGAGCTGCCCGGGGCCGTCGTTCCCACCGAGATCGACGGCCCTGGGTTCTGGGGGGAACAACCGCCCAACCCCTGGAGGACCTCGATGAGGAAGCAACTCCGTCGTACCGGTGCGCTCGCGTGCACCGGCGCTGTTGTGTTCGGAGGCCTGGCAATCGGTGCCGGCGCCCAAGCCGATGCACAGGAGCCCACCCCGCTCGCCGAAATAGCAGCGACGAACGGGATGCTCACTGAGCAACTGCAGCGCATTCTGGCGACCGACAAGACCGCCGTACTGGATGCCGCCAACCGGCTGTTCTACCGCGAGCCGCAGCTCACCACGGCACAGAAGTCCGAAGAGGCCTCACCGCGCTGGGCCACCGAGTCCGTCGAGGCGGCCACCGGTCCGGCGTTCGAACTGCACAGCAAGCCTGGCTCGAACCGCGTGATCTACCTGGACTTCGACGGCCACACCATCACCGGTACGGCGTGGAACGCGTCGAAGGGCGTCGACCCGGTCAACGTCTCGGCGTACGACACCGACGGCGATCCGGCGAACTACAGCACGGCCGAGCAGGACGTCGTACGCGATGTATGGGCGCGGGTTGCGGAGGACTACGCCAGCTTCGACGTCGACGTCACCACGCAGGCACCGCCGCAGTCGGCGATCGACCGGTCCGGTGCGTCCGATGCGCAGTACGGGACGCGGGTGCTGATCGACCCGGACACCTGGTACCAGTCCGGCTGTGGTTGCGGCGGCGTCGCATACGTCGGCGTCTACGACAACAGCAGCCAGCACGACTACTACCAGCCGGCGCTGGTGTTCACGAAGGGCGTCGGCACCGGGGCGAAGAACCTCGCCGAGGCCGCGTCGCACGAGGCCGGTCACAACGTCGGCCTGGGCCACGACGGCACCTCGTCCGTCGGCTACTACCAGGGCCACGGCGCCTGGGCGCCGATCATGGGTGTCGGGTACTACCGCGGGATCAGCCAGTGGAGCAAGGGCGAGTACACCGACGCCAACAACAAGGAAGACGACTTCGCCGTCGTCGGTACCCACGGTCTGGCCGCACGCGCGGACGAGGCCGGTGACACCACGGCCGCCGCTGCTGCACTGACAGTCGGTACGCCGGTCACCGGGTACATCGCCGCCGAGACCGACACTGACGTCTACAAGGTCACGGTCGGTGCCGCAGGCAACTACACGGCGACCGCGAACGCCGCGGCCTCCGGTGGGAACCTGGACATCAACCTCGACCTGCTGAACAGTGCCGGCACCGTCGTAGCTTCGGCCGACCCGGCCTCGGGCCAGACCGACGCCGCAACCCCGACCGGCCTGAGCGCCGGCGTCACCGCGAACCTCGCGGCCGGTACGTACTACCTGCGCGTCGACAACGTCGGCTACGGCGACCCGCTGAGCACGGGCTACTCGACGTACGGGAGCCGCGGCGCCTACACCGTCAACCTCGCCACGTCCTGACCCTCTGAACCCCTGCGGCTGGCGACATCTGGCGTCTGCCAGCCGCAGGTCAGGTCAGGTGTGAAACCGCCAACTGAGCCAGCGCGGCGGCCTGCATCGGAAGTACGTCGTCATCGAAGCGCACGATGCTCGAGTGATTGGACGGCGCCTCGTCAGCCGGTACGTCGTCCGGGCGCGCACCCAGCATGATGAATGTGCCCGGCACCTCCTGCAGCACCATCGAGAAGTCCTCGGCCCCCATCTGCGAATTGGGCGCCACCTGCACCTGCTCCGGACCGAAGAGCGTCCTGAGTTCGCTGATCGCGTGCTGAGTCCGGTCCGCGTCGTTGATCGTCACCGGGTACTGCAGGTTCAGCGCCGCGTCCACCGTGCACCCATGCGCCCTGGCAATCGACTCCGCCAGCGCCGGCAGCTCACGGCTCAGCTGCTCGAAGGTCTCGTTCGAGAGCGTCCGAACCGTCGCCCCGAGCTTGGCCGAGTTCGGAATGACGTTGATCGCCACCCCTGCCGACAACTGGGTCACCGTGATGACCACCGGGTCGAACACACTCACCCGCCGAGTCACATACGTCTGCAACGCCGACACCAACTCAGCCACCACCGGCACCGGATCCGCCGTCGTATGCGGCGTTGACCCATGCCCACCACGCCCATGCACAGTCACATGCAGCTGATTGGACCCAGCCATCATCGTCCCCGGCCGAGTCTCGAACAGCCCCTTGGCCGCCAACCCCCACACATGCACGGCGTACGCGGCAATCGGCGTTTCCCCGCTCGCCTGCAGCAACCCCTCCCGCAGCATGTACCCCGCACCACCCAGCCCTTCCTCACCCGGCTGGAACATGAACACGACGTTCCCACTGAGCTCCTCGCGATGCGCACTCAACAACTGCGCAGCACCCACCAACCCAGCCGTGTGCAGATCATGACCACAGGCATGCATGTTCCCGTTCTCCGACGCGAACTCCAGCCCGGTCTCCTCCGCCACCGGCAACGCATCCATATCCCCCCGCAACAAAACCGTCGGCCCCGGCCGCCCACCCCGCAGCACGCCGACCACCGATGTCACGTCGCGCCCCGTAGAAACCTCCAACGGCAACCCGGCCACCGCATCCAGCACCCGAGCCTGAGTCCGCGGCAACATCAACCCCACCTCAGGATCCCGATGCAACTCCCGCCGCAACGCGACCATCCCCGCCGCCAGCCCGCCACTCTCCCGCACCAGATCCATCGCCAAGCACCTTCCGTTCGCATCGCCGGAGTTCGCCACCGTACCCGCCCGGCCGACCGACTGGCGCCGTCGAGTTGCACGACACAGTGCGGTGGAACTGAGCGCCGTCATCCGGTCCCAGGCCCTCGGCCTCGACACCTTCGCGGACGCCTGCTGCCAGCATCTGCCAGCAACACTCCGACAACCGCAAGCCACCGAGTCCCGCGCCGCTCACTGATCCTCCCAAGGACAGGACGTATGCCCCGGTGGACTGCCGATTCCGTCGGCGCTGAGCGTGGCGCGGGCGGTCGGTAGCCGTATACGTCCTGTCCGTCGGCATATCCAGAGCCCGATGCAGCCGGTTTTCGGAAGGGCTGGGGAGTCCAACCGGGCGATTCCGGTTCGTGGCACAGCCCCAGCCGGTAGAGCGACTCGGCCGGTCGCGTTCGCTGTGGCTGATGACGGCTGCGGCCGACTAAAGGAAGTGTGGCTGGGCAGTCCGGTGGCTGAGGGGGATGGCGAGGCGGGAGACCGGGCTCTTCGTTGCCTGGGGCTAACGGGCTTTGGTTGCCGTCCAAGAAAGAGCCGCCTTCAATCCCACCGCACGCTCATGTGGCGGCTGCCGAGTCGGAGGTCTGAGGTGCTCGCCGCTGCGGTCGGTGGACAGATGAGGCGTCGCTGACGGGTGGCGCGAGTGAGGGGGACGGCGCTGGGCGGGCTGAGGCGGAAGGCGAGGATGGTTACCCAGGTGCGGTTCCAGAGGCTTGGGGAACATAGTGTGCTCCAGGCGCAAGATATGTTCCCCAAGCTGCATCCACCCTCGGAACCCGAGCCTCAACCCCCACCGACGGGACAGTTCGCAGACCGCGTCAGTCGGCCACCGCAACCGGAGCCCGTCAGCCCAAGACGGCGATCACCCGGGCACCGAGCTCGCCATCCCCCTCAGCCCCGAGCGGCGGCCCGCCACCCCTCCTCTGTAAAGCCGGCCGCAGCGGCGAGTACCCGGCAGTTCGGGGTCGGCCGCATGCGAGCGAGCCTGAGGCGGGGGTGCGACGTACGGGCTTGGGGGTCGGGTCGGGGGTGCGGGGTTGGTTGTTGGCGCGGAGGATGGTGGGGTGCCGGATCTGTTGTGGGATGACGTGCGGAACTTCTTCGACGCTGAGCTGATGGGGGCGCTGCCGGAACTTTGGGTGCCGGGGACTTCGGTTGAGGACTGGCAGGTGGTGTTCGACTTGGTGCGGTCGAGCGGGTGGGCGTGGGAGTTCATGGAGGGCGGCGTTGTCGGCGCTCTGCCTACGGCCGCAGAAGTGCTGACGCGTTCCGCCGGTGCCGAGTTGGCCACGCTGCGGGTCCAACCTGTGCCGAATGTGCTGGCAGTCTTCTATCCGATGCCGGCGGAGGATGTCTGCTTCGATGTCGACCTTGGGGAACTGCAGGGGCAGCGGGGTGTGGATGTCTTGTGTGACTTCCTTTGCGTGATTGGCCGTGGGCTGTTCAAACCGGTGTACATGGCCG
This sequence comes from Kribbella yunnanensis, assembly GCF_039529655.1. Lineage (NCBI taxonomy): Bacteria > Bacillati > Actinomycetota > Actinomycetes > Propionibacteriales > Kribbellaceae > Kribbella > Kribbella yunnanensis. The sequence continues at coordinate 91,022 of NZ_BAAANF010000022.1, read as the reverse complement.
CGGAAGGTGATGGGGGCCAGCCTGTGCTGGGTTATGAGCCTGCGGATGATCGGGTGATGTTGCTGGCTGGGCCGCGGTTCAGTCGGCCGTGAGTGGTCGGAGCTGCCGGGGCGACGGGCGACGTAGGTGGTGGCGCGGGGCGCGCTGGGGTTGCTCTGCGGGGCTTGAGGCGGTGGGTGGGGCTAGGCCGGCGAAGGCTGTGTGGGTGGGGCGGTGGCGGTGGGTGTAGAGGGATTCGGCTCGGGTGATTTCGGTGTGGAGGTGGGAGAGGAGGGATTGGGTGGTGGCTTTGGCTCGAGCTTTGGCTTGGGGGTGGGGCAGGAGTTGGTGGGCGTCCAGGGAGGTGAGGCCGGTGCGGAGGATGGATTCGAGGTGGTCTCGGGTTCTGGGGCCGGAGGGTTCCAGGTCGGGGAGGCGGGTGGAGTTGTAGTAGAGGGTGGTGAGGAGGTCCAGCTGGTGCTCGGCGGTTTGGTTGTTGAGGGCGGTGAGGACTGTGCCGGGGGTTAGGTCGGCTCGGGAATCGAGGTCGGCGGTGAGCATTTGGACGGCGGTGACGTAGGGGGCGTAGTGGCCGTTGGTGTGGAAGGTGTCGATGCCGGGGGCGACCTTTTCGATGCCTAGGTGGTGGAGGTAGGTGTCGAGGTTGGCGTGGGTCCAGGCTTCGGCTACGCCTTCTTCCAGTTGGCGGCTGCCGGGGCGGACGAAGGCGGCTCGGGCTGCTTCTTGGGCGGCGCCGTTGGGGCCGAGGAAGTGGGAGTGCTCGTGGAGGATCGTGGCCAGGGCTTCGCGGTAGCGGGCGAGGTTTGCGATGGGGTGCTTCTGGCCGGCTAGTGCGTACATCTCGCGGAGTGGGTCGAGGATGTATTCGCGGTCCAGGTGGAGGGTGCCGTCCCAGTGGGCTAGGCCGAGGATGTCGTCGGTCGATTCGACGACTCGGCCGTTCCAGGCGCTGTGTTGGGCACCGGATAGTTCGCGTGCTGCTTGGCCGCTGCGGAGGAGGAGCTCCTCCAGGGAGGCGGGTGGGGCGAGGATCGCCGTGCTCATGGGCGGTACGCCGTGGCGAGGCGGATGAGGGAGTCGGCGGAGCGGCGGAGGCTGGCGCGCTCGGCCGGGTTGTCGGTGCCGGCAGCCATTCGGTGGAGCTCGGCAACCAGCAACTCCGCACGAGCCCGGTGCTCGGCGCGAGTGCTCCGCGATGTGCGCGTGCGCAGGGGTGCAGGGCTTGAGGGTGCGGTGGGGGTGTCGATGTGCTCCATGGGTTCTCCTCCGAGGTCGGATCTCGACGGAGAACATACGGAGATTCACCCTGCTGCCAGCAGCAAACTTCTACCTGTGGATAACTCAGAACAGGGTTGGTGGTTCGACGGAGATCGGTTCGGGGAGTGGTTCCAGGGTCGGGAGTTGGGCTCGGAGCGTGCTGTGGAAGAGGCGGGCCAGGTTGAGGGCCTCGGCGTTGTCGGGGGTATGGAGGAAGATCGTCGGCGAGCGGCCTTCCGCGAGCCAGCTCAGCGCGAGCTCGACCAGGTAGGTCCAGCCTTCTACGGTTTCGTCGACGGAGTCGCGGCCGATGTAGCGGACGATGGGATGGGCGGTCAACGCCACAGCTCGGCGGGCGACGCGGGGTTTCTTCATCCAGGCGTCGCGTTCGGCGAGGCTGGTGGGGCGGCGGCCGAAGAGGGTGCCGGTGTCGAACGGGACCCATTCGGTGCCGGTGCGGGCCAGCACCTGCTCCAACGCGTCAGCCACGCGGGCATCGTCGAAGAACGCTGGGTGGCGGACCTCCACGGCGTACCGGTGTTCTCGGGGTGCGCCTCGCAGGAAGGCGGCCAGCATGCCGAGGTCGGAGGGGGCGAAGGAGGCCGGTAGCTGGATCCAAAGAGCGTGGTTCCGGGAGCCGAGTGGCTCGACCGCCGCGGCGAAGGCATGGAAGTCGGCGGCGATGTTGCTGAGGCGGCGTTCGTGCGTGATGACCTGGGGCAGCTTCACGACGAAGCGGAAGTCAGGCGGCGTCTGCGCGGCCCAGTTCTCGACCGAGGAGCGGGAGGGGATCCCGTAGAAGGTCGTGTTGCTCTCCACCGCGTTCACCCACGACGCGTACGACGCGAGCTTCGAGCGCGACGGTTGCGGCCACGCGGGATGTGTCCACTGAGCACATCCCACGTGGAGCCGCATACCTCAAAACCTAGCGCTCGACCTCACCGCGGATGAACTTCTCGACGAGCTCGCGGCAGACGTCGTCGGCGTACTGCTCCGGCGGCGACTTCATGAAGTACGACGACGCGGACAGGATCGGGCCACCGATGCCGCGGTCCTTGGCGATCTTCACCGCGCGGATGGCGTCGATGATGATGCCGGCCGAGTTCGGCGAGTCCCAGACCTCGAGCTTGTACTCCAGCGACAGTGGGACGTCACCGAAGTTGCGGCCCTCGAGCCGGATGAAGGCCCACTTGCGGTCGTCCAGCCAGGCCACGTAGTCGGACGGGCCGATGTGCACGTTGCGCGGGTCGATGTCGTCGACCAGCTGCGAGGTGACGGACTGGGTCTTGCTGATCTTCTTGGACTCCAGCCGGTCGCGCTCCAGCATGTTCTTGAAGTCCATGTTGCCGCCGACGTTCAGCTGGTAGGTCCGGTCGACGGTGACGCCGCGGTCCTCGAACAGCTTGGCCAGCACGCGGTGCGTGATGGTGGCGCCGATCTGCGACTTGATGTCGTCGCCGACGATCGGCACGCCCGCCTCGGTGAACTTGTCGGCCCACTCCTTGGTGCCGGCGATGAAGACCGGGAGTGCGTTCACGAAGGCGACCTTCGCGTCGATCGCGCACTGGGCGTAGAACTTGGCCGCCTGCTCGGAGCCGACCGGCAGGTAGCAGACCAGTACGTCGACCTGGGCCTCGCGCAGTGCGGCGACGACGTCGACCGGGGCTGCGTCGGACTCGGTGATGGTCTCGCGGTAGTACTTGCCGAGACCGTCCAGGGTGTGACCGCGCTGCACGGTGACGCCGGACGGCGGCACGTCGCAGATCTTGATCGTGTTGTTCTCGCTGGCGCCGATGGCGTCGGCGAGGTCCAGGCCGACCTTCTTGCCGTCGACGTCGAACGCGGCGACGAACTCGACGTCGCGGACGTGGTAGTCGCCGAACTGGACGTGCATCAGACCGGGGACGCGCTCCTCAGGCTTCGCGTCACGGTAGTAGTGCACGCCCTGGACGAGCGAGCTGGCGCAGTTGCCGACGCCGACGATCGCTACCCGGATCGAGGTCATCTGGAATCTCCTTGGTCAGGCGGTGGGGGATGTTGGGAGGAGGGTTGCTGCCGCCGCTCGCCGTCGATCAGCTCGTTCAGCCAGCGGACCTCGCGCTCGGCCGACTCCAGGCCGTGCCGTTGCAGCTCGAGGGTGTAGGCGTCGACCCGTTCCGCGGTCCGGCTCATCGCGGCCCGGAAGTTCGCCAGCCGCTCCTCCATCCGGGCGCGCCGGCCCTCGAGGATGCGCAGCCGGGTGGCCGGATCGGTCCGGCCGAAGAACGAGAACCGGACGCCGAACGTGTCGTCCTCCCAGGCCGACGGACCCGCGTCGTGCATCGCGTGCGCGAAGTGGTCCTTGCCGTCGGCCGTGATCGTGTACACGATCTTCGGCCTGCGCCCCGCCTCCGGCGTACCGGGGTCGGCGGTGATCAGGCCGTTGCGGAGCATCGCCTTCAGACACGGGTAGAGCGATCCGAACGACAGCACGCGTCCCCAGCCGAACTGGGCGTTGACGCGCTTGCGGAGCTCGTAGCCGTGCATCGGCGCTTCGTGCAGCAGACCGAGTACGGCGAGCTCCAGGACCCCACTGCGGTTTCCCATGACCCCCACCTCCTCGGTCCAGTTTGTCAGAACCTGATGTATCGGTTCGATACATCGTGTCGCCACTGTAAGCAGAGCTCCGAGCTGTGGACAACTCATGACAAAGGTCGTCTTTGTCACCTCGTACGGCGGCACGCGCCGGAAACCTGTTACGTCAGGCGGCCGGAGCCGTTTAATCGGATAACACCCTGCGTCGTGATCCAGGAGCGGAGAGTCGTGACCGACAGCCACGGAAAGCACGCCAAGCACGAACTCGAGGGCGAGGGTCCGCTGGCGCGGGTGGCCCTGCGGTTCACCGCGTTCACCGAGAAGTGGCTGCCGGACGCGTTCGGGTTCGTCCTGGTCGGCACCTTCGTGGTGCTGCTGTTCGGGCTCGTCACGGGTGAACCGCTGCTGAAGCGCCCGGACGATCCGGCCGCGACCAAGGGGTTCGGGCTGGTCGATGCCTGGGGCATCGGGTTCTGGAGCCTGATCACGTTCACCCTGCAGATGGCGATGATCATCATCGGCGGGTACGCCGTCGCGACCAGCGGACCGGTCGCCCGGTTGATCACCCGGTTGGCGCGGATCCCGAAGAGCCCGCGATCCGCGGTGGCGTTCGTGGCCGCGGTCGCGATGCTCGCGTCGTACCTGAACTGGGCCTTCAGCCTGATCTTCGCCGCGATCCTGGCGCGCGAGGTGGCCCGCAACGTGCCCAAGGCCGACTACCGCGCGCTGGGGGCGATGGCATTCCTGGGGCTGGGGACGGTCTGGGCGCAGGGCCTCTCCGGATCGGCAGCGCTGCAGGTAGCGAGCGCGAGCAGTAGTCCCGCACCGGTCCAGGAGGTCATCAAGGCCGGCGGTCGCGCCAGCGGGCTCATTCCACTCAGCGAAACGATCTTCACCTGGCAGGCGCTGGTCGCAACACTCTTCGTGTACGTCGTCGGTGTCGCGATGGCCTGGTTCATCGCGCCGGGCGAGGGGAGCTCGCGGACCGCGGCCGACCACGGCATCGAGCTCAAACCGCTCATCGGCCGAGGATCGGCGTACAACGGACAGAGAGAAGAGAACGCGAAGCGCAGGCCGGGGGATTGGCTCGAGCACTCGCCACTGTTCAGTCTGTTCATCGTCGCGCTCGGTGTGACGTATCTGGTCCGCTACTTCGACAACAAGAGTTTCTTCAGCGCACTCGACCTCAACACCGTCAACCTGATCCTGTTCCTGCTCGCGATGCTGCTGCACTGGCGCCCGTGGCGGATGGCGCGCGCGGTGCGCGACGGCGCGCCCGCCGCGGCCGGCGTACTGCTCCAGTTCCCCTTGTACGGCGGCATCTTCGGCATGATCGCGTATACCGGCATCTCCGCCCGGCTGGCCGGTTGGTTGGTGCAGGCAAGTAGTCAGTTCCTGCTCGCGCCGTTGGTGGCGATCTATTCGTGCATCCTCGGCATCTTCGTGCCCAGCGGTGGCAGCAAGTGGGTGATCGAGGCGCCGTACGTGCTGCAGGCGGCGAACGAGCTCAACGTCGATGCCGGCTGGATGGTGATCGTGTACGACCTCGGCGAGGCGAGCGCCAACCTGTTGCAGCCGTTCTGGATGTTGCCGACGCTCGCGATCCTGGGGCTGAAGGCCCGCGACATCATGGGCTACACGTTCACCATGTTCCTGGCGTGCTTCCCGGCAGCGCTACTCGCTGTCACGTTCCTGGCGCCGCACGTCACCGGATGATTCGCCCCCGAACCCCGGAGTTGGTACCCTCCGGAGCGGATTCGGGCCCGTTACCACACCCGCCGTAGTCTGTGGGGCAATGACTTCCGCGAGATCGTCGAGGATTGCACTGTGAGTGAAGCTCGTAGAAAAGCCGCTCCGCCGCGCCGGGCCAAGAGACACTGGGCGCTCCGGGTGCTCGGCTGGCTGGCTGCCTTCGGGTTCCTCGGGATCATCGTCGGCACCGCCGCGTTCTTCATCATCTACCAGAAGACCGAGATCCCGGACGTCAACAAGGCCTTCGAGGCGAACACCACCACGGTCGCGTGGAGTGACGGCGTGACGATGGGCCGGTTCTACGAACAGAACCGGACGACAGTCCCGCTGAAGCAGATCCCGAAGCGGGTCCAGGACGCGATCCTGGCCGCCGAGGACCGGACCTTCTGGACCAACCCCGGCATCTCGCCGACCGGCATGCTGCGGGCGGCGTACAACATCGCCAAGGGTGAGCAGTTGCAGGGTGGTTCGACGATCACCCAGCAGTACGTGAAGATCATGTACCTGAACCAGGACCGGACCGCGTCCCGGAAGTTCAAGGAACTGTTCATCGCGACCAAGCTGAGTCGCCAGCAGGACAAGAGCACGACGCTCGAGGGATACCTGAACACCATCTACTTCGGTGAGGGCGCGTACGGCGTCGCGGCGGCGGGGAACGCCTATTTCCGGGTGACCGACCCGAGCAAGCTGACCGTCCCGCAGGCAGCGTTCCTGGCCACGGTGCTGAACAACCCGACGCTGTTCGACGTCGACAAGAAGGCGAACCACCCGCGGATCCTCGCCCGGTACCAGTACGTCCTGGACGGTATGCGACTGAGCGGCACGATCACCCAGGCCGAGCAGGACAAGTACTCCAAGGCACTACCGAAGATCGACAAGCCGAAGAAGAACAACAAGTACCGGGGCCCGCAGGGCTTCCTGCTCGACATGGCCAAGAAGGAACTGCTCCGCCGCGGGTTCACCGAGAACCAGATCACCGGCGGCGGGTACAAGATCGTCACCACCTTCGATCCCACGCAGCAGGCCGACATGGTCAAGGCCGCCGAGACCCGGCTGCCGAAGAAGCGGGACAACCTGCATGTCGGGATGGCGGCGGTGAAGCCCGGGACCGGTCAGTTGATCGCGATGTACGGCGGTCCGGACTTCCTGAAGAGCCAGATCAACTGGGCAACGGCGAAGGCCAGACCGGGGTCGTCGTTCAAACCGTTCGCGGTGGCCGCGGCCCTGCAGGACGGGCGTTCACCCTGGGAGAAACTGCAGGGCGACAGCCCGATCGAGGTCCAGGGCCAGGAGTTCAACAACGAGTTCAACAACGACTACGGCGACGTGGACCTGCAGTACGCGACGCAGGAGTCGGTCAACACCGCCTTCTACGACCTGGTCGACAAGCAGATGGAAGACGGGCCGGAGAAGCTGGTGAACGCCGCCGAGGCGGCAGGTATCCCGAAGACCAAGGCGCTGGAGATCGGCCGGAAGAACCCGTCGACGGTGCTCGGTCCGGACCCGTACGCGTCGCCGGTCGACATGGCCAACGCCTACGCGACCTTCGCGGCCGAGGGCAAGGCCAAGGAACTGCACGTGATCAAGAGCATCACCGACAAGACCGGCAAGGTGGTCTGGTCGGACGAGAAGAACCTGAAGCAGACCCAGGCCTTCGACATCAACCTGGCCCGCCAGGTCAACAAGATCCTCGAGACCGTTGTCGAGGACGGCACCGGTGAGGGGGCCAAGGATCTCGACCGCCCGGTGGCCGGCAAGACCGGTACCGCCGGTGGTGTCGCGGTGGAGCATCGCGCGGCGGACAAGGCCTGTGACGGCTGCAAGGCCGGCACTGACACGTTGACCTCGTGGTGGACCGGCTACACGCCGCAGCTGTCGACCTCCGTGCTCTACCGGGCCGGCAAGACCGGTGAGGCCGACCTCGACCCGTACTCGAAGGACGAGGCGTTCTTCGGTGGCAACTGGCCGCTGAAGACCTGGCTGGCCTACATGAAGCCGGCCCTCGACGGCCAGGACGACCTGGATTTCGAGGAGCCCGAGAAGGGCTCGGTCGAGGAGAGCCCGAAGCCGCCGAAGCCGACGATCACCCCGACCATCACGCCGACGATCACCCCGAGCGGGCCGCCGACGAAGACGCCGACCGGGCCCACCAACACGCCGACCGGGCCGACGAACACCCCGAGCGGCCCGACGAAGCCGACGAAGCCGACCAAGACGCCGGGCTGGCCGACCATCACACCACCAGGCAGCGGTGACCCGGAGGACCCGGAGAAACCCGGCGGCGGTGGTCAGTAGTCCAGCCGCCCCGCCACCGGAGCCGTCCCCAGCCGCCGTCGAGGCGCGGCCGGGGCGGGCGCGGCGGGCACGGGTGGAGGGGGTCGGGCTGCGGCGGTGGTTGCCGACGGCGATGACGCGGGAGGTGCTCGGGTGGTGGCTTGTCACCCGGGTGGGGTTGTTCCTGCTGTCGATATCGGCGCCGCTGCTCTTCAACCGCGGGACGGACTACCCGGATGTCTGGCGCGCCTGGGTGCAGTGGGATGTCTGGCATCTGAAGGCGCTCGCGGAGTTCGGCTACAACAACGGTGAGCCGTCGCAGGCGCCGCTGGCCGCGTTCTTTCCCGGCTTCCCGCTCCTGGTCCATCTCGTGCACTTCACCGGCGTCGGGTACTTCGGCGCCGGCATCGTCGTCTCGGCCGTGGCCAGTGCGGTCGCCGGCGTCTACCTAGCGAGACTCGCGCAGTACGAGTTCCCGGAGCTCAAGGGACTCGGTCCGAATGCGGCAGTGGTCTGGTACGGCGCTCCGGTCGGAGTCTTCCTCGCGGCCGGGTACACCGAGGCGCTGTTCTGCGCCTTCGCCTTCCCCGCCTGGCTCGCCGCCCGGCAGGGGCGCTGGGCGCGAGCTGCGATCTTCGTCGCGCTGGCCGCGACCGTCCGGGTCTCGGGGATCTTCCTCGCCTGCGCGCTCGTGGTCGAGTTCATCACCTCGAAGAAGCGCGATTGGCCGTCGGCTCCTTGGCTGGCGCTGCCGGCCATTCCGGTGCTCGGCTTCATGGCCTATCTGAAGCAGATCCACGGCTCGTGGTTCGCCTGGCAGGAGGCGCAGGAGAAGGGCTGGGCGCGCGAGTTCACCTGGCCGTGGGAGTCGCTCGTCCACACCTGGGACGCAGCCTCGCGCGGCCACTTCGCCGGCGAACGCAGCGACTGGACCTGGATGTTCCGGGCCGAGCTGGTCACGCTGGTGATCGGTCTGCTGCTCCTCGCCTGGCTGCTCCGGCGCCGTTCCTGGGGTGAGGCAGCCTGGGTGGCCGCCACCGTCGGCGCCTTCTGTACGTCGTTCTGGATCTACTCGCTGACCCGGGCGACGCTGCTGTGGTGGCCGCTCTGGATCGGCCTCGCGGTTGTCGTGCACCGCCATCGTTGGCTCGGCCGGCTCTACCTCAGCGTGGCGATACCACTCGCCGCGATCTGGGCGGCCGGCTTCTTCACTGGCCGCTGGACCGGCTGAGTAGTTCTCCTCATGACTCGACTCCGATTGCGCGCCTAGCGTGATCGCATGGAGACGCAGACGCAGTCGATCGGCCGGGTGACGCTCCAAGCGGCGTACGTCGGTCTGGCCGTCGGCCTCCTTTACGCCGTTCTGTTCCAGCTCGGCGTGCCGTTGTGCCCGCCGAGTGCCGAGAACTGTGCGATCAACAGCCTCGGCCCGCTCTTCGCCGTCCAGCTCGGCGGGATCGCGATGGTCCTCGCCCTGCCGGTTCTCGCCGCCCGAGCCGGTCTCAAGTCGCCGGTCACCGTTTCCACCACGGTCGCGATCGCGCTGCTCAACCTGGGATGGTTCGCCCTGAACCGGTAAGAGTTTGTCCGGCATGTGGACTCTTTGCGGTGGAAGGCAACCCGTCGGCGATCCCGGCCGTCGATAGGGGTGAAGGGGTGGCAGTCCGGGCGGGGACCGCCACCCCTCCTCAATTTCCCGCGGAACCTCTCAGGGGCAGGCTCCGCGGGTTTTACTTACCCGTAGTTGCGGTCGATCGACTGGGACGGCGTCGGGCTCGGCCGGGTCTCCGCGACCCGCTTGTCGCTCGGATGCGTCCCGACCTCGATCCCCTTCAGTGTCCCGAGCAGCTCGAACTCGGCCAGCGTCACCCCGTCGGCACCAGCCGGCGCCAGCACCAGCCGGTACTGCGTGTACGCCTTCGGCGACGCGATGCTGAACGACCGCGTGTACGACGTCCACGGCCAGGTCACCCCGGTCCGCTTGTCGACCGTCGACCATGTGGTCCCGTCGTTCGAACCCTCGAGCACCCAGGCGGACGGCGCCGTACCGGTTGTGCCGTTGGTCAGCGTGTACATGCCGACCGGGCGACCCTGCTGGAGGGCGACCGTCACCGTGGGCTTGTCACCGGTGAGGGTGACCTGGGTGCTCGCGTTGTCGTCGGTCAGCGCGGCAACATCCGCGGAGCCGGTGACCACGGCGCCCTCGTCCGAGGTGGAGTCCCGCCAGGTGCTCGGGTCCTCGCCGGCGGTGGTGATCGACGGCGGGGCGTCGTTGCGTCCGGAACCCCAGTTCGACGGCTTGTCCGTCATCTCGAACTCGATCTTGCCGCCGCTCGCGATCAGATCGTGCGGGAGATTCGTCGACGTCCACTTCTTCCCGTTGATCCGGACGCTCTTCACGTAGATGTTCTTCGCGCTGTTGTCCGGTGCGCTGATCACCAGCTTCTTACCGCCCGGCAGCCGGACGGTCGCCTTCTTGAACAGTGGCGATCCGATCGCGTACGACGGCGAACCGACCTGCAGGGGGTAGAAGCCGAGCGCGCTGAACAGGTACCAGGCGGACATCTCTCCGTTGTCCTCGTCACCCGGATAGCCCTGGCCGATCTCCGACCCCAGGTAGAGCCGCGACACGGCCTCACGGACGAGCGCCTGTGTCTTCCACGGCTGGCCGACGAAGTCGTACATGTAGGTCAGGTGGTGCGACGGCTGGTTGCTGTGCCCGTACTGACCCATCCGTACGTCGCGAGCCTCGAGCATCTCGTGGATCGTGCCGCCGTAACCGCCGGGGTGCAGCGCGTCCTCCGGCGTACTGAAGAACTCGTCCAGCTTCTTGATCAGACCGTCCCGGCCGCCGTAGATCGCGGCCAGACCGGCGCCGTCCTGCGGCGTCGAGAACGCCATGTTCCAGGCGTTGGTCTCGGTGTAGTCGTGACCCCAGTCGCGCGGGTCGAACAGGTTCGGCGAGGTTCCCCAGCTACCGTCCGGGTTCTTGCCCTGGAAGAAGCCGACCGTCGGGTCGTAGAGGGTGACGTAGTTGCGGGCCCGGTTGAGGAAGTACTTGTAGTTGTCCAGGTACTCCTGCTTGCGGGGATCGCTCTTCTTTGCCGTGTCGTACAGCGCCTTCGACAGGTTCGCGATGCCGTAGTCGTTGATGTAACCGTCCATCGACCAGCTGAAGCCCTCGCCGGTGCTGTTGGCGGTGTAGCCGTGGAAGGTGGACAGGTCCATCCCCTTACGGCCGACGTTCTGCGTGGGCGGTACGACGGACGCGTTCTTGACCGCGGCGTCGTACATGGCCTGGACGTCGATGCCCTTGATCCCCTTCAGGTAGGCATCGGCGAAGGCGACGTCGGACGACGTACCGACCATCAGGTTGGCGTAGCCCGGCGAGGACCAGCGGGAGATCCAGCCGCCGTCCTTGTACTGCTGGACGAAGCCGTTGACCAGATCGGCCGCCTCGTCCTGCGCGAACAGCGAGTACGCCGGCCACACGGTCCGGTAGGTATCCCAGAAACCGTTGTTGACGAACGTCTGGCCGGCCACGATCTTCGAGCCGGTCGTGGTCGGGGTGTCCGGACCGACCTTCGGCGAGGTGGGCGAGGCGTAGGTGATGACCGGCTTGGACTTGGTGCCGGTGTTCTCCGAGCCGTTGTTCGGGTAGAGGAACAGGCGGTACAGGTTCGAGTAGAGCGTGGTCAGCTGGTCCGCGGTGGCACCTTCGACCTCGATCGTGCGCAGCTTGGCGTCCCACAGGTCCTGCGCCGCGTCCTTGACCTTGCCGAACTTCGATCCGGCCGGGAGCTCCATCTCCAAGTTCTTGCGAGCCTGCTCGGTACCGATCAGCGAGGTCGCGAGCCGCAGCTGGACCTGGGTGACGGCCGGGTCGAATCCGAAGTAGCCACCGACGTTCGCGCCGCCACCGTCGGACAGCTTGCCAGAGGCAACTACCTTCTGGTCCACAACGCCGTACACGAACAGTCGGCCGGCGCCGGTCGACAGGCCGCTCTTCACATCGCTGAAGCCGGTCACCACACCGGTCTCCGGGTCCAGCGTCAGGCCGCCCTCGTTGGTCACGTTGTCGAAGACCAGCGACGCGCCGCCCTTCGGGAAGCTGAATCGCAGCATCGCCGCGTGGTCGGTCGGCGCGATCTCCGCGGCGTTCCCGTTGTCGAACTCGACCCCGTAGTAGTACGGACGGGCGACCTCGTTGTCATGGCTGAACGACCACCCGCGGTTGGCCCGGTTCGCGGTCGGCGTGGCCGCCGTCGACGGCATCACCTGGAAGGTCTGCCGGTCACCCATCCACGGGCTGGGCTCGTGGCTGATCGACAGGGCCTGGATCGTCGGCTTGTTCTCGGCGTTGTTGCCCTTGGCGTAGTCGTACAGCCAGGAGCGCGAGCCGGCGTTCGTCACCGGGGTCCAGAAGTTGAAACCATGCGGTACGGCGGTCGCCGGGAAGTTGTTGCCGCGGGAGAAGCCGCCGGTCGCGTTGGTGCCACGGGTCGTCAGCGCCAAGTCGGACGGGTGCTTGGCGGCGGTACGCGCAGCCGCGGAGTCCGGGTTGATCGCGCCGGCGATCCGGATGTCGTCCACCCAGCCGCGGAAGTCGGCCGGTCCGGTCGGCTTGTCGTAGCCGACCAGGATCCGCTTGATCGTCTTACCGGCGGCAACTCTGCCGAGGTCGGCCTCGATGTTGTTCCACTGGTTCGTGGACAGACCCTTGGCGTCGCCCTGGCCGCGCGGGCTGAGCCCGAAGCCGTGGTGGTCCTTGGCGCGCAGGTCGCTCAGATAGGTCCCGTCGGAGAACGCCAGGTCGAGCGCGGCGTACGTGCTCGGGTAGCTGAGGTCACCCTCGATGTGCTCGGGGAAGATCTTGTACGACAACCGGGTGTCCCGGCCGACCTTCAGGTCGACGTCGGAGATCTTGTTCCAGGTGAAGCCACGACCCTCGGTCGTCTGGTGCCCGGCGTACCGGAACGACTTCACGCCGGTGAAACCGACCCGGGCGCGGGCGTTGTAGGCGCTGGTCGGGCCCGAGTCCAGCCGCGACTCGGCCACCGGGCCCGGTGGCGGCAGCGGATCGCCATTCGAGAGGTACCAGTCGGCGAGCTGGACGATGTTCTCGCCGTGGTTGAGCGTGACGTCGAACTTGAAGAACTTGTACGCCGTCTCGTTCGTGAAGCTGTATTCCTTGGTCTGGAACCGGTTCTCGAAGCTCTGACCGGTCTGCGTGTCGAGCACGGTCCAGTCGGTGCCGTTGTTCGAGCCCTGCACGGTCCAGTTCTGCGGGTCGCGGCCGTCGGCGTCGTTCGCCGAGGTGAGCGCGTACTTCCGGATCACGACCGGGGCCGAGGTCTCGTAGGTCAGCCAGCCGGTCTTGGTGAAGACCAGCCACTTGGTGAACTTGTCCCCGTCGGCGGCGTTCGAGGCGATCTCACCGCCGCCGGTGTTCTCGCCGCTCGCGGTGATCAGCTTGACCTTGTCCATCTCGCTGCCGCCGACCCCGGTCGGCGTCGGGCCCTGGACGCCGCCCGCGCGGGGCTTCCCGTCCGGCCCGGTCTCGACGGTGTCGGTGTAGCCGGGCTGCGGTTGCCCGGACTCGAACGAGGTGAAGAACGAGGCTCCGCTCACCACCGGCTCGTTGTGGGTGGCCGAAGTGTTCGGCGGGACGGCATGCGCTGACGTCATAACTGGTGACATTGTCACAACTAGCCCGAGCGACGCGACGACCCCTAGTGGGCGGCGGAGTTTCATCCACGCTCCTTGCACGGCCGGACCGGCGCGACGGCCTGAGCCAGTGCGCCGGAGGGTTTACGCGGCCCCGATGACAAGGTTGTCAGCCCGCGTCCGGGGTGATCTTCCCCATCTTCATGACGCTTGGTCAAGGCCTTGTCGCAGCCCGCTTCCGGATGCGGCTCAGTTGCTCTCCCGGCGTAGGTTGATCGCTATGGCGGAACGGGTCTTGGTCACGGGTGCGGCAGGCTTCATCGGGCGAGCGGTGGTACGCGCTCTCCGGGAGCGGGATGTGCCGGTGACGGCAGTGGACCGGGAGCCGCCGGATCCCACGTGGGACGACGGCGTGACCGTCGTGACCGGGGACCTGGCCAACCAGGAGGTCTGTATCGGCGCCTTCGAGACGCGGCCGACCGCAGTGGTCCACCTGGCCGCCCTGACCTCGGTACTGCGCTCGGTGGACGCACCGATGGCGACCTTCGCGCAGAACGTCACCATCACCCAGGTGCTCCTGGAGCTCTCCCGGGGCAGCGGTGTCGACCGGTTCGTGCTCGCCTCGACCAACGCGGTCGTCGGTGACGTCGGTACGGCGACCATCACCGCGGATCTCCCGTTGAGCCCACTCACGCCGTACGGCGCGACCAAGGCGGCCGGCGAGATGCTGTTGTCGGCGTACTCCGGTAGCTACGGGCTGGCCACCGCCGCACTGCGGTTCACCAATGTCTACGGGCCGGGGATGTCGCACAAGGACAGCTTCGTACCGCGGCTGATGCGGGCGGCACTCGCCGGTACCGGAGTGCAGGTGCACGGCGACGGCACTCAGCGCCGGGACCTGGTCTACATCGACGACGTGGTCAACGCCGTACTGCTCACGCTGGAGACCGGGTACGACGGCCGCGCGATCATCGGCTCCGGTCAGTCGGTGTCGGTGCTCGAGCTGGTGGAGGCGGTGCGCGCAGTCACCGGTAAGCCGATTCCGGCTGAGCACATCGAAGCACCGGCCGGTGAGATGCCCGCAGTGATCGTCGACATCGCTAGCGAGTTGGGCTACGCCCCGGAGGTTTCGCTCGACGAGGGCCTCGCCCGGACATGGCAGTACTTCCAGCACATGTGAGACGCCACTGGCTGCTGGGCGTCTTCCTGGTCGCCGGTACGGCGCTGCGCGTGCTGGCGACGGTCGCGTACCAGCCGGGGATCATCTATGTGGACTCGCAGCAGTACCTGAACAACATGGAACTGCTGCGACTGACCACGGACGCGGACGGCCAATACGACAACGAGGAACTCGGCGTACTACTGCAACCGATCCTCGACAACGAGGCCGACTTCGTCACGGGGTCACGCCGACTCGGCGCGGAGGACGCCGACAGTCGGCTGCGGTGGCTGGGTGTGCGAGTGTTCGCCGTACTGGCGTCGATCCTGACGCGACACCGCCTGACCGACACATCGTTCGGCTTCCGCGCTATGCGGTCAGACCTAGCGACCGCGATCACGCTCCGAGAGCCGCAGTACCAATCGTCCGAGCTTCTCCTCGGCGCACTCGCACACAAAGCACGAGTCGTCGAGCTACCGATGACAATGCGCCGGCGCGACAACGGGACCAGCAAGAAAGGACCAGGACTCGTGTACGGCGCCAACTACGCGCGCGTGATGATCACTACGTGGCTGCGGGAGTACGTACTGCGACGGGCTCGGCGAACACCCAGCGGTCGAACAGCTTGAACTTGACCACGAACAGCACCGCGAAGGTGAAGAAGTACGAGCTGCTGACCAGCATGGTCTGCCAGAACAGCGAGTCGATCCAGGCCCGGGCCGCCAGGTCGGTGAGGCTGGTCACCAGTGCCGCGACGCCCGCGTTCCCGACCACGATGATTGCGTAGGGCAACATCCGGCCGGGGCGTTCCCAGGCCCAGCGCCTGGTGAGCAGGTAGTTCGGGATGCCACCGGCGATCCAGGCGAGCACCGTGGCCACCAAGGGCATCGCGCCGAACCAGTAACACAACGCGAAGGCGACCTGACTCACCGCGGTCGAGATCACCGAGGATGCCGAGTACTTCGCCCACAGCAACATTCGGCTCCGGCGCAGACCGAAGCGCGCCGCGAGCCTTCTGTGGATGCGCACGGCACCCATTGTGCACCTCGCCGATTCATGACTATGAAGGGAGAGTCACTAGCCGATGATGGAAGGCGGCGAGCGCCGTGCGCGTACTCGTCCTGGGCGGTGACGGCTACCTCGGGTGGCCGACCGCGTTACATCTGTCCGACCGCGGTCACGAGCTCGCGATCCTGGACAACTTCGCCCGCCGCGGTTACGACCGTGAGCTGGGCGTGCAGAGCCTGGTCCCGATCGAGGAGCTGGACACCAGGGTCGCCATCTGGCAACAGGTGTCGGGGCGAAACATCACGCCGTACGTCGGGGATCTGCTCGACGCGGACTTCGTGCTCGAGGCGGTGAGCGAGTTCGCGCCGGACGCGATCGTGCATTTCGCCGAGCAACGGGCGGCGCCGTACTCGATGATCGACCGGCAGCACGCCGTCTACACCCAGCAGAACAACGTGATCGGCACACTCAACCTGATGTACGCGGTGGCCGAGCTCAACCCGGACATCCACCTCGTCAAACTCGGCACGATGGGCGAGTACGGGACGCCGAACATCGACATCGAGGAAGGCTGGCTCGACGTCACGCACCACGGGCGCACCGACCGGATGCTCTACCCGAAGAAGCCGGGCTCGTTCTACCACCTGAGCAAGGTGCACGACTCGCACAACCTCGAGTTCGGCTGCCGGGTCTGGGGTCTGCGGGTCACCGACCTCAATCAGGGCGTGGTCTACGGGCAGCAGACCGACCAGACCGTTCTCGATCCGCGGCTGGCGACCAGGTTCGATTACGACGCCGTCTTCGGCACCGTGCTCAACCGCTTCGTCATCCAGGCCGTCCTCGGCGAACCACTGACCGTGTACGGCGCGGGCGGTCAGACTCGCGGATTCCTGGACATCCGCGACACCGTCGAGTGCATCCGGCTCGCGGTCGAGAACCCGGCCGACGCGGGTGAGTTCCGGGTCTTCAACCAGATGACCGAGAGCTACTCGGTTCGTCAGCTCGCCGACAAGGTCGCCGAGTGTTTCCCCGGCCCGGTCCAGGTCGACCACCTGGAGAACCCGCGCGTCGAGCAGGCCGAGCACTACTACAACGTCAAGCACACCGGCCTGGTCGGCCTCGGCCTCCAGCCGCACCTGTTGTCGGACACGCTGATCGAGTCGATGTTCGACATCGTTGCCGCCAACAAGGATCGCGTCACCCCGGCGGCGCTGCTGCCCACTGTCCGCTGGCAAATGCCGCTGTCAAACAGCTCACCCACACGCCCACCAAGCCGCTGATCCAGCCTCGGGATTGCCAGTAGAGCCGGGCGTTGCCGAAACCCACTCGGTCCAAGCCGCCACTGCGCTATCACGATCCCCCACCACCACAACGTCCGAAGGATCGGAGGGCCTGTCTCCGGATGTTCCGACGTTAACCACCGCTCCGAGCTAGTGTCCGAAGGATCGGAGGGCCCGTCTCCGGACGTTCGGACGTTAAGGAAACCTGCAGCGAACAGGTCGCCGAATCGCCTTCCCCAAACCGGTTCGGGGTTGATCCCGGACGGATTCGGGGGGTGGATCCTCCCCGCATCCCCTCGTCAGCCCTCCCCAAACCGGTTTGGGGAGGAGGATGGGCCGGGTAGGGCGAATATCCACCCCAGCCTCCAGCAACGGTCACTGTCAGGCGATGGGAACTCAACTTCCCCAGCCATAGCCCGGCAACCCCAAGCGACGTGGAGCCGCGGTCGCCGACCTCGGCCATCCGGCTTAGCCACCGCGGCGCCCAGCCACCCTGTCTTCCAGTTCGGCCGGAAGCGGCGATCAGCCACAGTGCACGTCCCCGGCCGAGTTCTTTCGGTCTGCACCCCCACTCGACCGCCAAAGGGCGGCCGACAAAACCAGAGGGCGAGCCGAGCAGATGGCTGGGCTGGATGGCGAGGCCGGCGACCGCGGCCCCACGTTGCCTGGGGCTGACGGGCTGTGGCCGAGGTGCGTGATGCCCGAGATCTGCACTATCCGAGGGATTTTGGGGACTCGGTGACGAAAATCCATCGGATGACGCACCGGACAGCCCCGGGCACCCGCGATCGCGGGCGAGGGGCACCTTGAGACTCCACCAACCAACTGACATCCCGCCGGACGGTCGAACGGTGCTCAAGGTCGTACCGGCCCGGGCAGAACCCTTGACCAACCAGCCCTGGAGCAACACCCCAACTCAGGGGATGCCTACCGAGACAGGGGGTTGCCCACTCAGAATCTCGATGGGCACCCCCCAGCTGGGGGGATAACCACCGAGCTGGGGGAAGGGCCAGGGCCAGGGACGGTGGCGGAGTGTGGGCGCGGTCGGTGATCGCGTGCGCGTTGGCTGACGGGCTGATGTAGGTCCGCGCTAACGGCGGGCGCTGACCAGGAGCGTTGGTAGGACTGCTAGGAAGCGGTCGGTGCGGCCGCGCGTCTCCTGTTCGGCCAGCCAGCCGTCGGCGTCGTCCCGAGTGATCAGGGCCTTGTCGACGGCTGCGGTCGCGGCCGCTGCGAGTTGCGGAGCCATGGTGGCGTGGTCGGTGACGACGTCGTTGTGGACGACCACCTCGGGGTCGTGGAAGCCAGCGTCGAGCAGAAGATCACGAAGATTCCGTACGGCGCGGGGCGCGACCGAGCGGGATTCCAGTCCGAGCAGGATGACGTCGGTCAGGTCCTGGTCCGAACTGTTGATCAGCACGAATCCATAGTCCTGACCGCCGACCACGATCCGCCCGCCGGGCCGCAGTACTCGATAGGCCTCGGCCACCGTCGGGACCGGATCCTCGAGCAGATGGAAGAGCCGCAGGGCGCGGTAGCCGTCCATCGATTCGTCGGCGAGCGGCAGGTCGTCGGAATGTGCCACGTGAAACATTGCGCCTGGGACCCGCGTCCGGGCGGTCTCGATCGCCTCCGGATCGGGGTCCAGCCCGGTCACCTTCAGCCGCTTGGCCGCCAGCTCCTCGGCCGCATGCCCGGTACCACAGCCCACGTCGACCACGCTCGCGCCGCGCTTCAGGCCGAGCAGCCGGTACGACTCGGCCCGAAGTTCAGCGGCTCCGGGCCGCTCCTCGATCCGTTCCAAGAACCCCATGACCTCACCTTCCAACTTCAGGTGCACCTGAAGTCAAGATGCCTGTGCTCGATGAGGCAGCAAGATTCGATCGAGCTGGAAAAGGGTGGGGCGGCGAACCTGCCAAGAGTTAGTTTCGGGCCCCCATCCCTGTTTCGGAACGAGGTTCTCGCCATGCTCACCAGGCGCCGCGCTCTCGCTCTTGGCTTCACCGTCCTGGCCGGTCTCGCCGTGCCTTTGGGTGCCAACCAGCTCGACGGGACCAACCAGCTCGATGCCACCGGGTACGACGGCACCGCGAAGGTGCTGATCCGCGACGCGTCGATGGTCCTCACGATGGACCCGGCCGTCGGCCAGGGCTCACTCGGCCTGCTCGAGGATGCCGACGTACTGATGACCAAGAACACCATCACCGCCGTCGGCAAGGACCTGTCGGCCACCGCCGGTGCGCGGGTGATCGACGGCCGCGGGAAGATCGTGATGCCCGGCTTCGTCGACCTGCACACGCACACCTGGCAGTCGCTGATTCGCGGTTGTGCCACCGACAAGGAGCTCAATGGCTGGCTCGCAGAGTGCGTGCTGCCGCTGTACGGCAACCAGCCCGCGTACGCCGAGGGGTACGCCGGCACCCGGTTGTCCACCCTGGACGCGATCGGTACCGGGATCACCACCACGACCGACTGGTCGCACAGCTTCTCCGCCGACTTCGCGAACGGCAGCCTGAAGGCCCTCGCGGATTCGAAGATGCGGTTCTTCTTCTCGTACACGGCCAACACCAAGCCGGCCACCCTCGACGAGATCCGCCGGGTGAAGAAGGAGGTCATCGATCCGAACCCGCTGGCGCACCTGCAGGTCGGCACGCACCCGACCATGCAGAACCTCCCCAACACCACGGCCGCGGAGAACCTGTCCAAGGAGCTCGGCGTCGCCCTGAACGTGCACGTGCACGAGTCGAAGACCGACCCGGCCACCGGTCAGATGGAGGCGCTGCGCAAGGTCGGCGCGATGCGACCCGGCCTGCTGATGAACCACGCCGTACAGATGACTGACGCGGAGCTCGATGAGCTGGCTGCCCACGATGTCCGGGTCGCGCACAACCCGCTGTCGAACATGCGCCTGGCCTCCGGCGTCATCCGGCTGCCGCAGATGGCCTCGCGCAACATCAAGGTCGGTCTCGGCATCGACGGCGGGACCAACGACACCACCGACATGTTCAACGACATGCGGGCCGCGGTAGGCCTGCAGCGCGCGACCGCGATGGACCCGACTCGCTACCCGCAGCCGGCCGACGTACTGCGGATGGCCACCCTGGGTGGCGCCGAGGCGCTCGGGATCGACAAGGAGATCGGCTCGCTGACGCCGGGTAAGAAGGCGGACCTGCAGATCATCGATCCGCAGGCCCTCAACTTCGCACCCAACGGCAACTGGGTCAGCCAGCTCGTCTTCAACGCCCAGCCGGTCAATGTCCAGTGGGTCTTCGTCAACGGTGTTGCGGTCAAGCGCAACGGTCAGCTGATCGGCGTCGACACCGCCAAGGTGATTCGGGACGCCGACACGGCCAGCGACCGCATCGGCGTACTCCTCGGGCGTAGCTAGTCCATCGACACCCGGTCGAACGAAGTGGTGGTGAAGCGGACGTCGACTCCGATCGTGTCGCCCACAGCGGGCGGCGCGACGGAGGACGGCAGGAAGAGCATGCTGGCCTGCATGTGCGGCGGCTCGGCGAACCACCGCTGCTTGCCCTCGATCGTGAACGGCGAGAGTGCCATCCCGGCCGCGTCGAGACTGCCCTTGGCCATCGCGATCGCGCGCTGGCGGACAGTCGCGGCCGCGGTCGGGGCCTCCAGGCCGACACCGTGCGCGGTGCCACCGGACACGACCAGGATGTGGCCGTCGCCGCTGACCCGGCGCTGCCGGTAGCCGACCCGCTCACCACGACGGACCGAGTGCACGTCGAGCACGGTCGCGCGGACCGTGAGCGCACCACGGTCGCCGAGCCAGAGCGCCGTACCCATCCGGAGCTTCACGTTCTCGCCGATGTCACCGAGCTTCTGCGCCGGGACATGGGACACCCACAGCGCACCACGCCGTACGTCGGTCGCCGCCTTGGCCAGCTGAGCCGCCTCGCGGACGTTGGCCGACGTACCGCCCGCGCCCATCGGGAAGTGCAGTGACCAGCCCTCGAAGCGGATCCGGTCCAGGGCGTTCAGGAGCATCGTGTGCCGCAGCTCGCGGGCGCCGATGCCGTGCCGGCGCATCGACGTCTGGACCTCGATCAGCACCCGGCTGCCGGCCGGGATCGAGACCAGGTCGGCCAGCCGGCTGACCGTGTGGATCACGTTCTTGTGCTGCGACATGTCCAGGAACGGCCGCCACGGCGTCAGTACGACGACGTCCTCCCGCGGGTCCGGGGGTACTTCGAAATAGGTGCCGACGGCCACCGTCCGGGCACCGAGCGCCCGGGACTCGGCGATCAGCCGGTGGTTGCCGAAGCCGTACCCGTTGCCCTTGGCCACCGGGACGATATCGGGGTTCCACGTGGAACGAAGGTGATCGCGCCATCGATCGGAATCGACGTGCAGGGTCAGGGGCATGGTGTCAACGCCGTCTCATGTAGAGGTCGAATGCGGTGTAGAGCGCCTTGTTCAACGGCAGATCCCACTCACCGACGTACTCGACGGCCTCGCCGCCGGTGCCGACCTTGAACTGGATCAGCCCGACGTGCGGGTCGTTCGGGTCCAAGGTGTCGGTGATGCCCCGTAGGTCGTACACGGTCGCACCGGATTCCAGTGCGTCCGACATCATGCGCCACTGGATCGCGTTCGATCCGCGCACGTCCCGCTTGGCGGTCGAGCTGGCACCGTAGGAGTACCACGAATGACCGCCGACCCGGATCCAGATCGTCGAAGCGACCAGATCGCCCTCGTGATGGGCGTTGTAGACCCGGAAGTCACAGCAACCGGCCGGCTGAGTCGCCATCGCCGAATACATCTTCTCGAAGTACGGCAGCGGCCGCGGGGTGAAGTGGTCCCGCTCGGCCGTCTCGACGTACAGCTGGTGGAAGGCCTTCAGGTCCTCGGGGCCGCCCTGGGTGACCTCGACGCCCATCTTGTCGGCCTTCTTGATGTTGCGTCGCCACAGCTGGTTCATGTTCTTGAGCAGGTCGTCCGGGCCGCGGTCAGCCAGCGGGACCTGGAACACGTACTGCGGCTGTCCGGCCGCGAAGCCTTCGCCGACCCGCGGGGCCTTCCAGCCCAGGGCGCGCAGCTGGTTCGCGACGGTCGCACCCGACGGCTCGATCACGTCGGGACGGACATCGCCGAGCCGCGGCTGCTGCCCGCCCGCGATCGCGTCCTTGATCGTCTTCGCGGTCCAGCGCCGGGTCGGAACCGGCGGACCCATCCGGATGCCGAACGCGCCCTGCGCCTGCGCGTGCTCGGCCAGTGGCCGCAGGTAGCGGCCGAGGTCGATCGCGTCCCAGTCGATGGCCGGACCCTCGGGCAGATAGGCCAGGTAGCGCTTCACCTTCGGCATCTGCCGGTACAGCACCAGGCCGACGCCGACCAGCTCCGCCGGGTTGGCCGGTTCGTACCAGCCCAGTGACTCGGCCTTCCACTCGCTTTTCACCGCCGCCCAGCCCGGCGTCTGCAAGAAGCTGGCCGACGGACGTGCCGCGATGAACGCGGCGTGTTCGTCGGCCGAGATGATCCGGATGCTCAAGTCACTCACGGTCGGTCAGGTTACCGGCCCAGCCTGAGGAACCCCAGCTGAGCCGGTCCCGTGATCAAACCAGCTGCTCGGACAGCTCCCACAACCGAGTGGCCGACTCCGGATCCAGCGCATACGGCGCGACACCCGTGTTCTCGCCCGGGACGTTCGGGAGCGCCTCGTTGTTGTCCTCGAAGTACAGACCGGTGACGCCGTCGACCAGCGGGGAACCGGCCAGCAGAACCGAGGTGGACGCGCCCTGCTCGGTGGTCTTCCAGGGGAAGTCCTCCCATTGCTGCATGGCCTCCGCCGAGAGATGCCGCTGGAGCGGCGTCCGGATTCCGCCCGGCATCACGGCGTTCGCGGTGATCCCGGCACTCGCCCAGCGCTTGGCCGCCTCGACCGCGAACAGCACGTTCGCCGTCTTCGACTGCCCGTACGCCGCCCATTCGTCGTACGGGCGGTTTTCGAAGTGGATGTCGTCGAAGTGGATGTCCGAGAACAAGTGGGCACTCGAACTGACCGAGACGATTCGCGCACCGCCGGCCGCGGCCAGGGCGTCGTACAGGCCGAGCGCGAGACCGAAGTGGCCGAGGTGGTTGGTCGCGAACTGGTGCTCCCAGCCCTCGGGAGTGCGGTTCAGCGGCTCGGCCATCACGCCGGCGTTGTTGACGAGGATGTGCAGCGGGCCGTCCCAGTTGGCGGCGAAGGCCCGCACGGAGGCGCGATCGGCCAGTTCGAGCGGGGCGACGTACACGCGGCTGTTGCCGGTCGAGTCGATGATTCCGGCCGCGACACGCTCGCCGACGACCTTGTCGCGGGCGGCCAGCGTGACCTCGGCACCGGCCCCGGCGAGCGCCCGGACCGTCTCGACGCCGATGCCGGAGGCGCCGCCCGTGACGACTGCGCGGCGGCCGGTCAGGTCGAGGCCCGCGATCACCTCGGCGGCCGTGGAGGTGTAGCCGAAGGGGGTGGTGATTCTGCTCATCAGGGTTCGTCCTGTTCTGCGAGCTATGGTTGATCCGGAGGAGCCTCCGGATAGATCCAGTTAAGCGGAGGTGCCTCCGTATATCAAGTCCGCTAAGTTTCGGGCGTGGAGGAGGGGGAGATGACCGAGCCGAAGGCGCGGCCGTTGCGGGCCGACGCGCAGCGCAATCGCGACCAGGTGCTGGCCGCGGCCGCCCGCGCGTTCGCGAAATGCGGGCTCGAGGCGACACTCGAGGGCATCGCGAAGGACGCCGGCGTCGGCATCGGCACGCTCTACCGGCACTTCCCGACCCGCGAGGCGCTGATCGAAGCGGCGTACCGCAAGGAGCTGGCGACAGTCTGCGAGGCCGCCCCCGACCTGCTCGACAAACTCCCACCCGCCGAAGCCCTCCGCGCCTGGATGGACCGCTTCGCCGACTACCTGCACACCAAAATGGGCATGGCCGACGCCCTCCGCGCCATCATCGCCGCCGGCGCCAACCCGTACGACCACAGCCTCGAACTCCTCGTCGGCGCAATCGAACCCCTCCTAGCCGCCGGCATCGCCTCCGGCGAACTCCGCTCCGACATCTCCGCCGACGACGTCCTGATGAGCCTCAGCGGCGTAGCCCTAGCCGCCGGCGACCGCCGCGACCAAGCCGGCCGCCTCCTCGACCTCCTCCTGGACGGCCTCCGCTACGGCGCCTGACCGCTTTCTAGGGTGTGGGTATGGCGAAGGTTGCGTTGGTGACGGGGTCGGTTTCGGGGATCGGGGCTGGGGTGGCTCGGCGGTTGGCGGCGGATGGGTTTGCGGTGGCGGTGCATTCGCGGGTCAGTCGGGAGGCGGGGGACGCGCTTGCGGGGGAGTTGGGTGGGTCGTATCACCAGGCCGATCTGGCTAATGACGATGCGGCGCAGGGGTTGCTGCCGGAGGTGCTGGGCGTGCACGGGCGGCTCGACGTACTGGTGAACAACGCGGGGATCAGCTGGCCGGTGCCGCATGCGGAGCTCGACGGGCTGACCGCTGCGGACTGGCGGCGGGTGCTTGACGTCAACCTGATCGCGCCGTGGTTGTTGTGTACGGCGGCCTTGCCCGCGCTGCGCGAGTCGGGCGGTTGCGTGGTGAACGTGACCAGTCATGCGGGCGTGCGGCCGAAGGGGAGTTCAATCGCGTACGCCGCCAGCAAAGCGGCTCTGAACCATGTCACCAAGTTGCTGGCGGCTGCGCTCGGACCAGACGTGCGCGTGAACGCAGTCGCCCCGGGGCTTGTGGATACGCCGATGACCGCCGACTGGACGGACGCTCAGGAGCTGTGGAAAACCACGAGTCCGATGCGTCGCGGCGCCCAGCCGGCGGATGTCGCCGACCTGATCTCGGCACTTATCCACAACAGCTACATCACCGGCGAGGTCGTCCTGCTCGACGGCGGCCTGAACCTGCGCTGAGGCTCACAAGCTGGTGCGGAAGGGCCCGGTGACCTCGTAGGTGATGCCGCCGCTCGACGAGCCGCTGGTACCGCGCTGCGAGGAGAAGTAGAGGCGGTTGCCGGCCGGGTTGAACGCGACACCGCAGAGCTCGGAGCCGGACTGGCCGGTCACCCGAAGGAACGGGGCGACGATGTCGTTCGGGGTGATGATGCAGATCTCCATGTTGCCGCCGTCCTCGGCGACGTACAGGTCGCCGACGGTCGCGGCGGTGATGTTGTCCACGCCGGTGAGCGGCGGGTTCGGGGTGAGGTTGTCGTCGTACGCGATGGCGATCGTGTTGTTCACCGCGTTGTAGGCCCAGACGCGGTTGTCGCCCTTGGTGGTGAAGAAGCAGGTGCCGTTGCGGTAGTAGCAACCCTCGCCGCCGTTGAACACCTTCATGCCGGACACCTGCTTGCGGGTCCGGGTGGGGCTGCCGTCGGGGTCCGGGACCGTCACCCACGACAGTGTGCTGCCGGACTCGCGCAGTACCTGCAGGGTCCCCGCGGACAGGTTTCCCCAGGTGGTCGGGACGAAGCGGTAGAAGCCGCCACTCGGCTCGTCCTCGGTCAGGTAGATGACGCGCCGGTCCGGATCCACCGCCGCGGCTTCGTGCGAGAACCGTCCGAGAGCAGGACGCCGTACGGCGGCTGTCGCACCCTTCGGGTCGGTCTCCCAGATGTAGCCGAGGTCGGTTTCCTCACCGGACAGCCAAGTGCCCCACGGGGTTGCGCCGCCTGAGCAGTTGCGTGTCGTGCCGGACAGGATCCGGTAGGCGCCGGTGACCGATCCGCTGCTGTTGAAGCGCAGTGCGCCGGCCCCGCCGCTACCACTGCTCATCTCCGAGTTCGAGACGTAGATCCAGCCGGTGCCGTCCGCGAAGCACGCACCGCCGTCGGGAGCGCTGTGCCAGGTGTAGCTGGTGCCGGGCACGGTCTGCGTCGACCGCGCCAGCACGCGACTGGTGAATCCGGTCGGGAGCATGAGGCCGTTCGCGTCGGCTGCCTGCAGACCGCCGTACGGGCTGGTGCCGGTCTGGGCCGGGAAGGCTAGCGCCTGCGGAGCCACGCTGAAGCCGAACGCGACAGAGGTCGAGGTACCGATGACGGCGGCACGAAGAAAGGTACGACGGTCCATGGTGATCCTCCCGGGGCGTGGATGATGCCCCCAGTCAAGCGGCTGGACGTGAACGGCGGCTTTCTGTCGGTGGGTCCTCCTACGATCGCCGGATGTCTTTGGGTCGGGACTTTCGGCGGTTGTGGTTCGCGTACGCGGTCAGTGCACTGGGGTCCGGGATCGGGTACGGCGCGCTGCCGCTGATCGCCGTCCTCGTGCTCGACGTCAGCACGTTGCAGGTGTCGATGCTGGCCGCGGTCTCGGCCCTGGCGGGCGCGGTTCTCGGGCTGCCGATGGGCGACTTCATCGAACGGCGGCGGAAGCGGCCGGTGATGATCGCCACCGACCTCATCCGGTTCGGGGCACTGGTCAGCGTGCCTATCGCCGCAGCCTTCGGCGTACTGAGTTATCCACAGCTGTGTGTTGTCGGCGTCCTGCAGTCGGCGGCGCTGATCGCGTTCACGAGTGCGAGCGGTGCGCACCTGAAGGCACTCGTCGGGCCGGACGGGCGAGCTGAGGCGAACGGCAAGTTCGAGCAAGTCTTCTGGCTGACCATGAGTGCGGGGCCGGCGATCGGTGGTGCGCTCGTCAGCCTGGTCGGCGCCACGCTGACACTCGTCGTGGACGCGGTGTCTTTCCTGCTGTCCGCGCTCGGCATCCGGCGGATCCAGCAGCCGGAACCCACTCCGGTCGAGCACACCGGCAAGCGCGACCTCAGCGCCGGCTGGAAGTACATCTTCGCGAACCGCGGTCTGGCCATCCTGTTCTGGAACTCGCAGCTCTTCGGCGGACCGCTGATGATGATCTCGCCGCTGCTGACCGTGTTCATGCTGCGCGACCTGCACTTGGCCCCGTGGAGCTATGGCGTGTTCCTGGGCGTCTCCTGCCTCGGCGGGGTGCTCGGCGCCTGGGTCGCGCCCGCGCTCACCCGCCGGTTCGGACTGCACCGGATGCTGCTGTGGTTCGGCGTACTGCGGGCGCCGTGGACACTGCTGCTCCCGCTGGCCCCGTCCGGTATGGCGGGCTTCGTCTGGCTGCTCGTCGCCGAGACCGCGTTGCTGGTCGCGGCTGGTGCGTTCAACCCGTCATTCGCGACGTACCGGATGGAGGTGACCGAGGACCACTACATGGCGCGCGTGCTGACCTCGTGGTCGATCACCTCGCGCTGCGTGCAGCCGGCGTTCATGGCGGTCGGCGGACTGCTGACCGCCGTACTGGGACTGCGCGGTGTCATGTACGTCGGCGGTGCGATCGCACTGCTCAGTGCGTTCGTCCTGCCGTGGCGGTCCGCTAAACCAGCCCCATTGCCTGCGCCAGCCTGACCTGACTGCCCATGTTGTGCCCACCGTCGTCCTTCGCGTCGAGGTAGGCAGCCGCCTCTGTCGGCGGCAGCACGAGCACCTCGACCACCTGTTCACCGTCCTCCGGGTTGGTCGGCGGGCCCTCGAGAACCACATCGGCGACCACGGTGGCCCAGTACGACAGCGGGTGCGGCAAGTGCGGCCGGTACGGCGTGGGCCGGCGGTGGTCGGCGCGGTGACCGCCGAGCCAGGTCAACGGCCCGAGCAGTCGGGCTCCGGCTTCCTCGACGAGCTCCCGCCGTACCAGCTCCTCGATCGTCTCGCCCGCCTCGCGGGTGCCGCCGGGGAGGAACCGCCAGCCGAGATCGTTGCTGCAGGCAAGGATTCCCTCAGGGGTCCGGCCGATCACGTGGACGTTGCTCAGCAGCTCGTCGTCCGGCCGGTCGACGGTGTACCGGACGTCGACCTGCGCCCACGGCCAGTCGGCGGCGGCGAAGAGCTCGGGGAACTGCTGGGCCCAGGATTCCTCGGTCTGCATCCGGCCATTGTCCTTCGGTGCGCTACCGTCGCCGCCATGGCCCCAGCAGAACCCGAGCCCGACGCCGAACCGGCGAAGCAGAGCCCGAAGAGCCTGTTCTGGGTGTGCGCGGCGGTCACCGTGGTGATCGGCGCGTTCCAGTACTCGCACAGCTTGAGCGGGACCGGCAGCCTCAACGCGCTCGCCGTGCTCGGCCTCATCGTCATGACGGTGCTGGTGCT
The DNA here is from genome assembly GCF_039529655.1 of Kribbella yunnanensis. Lineage (NCBI taxonomy): Bacteria > Bacillati > Actinomycetota > Actinomycetes > Propionibacteriales > Kribbellaceae > Kribbella > Kribbella yunnanensis. The sequence continues at coordinate 62,942 of NZ_BAAANF010000022.1, read as the reverse complement.
CGCGCTGGCCGGCATCTACGCGCTGTGCGCGCTGGAGCGGACCGATCTGCACCACAGCGTGTACGGACGGCTCGACCTGTTCCAGGCGATGACGATCCTGTTCGTGGCGGCGGTGCTGGTCGGCGTCCTGATTCCGCCGCGCACCAGCACCGCACTAGGGCTGCTGCTGCCCTTCGGTATCGCCTACTGGCTCTACCACCTCAAATCGGCGGAGAAGAGCGAGTAGCTAGTTCAGGTGCGAGCGCAGGTAGTCGATGTCGGTCTTCTGACCGTGATCGGCATTCGGCGTCTCGACCACGACCGGCGCACCGGCGGCCGCGACGACCGCGACGATGTGGGCCGGGTCGATGTGCCCGTCCTCGAAGTTGGCGTGCCGGTCCGCACCCGAGCCGAACTCGTCGCGGGAACCATTCGCATGCACCAGGTCGATCCGGCCGGTGATCGCCAGCACCTTCTCGACGATCGACGGCAACTCCTCGCCGGCCGCGTGGAAGTGGCAGGTGTCGAGGCAGAAGCCGACGTTCTCCAGGCGGTCGTTGCCGGACGCCTGCACGGCCTCCCAGAGCCGCTCGATCCGCTCGAGCTGACGAGCCATCGCGTTCTCACCGCCGGCCGTGTTCTCGATCAGCAGCGGAACCGGTAGCTCGGCGCGCTCGATGCACTTGCGCCAGTTGTCGAACCCGGCCTCGGGATCGTCCTCGTCCCCGACATGCCCGCCGTGCACGATGACGCCCTTGACGTCGATCTCGGCTGCCTTGTCGAGAGTCTGCTGGAGCAGCTTGCGGCTCGGGATCCGGATCCGGTTGTTCGTGTTCGCCACGTTCAGCCGGTACGGCGCATGCACGTACAGGTCGACGCCGGCCGCGGCGGCCCGCTCACGCAGCGCCTCCTCGCCGTCGGCGTAGGCGACCTTCGGTGCCTTGTAGTCCTGCGGATTGCCCAGGAAGAACTGCACCAGGTCGGCACCCCGATCGGCCGCCTCGGCCAGCGGGTCCTCCTGGTCCACGTGTGCACCCAGCTTCAAGCTCATGGGCCCACCCTAGAACTGTCGTCCGACAGTTCTCGACCACCCGGGCCTACGCTGGCTTGGTGATCACCCCGAGCTTGTTCCGTGCGCTGCGCCCCGGACCCGTCGAGGTCGACGGCCGGACCTGGTCCCTGACCGTCCACGAGCTCGGCGTACTGCGGGTTCCGAGCGGCCGGCTCGAGGCCTCGGATCCGTTCGTGACACTGGGCGAGGGGCCGGTCGTCGACGTACCGCCGGGGGACTATCCGGTGTTCGTGACCGTGGCGGACGTCTCCGACGCCCAGGACGGGAGTCATCTGCGCGAGGCCTACCTGTCGGTGCGACTCGCCGAGGGTGAGGTCGCCGGGGTGGAGGCTGCGACGAGTGGGGACGAGGAGCTCGACGAGGACGAGTTCTGGCTGGTCGCTGTCGACGCGGGCGCCGTCGCCTTCGCGGACGCCGAGGCGATCCGGACCAAGATGCCCGAGGGCGACTGGTACGAGGATCTCTTCGAGAACGACAGCGACGACAGCTGGTTCGCGCTGATGGACTCGCCCGACCACCTGCGCGAGGGCTGCGCGAATATCGTGCTGCCGCTGGCCACGGAGGGTGAGAATCTGGTCCTCGCGCACTCCGGCTGGGGTGACGGTGCGTACCCGGTGGTGCGGACCGTGGCCGCCGACGGGACCGCGCTCGGGATCCATATCGACCTGCTGGTCGTGGGTCCGGAGAGTGACGACTGATCGACCGGTAGTGAGGACGACGGCGCACGTTGCCCTGTGGATATGGTCAATCCGCTGTCCGAACGCTGGTATTCTTTGGTTGTGGCCCGGTCCATCGACCGGGCTCGTTGCTTGACATCGGCGGCAAGTGCCGGTGCTCAAGTGCAATCGCATCGCCCTCCTGCCACGGAAAGACCGTGGCCGCCAAAGTCCGAAGGAGGTGGAGTTCGCGCATGCGTCGTTATGAAGTCATGGTGATCCTCGACCCGGAGCTCGATGAGCGCACGGTCGAGCCGTCCATCGACCAGTACCTGAACATCGTCCGCAAGGAAGGTGGCACCGTCGAGAAGCTCGACATCTGGGGCCGCCGCAAGCTTGCGTACGACGTCAAGAAGAAGGCCGAAGGCATCTACGCCGTCATCGACCTGACCGCGGAGCCCGCGGTGGTGAAGGAGCTCGACCGTCAGCTCACGCTGAACGAGTCGATTCTCCGCACCAAGGTCATCCGGCCGGACCAGCACTGAGCCTGGGGTCGTCAGCAGCCATCGGTACTGTCGGTTCCAGCCGGTACCAATAGCTGTAGACACAGTCACACCCGAAAGCAGGAGGAACGGCAATGGCAGGCGAAACCGTCGTCACACTGGTCGGCAACCTTGTCGACGATCCGGAGCTCCGGTTCACGCCGTCCGGTGCGGCCGTCGCGAACTTCCGGATCGCGTCGACCCCACGGACGTACGACCGGCAGTCCGGTGAATGGAAGGACGGCGAATCGCTGTTCCTGAGTTGTTCCGTCTGGCGCCAGGCCGCGGAGAACGTGGCCGAGTCGCTGCAGCGCGGAATGCGCGTGATCGTGCAGGGCCGGCTCAAGTCGCGCTCGTACGACGACCGTGAGGGCCAGAAGCGCACGGTCTTCGAGATCGACGTCGACGAGGTCGGTCCGAGCCTGCGCAGCGCCACCGCCAAGGTGACCAAGGCCATGCGGTCGGGTCCCGGCGGCGACGGCGGCGGCAACTTCGGTGGTGGCGGTGGCGGTAACCAGGGTGGCGGCAACAACTACGGTGGCGGCGGCCAAGGTGGCGGCGCCCCGCAGAACGACCCCTGGGCGACCCCGCAAGGCGGTGGCGGCGGCGGTCAGGCCGCTCCGCAGAACGACCCCTGGGCCAGCCAGGGCGGCGGCTCGATGGAGGAGCCCCCGTTCTGATCCGGCCCTGAGGTCGAGAACAGTCAACACAGACCATTCCGGCACCCGTGCCGGGCTCTGGAAGTAGGAAGAGAGCACCACAATGGCCAAGATCATTCGGAAGCCGAAGAAGAAGGTTTGCGGCTTCTGCAAGGACAAGGCGACGTACGTCGACTACAAGGACACCGCGCTGCTGCGCAAGTTCATCTCGGACCGCGGCAAGATCCGCGCCCGCCGGGTGACCGGGAACTGCGTGCAGCACCAGCGCGACGTGGCCACCGCTATCAAGAACGCTCGTGAGGTGGCTCTGCTGCCCTACACGAGCACCGCTCGCTGAGGGAGGTCCGACACATGAAGCTCATTCTGCAGCAGGAGGTCGAGGGCCTCGGTGCCCCCGGCGACATCGTCGAGGTCAAGGACGGCTACGGCCGTAACTACCTGGTTCCGCGCGGTCTGGCCCTCGGCTGGACGCGGGGCGCCGAGAAGCAGATCCAGTCGATCAAGCGGGCGCGCGACGCCCGGGCGATCCAGGGCAAGGAGCACGCGAGCGAGGTCAAGAACCAGCTCGAGCAGCTCTCGGTCACGCTGGGCGTCAAGGCCGGCGAGACCGGCCGTCTGTTCGGTTCGGTGACCCCGGCCGACATCGCCGGTGCGATCAAGTCCGCCGGCGGCCCGCTGGTCGAGAAGCGCGCGATCTCCATCGCGTCGCCGATCAAGACCACCGGTAAGCACCAGGTCTCGGTCCAGCTGCACCCGGAGGTGGCCGCTACGGTCCGCCTCGAGGTTGCGGCCGGCTGACCTAGCCACACAGCGAAGGCCCGCGTTCCCTCTGGGGGACGCGGGCCTTTCTGCGGTGCGGGGTGATCGGCGATGCTGTGGGGATGGAGTACGTCTCCAGAGTGCCGCGACCGCCGCTCGACGGGCTGATCGACGACCTCTACTACCTGGACGGTTCGCCGCCGTACGCCCGGCTGATGCTGCCGCCGAGTCCATCCGCGTTGCTCATCGTCAACCTCGGAGCGCCGTTCCGCATCCGCGCCGGTGCTGAGGTCGAGATGGCCGAGTACGCCGACGGTTGCGTGATCACGATGCCGACTCGCGCGTTCGAGTTCGGCTATCCACTTCGGACGCGGTCGGTCGGCGTACACGTGAAGCCGTGGGGGTTGGCGCCGTTCCTGCGGATGCCTGCGGCGGAGCTGTGTGACCGGCCGGTGACGATCGAGCAGGTGTGGGGCCGGGCAGCTGTTGCTGAGCTGCGCGACCGGTTGGCCTCGGCGGATGGACCGCACGAGATGATGACGCTGCTCGAGGACGAGCTGATGCGGCGGTTGACCGAGACTGCCGGCCTGGGGTTGGTTCGTCATACAAGCAACGTCATCGCGGCGGCCAGTGGAGTGGTGGCGATCGGCGACCTGAGCGTGGCAGCCGGTGTGAGCAGCACTCATCTGGCACAGCGCTTCAAGGAACTCATCGGCGTCACCCCGAAGCGGCTCGCCCGCACCCAACGCTTCACCGCCACCGTGTTCTCGATCAACCCCGACGGACCGATCGACTGGAGCGACCTCGCCGCGCGCGCAGGCTACTTCGACCAGGCCCACTTCGGCCACGAGTTCCAGGCGTTCACCGGTCTCACACCAACCCGGTACGTCGAAGTCCGGCGGCGGTTCCTGCGCGAACACCCCGGCCATGTACTCGACGGATGGTCGTTGCCGGCCGATTGATTTCTTACAAGAGCCGCAGCTCACGAGCCGCTAATTTGAGGGCACCTCAAGCAAAGGAGAGTCCCGTGGGCAAGGTGGTCATGTACAGCTCAGTCTCGGTGGACGGCTTCATCGCCGACGAGAACGACCAGCCCGGACCGCTGTTCGACTGGTTGACCAGCGGCGAAGTCCCCCTGGACGACAGCGGCGTCCTGAAGGTCTCGCAAGCGTCCCACGACTACACCCGCGCCTACTGGTCCGAGATCGGCGTGACCATAGCCGGCCGCCACGTCTTCGACATCACCGACGGCTGGGACGGCAAGCCCCCAGCCGGCATCGACCACGTAGTAGTCGTCACCCACCGCCCCGCCCCCGAAGGCTGGGACCCCGAGGCGCCGTTCCATTTTGTCAACGGCATCGAAGCAGCCATGGCCAAAGCCCAGGACCTGGCCGGCGACCGCACAGTCGAAGTAGCCGCCGGCAACGTAGGCGGCCAAATGCTAGCCGCAGGCCTGGTCGACGAAGTCCGCATGGACGTAGTCCCCGTAGTCCTAGGCTCCGGCAAACCCTACTTCGGCCCAGTCAACGCCCAACACCTACTCGAGGACCCCGAAACCCTCCAAGGCAACCGAGTCCTCCACCTCCGCTACCAGGTCCGCCGCCAACCGATCTGAGCGGGCACGCGCGAGAGCCACTTTGAGACCCCATCAGCCATCCGACCCCCGCCAAAACGGTTGACCCGTGCTCAACGTCGCACGGATTGCGTGGACGTCGCCGAACTCGTATCCGCGGCGGGCTGAACATCCCCGAGGCCGCAGTCTCACGCCGAATGCATTTGGCGTGAGCACATGAGGCGGCCGCGCCGAAGGCGCCAAAGGAAGTAGTCGCCGCCGGAGGCGGTGTCCTTTTAGCCTGCTTTGGGGGCGGGCCAGTGTGGGGGTTTGGGGTCTTCGTCGCCGCCTACGGCGTCGGGTTGTTCGATTCGGGGGTAGCGGACCGGGAGTGGGTCGCCGGTGTTGCTGCCTCGGTCGGGGCGTTCGATCTGGGGGTACTTCCAGGGGGTGGGGTCGTCTTCGGTGGCTGCTGCTGGGGTTAGGGAGGCAGCGGTCAACAGCAGGCCGGTGAGGGTGGCGGCCAGGAGTCGCTTCACTTCTTGGCCAGGGCGTAAACGACTGAGTCGTGCAGGACGATCGCGTGGCTGCCGGCGATACCCCACGGGCGTGCGGTGTCGGGATCCAGAGTGGTCGGCTTGCCGCCGGGGGTGATGGCGATCAGGTTGCTGCCCGTCGTACCGAAGATCGTCGTACCGGTGATCGAGTACGGACGGAAGTTCGGCACGATCGATGTGCGGCCGTTGCTGAAGTTGATCAGGCACTCACCCCAAGCCGCGATCTTCCGGTTCGGGTCCGGCAGCCACTGCCAGTTCTGGGCGTCGTTCACGTTCACCGCGCGGCAGGTGGCGACGACCGCGCCGCTCGCGCTCGAGTGTACGGTCGGGATCACCTCGTCCTTCTTGCCGTTGCGCCAGAACGCGAGAGCGAGCTCCGGGGTCGCGGCAACGACGCGCTCGATCTGCTTGCCACCACCCGGCGGTTTCAGGTCGACCTGCTGCAGGTTGCTACCCGGCTCGCTCCACCACAGCGGGCCGGCGTACCGGGCCATTAGTGCCTTGGTGCCTTGGGCAAGCAGGAAGGTCGACAGCCGCGGCTGGTTCGGAACCGTCTTCAGCTCGCTGCCGGTCACCACGCTGGCCCCGGCATCACCGGCCAGGTCGACGAGGGGCGACGTACCGAAGAATTGAACGGCCGACGAGTTCGGCAGCTCGACCTCGATGGCCTCGGCGCCGCCACCGGGCCAGTAGTACAAGGTGTCCTCGGACGCCACGGCCAGGACGGGCTTGCCGTCGATGTTCGTGTAGACGGGGCTCTCCGCGCCGTTCGGGACCTTGTCCTGCCACTGCACCTTGCCGTCGCTGTTGAAGACCGCGACCTTGTGGTCAGACGTCAGTACGGCGACCTCGCTACCGTCCGGTGACACCGCGGGCGTGGTGTTCGCGGCGATGTCGACCGACCAGTCGGCCTTGGTCGACCAGCCCGGCGGGACCGGGCGGGCGGAGAAGTCGTCCGGCGCGACACTCGGCTCGGGCAGCGGGGGCAGCTTGCCCGGCTCGGTCTTCGCGACCGGCGTACCGCCCGAGTTGCGGAAGACCTTCAAGTACAGAACGGTGCCGAAGATCAGCACGCCGGCCAGGATGAACGCGACGATGATCGGCCAGATCGGCTTCTGCGCGTTGCCGCCGCCTCCACCGCCACCACCCCCGCTGCTACTGCGCTTGCGGGTCTGGGCCTCGACGGCCTCGACCTCGCCGTCGGGGTGGATGACGAGCGGCCAGGACGTGCCGTCGGTGTCGATCGCGGTGGCCTTCATCGGCCGGCCGAGCTGTGCGGCGCGCTCGGCCACCAGCGCGATCGCGGCCTGCCGCGGATCGTGGTGATTGACCGGATGACCGCGACCTGCGATCTTGACCTCGGCGTTGTGGTCGTCGTAGAGCCGAATCGTGACCTTGGGCCAGGACGGGATCTTCTCAGCCACGACGACCTCTCATTACAGCCACAGATCTCCCTCGTTCATCCGGAGCCGATGTACTCGTTCTAGCATGTCCACCGCACCTGAAGGCATGCCAGGAGACTTCCGGCAGGCAGAAACCCCGTGAGCCCGGCGGCTCCGCTGACCCCGACAAGGGGGTAGAAACATCCTCGCCTGTGGATGGGTCACGAACGTACACCCGGAAAGCGAGACAATACTGTGGGCGACAGCCAGTGACGCAGCGGGAGAGGAGGTCTCATGACGCAGAATCCGTGGACTCGGCAACAACAGCCGGAACCGGGTCCGGCGCGGGGACCCGCCCAGACTGCGAATCTGACGCCACGGGGCCCGTCCGCGCCCCAGCACGGTGTACCGGCGCCCGCGGAGGACCAGCGGCTGCCGAAGTTCGCGATCCCGGCCGCCGACACGCTGTGGTGGGTCGGCGCGCACGGCGGGGCCGGCGAGTCGACGATGGCGCAGCTGCTGCCCGGGACCCGCGCGGCCAATCACCGCTGGCCGATCCCGCCGCCGCCGGTGCCGACCCCGGTGATCCTGGTCGCCCGGACGAACGGCTCCGGCCTGCGCGCCGCGCAGCGGGCGGCGACCGAGTGGGCCTCGGGTGTCGTGCAAGGAGTGGCCGTGCTCGGCCTGGTCCTGATCGCGGACGCCTCGGGCCGGCTGCCCCGGGTGCTCGACGACTTCGCCGACATCGTCGGCGGCGGCGTCCCCAGAGTCTGGGAACTTCCCTGGATCGAGGAGTGGCGCAGAGGGGAGGCTCCCACGCCCGAGAACACCCCCGACGAGGTTTTCGAAGTTCTTGAATCCATCTACGCTCTTCGCGCGTCCAACCCAGCGGACTATCCCGCCCCGTACTGAAAGGCTGTACTTCGATGATGTTGGCACACTTGATCTCGGAGGTCCCCTCCTTGCTCCCCCTCGGTGGCGAGCGGCCCCCGGGTGCGGAGAAGCTCGATCTCGTCATCGACTGGGTGCGCTGGATCGCTTTCACCATCTGCGTTCTGGGCATCCTGATCGCCGGCGCGATGATGGCGGTCGGTCAGCGCCGTGGTGAGGGTGGCGAGCACGCCGCCCGGCTCGGCTGGGTGCTGGCGGCCTGCATCGTGATCGGTTCCGCGTCGCTGCTCGTCGGCGCGCTCCAGGGCAACTGACAGCGTCCCCGACGGGAGTCTGATCGACGGTGGGGCTGTTCAGCAGGAGTTCCGGCTCCGACGACGACGGCGGTGACGAATCGACCGGCTTCTGGCAGGAGCGGGGGTTCGTCGCCGGCGCCGTCCTCCTCGGGGCGGTGGTGGTCTGTGCGCTGCTCTGGGTGTTCACCCGGGACACCACGCCTGACGCACAGCCGTCGCCGACGCCGGTGCCGACGGTGACCGAGCCGACCGGTGCGCCCACCGACGAGCCGTCCGGGCCGCCTGCGACACCCGATCCCACCAGTACGCCGAGGCCCACGCCCCCGGTGCTGGGGACCGGAGGGTGCAAGACCGCCAAGCCGCCGCAGGGGATCCCGCGGATCGCACCGGTCGGTGTCACCTGGCAGTTCGAGAGCGACATGCTGTTCCCGCTCCAGCAGCAGGCCGGACCGGCCGCGATGGACCGCAACGGCGTTCGCTCCTGTTTCGCGCACTCGCCGACCGGCGCGGTGTTCGCGACGTTCGTGCTGCTGGCCCAGATCAAGAACCCCGCGCTGACCGCCGACGTACTGGCCACCCGGATCGCCCCGGGACCGGGCCGGGACGCCGCCATCGCGCTGAATCGGCTGACCCCGACTCCGCGGAACGAGGTTCGGGGCGGCCAGTTCGCCGGCTTCAAGGTGGTCGACTACGAGCCCGACCGGGCGATCATCTCGATCGCCGTCCGCTTCGACGAGCGCACCGTGGGCGCGCTGCCGGTCACCATGGTCTGGACCGGCAAGGACTGGAAGGGCAAGCTGCAGACCGACGGCAGCTTCAACGGCAGCACCGAGCCTGATCTGCTCGGCTCGATGGAGAGCTACGTCGGATTCCAGGGGGCCTGATGATCGTTCTCGGATGTTCGCTGGCGCCGTGGAACTGGGACGACTGCGTCGAGGAGTTCCTCGGCGAGGTGGTCCGCCGGACCCTCACCCCGATCTTCAAGTTGTTGCTCAAGGCAATCGCCGACGTGATCATCGCGGCCGTCGAAGCCGTGCTGAAGGCGGTCGGCTTCCTCTGGGTCTACATCAAGACGCCGGACATCGGCCAGAACGGCGCGGTCTGGTGGGTGCACGGCAGAACGACGTACATCATGATCGCGGTGGCCACCATCGCGGTCATCATCGGCGCGATCCAGATGGCGGTCTCGCACCGCGGTGAGCCGCTGCGGGACATCCTCAAGGCGCTGCTCACGATGGTCGTGGTGAACGCCGGGCTGCTGTTCGTCACCTCGACCCTGATCCGCGCGTCCGACGAGTTCTCGTCGTGGATCATCGGCCGGGCGCTGGCCGTCAACGACCACGACTTCGCCAAGCAGCTCACCAAGACGATGGTCGATCCGCTCAAGGATCCAGGGGAGTTACTGGGGTTCGCCCTGGTGATCTTCATCGGGATCCTGATGGTGATCACGGCGATCATCCAGCTCGCGCTGATGATCGTCAGGTACGGGATGCTCGTGCTCCTGGTCGGGATCTTCCCGCTCACCGCCGCGGCGACCAACACCGAAGTGGGGATGATGTGGTTCAAGCGATCACTGGCCTGGCTCGGCGGCTTCATCATCTACAAACCCGTGGCCGCGCTGATCTATGCGGCCGCCATCACGATGATCTCCACGCCGGCCGTGCCCGAAGGGGTGACGGCGGACAAGGGAACACCGCAGCTGATGAACATCATCATGGGCATCACCATGATGCTGCTCGCCGTGGTCGCACTACCGGCCATCCTCCGTTTCGTCTCGCCGAAGACGTCCTGATATGAGCCCCCTCTACCTGATCCCGCTCTGCGGCAGCTGGCTGGACTGTGTGTGGCAGGCCATCAAGGACTGGATCGGCGACCAAGTGAAGTGGTTGATTGGCATGATCTTCCAGCCGATTCTCGATGCGATCTCCAACGCCGTGACGGTGATCATGGGGACGATCGGCACCTTCTGGGTCTACGTCGACACCCTGCCGGTCGGTAAGGACCCGATGAGCCGGGAAGCCGGCCGGCCTACCAGCGGCACCGTGCAGTGGATGTGGGACCACACGCAGTACATCGCCTTCTTCGTCGCCACCCTCGGCGTCCTGGTCGCCTGTATCAAGCTGGCCTACACCCAGCGGGGTGAGTCGCTGCGGGAGATCCTGCGCTCGCTGATCACGCTCGGCGTCGCGTCGGCGCTGGCGGTCGGCGTCACCCAGGCACTGATCGAGTTCGGCGACCGGTTCTCCCGGTGCATTGTCACCACCTCCTTGTTCGACGACCCGAACTCCCCGTGGATGTGCGACCCCGGCGATCTGGTGAACCAGATCGGCCCGGACGGCAAGGCCAAGAGTTTCGGCGGCGCGATGGTCGCGATGCTGGCGGTCTCGCGGACGGTCGGCCCGATCGGGATCGGGCTGGCGATCGCGATCGGCCTGCTGGCCATCATCGCCGGCGTCATCCAGATCATCCTGATGGTGGTCCGCAGTGCGCTGCTGATCCTGCTGGTCGGCGTGCTGCCGATCGCGGCGGCCGCCACCCACACCGAGATGGGCCGGAACTGGTTCAAGAAGCTGCTCGGCTGGATGCTCGCCTTCATCCTCTACAAACCGGTGGCCGCGATCATCTATGCGACCGCGATCAGATTGACGTCCAACAACGGCCAGGGCCTGAACTTCGCCAACGGTGACGCCGCGGCGACCTCGGTGATGAACATGGTCACCGGTCTGACCCTGCTGGTCCTCGCGCTGTTCGCGCTGCCCGGCCTGATGCGGTTCATCGTGCCGATGGTCGCCGCCACGGCCGGTAACGCCGGTGCGGGCATGATCGCGGCCAAGATGGTCGGCGCGGACAAGCTGGCCGGCAAGATGCAGGACTCGCTCCAGGACGGCGGTAGCAGCGGCAGCGAGGGCGGTGGCGGCGGCGAGCCGACCGGAGCGAAGAATGTCGGCAAGGCCAAGCAGCAACCCCAGAGTTCGGGCGGCGCACCGGGCGGCGGGGGTGGTGGCCAAGGAGCTGCCAGCGGAGCCAGTGGCGGCACCGGCGGTACGGCGGGCGCTGTCGGCGGAGGCGGTGGCGGTGCGGCCGGTGGTGCCGCGGCCGGCGGTGGAGGTGCCGCGGCCGGTGGTGGCGCAGCAGCAGCTGCCGGACCGGCGGCCGCAGTGGCAGCGCCGATCGCGATCGTCGCGGCCGGTGTCAAGGCGACCAAGCAGATCGGCGAGACTGCCGCGGCGGAGACCCTCGGCGACGACGCGCCGCAGGGCTCGGGTGGCGGCGGTGACAGCCAAGGCGGCAGCGGCGGTGGCGGTGGTGGTGGCGGTGGCCCGTCCGGCAGTGGAGGATCGCAGCGGGACATGAACCGCGACCGCCAGCGTGACCAGCGCCAGTTCCGCGACGACCGGCGTGACCAAAGCAGACGAGACTCGGACGGACCACGTGGCAGCAGCTGACAACGTACGAAGCGCTCCGCGCACCTACGGCAACTGGCGGCAGCCCGCCTCGGCGGGGATCGCCGGCCTGGGATCGCTCGGTACGGCCATCATGATGGGCGGCCTGCTGGCGACCATCTTCTCGATGATGGCCGGCGGCATCATCGGCGCCGTGATCTGCCTGCTGGTCGTCGGCGTCATCCTGCTGCTGCTGATGTCCAAGGACAAACACAACCTGTCCGCCCTGCAACGGCTCTCGACTCGTATTGGATGGCAACGAGCAAAGATGGCGAAACACAACATCTACCGTTCCGGTCCGCTCGGCCGTACCGCCTGGGGCAAGTTCCAGATCCCGGGCCTGGCCGCCGCCTCCCAGCTGAGCGAGTTCAAGGACTCGTACGGCCGGCCGTTCGCGCTGCTGTTCTACCCGAGCACACGGCACTTCACCGTCGTGATCAACGCCGAGCCGGACGGCGCGTCGCTGGTCGACGAGGAGCAGATCGACATCTGGGTCGCGCACTGGGGACAGTGGCTCGCCTCGCTCGGCCACGAGCCGGGCATCGTGGCCGCCTCGGTGACGGTCGAGAGTGCTCCCGACACGGGGATCCGGTTGCGCCGCGAGGTCAACCACAACATCCAGCAGGGGTCGCCGGCGATCGCGCAGGCGATGCTCGCCGAGGTCGTCCAGAGCTACCCGGAGGGTTCGGCGCTGGTGTCGGCCCGGGTCGCGCTGACCTTCAAGGGCACCGACCGCAACGGCAAGCGGCGCAAGGAAGACGACATGGGCCGCGAGCTCGCGTCGCGACTGCCCGCGCTGACTCAGAGCTTGAACGCAACTGGTGCGGGCGCGGCTCGCCCGGTTACCGCGCAGGAGCTGTGCGAGACGATCCGAATCGCCTACGACCCGGCGTCCGCCGTACTGATCGATGAGGCTCGCAGCCAGGGGATGGCGCCGGAGCTGCAGTGGACCGATGTCGGTCCGGCCGGTACGCAGGCGTTCTGGGACAAGTACCGGCACGACTCCGCATGGTCGGTGACCTGGCAGATGACGCAGGCGCCGCGCGGCGAGGTGTTCTCGTCGGTGCTGTCGCAGCTGGTCGGACCGCACAACGACATCGACCGCAAGCGCGTCACCCTGCTGTACCGGCCGCTCGACGCAGCCACCGCGGCGCGCATGGTGGAGGCGGACAAGCGCAATGCCACCTTCCGCGCCACGACCAGCGACCGCCCCACGGCCCGCACTATCGCCGAGGCCCGCGCGGCCGACCGCACCGCGCAGGAAGAGGCGCGCGGGGCCGGCCTGGTGAACTTCGGCATGGTCGTCACCGGAACCGTGATGACCGCCGAGCAGATCCCGGACATGATCGCCGCCATCGACAACCTGGGCGCGACCGCGCGAGTGTTGCTGCGGCCGGCGTACGGGTCACAGGACTCCGCGTTCGTGGCCGCGCTACCGCTCGGCGTCGTACTGCAGAGCCACTTGGCCGTCCCGGCCGGTCTGCGGGAAGCCCTGTGAGCAAGAAGAACGAGAAGACGACCGACCCGTCCCGGGGCGGCAAGCGGCCGATGCCGCGCGGCTGGCCGGGGATGGGCGCGGGCTACTCGACGTACGTCCAGGCTCCGCAGGAGTGGCGCGGTACGACGGTGCAGGTGTGCGGGTTGTGGCCGTTCGCGGCCGGGACCGGCAGCCCGATGGTCGGCGTACCGATCGGGCGCAACATCCTCTCCGGCGCGACCATGTGCTGCGACCCGATCAGCTGGTTCATGCGCGCCAAACTGATCTCGAACCCGTCGATGTTCGTCCTCGGCAAGCCTGGCTTGGGGAAGTCGACCATCACTCGGCGAATGGCGCTGGGCCTTGCCGGTTATGGGATTCAGCCGTTGGTGCTGGGCGACCTCAAGCCCGACTACAAGGACCTGATCGAGGCGCTCGGCGGCCAGGTCATCCAGCTCGGCCGTGGCCGCGGGCACCTGAACATCCTCGACCCCGGTGAGTCCCGCGAGGCCGCGCTGCGGCTGACCGGGAAGGCGCGGGAGGCGATTCAGGCCGACGCGCACGGGCGGCGGCAGACGATGGTCTCGGCGCTCATCTCGATCATGCGCTCGGCCCCGCCGACGGACCGCGAAGAGACGATCATCGATGAGGCGCTGAAGGTCCTCGACGAACGCCACACCGGTACGCCGGTACTGCGCGATCTGCTCAAGGTTGTCCAGGATGCGCCGGACCGGGTCCGGAACGTGGCTCTCGACCGCGGCAGCCTGGACCGCTACCGGCAGATCACCGAAGGCCTGGAGGCCTCGCTGATCGGTCTGGTCGGCGGTGGCCGGCTCGGCGAGATCTTCTCCGAGCAGACCGACAACCCGATGAAGATGGACCGTCCGGTCGTCTTCGACGTCTCCAACATCGACGACTCCGAGACGAACCTGCAGGCCGCCGTACTGCTGGCTTGCTGGTCTTACGGGTTCGGTGCGGTCGCGGTCTCGCAGGCGCTTGCCGATGCCGGGCTGGAGCCGCGGCGGCACTACTTCGTCATCCTCGACGAGCTGTGGCGCGTACTGCGGGCCGGGCGCGGGCTGGTCGACCGGGTCGACGCGTTGACCCGACTGAACCGGCAGCGCGGTGTCGGGATGGCGATGATCTCGCACACCATGTCCGACCTGCTCGCACTCGAGCACCCCGAGGACCGGATGAAGGCCAAGGGCTTCGTCGAGCGGTCCGGCATGGTCATCTGCGGCGGTCTGCCGCGGGCGGAGATGGAGAACCTCTCCGAGGTCGTGCCGATGTCCGAGGAGGAGCAGAACATGCTCATCGGCTGGCAGGACCCGCCCGCGTGGGACCCGGCCACCGGCGAGGAGGCCGCACCTCCCGGCCGAGGCAACTTCCTGGTCAAGGTCGGTGGCCGCCCGGGGATCCCGGTGCACGTCGGCCTCACCTCGGTCGAGCGCGAGATCAACGACACGAACAAACTCTGGAAGACCGGCGCCGACGGACGGCCGTTGAAGGTCGAGGTCGCACCGGACGGGACCGAGGAGGTCGTCGAGGAGTACAGCTTCGACGACCCCGCGATGCTGCCGCCGCCCGACCCGACCACCCGGGTCGTCGCGCGGCCGGAGGTGACGAACAATGGCTGACGGAAAACGCACCACCGGACCGGGCGGCCTGTCGGTCGAGACGGTCCTGATCTTCATCGGCTGTGCCGTGTTCGCGGTCGTCGTCGGCGGTGTCTGGGGTGCGCTCAAGGCGGCCGCCGCGATCGACGGGACGCGCGCCGTACCGGGTAACCCGGTCAGCGCGCTGTCCCAGCTGATCCAGGGCCGGCTGCACTGGTCCGGCGCGGCAACCGGTGTGCTGATCCTCGAGATCGTCCTGCTGATCGTGATCGCGGGTGCGGTCTGGTTCCTGCTCCGGCGGCGCAAGGAGTCGGTCGGCCGCGTCGACAAGCAGGCGTTCCTGATGTCGAAGCGGTCCGAGATCTACAAGCTCACCCGCGAGGGCGCGCAAGGTATCGCCGACCGCCTCGGCGCCGGCCACGCCGGCCCGGGCATCCTGATCGGCCGAACTGTCCGGGACGGCCTGGAGGTCTTCGGCTCCTGGGAGGACATGCACGTCGACATCTGGGGACCCCGAACCGGTAAGACGACCTCTCGCGCCGTACCGGCGATCCTGGACGCTCCCGGCTCTGTCGTCGCCACGTCGAACAAGCGGGACATCGTCGACGCCACTCGCGGGCCGCGGCTCGACAAGGGTCCGGTGTGGGTCTTCGACCCGCAGGAGGTCTGTGAGGAGCCGCCGAACTGGTGGTGGAACCCGCTGACCTACATCACCGACGAGACCAAGGCACGGGAGATGGCGGAGCACTTCGTCGCCTCACAGCGTCAGGTCGGTGCGCAGACCGATGCGTTCTTCGACTCCGCCGGTACTGACCTGCTGGCCGGTCTGCTGCTCGCTGCTGCGGTGGCCAAGCGTCCGATCACGCAGGTCTACACCTGGCTTGCGGACCAGCGCAACGACGAGCCCGAGCGGATCCTGCGCAACACCCCAGGGCTGCAGCTGTCGGCCGACGCGCTGTCCGGTGTCATCAACGCACCCGACAAGCAGCGCGCCGGTGTGTACGGCACCGCGCAGCAGAGCGCGCAGTTCCTGGTGAACCGCAAGGTCACCCGCTGGGTCATCCCGCAGGGACCGAACGACACGCGGCCGCAGTTCAACCCGCATGAGTTCGTCCGCAAGGGCGGCACGCTCTACAGCCTGTCCAAGGAAGGCGCCGGTACGGCGGGGCCGCTGGTCACCGCGTTGACCGTGGCCGTCGTGGAGGCGGCCGAGGAGTACGCCAAGGGCATGCCGATGGGCCGGATGCCGAACCCGCTGGTCGGCGTACTGGACGAGGCGGCGAACGTCTGCCGCTGGAAGAACCTGCCCGACCTCTACAGCCACTTCGGCTCGCGCGGCATCGTGCTGATGACGATCCTGCAGTCCTGGGCCCAGGGACAGGAGTGCTGGGGCGAGCACGGCATGGAGAAGCTCTGGTCCGCCGCGAACATCCGCGTGTACGGCGGTGGCGCGTCCGACGCGAACTTCCTGGAGCGGCTGAGCAAGCTGATCGGTGACTACGACATCATCTCGAGCTCGGTCTCGTACAACGAGGGCAAGCGGGGCACCAGCCGGCAGACGCAGCGGCAGAACATCCTGGAGATCTCCGACCTGGCCGCCATGCCGCCGGGGCGGGCTGTGGTGTTCCCGTCCGGCATCCCGGCGACCATGGTGAAGACGGTGCCGTGGTTCACCCGTCCGGACGCTGGAGTGGTCAAGGCGTCACTGGCGAAGTACGACCCGGGTGCTTCGGCACCGCAGGTCACGCAGGGTTCGGCCAACCCCTGGGTGACCGGTCCGCAGGGGGGACCGCCGCCGATGCCGACCGGCGTACCGGTGTGGGAGCAGACTGAGGAGCAGCGTCGTGGATGGTGAACAGGAACTCTTCTATCCGCATGTCGCGGCGTTCGTCGAAGACCGCCTGATCTACCTGTACTCGCGACGCATCGGCCAGCAGTACGTGTGGTGCCCGGAGTGGTTCCGGCACGCGGAGGCACTCAGCCGGCTGGACTCGATCTGGCGCGCCTGGGAGCACCTGCGGCTGGACCCGGCGACCGGTATGTCGGTCTGGTGGCGGGACCACGCGGACCCGCACATGATGACGCTGCTCGACCCGGACGGCCCGTTCGCGGCCTGCCGGGGTGCGCACACCGACTACCCGATCCCGCCGCTCCCGGTCGAGGAGCCGCCGGCCGGGCTGTTCTTCGACCAGCGTCAGCCGAACGTGCGGGGGATCTGAGCCTCAGAGGTCGAGGTCGAGCCCGGTGTCCTTCTCCCGCTTCTTGGTCTTGCGCGGCTGGACGAACTTCCGGGCCTCGGGCGGCTGCGCGGGACGCCGGGCGGCATCGCTGGCCGGCGCCTGCTGTCCGGCGTACCGGTCGGCGACACGGTCGTCGTACGCCGCCTCGCGCTCCTCGCGGTCACCCGCGCGCTGGTAGCGGCGGCCGGCGGCCGCAGTGGCGTCCGCACCGGGTTCGTCCGGGCGGGCAGCCGCTTCGTCGAGCAGGTGGTTGCCGTGGGCATGGTCGCTGCGCGCCTGACGCCGCTCGGCGTTGGCCAGCTCGCGGTGCCGGGCGCCCGCGGCCTCGTTGGCCTCCGCGAGCCGGATGGCTTCGGTGGTCTCCGCGGTGGCGTCGAGCAGCTCGCGACGGTCGCGCGTCTCCTCGAGCTCACGCTCCTCGTTCGCCTTTTCGAGCGCTTCCTCTTCGCGGTCCTCGGCCAGTTCGTCGTCCTTGTCGACCATGGGCCCCACGATGCCGCATTTCCGGGGTCAGCGGGTAGCCCCTGTGACCAGCCAGCCGTCTCGCCGCTCCCTGGTCACCAAGGTGACCAGGCGGGCCAGCATGAAGCCGCCGAAGGCCCACCACAGCGCCACGATGCCACCGTCGAACCACAGCACGCTCAGAGCGAGTGGGACATAGAGGAGGAACGCTATGACACCGGCGATCGCCAGGTAGCGGCCGTCGCCGGCCCCGATGAGGACGCCGTCCAGGACGAAGACCACGCCGTTCAGCGGCTGCCAGATGGCTGCGACAAGGAGCACTGCGGCGAGTGTTCGCCGTACGTCGGGGTCTGCGGTGAACCATGGCACGTAGACCGCGCGCAGACCCCAGAGCGCGAGTCCACAGACCGCTCCGGACCACAGGCCCCACCACATCATCCTTCTGGTGATGGAACGGGTACCGGCGACATCTCCGGCGCCCAGTGCGCGGCCGGTGAGCGCCTGGGCGGCAATGGCGATCGCGTCGAGTGCCAGCGCCAGGAAGTTCCAGAAGGTGAAGGCGACTTGGTGCGCTGCGACGGACGTCGTACCGAGGGCGGTGGCGACGAACGTCAGCAAGATGATTGCCGCGCGCAACGTCAGGGTGCGGACGATCAGCGGGACACCCATCTGCGCGGACGCGAGGATGCCGGGCAGGTCCGGCACGAGCTTCGCACCGTCACGTCGGGCGCCTCGGACCACCACCACGACCAGTGCGACACCTGCTGCGGTCTGGGCGAGCGCCGTACCGAGTGCGGAGCCGGCGATGTCCAGGTGCAGGCCGTAGACCAGCAGGAGGTTCAGAACGACGTTGAGCAGGTTGGCGGAGATGGCGACGACCATCGGGGTCTTGGTGTCCTGCAGTCCGCGCAGTACGCCGGTGGCTGCGAGCAGGATCAGCATGCTCGGGATGCCGAAGCAGGAGATGCGCAGATAGGTCACTGCGTAGTCAGCCACGTCAGGCGACGGGTTGAAGGCGTTGATGGCGTGGGGTGCGAAGACGACACCGGCCAGGGCGAGTACGACGCCCAGTAGCAGCGCCAGCCAGAGTCCGTCGATGCCCTGCGCCAGTGCGCCCCGGTGATCGCCTGCACCGATCCGGCGTGCGACGGCTGAGGTGGTCCCGTAGGCGAGGAACACACAGATGCCGACGAGGGTCTGCAGGACGGTCCCTGCGATCCCCAGGGCGGCGAGCTGAGGCGTCCCGAGGTGACCGACGATGGCTGAGTCCGCGAGCAGCATCAGAGGCTCGGAAACCAGGGCCACGAAGGCGGGAACGGCCAGCCGCAGGATCTCCCGATCCCGGCCCCCGACCCACTGTCTGCGACTCACTGGAGGCAGGTTACCCACGGGCTGTGGGGTTGCCTGTGAAAAGTACCCCGACTTTTTCTTCTCCACAGTTGTGCATTGGTGAAACCGCAGGTCAGAGGCTTGCTGGGGATTGTTGTCCGCAGATATCCACAGGGTTGTTCCCAACCTGTGCACAGGGGTTCGCGGGGTTTCCCACAGTTCGTCCACACCCCCTGTGGACGGCTGGCTACCACCTGGGGACGAGACCGGCGTACGGTCGCGTGCCTGGGTACACACGCGGGCGGCAGATTTTGTCGGTCGATGCGGCTACGGTTCGATCAGGTGTTCGAACCCCGGTCGTCGGTGGTTCGGGGCAGCGGCGAACGAGAGGTCGGACGAGATGAGCGTGGCGGAGTTCCGCGGCCAGGACGGCGGCGGTCGCGAGGAGCGCAACCCCGAGATGGGGTTCGACCGCACGCCACCCCAGGATCTGGCGGCTGAGCAGTGTGTGCTCGGCGCGATGATGCTGTCCAAGGACGCCATCGCCGACGTCATCGAGACCCTGCGCGGGACGGACTTCTACCGCCCGGCGCACGAGTCCGTCTTCGACGCGATCACCGACCTGTACGCCCGCGGTGAGCCGGCCGACGCGATCACCGTCGCCGCCGAGCTGACCAAGCGCGGCGACATGGCCCGGATCGGCGGCGCGCCGTACGTGCACACCCTGGTCGCCTCGGTGCCACTCGCGGCGAACGCGGGCTACTACGCGCACATCGTCCGGGAGAAGGCGATCCTGCGCCGGCTGGTCGAGGCCGGTACCAAGATCGTCCAGCTCGGGTACGCGGGTGAGGGTGAGGTCGACGACGTCGTCGACGAGGCGCAGGCCGAGATCTACTCGGTCACCGACAAGCGCACCACCGAGGACTACGCGCCGCTGAAGGACATCATGGAGGGCGCCCTCGACGAGATCGAGGCGATCGACTCCCGCGGTGACTCGATGGTCGGCGTACCGACCGGCTTCACCGACCTCGACGAGCTGACCAACGGCCTGCACCCCGGCCAGATGATCATCGTCGCCGCCCGGCCCGCCATGGGCAAGGCGCTCGCCCTCGACACCCCGCTCCCCACGCCGACCGGCTGGACCACGATGGCCGAGGTCACAGTCGGCGACCAGCTCCTCGACGCCGAAGGACTGCCGACCACGGTCGTCGCGGCGACCGACGTACTGATCGACCGTCCCTGCTTCCGGCTCTCGTTCTCCGACGGCAGCGCCATCATCGCCGACGCCGAGCACCAGTGGCTGGTCGAAGACGGCGGCCGCCCGCTGATCTGCACCACCGCCGACCTGTTCACCGCGATGTCCGCCAGCCCCGGCCTCACCCCGCCGATCCCCGGCTCAGCCCCTCGTCAGATCACCGGCCACGGCTTCCCCGCCGCCCTCGCCGGCGAAGGCGAGCGCCGCATCGAGTGGATCGACGAGGTCACCAGCGTCCCCGTCCGCTGCGTAGAGGTCGACAACGCCGCCCACCTCTACCTGGCCGGCAAGACCATGATCCCCACCCACAACTCCACCCTCGGCCTGGACTTCGCCCGCTCCGCCTCCATCAAGCACGGCCTCACCTCCTGCGTCTTCTCCCTCGAGATGAGCCGCAACGAAATCACCATGCGCCTCCTCTCCGCCGAGGCCAAGGTCCCCCTGCACCACATGCGCAACGGCAAGATGACCGACGAGGACTGGGCCCGCCTGGCCCGCAAAATGGGCGAAGTCTCCGAAGCCCCCCTCTTCATCGACGACTCCCCGAACCTCACCATGATGGAGATCCGCGCCAAGGCCCGCCGCCTCAAACAGCGCCACGACCTCCGCCTCATCATCATCGACTACCTCCAGCTGATGACGTCCGGCAAAAAGGTCGAGTCCCGCCAACTCGAAGTCTCCGAGTTCTCCCGCTCCATCAAGCTCCTCGCCAAAGAACTAGAACTCCCCGTAGTAGCCATCTGCCAGCTGAACCGAGGCTCCGAACAACGCTCCGACAAACGCCCCATGGCCTCCGACCTTCGTGAGTCAGGCTGCCTGACCGCGGACACCCGGCTGATGCGGGCCGACACCGGCGCGGAGATCTCGCTGGGCGAACTGCTGGCCACGGACGCGCGGGACATCCCGGTCTGGTCGCTCGACGACCGCCTCAAGCTGGTGCCGCGCACACTGACCCATGCCTTCCCCAGCGGGGTGAAGGAAGTCTTCCGGCTCAAGCTCGCCTCCGGCCGCGAGATCAAGGCGACCGCGAACCACCCCTTCCTCACGTACGACGGCTGGAAGCCGCTCGGTGAGCTGGCACCGGGTGCACGGCTCGGCTCTCTGCGCCATGTCCCACCGCCGCTCGACGTCACCCCGTGGGACGAGGACGAGATCACGCTCCTCGCCCACCTGCTCGGCGACGGCTCGTTCGTGAAGCGCCAGCCGATCCGCTACGCGAGCATCGACGAGGCGAACCTGACCGCGGTCGGTGAGGCGGCCAACCGCCGCTTCGGCATCACACCGATCCGCGACGAGTACGCCGCCGCTCGCGTGACCACGCTGCGCCTCCCCGCGCCGTACCGGCTGGCCCGCGGCAAGCGGAACCCGATCGCCGCCTGGCTCGACGGCCTCGGCCTGTTCGGCCTCCGCAGCCATGAGAAGTTCGTGCCCGACGGCATCTTCAGCCTCCCCAAGGCACAGGTCGCCCACTTCATCCGCCACCTCTGGGCCACCGACGGCTCCGTCCGCTGGGACGCCAAGGCCGGCCAGGCACGCATCTACTACGCCAGCACCAGCCGCCGCCTGGTCGACGACCTCGCCCGTCTCCTCCTCCGCCACAACATCTTCAGTCGAATTTACGTCGCCAAGAAGGCTGGCTACCGGGACTCCTACCATCTGAAGATTGACGGTGTGGAGAATCAGCGCCGATTCGGTGAAGGAATTGGCGTTCACGGCTCGCGCGGCGAGAAGATGGAAGAGGTTCTCGAGCACCTGCAGAATATCAAGGCCGCTCCGAAGCTAGACACAGTTCCGGTGCAGGTCTGGGACCAGGTCAAGGCCGCCATGCAAGAGCGTCAAATGACCAAGGTCGCTCTTGGTGCTGCGCTTGGCCGTCGCAACGTCGGCCGCCTGTTTGCTGGCGCGCCTACGCGTCGGCGCCTCGCCGAGGTCGCGGAAATCCTCGATAGCTCAGACCTCGAACTACTTGCGATAAATGACGTATTCTGGGATTCCATCGTGCAAATCGAGAGCATTGGTGAGCAGGAGGTATTTGATGCCACCGTTCTCGGTACCCACAATTTTGTTGCAAATGGAATCGCTTTACATAATTCCTTGGAGCAGGATGCCGACATGGTGATTCTGTTGCACCGTGAGGATGCGTACGAGCGGGAGTCGACGCGGCCCGGTGAAGCGGACTTTATTGTGGCCAAGCACCGTAACGGGCCGACGGCCGACATCACGGTGGCCTTCCAGGGTCACTACTCGCGGTTCGTCGATATGGCGCACGACGGGTAAAGGCGTCGCGTTGGGGGTGTGAGGTCGGCGATCATCGGGTGGTGATGACGCCGGGGGAAGCGGATGCGGTGCTGCTGCGGCTTCGGGATGCCTGCTTGAGTGCTGATGTGGGTGCGCGGGATGAGCTGGTCCACTGGTTGGGGCAGTTGTCGCCGGTGGATCTGGTGCGGCTTGATGAACGGGCACGGTGGGCGTCCTGGTACGTCGCTCATCCGCTGGGTGGTCGAGCCGACTGGGAGGCGGTGGTGGGTCGAGGTGATCTGCTGACCGACTGCGTGGCTTCGATGCACCCGGATGGTTATCTGCGGCAGCGTGCCGTGCACCTGCTCGTTTCGCAGGCGAGTGAGGTGGTTGCTCGCTGTTTGGCGTTGCGGGCGACGGATCACGTCGAGCCGGTACGGCGGGTTGCGCTGATTGGACTGGCGGGACGGCCGGATCCGGTCGCGTTGGGTGTGCTGGTGCGGATGCGGAATCGCATCCACGGCCCGGCCGCGCTGGCGTCGTACGGCGGGCAGTTCGCGTTGACGGATCTGCTGGGCGAGCCCGACCTGATGGTTCGGCGGTTTGCGTATGACGGGGTGCTGGGGGAGATGGACTCCGGCCAGGTCGCGGCGCGGCTGGAGGTCGAGAGCGATCAGTGGCTGCGCCGGCAGTTGGCCGAGCGGTGGATGGCGATCGATCCGGTGGCGGCGAAGGCGCGGCTGCTGGGATCCCGGTACGTCGAAGGTCGGCTCACCGTGCTGTTGGACGGGACCGACGAGTTGTTCGACCGGGCCGAACTCGAGGCGCGGATGCTCGATCGATCACGTCGAGTCCGCGCGGCCGCATGCTGGCGCTATCGCCGGGCTGGGCTCGAGCCCGCGCCGTACTATCGCGCCCACTGGGAAGCCGGCGGTGGCCAGTCAGCTCTAGAGGGTCTGCGCGAAACCGGCCAGCGGTTCACCGAAGCCGAGGCGCGGACGGCTCTGGCGAGCGATGACCCGCGTGTGCGGCTGGCAGCGCTTCACCTGTGGCCGGGCGAGCTGCCGCCGAAGCAGTTGCTGCTGGATTTCCTGACCGACCCGAGCGGTGCAGTCGTCAAGAGCGTCGCCCGGCTCCTTGCGGCGACGCCGGGCGTTCGGTACGACGACGTCGCACCGAACGCCCGGTCAGATCAGCCCAATCAGCGGCGAGCCGCTTGGCGGGTGCGGTGTGAGCTGGGCGGCTGGAATCGTCCGCGTGCTGATCTGGAGGCACTGCGGGACTCCGACGACACGCTGGCGGCCGCGGCGCGACAGGACCTCGCGATCTGGCTCCAGTTTCACGCGGCCAGCACCTATCAAGCGATCCTCCCCTCCGAACGCGAAGCCATCCGCACCCACCTCGACCACCTCGACCTTTCCCGCGACATCGTGGAACTGATCGCCTTCCATGCAAGGATCCGATGACGGTTGTTGTGCAGTGGGTGCGGACCACCTGGACGAAACGGTCGCGGGGTGAGCCGGGCGCGAGTCGGCGGAACGCGGTACCTGTTGGGTTTCGGCTACCTGACGACGAGGCGCCGTTCGTGCATGGCGTGGTCATGCGGGAGCAGGACGATTTCAAGGTGTGGGAGGGGACCCGAAGCGGGCTCCCCGATGAGGTCACCCCGACGCGCGGTCGCGAACAGCTCGAGAGTGGAGTTGAGGTGACGCCAGTCGGTGGGTTGATTCAGGTGCAGCTGACGGCGACGCCGTACGGGTTGCCTCCGCGGCCGAATCGGGCGCGGGCGGTGCGGCTGGCGCCGGATGAGTGGGTCAGGTGGCAGATCAACTATCGGTATCCGAGCCACTGGGGCGAGGACTGGGTCTACCGGCTGGACACGTTGAACCTGTTCCACGGGTCGCCACCGCTGGACGCGTTCCTGGGAGAGCCGACGTACGAGGTGAAGGAGCTCGCCTCGTTGTTCTAGCGCCAGTGGTGGGCGGAGATTGACTCTTGGGCTAGGAGGCGGAGGGAGGAGATGAGGGTTTCGCCGAGGATGGTGCCGATGACTACGGATTCGGCTAGTTGGTCTCGGGTGGGGGCGGAGACTGCTTCTACTTCTAGGTGGGCGAAGCGGTCTACGGCTTCGGCGTAGGCGTCCAGGAAGGCGACCAGGTTGTCCTGGCCCAGGGTGCGGAGGGCGGCGACGGTCTCGATGAGGGTGGTCAGGGCGGGGGCTTCGGGTTCTACGGTCCAGCCTCGGCGGGTGATGAGGGCGTTGACCTCGGTGGTTGCGGCGGCGCGGGCTTCGGGGGTGGCGGTGGGTTTGCGGGTGGGGGTGAGGGCTCGGTGGGCGCGGCCGATCTGGTCGTGGAGGGGGACGTCGTCGGCGTCCAGGGACTCGACGATTTCCTTGACCTGGGCTACGGGGACCTGAGCCAGGTCGACGAGGGCGCGGATCAGGCGGAGGCGGCGGATGTGGGATTCGCCGTACGAGGCCTGGTTGGGGCTGGTGAGTTCGCCGGGGGCCAGCAGGCCTTCGCGGAGGTAGTACTTGATGGTCGGGACCGGGATTCCGGTCGCCTTGCTGAGTTCACCGATCCGCATCGCTTGCCTTTCGTTTGCGTACGACGGATAGTATCAGTATCCATAAGCGGATATCGCGACTATCTATTGAGGGGAAGCTGATGATCGTCCTCGTACTGCTGCTGGCGACGGCCGCCTTCCGGGGCCTGGGGGTGCTCGGGGTGCGCCGGTACGGCGAATGGCGGGTGGCCGCGGCGCACGGGATGGCCGTGATGCTGTTGTTCACGGCGAGCGCGCATTTCGTACCGGCCGGTGTGACCGTCATGCCCACGCATGAAGACCTGGTGGCGATGGTGCCGCCGTTCCTGCCGTACGCCGACGGGCTCGTCTACCTGACCGGTGTCTTGGAGTTCCTGGGGGCGGCCGGGCTCGTGCTGACCGCGACCCGGAGACTCGCGGCGGCGGCGCTGGCCTTGCTGTTCGTATTGTTGCTTCCGGCAAACATTTACGCAGCCGTTGCGGATGTCAGCGAAGCAAGTCCTTTGTGGCAACGGATTCCGGAGCAACTGCTCTACATCGCCTGCGCCCTCTGGGTCGCCGGCGTCAAGACCAAGATCAAGACCAAGGAAGAGGTGTCCGTATGACCGACGCATCACGCATCATCGCCGGCGTCATTCTGCTCACGATCGTCACGATCCAGTTCGGCGGCTACTTCATGACCAAGATCGTCCGTGGTCAGGTGCCGATGACGGACTTCCAGAAGGCGTTCGCGCGGGCCGGCCACGCGCACGCCGGCGTCCTGGTGATCCTCGGCCTGGTCGGACTCCTGTACGTCGACCACACCACCCTGACCGGCGTCCCGCTCTGGATCGCGCGCGTCGCAATCCCGCTGGCCGCGATCCTGATGTCGGGCGGCTTCTTCGCCTCGTCCGCAGGAAAGGGGCGGACGGAACCCAACCAGTTCCTCTGGGTGCTGTGGCTGGGAGCCGTGTCGCTCGCCGTTGGTGTGGTGACGCTCGGCATCGGACTCATCGTGGCGTGAACGACTGCAAACGTCGGCCGGCATCGGCGATCAGCGCGGCTGTCTCGGCCGAGGCCTCGTCGACCGTGTACGGAGCGCCAAGGGCGACGATTCCGGCGACGAGTTGCAGCAGCAACGACGGCGTCTCGACAGCGAACTCGACGACACAGGCGGCATCCCCGGCCGGTGCGACCCGGCCTGGGGTGAACCAGTGGATGTTGGCCGCGACCTCAACTGCCGGCAGTTGCACGGTGAGCCGGACACGATGCCGGTACGGCGCCGCCATGAACGACTCGGCCAGGTACGACGAGGCGTCGCCCGCCGGCAGTGTTCGCGGACGGAACCGGTGCAACGCCGGACTGACCGCGGCGATCCGGTCGACCCGGAAGAACCGCCAGTCCTCGCGCGACGGATCGAACGCCAGCAGGTACCAATGCCACGCGACCGTGATCAGCTGATGCGGTTCGACCCGGCGCCGCGTCGACGCGTCCCGGCGGTTCACGTAGTCGAAGGCGACGATCTCGTGGTTCCGGCAGCAGGCGGCCAATGTGGCCAGCGTGTCCGGATCGACCTGCGGGATCCCGCGCCGCGGAATGGCTTCCGCCGAACCCATCGCCGCCAGCTGAGGCCGTAGCCGCGCAGGCAGCACCTGCGTGAGTTTGGCCAACGCACTCATCGAGCTGTCCGCGATCCCGGCCAGCCCACCGCTCCCCGCGCTCACCAGTCCGAGCGCGACCGCGATCGCCTCGTCGTCATCCAGCAGTAGCGGCGGCAGCGTCGTACCGGATCCGAGTCGATAGCCGCCCGCCGTACCGGTCGTCCCGGTGACTGGGTAGTCGAGGGCGCGCAGCCGCTCGACATCGCGGCGTACCGTCCGCTCGGTGACGCCGAGGCGCTCGGCCAGCTCGCGGCCGGACCACTCGCGCCGGCTCTGCAGCAGCGACAGCAGGCGAAACAGTCGGCCAGGAAGTCCACTCATTAAGGACAGGATATGTCCGCAAGGGCTCCTAGCGTGGGTCGCATGATGTTCACGAGACAAGCACCCGAGTACGACGACGCCCGCCTCGGCTACCAGCGGCTGGATCCGCACCGGCCCGAGGTGATCTTCGAGGTGACGAGCGCGGCCGAGATCGAGGAGGCCGTCCAGTACGCCGTCGCCCACAACCACCGGATCGCCGTCCAAGGAAGTGGTCACGGGCTCACGACAGGGATCGACGGTGGCGTGCTGATCGCGACCCGGCGGTTCAACGGGGTCCGCGTCGATGCGACCGCGAAGACCGCCTGGGTCGAGGCCGGCGCGACCTGGCGAGACGTGATGACGGCGACCGCGCCGTACGGGCTGGCTCCGCTGTCCGGCAGCTCCCCGAGCGTCGGCGCCGTCGCCTACACGCTCGGCGGCGGCATGGGGCTGATGGCCCGCAAGTTCGGGTACGCCGCCGATCACGTCCACCGGATCGAGGTCGTCACACCCGACGGTGTACGACGCAATGCCGAGGACGACCCGGATTTGTTCTGGGGGCTCCGCGGTGGCGGCGGCAACTTCGGCGTGGTCACCGGGATGGAGATCGCCCTCTTCGACGTCCCGACCCTGTACGGCGGCAGCCTGTACTTCGATCTCGCCGAGTACCCGAACGTTGTCGAGGCCTGGCGGGACTGGACGCGATCGGTCCCGGACGAGGTGACGTCGGGAGTCGCGATGATCCCGTTCCCGGACATCCCGCAGGTCCCGGAGCCGTTGCGCGGCAAGCACATCGCGCAGATCCAGGTCGCGATCCTCGCCAACCCCCAAGCGATCGAACCGCTCAGGGCGATCGGTCAACCGGTCCTCGACACAGTCGGCGACCTGCCCTACGTGGAGTCCGGCAAGATCTTCGCCGAACCCGACAATCCGGACAGCTACCGCTCCCACAACGCCCTGCTCAGCGACCTCGACTCGCAGGCTCTGCGGACCCTCCCGAAGACCGCGATCATCGCGATCCGGCATCTCGGCGGTGCACTAGCCAACGAGGTCGACAACGCAGTCGGCAACCGCAATGCGTCGTACTCGCTGATCGTCCTGGCGCCCGGGAGCAAGGACGTCGATCGGAGCGTGTTCGAGCCGTGGCGCGCTTCGACCGTCGGCCGCTTCCTCAACTTCAGCTACGCGAACCTGACGCCGGCCGAGATCGCCGAGGCCTACGCGCCCGACGATTTCGCCCGACTCGTCAAGCTCCGCGAGCAGTTCGACCCTGACAGCCGGTTGGCGCCGAACCACGAATTCAGAGCGCAGCGGTGACGTCGATCTCGACGAGCTGACCGGTGAAGCCGAGCTGTGCGACGCCGAGCAAGGTGCTGGCGGTCGTGAACGCGGGTGCGAGCGCCGACTCGTTGAGCTGCGCCCAAACCGCGCCCAGCTCGTCCCGGTCGGCACTGTTCACATAGATCACTGTCCGTACGACGTCCTCCGGCGTGGCGCCGGCCGCGCCCAGTGCGGTGAGGATGTTGTCGATGACCTGCGCGGTCTGCCCGCTCAGTCCGCCCTCGGCGAGGTCGCCGGACGGGGTGAGCGGGCACTGGCCCGCGAGGTAGATCAGGGTGTCGGCCTGGACCTTGGTCACGTGATGGTAGCCAGGGGTCGGGTGGAGTCCGTCCGGATTGGTGCGCGAGATCGTCACCCGACCGAGCCAACGCGACAGCGGTTGCCGCGGTCAACAGGTTTACTGGAAGCGCCGGACAAACCGCTTCTGCCACGGCGTTTCGACTGCGTGCGGATCGTAGTGGCGTCGCACATACGCAACCGCCTCGGCCGCGGGCGCGCCGTCCAAGACCGCTAGACACGCGAGCGCCGTACCAGTCCTCCCTCGGCCGCCGGCGCAGGCAAACTCAACCCGCGATGATCCCGAACGCTCCAACGCATCCAGAAAGACCTCGCGAGCCTCAGACCGGGACGCGGGCAGCCGAAAGTCCGGCCAGCGCAACCACCGCGACTCCCACTCGACAGCAGGCGGCGTCGCGCCGAGCAGATAGACGCCGTACGCCGGAAATGGCGCTGCCGCCGGGCCGTTGCGCAGACCGCGTCCGCGCACCATCCGTCCCGACGGCAACTCGAGCACTCCGGGTGCTCCCTTGGACCACATCCACCAAACCCTAGACGAGACGCTCCTCGGTAGAGGTGGAGAACAGATGTAGCTTTTCAGGGTCCGCGGCCAGGTGAACGACCGCACCCTTCTCGTTGTGCAGACGAGTCCCGATCCGGGCGATGATCTGCTCGTTGGTGTGCGCCGCGGTCCCGTACAGGAACGCGTCCGAGCCGAGCTCCTCGATCACCGCGACATTCACCGGCATACCCTCATCGGCCAAGTGGAACGCCTCCGGCCGAACGCCCAGCGTCACGGTCTTGTCGGACCCGGCCTTCGCCAGTACGTCGCGAGCAATCGGTACGACGTAGTCGCCAACCTGAGCGCCCCCGTCGACGATCGATGCGTCGAGCAGGTTCATCGCGGGCGAGCCGATGAAGCCGGCCACGAACTTGTTCACCGGCCGGTCGTACAGGTTCAGCGGGGTGTCGACCTGCTGCAGCACACCGTCCTTCAGTACGGCGACCCGGTCGCCCATCGTCATCGCCTCGACCTGGTCGTGCGTGACGTACACCGTGGTGACGCCCAGCCGGTGCTGGAGTTCGGCGATCTGGGTGCGGGTCTGGACCCGCAACTTCGCGTCGAGGTTCGACAGCGGCTCGTCCATCAGGAAGACCTGCGGACTGCGGACGATCGCGCGACCCATCGCGACGCGCTGGCGCTGCCCACCGGACAACGCCTTCGGCTTGCGGTCGAGGTACTCCTCGAGGCCGAGCAGCTTCGCCGCCTCGAGTACGCGACGAGCGCGCTCTTCCTTGTGGATGCCCTGCATCTTCAGCGCGAAGCCCATGTTCTCGCCGACCGACATGTGTGGGTACAGCGCATAGTTCTGGAACACCATCGCGATGTCCCGTTCCTTCGGCGGCGAGTTGGTGACATCGCGATCGCCGATGTAGATCGATCCGTCGTTGACCTCTTCGAGCCCGGCCAGCATCCGCAGCGCGGTCGACTTACCAGAACCGGAGGGTCCGACGAGGACCATGAATTCGCCGTCCTGGATCTCGAGATCCAGTCGATCGACGGCCGCAGTATCGGTTCCCGGATAGACCCGGGTAGCCCCCTTGAACGAGACAGTTGCCATATCCGGCACAACCGCCGTACTAGGAGATCAATTCCCCGGTGAAGTAAGTGCCGGGCCGGACCGCCTCGCTGAGCAGTTCCTGCAGTGCGACCACGGCTCGGCTCGGTTGCCGCCCGGCGATCGTTGCCACCGACAAGGTCCACGTCAGCCCGGGCTTTGTCAGTGGCAGATGCACCACACCGGCAACCGACGGTGAAATGTCCGGTACGACGGCGATCCCGAGCCCGGCGCGGACGTACTCCGGCACCTCGCTCAGGTCCGGTACCTCGACCTGCACCTGTCGCGGAACGCCGGCCCGTTCGAAGGCCTGATCCACCATCCGCCGATTGCCGAATCCCCGCAGCATGTCGACGAACCGCTCCCCGGCCAACTGCTCAAGCGCAACCGACACCTCCGAGGCCAGCCGATGCGAAGGCGGCACCAGTACGGCGAACGGCACCGACGCCAACTCGCGGATCTCCAGTCCACCCAGCTCCGCCAGCGGCAGACCGACCAGAGCGACATCGAGCCGCCCATGCCGTACGTCGTCGGCCAGCCCGCTCGACCCGGTCGGCGACGTCGTCACCTGTACGTCGACCAACGGATACGTCTGGTGGAAGGCCCCGAGCAGCGGAGCGAGGTCGACCAGGCCGAGCCGCGTCATCGTGCCGATCCGGAGGTTGCCGCGCAGCCCGGTCGAGGCCTCCTCGACCACCGAACGCGCCCGGTCGAGCGCCTCCAGCGCAGCCTTCGCCTCCGGTAGCAGCGCGGCTCCCGCGGCCGACAGCGTCACCCGCCGGGTCGATCGGTCGAACAGCGTGGTCCGCAGATCCGTCTCCAGCGCACGGATCGCAGCCGACACCGTCGACTGGACGGTGAACAACCGCTGCGCGGCCCGCGTGAAACTCAGCTCCTCCGCGACCGCGACGAAGTACTCGAGCTGCCGACTGTCCACAGGGACAATTATCGCTAGTCTCGATAAGACAGTGCAAGGACTTTCGTTGGACTCGATAGATCATCGGAGGGACTCTGTTGACATGTCCACAACGATGTTCCGCCCGGTCGAGTCCCGGGTGCGGTTCGCCCATCAGCCCGGGTTCTGGGTGATCGCCGCCGCCTTCCTGATCACGATGGCCTTCTCGACCGTCCCGACCCCGCTCTACGCGATCTACCAGCGGCGGGACGGCTTCCCGACGTACCTGATCACGGTGATCTTCGCGGCCTACGCGGTCGGCGTGATGGTCAGCCTGTACCTGGCCGGCCACGTCAGCGACTGGCTCGGCCGACGCCGCGTCGCGCTGCTCGCCGTACTGGCCGAGGCGGTCTCAGCCGCGATCTTCCTGATCTGGC
Source organism: Kribbella yunnanensis (assembly GCF_039529655.1). Classification (NCBI taxonomy): domain Bacteria; kingdom Bacillati; phylum Actinomycetota; class Actinomycetes; order Propionibacteriales; family Kribbellaceae; genus Kribbella; species Kribbella yunnanensis. The sequence goes on along the minus strand of NZ_BAAANF010000022.1, from coordinate 31,482 downwards.
CGGACGTCCCCGGGCTGCTGCTAGCCCGCTTCATCTCCGGTGTTGGCGTTGGTGTGCTGACCGCGACCGCGACGGCTCACCTCTCCGAACTGCGCAAGATCGCCCGACCGGACGAAGACCCGAGCCGGTCCGCGCTGATCTCCAGCATGGTCAACCTCGGCGGCCTGGCCTTCGGCCCGCTCGTCGGTGGGGTGCTTGCTCAGTACGTCGCCTCTCCGCTCGAGCGCCCGTACGAGATCTTCCTCGTGCTGTTGCTGCTCAGCGCCGTCGGGATCGCGCTAGTCCCCGAGACCGTCGAGCGGCTGGAGGAGCGACCGGCGTACCGGCCGCAGCGGGTCGCGCTGCCGTCAGCCGCGAAGCCGCTGTTCTTCGCGAGTGCGATTGGCGCGTTCGCGGCGTTCTCGATCTTCGGGCTGTTCACCTCACTCGCGCCGACGTTCCTGGCCGGCGTGCTGCGTCAGCCGTCGCGGATCCTGGCCGGTGTCGTCACCTTCGCGGTCTTCATCGCCGGAGCCGGCAGCCAGGTCGTCTTCGTCCGGATGGAACGCCGCAATCAGTTGCGCCTCGGTCTGACCTTCATGTCCGTCGGCCTGGTCGGCATCGCGACCGGCGGCCTGATCCCGAACCTCGCGCTGTTCGTCATCGGAGGTGTGATCGCCGGAGCCGGCGTCGGACTGGTCTTCCGCGGCGCGGTCGCCACGGCCGCCGCCCTCGCCGACGCAGGCTCCCGAGGCGAGGTTCTCGCCGCACTCTTCCTGATCGCGTACGCCGGTCTGGCGCTCCCGGTCCTGGCCATCGGCCTGGGCATCGCGCTGCTCCCGGCAGCCACGGCCCTACTGATCTTCTCCGTGCTGATCTTCATCCTCGTCAACGCTGCTGTCCCGCGGATGCTCAAACACTAAGATCCACCGCATGGGTGTGACTGTGACTGTTGGGGACCAGGACGCATATCTGGCGCGCGTCGGCCGGGCAGGGATGTTGCTGCTACCGATGATCACCGGGATCGGCGAGCAGATCCGCGACTGGGCGGACGAGCTCGCCGCCGCCGGGATCACCGCGCTCGTCTGGGATCCGTTCAAGGGCAAGAGCCTCGACAACTCGACCCGGGAAGAGTTGTCCGAGCTGCTGGCGGACATGGACGACGACCAGGCTCTGGCGGAGCAGCAGGCCTTGCTGGACTACCTGTTCGACGACCTCGGCTGCAACAAGGTCGGTGCGATCGGTTGGTGCCTGGGCGGGCGGTTCTCGCTCCTCCTCGGCGCGCGCGACCAGCGCCTGGCCAATGTCGTCGCCTTCCACCCGACCATCCCGTCGAACCTGCCACCGCACCACACCTACGACACCACCACCGACGCGCCCGGCATCACCGCGCCGGTCCTCGTCAGCTACCCGAGCGCCGACACTCTCGTGTCGAACGCCGAGTTCGAAGCCCTGCAAACCGCGCTTCAGTCCCGCCCCACCGGCGCGACCTTCACGCACTACTTCCCCGGCGCCCTCCACGGCTACACCGACAAGTCCCGCCACGACAACCCCGTCAACGCCGCCGCCTTCCGCTTGGCCTGGCCGCAAGCCCTCGCCTTCATGAAGGCAACCACCACCTGACCCACCGTCCCGCGCCTTCCCGGGGTCGATTCCGAGGAGGAACCACCCCGAACGGCAGATCACTCCCCCCACCCGACGGCAACCCCCTCCCGAACCACCCCGCAACCATCTGATGGGTCAACCCATGAGGTGGTGGGTTCTGGACCCGCATGCGGGTGGGGAACCCACAATCTGATGGGTGAACCCACGAAATGGCGCTCGGAGTGGGTGGCCGGGCGGGGTGGGCTTGAACAGGAAATGGTGGACTGAGACAGTGCATAACCTGTTCAAGCCATCCGCGTGGTGTTCACGGCCCCGTGAGCTGGCTCGGTTCGGCCGCAGCGGCGAGCAGTTGTCGGCGGGTGAGCGACGCGGTGGTGGAGGTTAGGCCGCCTGCCGCCGGTGGGCGGTGGGCGTCGTACCGCGGACTCGTTTGAAGGCGACGCTCAAAGCGAAGGCATTGGCGTAGCCGACTCGGCGGGCGATGGTTTCGACGGTGTCTTGAGTACTGCGGAGTTGGTCGGCCGCGAGGGTGATCCGCCAGCTGGTGAGGTAGCTCATCGGGGCTTCGCCGACGACCGCGGTGAACCGGCGGGCGAGGCTGGCGCGGGACACCCCGACCCGATCGGCGAGCTCGGGAACACTCCACGGGTACGCCGGATCTGCGTGCAGCAACCGCAGTGCCGACCCAGCGACCGGATCGGTCTGCGCCTGGTACCACCCGGGCGCCTGTGATTCCGGCCGGTCGAACCACGCCCGCAGCGTCACGATCAACGCGAGATCGAGCCACCGATCCAGCACACTCTGCTGACCGGGGGACTCGCGGCGAATCTCCCCGGCGATCATGTCCATCACCGGCCCGGCCAGGTCGGCGGCCGGAACCACCAGCACCGACGGCAACGCGTTGAGCAGTCGGCGGCTGACATCACCGGCCACCTGATAGGTGCCGCTGGCAACCATTGCCGAGCCTTCCGCGCGACCGCCGTACGTGCGCAGGCCGAGTCGCTCACTGTAATCAGTAGGGGCCCCAGGCAACGGTTGGCAGATGTTGCCGGGCAGGATCCGGAGCTGGGGTGCGGTCGTGACGCTGTCACCGACGACGTACGGCGTGGTGCCGGTGAAGACCGCGACATCGCCGCGTTCCATCCGGAGCGGCTCGATCCCGTCCCGAGTGATCCACGCGTCGCCCCGCACCATCGTCGCCAGCGCGAGCGGCGCCTCCTCGCGGATCTCCAGCGCCCACGGCGGCTCCAGGATGCCGAGGTTGAACACCCCGTCCACCGCGCGGGTCCCGGTCAGCAGGTCATCGAGCACGTCCATACCCCTGAGCGTATCGGACATGGAACTGCGCTGAACAGCCATGGTTAAGCTCAATCACTCGCGATGAACTAGAGCCATGACAAACACTTCGGAAATCCTCATCCTCGGTGGCAAGGGCAAGACCGGACGCCGCGTCGCGGCCCAGCTCGACGCCCGCAATGTGCCCTACCGCCTCGCCTCCCGATCCAGCGCGCAACGCTTCGACTGGTACGACGAGAGCACGTGGTCCCCGACCATCGCCGGCGCCGACACGGCGTACCTGGCACCGCCGGTCGGCCCGACCGGCCTCGCCGCGGCAAGCCGCTTCGTACAGCAGGCCGCCAATGAAGGACTGCGGCGCATCGTCCTGCTGTCCGGCCGCGGTGTCGGCAGCCCCGGTCGCGAGTTCGCCGTCTACGAAGGCCAGCTCGGACTGGAGCACGCCGTACAGGCCAGTGGTGCGGACTGGACGATCATCCAGCCGGCCTGGTTCGCGCAGAACTTCAGCGAGGAGTTCTTCCGGTACGACGTTCTGGCCGGCGAGATCCGGTTGTCGGCCGGCGACGGTGGCGAGGCGTGGGTCGACACCAACGACGTCGGTGACGTGATGGCCGCCGTACTGCTCGACGAGGCCTACACCGGCGCGACCTACGCGCTGTCCGGTCCGCGCACGCTCACGATGGAGGAGGTGGCCGCCGAGCTCACCGTCGCCACCGGCCGGCCGATCACCTACGTCGACCTGGACCCCGAGCAGTATGTCGCCGAACTGATCGAGCAGGGTCAGACCCGGGAAGACTCGGAGGCGGTCCGCGACCTGTTCGCGGTCATCCGCAACCACCGCTCGGAGTACGTATCGGACGGCGTCGAGCAGATCCTCGGCCGCAAGCCCCGCGACTTCACCGACTGGGCCCGCGAAACGGCGACGACCGGAATCTGGGCCAATTGACCGAACGTGATCGATCGGACACGGAAGATGATGCGAGTCGGCGGCGGCGATGTTTTGATCGATGAATGAGCATCCGCCGAACGGTCACCTCCACCGGTGACCCCGCCTGGCTCGTCTCCGACTACCCGACCGTCAAGGCCCTGCTGCCGGACCCGCGGCTCGGCCGAACGCATCCCGATCCGTCGACCGCCCCGCGGTACTCCGAGTCGGTGGTCTTCGGGCCACCCGCTCCGGAGACGCCGACCTCCGCCGCGGATCACAAGCGGATGCGCAAGCTGCTCGGACCATGGTTCAGTGCACGCCGGCTGGAGCAGTTCCGGCCGCGCGTCGAGGAGCTGGTGACACAGGTCCTCGACGATCTCGCGCTGCGGGATCGGCCGACCGACTTCCACGAGGTGGTGTCGTTTCCGCTGCCGGCGTTGGTGATCTGTGAGCTGCTGGGCGTCCCGCCGGAGGATCGTGAGCGCTTCCGCGGCTGGTCCGAGGACACCGCGGACATGATCGATCCTGGTCGTTCGATCGCCGGGTACGCCGCATTGGCGGAGTACATCGGTGGTTTGCTCGCACAGCGGTTGGAGCGGCCGACGGACGATCTGTTGTCGAGCTTGGCCGCTGCCCACCTGGCCGATCCGGACGGCTTCCCGTTGAGTGAGGCCGCGCAGATGGGCGGTGGTGTCCTGTTCGCCGGTCACGAGACCACGGTCACCGCGATCGACACCGGCGTACTGCAGTTCTCGTTGCACCCCGAGCAACAGCAGGCGCTGCGGGTCGACCCCTCGCTGGTGCCGGCCGCGGTCGAGGAGATCCTGCGTTCGTCGATGCCGCTCCCCGGCGAGACCGCCCGCAATGACGAGGCGTTCGGACTACCGCGCTGGGCGAACGCGCCGATCGAGCTCCCCGAAGCGACGATCGCGGCCGGTGATCTCGTCGTACTGCAACTGCTCGAGGCGAACGAGGATCCGGTGGTTGTCGGAGCCGACACGGGTTTCGTGAGTACTCGGCAGCCCAATCCACACGTGTCTTTCGGGCACGGACCGTACTTCTGCATCGGCGCACCACTGGCCCGGCTGGAACTCCAGGTGCTGTTCAGCCAGCTGTATCGACGCTTCCCGCACCTGGCGGTCGCCGTACCGACGGAGGCGTTGACTGCTCGGCCGAACCAGTTCACCGGCGGGATCGAGGCCTTGCCGGTCACCTGGTAGCAAACAAGAAGGCCTTCACACCCACCTGACTGAGTGTGAAGGCCTTCCGGGTTAGATCAGCGGTGGCTGTGCTGCAGGTGCAGCCACTCGCTGCGGGTCATCTCCTGCAGCTCGGTCGGCGCAGTCTTGGCCTGGACATTCGCGCCCTGGCCGACGGCGCCGCCGCCGAAGGTGATGTTGGCCCAGTTGTTCTGGGTGGTCAGCGTGTTGTTGACGTTGTCGTCGTTGATGTCGGCCGCGGTGGTGTCGGTGGCGTCACCGTCGCAGTTCCAGTCGATCGGGCCGCTGGCGGCACCGGTCGTCGTCCGGCTGGTGCCGTTCGGGCACTTCCAGCTGGTCTTGTACGCCGAAGCCACGGCGCCGAGGCCGACCGACTCCTTCAGGCTGGTCTCGTTCAGCGCGGCCGGGGCGATGTTGGAGTAGCTCCAGTAGCGCGTGCCGTCGGCCTTCGGAACACCGCCGAGCTGGAAGAAGTAGTTCATCACGCTCAGGTAGTTCGGCTTGTAGTTGCCGTGGTCCGAACCGCCGTGCTTGAGGCCGAGGTTGTGGCCGAGCTCGTGGATGAACGTGCCGACGTTGGTGTTGTCGGTCGCGTTCCAGCTGCACTTCGGCCCGACCGTCACGATGAACGTGTCGTTCGGGATCGCGAACGCGTTGCCGCTGCTGCAACCGCCGCCGTAGCTGTCGGCCCAGAGCATGTAGTGGAAGACGGCCTTGCGGGCGGACTTGAAGTGGGTGTTCTTGATCGCCGTGGTCTGCGAGGCCGCGGGGTTCAGGTCGGCGTCGTAGGGGACCAGGTTGCCGCCACCGAGGTTGTACGCCGCACCCCGCGCCGAACCGGCGTCGAGGTGGATCTTGATCCCGGTGGTGCCGTTCGGGTTGCTGACCGGGGCCTGCGCGAAGACCTGGACGATCCGGTCGAGCGCGGCCGTGGTGGCCAACCGCCCGTCCATGTAGTCCATCTCGACGAACAGGTCCTTCTTCTTCGGGTCCGCACCCATCGCCTTCAGGTCGACGTCTACGACGCCATCACCGTTGGCGTCGTACCCGTTGGTCTCCCAGATGTCGGGCAGCGAGTCGCCGTCGGTGTCCGCGGCGAGTACCGCCTGCGACACGGTCGGGGCGGCATTCGAGCCTTCGGACGGTACGGCGGCCATCGCGCTGGTCGCGGCGAGTGTGACGGCGGCGAGTGAACCGAAAATAGTCAGGTAGGCAGGGCGGTGCCTCATTCGGATCTCCTTGTGGGCGGGGGGTGATCTGCCCGATACCGTAGGTGATTCCGGTCACTTTCGGGGAGGCCGATCCGCGCCATGGCTCATTTGGGTCAGCTGAACTAGAGGTCAGAACCTGGCCGCTATTGATGGCAAGCTGGTCCCATGTCCGAAACCTCAGCCCGGCTTCTCTCGCTGCTCTCCTTGCTCCAGGCGCGCCGTGACTGGCCGGGCGCGCTCCTGGCCGACCGCCTCGAGGTCAGTGCGCGCACGGTACGGCGGGATGTCGACCGCCTGCGCGATCTCGGCTACCCGGTCCGCGCGATCAAGGGACCGGACGGCGGTTACCGCCTCGACGCCGGCGCCGAACTGCCGCCGTTGCTGTTCGACGACGACCAGGCGATCGCAGTCGCCGTCGCGCTGCAGACCGCGACCACGACCGTGACCGGTATCGAGGAAGGCGCGTTGCGAGCGTTGGCCACGGTTCGCCAGGTGATGCCGGCGCGGCTGCGACAACGCGTCGACGCGCTCCAGGTGACCACGATCGATCGATACCCAAATCGCCGTACGACGGTTGATTCGAACCAGCTCATCGCGATCGGGATGGCGGTTCGCGCCCAGGAGGTACTGCGGTTCGACTACCAGTCACCGGGTGCGCCCGAGGGGGAGTGGTTGCCGCCACGCAAGGTCGAGCCGCATCACCTGGTCACGTGGGGCGGCCGGTGGTATCTGATCGGCTGGGACCTGGATCGCAAGGACTGGCGGACGTTCCGGGTCGACCGGATGACGCCGAAGACGCCGACCGGGCCTCGGTTCACCATGCGCGACCTGCCGGGCGGAAACGTCTCGGAGTACATCGCGCGGCAGTTCAAGACCAAGGAGCAGTTCCCCTGCCGCGGTGAGGCTGTGCTGCAACTCCCGGCCAGCGAGGTCGCGCCGTGGTCCGGCCAGGACACGATGGTCGAAGAGGTCACGGCGACGAGCTGTCGAGTAACCATGACGGCCTGGTCCTGGGGCGGACTCGCGGCCCGCTTCGCCATGTTCGAGTGCGACCTGGAGCTCGTCGGCCCACCCGAGCTCATCACCGCCGCCCACCACATCGCCGCCCGCTTCCAGGAGACAGCATCATGACCGATGAGTTGATCCTCGCCGACGCAGCCGCCTGGCACGACTGGCTCGCCGCGAACCACCAGACCAGCGACGGTGTCTGGCTGGTCTGCGCGAAGAAGAACGTCACCACGCCCACCAACCTCGCCGTCGCCGACGCCCTCGACGAAGCCCTTTGCCACGGCTGGATCGACGGCCAACGCAAGACCCGCGACGAATACACCTTCCTCCAGCGCTACACCCCGCGCCGCGCCCGCAGTACCTGGTCCCAACGCAACGTCGAATACATCGCCCGCCTCGACAAAGCCGGCCGCATGCAACCAGCCGGCTGGGCCGAGGTCGACCGCGCCAAAGCCGACGGCCGCTGGGCCAACGCCTACAGCGGCTCCGCCAACCTCGAGATCCCGGCTGACCTGGCCGCCGCGATAGCCGCCGTACCCCAAGCCCAAGCCATGTTCGACATCCTCACCAGCGCCAACCGCTTCGCCGTAGTCCACCGAGTCAACAACGCCAAACGCCCCGAAACCCGCACCCGCCGCATCACCCAGTTCGTAGCCCAACTAACCCGAGGCGAAACCATCTACCCCCAGAAGCGAACTCTGTAGCCGATCATCCAGAGAGAGTCGCGATGTGACTGTGTGTAGTGAACGACAGTAGAGTTCTTCCTTCGAAGAAGTTTGTGGGGGAGCAATGAGAACCGCTGTCGTCCGCTTCGCGGACTATCGGCTCTATGAGCAGAAGCGCGTAGAGGCCAGCAACGCGATGATGGGCTTGCTGGCAGGTGCCCAGCTCGCGTCGCATCTGCTGCAACTGACGGAGGGGTCGGAACGGTTGCTGCCTGAAGTGTTTCCCCGGGTGGCACATATCGGGCGCTTCAACCTGACGACCGAAGAGGCACGATCGATCCTCAATGCGGCGGACACGCACCTGGGGGCGATGAGTGTGCCGTATTCCCTGGCGTTGCATGAGGACTACCTGAAGACCTGCCTCGATCTACTGGCGCGGGGCGGTTGTTGTACAACTGCTCAGGCCGAGCGGGCCAAGGCGAGACTGGCGCTTCAGCACCGAGGGATCGAGGCAGCGACCGGTGGTGCCTTTCAGCTCGATGGTCTGGCACAGATCGACACGCTTCGGTTGATGCGGAACTGCATGATCCACGACGGTGGGCGGGCGAGTGCGGCACTGGTCTCGACGGTTCAGTCGTGGACAACCACCACGGAGAGCGCGTGGCGCAAGCTTGCCCACAGCACGTTGCGACACCTGCAGGTTGGTGATCCGGTCCGGTTCGGGCATGCCGAGCTGATCCTCAGCCTTGCGGTGACGAAGTCGCTGGCCCGACAGGCGAATGTGCTTCTGCAAAGTGCCCTGCCGCGCTCGCTGTGGGCGGATCTCGTCCTGGCCGACCTTCGCGAAACCGATCCGGGGTTCGCGGGCGACGGCCGGCAGTTGCTCAGAAAGCTACGCGGGATGGCGCGGTTCAACTACGGACCGATCAAGCTCGAGGAAGCCGACCTCTCGGCTGCGATCACGCGAGAGTGAGAAAAAGCGGGGCTCTACTCGTTGAGCTACAGCTCCCCGGAGGGAGGCCAGGACTTGCACCTGAATCGCCGCGCTTCTGTGGAGTGTCCGGCTGCGAACCAGTAGGACCGTGTCCCACTCCTGCTACACCTCCAAAGATAGCAGAGTCGCCTCCGCCAAGTCCGAGAACGACAATCCACTCCTCTGTACCTATTGGTATGTACAATCACCCGCATGAGCGTTGAAGCGATTACTCGTGAGGTTGTTCTTGATCAGGTGCTTCCGGCTGATCTGGCGGTACGGCGGGTGCAGGCGCGGCGGATCACGATGGTGCCGGATACGGCGGTGGGGGTGCATACGCACAACGGGCCGGTGTTCGGGAGTATCGAGTCCGGGTCGGCGATCTATCAGTTGCGCGATGAGCCTGAGCTCGTGCTGAACCCGGGCGACCTCTTCTACGAGCCGGCGGATGAGCTCATTCGGTTCGACGCCGGGCCTGACGGTGTCACGTTCCTGGCGTACTTTCCGGTGACCGACGGGCAGGAGCCGTTGCTGGAGATTGTCGGCTAGTAGAGGACCGGGTTGAGTGGCGAGGAGATGACGTCGCCGGGTTGGGTGCCTGGCATCCAGGACAGGTCGTTGCGTTGGGCGTCGTTGACGGGTTCGCTGATTTCCATCGTGGCGTCGACGTAGATGACCGTCATCACCCGGCGCGGTACGTCGGTGGTGTTGGGCGGCGCGTGATGGAAGGTCCAGCCGAGGTGATAGCTGACCTCGCCTAGTTCGAACGGCTCGGAGACCTCCGGGAACTCCTGCTCAGCAAGGGCGTTCTGCAGCACGCGCTCGGATTCGTCGCTGATCGGGAGGTCTCGGCCGTGCTCGAAGGTGTGGCTGCCGGCGGCGAAGGAGAGTGGGCCCATTTCCATCGGGGTCTCCTGCAGCGGCACCCACACCGTCACGCATCGGTCGGTTGCGAACGGCCAGTAGTACTGGTCCGCATGCCACGGCGTCACGCCGCCGCCGGATTCCTTGTACAGCGCCTGATCGTGGTACAGCCGCACCGACTGCACGCCGAGCAATTGCGCCGCGATCCGCGCGAGCCGCGGTGACGAGACGAACTCGAGCACCCGCTCACTGTGCTGCCACAGGTTCGTCACCTGCAGAAACGCCTTGCCGTACGTGTCCCGCTCCGCCAGCGGCAGGTGCTGGGTGTTCAGCTCGATGACCTTCCCAGTGATCTCCGGCTCGTACGCCGCGATCGTCTCGGGACTCAGCACGTTCTTCAGTTTCACGAAGCCGTGCTGGCGGAAGTGCGCGCGGTCAGCCTGGCTGAGGGTGTAGCCGGCCTCCAGCTCGGAGCGGGTTACTGTCATGGGTCACGAGGGTCCCTGGGGTTTCCGTCGTTGTAAAGATCACTGATCAAATCTTTCCTGTATACGTGAGCGCGAAGGTCGCACACGGGAACAGGAAGAGCGACGCCAGCACGATGATCCCCTTGAACGACTGCTGCGGCCCGATCAGCTTGCGGTAGGCCACAACCAGCACCGGTACCATCACCACCTCGAGCACCAGCATGCTGCGCGGAATGATCGTGTCCGTCGCCGCCAGGATGACCGACAACGCCGCCGCCGCGACCCAGGCGCCGTACCCGAGCCTGTACGTCGTTGCTGCGCCGTACCGGACCGCGATCGTCTGGTACCCCGCGGCCCGGTCGGCCTCCAGATCCGCCAGGGTGGTCGGCAGATAAAGGCCGATCGCAGCGAGTGTCCCCTGCAGGCCCATCAGCCACGGGAAGTCGCTCAGGTCGGGGTTGATCGCAGCCCAACCAGCCAGCGGGCCGAAGGCGCCGAGCGCCAATGCGTTGACCGCAACGTCGAATCCGGCGCGAGTCTTCAGCCGCACCGGCGGCACGCTGTAGGCGTAGCCGAGCAGAACCGCGAGCAGCACACCAAGGGCGAACACGATCCCGACGTGCAGGCTGATGCCGACCGCCGCGACCGCTGCTGCGAAGGCCAGTCGCTTCGCCTGGCGGAGCGTGATTCGCCCGTCCAGCAAGGGTGATTTCGCCTTGCGGGGATTGAGTCGGTCGCTCGGCAGGTCGTATGCGTCGTTGACCGCGAGTACGGCGAGCCAGACCAGCGGACCCATCACGACCGCGCCGACGATCAGCCGCGGCCACTGATCGAGCGGCGGGATCAGCTCCCGCGTCGCGAGCAGGATGCCGACGTAGTAGGGCACGATCGAAACGACCCAGAACGCGGGCCGCCCGACCGCGATCACATCACGAACTCTGTGCGGTGCTGTCCGGGTCATCGCCGTGGTGGCCACACCACCACTCTCCTCCTGTCGCGCCGGACAGCACCTCCCTCTACCGCGTGAGACCCCTCACTCTCCAGCGTGGATGTGAGCAAGCGAACCATTCTCGAGCGCCACCCAGACCGAACCGTCGGTGTCGACGGCCAGCCCGTGCGGCTCGGATCCTTCACCCAGCTCAATCGTCTCGACCACCGCGCCATCAGAGTCGAGCCGCACGAGCGAACCCGAACCCCACAACGTGATCCAGCACCCGCCATCCGGAGTCGCCACTACCGCATGCGGCTTCGACCCCGCCGGCAACGCGAACTCCTTGATCTTCCCGTCCGCGCTGATCCGCCCGGCCTGGTCGGCCTGCAGTTCCACGAACCAGACCGCCTCCGGCCCGGCGCTGATCCCGACCGGCCCGGCACCTTCAGTCGGCAGCGGGTACGTCGTCACGGTGCCGGCTGTCGTCATCCGCCCGATCGCGTTCCCCTGGTTGAGCGTGAACCACAGATCCTCGGCGGCAGTGATCACCGCCGGGAACGCACCGGCAACCCCGATCGGGTACGTCGTCACCTCCCCGTCGACCGTGATCCGCGAAACCTCATCCGTGCTCATCAACGTGCACCACAAGGCGCCGTCGGGCCCAACGCAGATCCCGTACGGCGCACCCGGAACCGCGATCGCGGACACGTTGCCAGAGGCATCGATGTGCCCGATCTGATCGTCACCGCTCCGGGTGAACCAGACGCCGTCGGCGCCCGAGGTGATCACCATCGGACGAGAACCGGGTGCGCCCAGGTCGTACCGCTGCCCGGGTGCGCCCAGGTCAGGACGCTGCCCGAGTTCGCCTGCGGGCGTGCGCTTCGACGCGTCCGCGGTCAGGCGGACGATCGCGCCGGCGTGCACCAGGGTGGTCCACACCTCGCCGGCGGCAATCGCGACGCCGTACGGGCCCTCACCCGGACCGGAGATTTCAGTGTGTGACAAGGCAGGACTCCTTCAGATCGAGGACGGCGCCACGCCAGCGCGAGACGAACCGGCGGTCGTGGCTGACCACGACGAGCGCTCCGGCGTACCGGTCGAGCGCTGCCTCCAGTTCCTCGACCAGGACGAGCGACAGGTGGTTGGTGGGTTCGTCGAGCAGCAGCACGTCGTACGGCGTACTCAGCAGGCGGGCCAAGGCGAGTCGGCGGCGTTGTCCGGTGGACAGGTCGCCGACCCTCGTCGACAACTGGTCCGCGCGGAACAACCCCAGTCCGGCTGCGCCCTGATGACGGGAGAGTGCCATCCGGAGCGGTTCATCGGGACGCGGTTCGGTCACCTCCTGGTGGAGATAGCCGATCCGGCCGCGGCGTTCGACGTACCCATCGTCCGGTTGCAGCCGACCGGCGAGAACGTCGAGCAGGGTCGACTTGCCGACGCCGTTCGGTCCGGTGATGAGCAGGCGTCCGCCGGCCGGTACGTCGAGCGAGGTCGGCCGGAGCCGTTCCTCGACCGCGACCCCGACCGCATCCAGTCCAGCCGCCGATCCGGTCGTCCGCAGGGACGCGGTGAAGCGCAACGGCTTGGCCGGAATCGGTGCCGGATCTTCCTCCAACCGGCGCAACCGCTCCTTGGCATTGCGGATCTTGCTCCGCTCCGCCTGGTTCACCCGGCCGGTTGCACGGTCGTAGGCGACCTTGTTGTTGTCCTTCATCGGCCGCCCGTAGGCAACCCGGTCCGCGGTCGTGCGGACGGTGACACGCATCTCGGCGACATCGTCCTCCCACTGCTGCCGGGCCTGTTCGAGCCGCGCCCGCTCGGCCGCCTTCTCCACCAGGTAGCCCTGGTAGCCGTTGCCGTACCGCGTGATCCGGTGCGTGTCACCGTCGACCTCGAAGAGCGTCGAGGCGACCCGCTCCAGGAACGCGCGGTCGTGCGAAACCACTACGGTCGTACCGCGCCGGGACCGCAGGTGATCCTCCAGCCAGGTCGCGGCTGTCGTATCCAAATGGTTGGTTGGTTCGTCGAGCAGCAAGATCTCCGGCGACGAGGCGAGAACCGCGGCCAGGTGCAACCGAGCGAGCTCGCCACCCGACAACTCCGACAACCGACGGTCGGCCGGGACAGTGCTGAGCCCGAGCCCGTGAGTGGCGCGCGCGAACCGAGCGTCCGCGTCGTACCCCTCCCGAGCCTCGAACTCGGCCTGCAGATCGCCGTACTCATCCAGTACGTCGAGCGCCCCCGCCGCGAGCCGACCCTCCAGCTCGCGCAGCCGAGCCTCGATCCGGCGCAGGTCCGCCAGCGCGTGGTCGGCGAGAGCAGCGACATCGAGGTCGAGCGGCAACGGGTTGTCCTGGGCAAGGAAGCCCAGGCTGCCGGTCGCGGTCACCGAACCCTCGTCTGCCGACTCCAGGCCGGCGGCGATCCGCAGCAGCGTCGACTTGCCGGAACCGTTCTCGCCGATCAGCCCGCTGACCTGCCCGGGCGGGAAGGCGCAGCTGACGCGGTCGAGGACTAGCTGGTGATCGAACGACTTGGTGATCTCATGCAAAGACAGCTGGGTAGACATACAGATGCTCCTGACTCTCGCGGGTTCGAGTTGGCGAACAGCGGGTCAGAAGAGATCACTGGCGGGCTCCTTAACGCGACGAATGTTGCGTTAAGATGATGACATGACCGAGACCGATCGCGCAAGTAGGCCGGGTGGACGGACCGCGCGCGTGCGCGCCGACGTACTGGCTGCTGTCGCCGCCGAGCTGACCGACCACGGGTACGACGGCCTCACGATCGACGGCGTCGCTGCGCGATCCGGGGTGCACCGGACGACCGTGTACCGGCGGTGGAAGACAGTCGCCGGGCTACTCGTCGACCTGCTGCAGACCGACGACGACTGGGCTCCCGCCGACACCGGCTCACTCGAGGGCGATCTGATCGCACTCAACCGCGAGGTGTACGACGCCCTGACCGAGCAGCCGTCCATCACCCAGGCCGTGATCGCCGCCTCCTTCCGTACGCCGGAAGCCGCGGACGCGCTCACCGCGTTCTGGGCCGACCGCTACCGCCGCTCGGCCGTCGTCGTCGAGCGAGCAATCGCGCGCGGCGAGATCCCGGCAACGACGAACGCCCACGAGATGGTGGTCGCGGCGACCGCGCCGCTCTACCACCAGCTCGTCCTGCTCAAGCAGCCGATGAGTCGGGCGGCAGCCGACCGGTACGCCCGACTAGCCTCGGGCATGTGACTGGGCGCTTGAGCGATGAAGTCGTGTTGGTGACCGGGGCTGCGCGCGGAATCGGTCGTGCGGTCGCAGAGAAGGCAGCCGCCGAAGGTGCCGCGGTCGGACTGATCGACGTACTGGCTGGTCAGCTCGCGTCGACCACCGCCGAGCTACAAGCAACCGGGGCCCGAGTCGCATCAGCGATCGGCGACATCACCGACGAGCGCTCAGTCGCAGCAGCCGTCACCCAACTGGCCGCCGAACTAGGCCCCGCGACCGTCCTGGTCAACAACGCCGGCAAGAACGCCTACGCCGACGCAACCCAGATGACCGTCGCCGAGTGGGATTCCGTCTTCGACGTAGACCTGAAAGGCGCCTGGCTGATGGCCCGCCAGGTCCTCCCGTCGATGATCGAGAACAACCACGGCGCGATCGTCAACATCGCCTCCATCCACTCCTCCCTCACCACCGCCGGCATGTTCCCCTACGCCGCCGCCAAGTCCGGCCTGGTCGGCATGACTCGCTCCCTGGCCCTCGACGTAGGCCCCCACAACATCCGAGTCAACGCCGTCAGCCCCGGCTACATAGCCACCGACCTACTCGAAGAGTTCTTCACCAACTTCCCCACCGAACGCACCCACGCCCTCACCGTCCACCCCCTCGGCCGCATCGGCACCCCCGAAGACGTAGCCGAAGTCGTCTGCTTCCTGGCCTCCCCCGCCGCCGCCTTCGTCACCGGCGCCAACTGGTCCGTAGACGGCGGCCTCGGCATCCGCTACGCCTGACCCCACTCAGCCGGTCGGGTTGTAGGCGCAGGCTTCGGCGAGGTCGGGGGTGGTTGGTTTGGGGGTGGGTTTGCGGGTGGCGGGGGCGGTCGGCTTGGGTGCGGTGGGTTTGGGGGGTGCGGGCTTGGTTGGTGGGTTGAGGTGTTGCTGGATCAGTTGGCGCATCGCCGCGTAGTTGGGGTTGCGGCCGCTGGGGTAGTTCTTTTTCTTGTCGAGGTCGATGTTGGTGATGGCGCCGTTCTTGATCCGCTGGCCGAGGGTGACGAAGGCGGGCAGGATGGTTTGCGGGATGTCGGTGCGGATCAGGCTCTCGCCGGCCTTGGCCAGGTCGAGGTAGTTGGCCAGGACGTTCTGCGGAGTGGCGCGTTCGACGATGGCTTTGACGGTGCAGCGCTGGCGGGCCTGGCGGGCGACGTCGGCGCCCTGGACCTTGTAGCGGCCGCGGGCGAACCAGAGGGCGTCGGTGCCGTTGAGGTGCCGGTTCGGGCCGGGGTCGAGGTAGCGGCTCGGGGGGATCTTCTTGTCGTCGTTGCCGCCGACGGGGACCTTGTAGTTGATGTTGACGGTGATGCCGCCGAGGGCCTCGACGAGCTGGGCGAAGCCGGCCAGGTTCACCTGCACGTAGTAGTGCAGCTTCAGGCCGAGGGCTTCGCTGACCGACATCTTCAGTACGTCGGCGCCCGGGTTGTCCGAGGGACCGATCAGGTCGCGGTGCTCGGCGGGGACCATTCGGTACATCGCATCGAGGTAGTAGTTCGGCTGTTCCTTCAGACCGTTGGGATCCCAGAAGCCGGTCGGGAATTCCTTGTGCAGAGCGGTTCCGTCCGGGAACGGCATCCGCATCCAGTTCCGGGCCAGCGAGATCAAGGCCGTCTTCCCGGTGCGGGTGTCGATACTCGCGATCATCACCGAGTCGGTCCGGGTGTTGTCGCGGCCTTCGCCGTCGTCGGCGCCGAGGAGCAGGATGTTCAGGCGGGGGAACTGGGCCCACGGGTCCTTGGTGTTGTTGATCTTCGGCCGGGTCTGACTCTTCGACTGCTCACCGGAGAACACCTTCTCCACGAGCTGCCGTTGCGCCATCAGCGTCTGCGCGCCGAGCGCCGTACTCGACGCCATCCCGAAACAGACCAGCCCGATCACCGCCGACCCCGCCAGTCGCGCACCCGGTCCTGCCGTCAGCGGTCGGAGCATCTTGTACGACGTGACGAGGACCGTGACCCAGTACAGCGCGATCACGCCGAGGGCGACCACCATCAGCAGCAGTACGTCGGGGTTCAGTGCCCACGTGATCACATCGTCGCGACGGGCGAGCGCCAGGTACGCGGCGGCGCCGTACAGGGTGAGGCTGAGTGTGACCAGCACGGTTCCGAGGCGTCGCCGCCCGGCCAGGAGGTAGCCGAGCCCTGGTAGCAGCACCCCCACGATCGCCAGCGCGAGCGCACTGATCCCGGACCGCTCGCGACGCTTCGCCCGACGTGCGCGGGACCCAGCTTTGCTTCTCGAGGACATGGGCTCCACTCATCAACCGGCGACAGGGCAATGGACGCGGCCCCGAACCGCGTCCAGCCCTACGATTCGCTGACTCCGCGAAAAGTTCGCTGGGGTCGCGAATCCTGTCCTGTTCCTGCCAGTCGGTCTCACCAGGTGGCGGCAGCCATCACGACCACCACGGGGTGGCGCCGGAGACGTCGCGGAGTGCGTTCGTCGCGCAGTGCACCTCGCCGCCGCCCAGATGCGACCAGAAGAAGTTCTCGACCCAGTGCACCCGGACGCCGTTGAGCGCTAGCGCTCGCTCAGCCGACTGCCGGAAGACATCACGACCGTTGAGCTTCGGACCGTGCGGATCCGGTACGGCGAACTGTCGATCGGTGAGCGAGAGTCCGTTCACGAGCCCCGGCGTGAGCGCCTTCAGCAGGCCGTACTCGGGAACGCGGTCGAAGAACACGGGGAGCCGGACGAGCTCATCGGGTCGCAGACCGGTCGCCTTGAGCAGAATCGCGAGCTGCTTGTCGATGTGCTGAGCGGCGGCCTCGTTGTCGGCCAATTCGGTGAGGAGCGAATCGACTGTCGGCTTCGAGGTGGAGTTGGTGTCGGCGAAGAGGCGCTGGTTGCCGCCGCCGCGCTTCTGCACGTCGCGCAGGAGTTGTGCCGCGAGCCGCGGATCGGCGACCGCGAGCGTCCACCCGCGCGCGTTGTTCGCTCGGACGACATGCGTGGTCTCGTCGGCATGCCCGACCATCAGCCACGAGGTGTCGATCACCACCGGCGGCTGGTAGCCCTGACCCGTGACCATCCTCAGGTACGCCGGATCGGGGTGCCGCTCGCCCGCGCCGTACACGATCCTGCCCTGTGGATAACCGTCGTACGGCGGGAGGGTTTCCAGGTTGCCGCCCATGTTCAGCAGGTCGTCGAGACCCGGTGATGCTTTCGTGGCGAGCTCTTGGACGACACCGACATCCGGGCCGCGCAGGTCGCGGTAGATCAGTCGGCCCGCGGGTCGCGGAGTGGCGACTCCGTCGAAGTCCCAGACATTCCCGGACCGAATCAGAATCCGCATCGTGTGGGGTCCACCGACGGCCGGCATGCTCGCGGTCGCCGGCTCGAACGTGTCCTGCAACCACATGTCCTTCCAGCCGTCCGCCGTACCGGTCACGAACTTCACTCGTGCCCCGGCCGACGCAGACGCCGCCCGCAACGTCCGAGCAAACGGCTCCCACTCACCCGGCACCCCGTCCTGGTACGGCGCCGATCCGCCCCACCACCCTGGTCCGGTGTTCGGCCGGCCGGCGAGCACGGTCCGAGCCGGCTGCAAGTCGTTCTGCAACATCAACGGAGCCACCCGCAGCTGTACGACGTCAGTCGTGTCGCGACCGCGATCCCGCACGGTCAACGTGACCGTAATCCGCCCATCCCACCGAGCCGGATCACGAACCACATCCCGCCCTTCCAACCCAAGCCGAACGCCCCGCCGCAACTGAGTCGCGGACAAGACGCCGACAGGACGTGCGCCCACGAGGTCGCCGCCCCCACCCCTCGCCCCGCTGCTGGCCAAGGCGCCATCCACCTGCGCCGCCCCGCCGTTGACGGGGGCGCTGCCCAGATGCGTCGGCCCGCCGTTGACGATGGTGTTGCCCCCATGCATCGCCTCGCCGTTGACGAGGTTGCCTGCGCCGTGCGCTGACTCGCCTTCGGCGAAGATGCGCGCCTTGTTCGCCGGGCTGAGTGTCAGGGTTCCTGTCGCGGCTGACGAGATGTTGCGTAGGGCATCGATCTTCAGCGGGGCGAGATCGGCGGCGTCGCGGGGGCCGTTGATGCGGTCGTCGGCCGCGTCGTTGCAGGCGGCGAGTATGTCGTCGACCGCTCGGCCGGGCGCATCCAGGTCGGCCGGGGCGACGGTGCAGCGGCGTTCGTCGTCGTCGAGGTTGGGCAGGAAGATCGCGCCGCGCTTGTCGGTCCACGTGTCCCGACCCGCAGCGTCGGCCGCGGTCAGCCGCCCGTCGCGGTCGACGTCCGCGGTGAGCAACGTGTCGCGGTTGACGCGCGCGGTGAGCAGGTTGGTATCCGCGGCGAGCAGGCTGGTGCGGTGGACTCCCTCGGCCGGCAACCCGCCGCGGTTGAGGTCGGCGGTCAGCAGCCCACCGCGGTTGCCGGTCGGGTGCTGGGTGGGTGCCGCCCAGGCAGTGAGCGCGGGGGTTCCGGCGGTGAGGAGGGTCGCGGTGGCGAGGGCCGCGGTCCAGCGTCTCATCGGAGCTTCTCCTTTGTGATACGAGCGTGCTTTTTCCAGGTCGAATCTAGCACGGTCGTATTAGAACCGGGGAGGTGGCGAGAAGGGTTCCGGCGCCTGCAGGCAAGTAGAGGTGACTGGATGCCCGCCGGGGTGTCGTGAGGAGAGGGACCGGATGCGCCGCTGGACTGCTGTCAGGATCGCCGGACTCGCCGCAGTGGCGGTCGTCGGCGCCGGGGTGCTCTTCCAGCTCCCGGCCAGCCCGTTCGAGCGCGGTGGCAAACCCGGGCGGCCGGCCGCCGAGACACCCGCGCGGACCGCGGCGCAGCCGCCGAAGGGCGACCCTGGCGACAAACCGGCACCGGCTCAGTCATCCCAGGCACCGGCTGAGAACGAACAGTCGTCCAAGGCGCCCGACCGGCCCGCCGCGGCGATCACCTACCCGCAACGAGGCACCGTCAACTTCACCGTGCTCCCGGCCGACCCCGACCACCGCGTGATCGGCACCGCGGGTCAGCTGCTCAAGTTCCAGATCGCCATGGAAGGCGGCATCAAGGGCATCGACCAGACCGCCCTAGCCAGGTTCGTCCGCGACACCTACGGCGCCCAGCAGGGCTGGACCGCAGGCGGCAAGTTCCGGTTCGAGCAGGTCGGCCCGGGGGAGCAGAGCGACTTCCGGCTGATGTTCGTCACACCCGAGACCCGCGACACGTACTGCGGCTACGCACCGGACCGCTACACGAGCTGCCGGATCGGCGACCGAGTCGTGCTCAATATCGCCCGCTGGGTGCACGGCGTCCCGAACTACGGCGCCTCACTCACCACCTACCGCCAATACATGGTCAACCACGAGACCGGACACCGCCTCGGCTACGCCCACCAACTCTGCCCGGGTACCGGCCAGCCCGCACCCGTCATGCAGCAGCAGACACTCGGCTTGCACGGCTGTACGGCGTACTCGTGGCCCTACCGCGGCGACTCGCTCTACCGCGGTCAGCTCGGCAAATACAACGACCCGATCCCCGGAACCTAAAACCTCTAGTTCTGCAGCAGCACGTTAGGCAGTGCCTGGCTGGGACCGGAGCTGACCGCGGCCGACTCCAGACCGTCGGCCACCGTGTGCAGCAGCCGGACCAGATGGGCAGCGTCGTCCGGCCCGAGGATGCCGGTGACGACATCGAGGACGCGGACGGTCAGACCGTCCAGCTGGGACAGGCGGGCCTGCCCCAGCGCAGTGACCACGACCTGCCGACCACTCCGAACCATGCCCAAAGCGGCCAGGTCCGAAATAGCCAGCTCGGCCTCAGCCGTAGTGGTACCTATCTGCTCCGCGACGCCCTCCGCAGTACTCCGCCCGTTCGCAATAGCGCTCAGCACCAGCGCGGCCGGCATCTTCAAACCGACCGCGTCCTGCAGGCCGAGGATGAGCGGATGAGCATGGCCACGCACTCGCTCGACCGCGTCGAGCAAGCGCAGCGCGTCCCCGACATCACCGATCAAGTGCTCGGTCTGCACGGCGGCGAAGGCCGTCGGCTCGACCGGGGCAGGCGATCCCACAACCCCGTCCGCTGCCGGCCTGCGCAGCGCGAGGGCCTGGGTTTCCTCGTCTTCGATGGTCACGAGATCCAGCGTACGGAGTCGTTCCGACAGCTCGGCGTGTCGTTCCCTGAGGAAACCCTATGAATCCAGCCCCCACCGTGGTCTACCGTCGCGGTCATGCAGCTGAGTGGGAAGCGAGCCCTGGTCATCGGTGGCGGCGGAGCGGGAATCGGCCGCGCAGTCACCAACCTGTTCGGTGCCGAAGGAGCCGCGGTCGTGATCGCGGATCTCGACCCGGCCCGAGCAGCCGAGGCCGCTGACCAGGTCCGCGCGTCCGGGGGTACGGCGTACCCGGTGAGCGGTGACGTGCGCTCACTCGCCGACCTCGAAGCCATGGTCACCGCAGCGGTGGAGAGCCTCGGCGGACTCGACATCCTGGTCACGGTTGTCGGCGGGCAGGTCGCGTTCGTCCCCGCGGTGAAGCTGCACGAGATGGCCGACGAGGACTGGGACACCATCTACGAGGTCAACCTCCGGTACGTCGCCCGCGCGGTCCGGACCGCCCTGCGGGTCTTCCTCGAGCAGGGCACCGGTGGCTCGATCGTGAGCGTCGGCTCGGTGACCGGATTCATGGCCGCGCCCGAGCAAGCGGCGTACGGCGTGATGAAGGCCGGCATCCTCAGCCTGGCCCGCACGGTCGCCGCCGAGTACGCCGCCAATGGCATCCGGATGAATGTCGCCGCGGCCGGCGCGATCGCGACCGCCGTCAATACGGCCCCGACCGATGAATGGGTCGACGAGATCCCCCTCGGCCGCTACGGCCGCTCCGAAGAAGTCGCGGCCGCTGTCGTCCACCTCGCTTCCGACGCTTCGGCGTACACGACCGGGCAGCAGCTGGTCCTGGACGGCGGCGTCTCCGTACGCGGGCCATTCGGGTAAATAGCGCGACAGTCGAAAACGTGCTCGAACAATGCGAGTCCGGCTGGTCCGAAAAAGTTTGCCCGGAGTCGGAGAAATCGAGATCGGTGCGTGACCTCCGGCTCTGATGCTCCGTTGCATCTGATGTGACGGTGAACACCTACGGCGCATCGTCACCGCGCTCGCCCGCGCTGGGTCACAAAAAGAGGGCCCTTGCCGACCATCGCGAGAATTTGCCAGGAGGACCAGTGACAACCGCCACCGCCACCCAGACCATCGAGCGCCGTCGCGTGCGGGTCTGGTTCGGTGAGCACGTGATCGCCGACTACAACGCCGAGCCGGCGTTGGCCGAGCGGTACGCCCACGCCATGAGCCGTCGTTTCGCCGGACTGCGGGTCACCAACGACCCGATGCCCGCCGTCGACCGGCTCCCCGACCCCCTGCCCGGCGAGCGCATGTGGGATGTAGCACCCCGCTGAGAAGATTCTTCCGAAGTCTTTCGTCTCCGTTTCTCACCAGACAACCCACCCGGACGACGGCCGGCCGAGAACCTCACCTCGACCACGAAGACTTCGGTTTCGGCGGCAAGTGAGCGTTGGCGTTCTGCTCCTCACTTGCCGCCGCACTTTCTCACTATCAAATGCGCCTGATGACTGAATTCCTTTCACCGTCCGCACCGGCCTCCCCAGTCCGGTGCGGACGTTTTTGTTTAGAGTGCTGCCATGGACAGTGCCCTGACGCCCGAGCACACCAAAGCAATCGTCGAGGTCGCCAACGCGATCGCCGCCGCCGACAACAGCGGCGAGTACGTCGCCCCGGCCGACATCGAGGCCGCGGTCACCGCGGCCAAGCACACCCGTGGTCTCTGGCGCGATGATCGCCTCGTCGGCTACGGCCTCGTCGACGACGTCTTCAAGGGCGGCATCCATCCCGACCATCGCC
Source organism: Kribbella yunnanensis (assembly GCF_039529655.1). Lineage (NCBI taxonomy): Bacteria > Bacillati > Actinomycetota > Actinomycetes > Propionibacteriales > Kribbellaceae > Kribbella > Kribbella yunnanensis. The sequence goes on along the minus strand of NZ_BAAANF010000022.1, from coordinate 9,212 downwards.
GTCAGGGTCTCGGCTCTGAACTCCTCGACTGGGCGCTGACCACCGGACCGACGTTCGACCTCGAGGTCCAGAGCATCAACACCGGCGCCGAGGCCCTCGCCGTGTCCCGAGGCTTCGACCCGATCCGCTACTTCATCGTCATGCAACGCCCATACGACGACGCCCCGCTCCCGCCCGTCGAGCAGCAGTCCGTCGCGTTCACCCCCGAGTACGACGAGCGCCTCCGCCTCGCGCACAACGAGATCTTCGCCGACCACTGGGGGACCGAGCCGAAGACCGAGGACGACTGGCGGACCTGGTTCACCGGCCACCGCGCGTTCCGCGCCGACCACTCGCGCCTGATCGTCGACGAGGACCGGATCGCGTCGTACGCGCTGGCCTATGAGTTCGACGCCGATACCGAGGCCACCGGCGTCCGCGAGCTGTGGATCGGTCAGGTCGGTACCCGCCGCGAGGATCGCGGCCGCGGCCTGGGCACCACGGCGGTTTCCGCAGTGCTGCAGGCCGGTGCCGAGGCCGGCTTCGAGCGAGCCGGCCTCGGCGTCGATTCCGCGAACCTCACCGGTGCCGAGCGAATCTACGCCCGGCTCGGGTTTGAAACAGTCAGCACCAAGATCTTGTATCGCCGTACTGCGTAGATGCGGACCGCCCCCACTCACCAACTCTGCTCGGCCCGTCCGACTCACGCTCAGCGCGTCCTGCCGGAGTGGCTGAGAAGAGGGTTGGACAGTGGCGCAGGTCCGCCCATCTCAGTACACCTCGATGTCGTCCAGAAATACCCCGTCGGCCGACGGGATGAAGGTCCGGGTGAAGGCGACCTTGACGTGCTGCGCCCGGACCGGCGCGAAGCGCACCTCGAAACGGTTGCCCGAGGCATCGTTCGGCCGGGTCACCACCGGACCGCGATCGGTCCAGTTGGAACCGTCGTCGCTGGTCAGCACGCGCACGGTGTCGGGACGGTAGCCCGAGTACTCGACGTACCCCTGGACGTCGACCGCGCGGACGGTCTTGCGACTCCCGAAGTCGAAGCTGATATCGAACGACTTCGTCTCCCCGGCACCGCCCTGGATCACGTACGGGCGACCATCACCGAAGTTGTCCGAGATCACGCCGTCGGTCGACTCGCGCTCGCTCGAGTCCGGGAACCCCTTTGGCGGCTCCCACGACTTCTTGTAAGCGAGCCCACCAACCAGGTTCTCCCGCGGTAGCGGCGCTCCGGCGACCTTGAACGTGAGCAGCCCGTCCGCCGGCGCCTTCAGCCGGACGTACCGCGCCTTAGCGTTCAGCCCGACGAAGTCCTCGCCACCGTTCGCCTTCGTCCGCCGACCCGCATCGACCCAGGTCACAGCGTCGTACGACGTCTGGATCGTGTACTCGGCCGGATGCGTGGCACCCCACTTCAGGTACACGCCGTCGACCTGGTGCTGCGAACCGAGGTCAGCCGAGCCACCGGTCTTGATCGTCGCTGCCAGATCGCGCGCGGCAAGCGGCTTGCCCGCGGCCGCATCCAGCACCAGGCCGCGGATCCGCTCCAGGTAGGTGACGTCGCCGGTGAAGGTGCCCGGCTTGCTGGCCAGCGCAATTGCCAGGTCGGTGGCCAAGTCCGGATGTGTCTTCTTCAGGATCTCGACGACCTCCCAGTCCTCGATCCCGTCCCGCATCGACTCGAGCCGGATCGTCCGCTCCAGCAGGTTCTTGTGCTTCTGATCCGGGTTGACCACCCAGAAGTCACCCTTGACGTCCTGGTCGTCCATCGAGATGTTCCAGTTGTTGAAGGCCCAGTGCAGGTGCCCGTTGGCGCCGCGGGCTGCGGCCAGCCAGCCGATCAGTCGCTGGTAGTACTCGGGCTGGTCGATGAAGCGATTGAGGAAGCCCAGCGTCGGGATGTTGCAGTTGTAGAGCCAGAGATCCTTGCCCTTGGCCCGTTCCGCGTCGAAGGTCTTCGGGTTCGACTCGTAGTTGAGCAGGTTCGGGATCAGGATGTCCTCACGCTCGGCCACCTCGGAAGCGACCGGGTCGTGGAAGGTGGCGTCGCCGATCTTCACGTCCGGCCAGACGGCCTTCACCTTGTCGAAGATGCCGTTCCAACCGTCGCGGCCCGAAGCGCCCTGCGGCTCATCACCGATATGCATCCACCACTTGTCCGCCCAGCCCCTGGCCCGCACGTGATCACGCAACGCCCCGACGTACTGCTGGATGAAGTCGTCCGCCTCGGCCGACGTGTAGGGGACGTACTTCTTCACGGTCTTCCCGTCGGCGTCGCGCGCCAGCGTCTCGACGTCCCAGGTGGTCCAGTAGCCGGGGCCGCCGTTCACCCAGAAGCCCTCGAGTCGGCTGACCGTGCCGCGGTCGGTGAAGAACTTCACCACCTGGTCGACCTTCGACCAGTCGAAGTGAACCTTGCCGTCGGCATCGACTGTCGTGTTGCCGGCCAGCAGCAACGTGTTCATCGGCAGCGTCAGGTTGTTGTTGCGGTAGTCGCGGCGCAGGTCCGCGTAGTCCTCCATCAGCTTCCACCATTTCGGGGTGAACGGGGAGAAGCCGTAATTGGCGAGCATCGTCTCGACACCGCTGGGCGGTGGCTGGTGCGAGACCGTGCCGAAGAACAGCGTCCACTCGACGTCGGTGAAACCGCTGTCCTTCGCGTCCGGGATCGTCACCGGCCGGACGTTCACCGAGAGCGGGATGGTCTCGGTACCACGGTCGGTTTCGATCCGGACCGTACCGCGGTAGACCCCGCCGGCGACGTACTTCGGGATGTGGACGCGGACCCAGATCGGCTGGGTCTTGTTCGCCGGGACCGTGGTCGAGCGGTCGTTGGACAGGCCGTCCGGGAAGTCGTCGGGGGCAGGGCGACTCGGGGCGTAGACGTACTGGTTGCCACCGAAGACCGAGTTGTGGTTGAGCGGGGTGAACTTGACGAAGTTGTAGCTCAGCTCGGACGGCGGGATCTGCCGGAATCCCGCGGTGAGCGGGCTGAAGCTGACCCGCTTGATCGTGAACGCGCGGTCGCGGCGGATGACGACCTGGCCGGCCTCGAACTCATTGCGAGCAGAGTCGAGAGCGAGCGTCGTACCGGCGCCTGTGTCAGCCGGCAGCGAATCAGGGAAGACGTGGGTCGCGGCGCGCACCGCCCATACCTGGGCAGTGGCTTGGGCGACGGATGGGGTGGTGACAGCGGTGATGCTCGCCGTCACCAGGATCGTGGCGAGCACTCTGGACGGTTTCATGACGGGGAACCCTCCTGCCGATGGTGGGGGCGGTCCTCATTCTTCGAGCGTGCGGCGCTGAGGGCCAACAACCTGACTAGACCACTTCCCGGAATTCCGCGTCGCGACGGGGTCGCAGGTGCGTCGAATGGTTCACCGGAGCAACACCCGTAAGACATCCGGGAGGGCGATGATCCGGCGGATTTCCCTTTGTCAGGAGGAAGCAAGATGGGGCACTCGCACGGCGCCGGTCATGGGCACGGACATGGGCACGGCCACGGTCACGGGCACGACCACTCGCACGACCATCACCACCCCAACACCGAGCTGGACGCGGCCACGCTCGCCGCGCTCGACGAGTCGGTGCCGGACAGCGACCTGACCCCGACCGAGGTCTCCCGCCGCGGGCTGCTCCGCTCGGCCGGCATCCTCGGCGGTACGGCGGCCCTCGCGGTCACCGGCGCCCAGTTCGCGGCGGCCAGCGCCCCGAAGGACGGCTGGACCTTCAGCCACGGCAACCGCCCGAACGTCTGGCTGGCCGGTGACCACCACATCCACACCCAGTTCAGCTCCGACGGCATGTACCGGGTGATCGACCAGGCGCGCCACGCGGCGGCGTACGGGCTGGACTGGCTCGTCATCACCGACCACGGCGGCGCGACCCACGCCCGGATCGGCGTCGACCTGGTCAACCCGCAGATCAAGGCCGCCCGCTCGGAGCTGCGCGACACCCTGATCTTCCAGGGTCTGGAGTGGAACATCCCGGCCGCCGAGCACGGCACGATCTTCGTTGCCCCGGGCAACCGTGAGGTCGAGGTTCTCAAGCAGTTCGAGAACAACTACGACGGCAGCGTGAAGGGCGCCGGTGCGAACACGCCGGTCAACGAGGCCCTGGCGGTCTCCGGCATCCAGTGGCTCGGTCAGCAGGTCGACAAGCGCCGGGTCGCGGACGCGCTCTTCCTGGCCAACCACCCGGCCCGCAACGGCATCGACAGCCCGCACGAGATCCGCAACTGGCGGGACGCCGACCCGCGGATCGCGGTCGGTTTCGAGGGTGCACCCGGTCACCAGGCCGGCGGTCTGCCGAAGGGGATCGGCCCCGGCGGTGCCCGCGGCATCTACGGCAACTCCCCGAACGCGAACTCGTTCCCGGCGTACCCGCCGGAGAGCTACCGCACCTGGGGCGGTTTCGACTGGATGACCGCGACGGTCGGCGGTCTATGGGACAGCCTGCTCGCCGAGGGCAAGCCGTGGTGGATCAGCGCGAACTCCGACTCCCACAACAACTGGAACGAGACCGCCCGCCGCCCGGACGGCTCCAGCCAGGAGCAGTTCGACCGCGACGGCCGGTACATGGATCCGGTCTACGGCAACCAGGTGCTCGCCACGAACAGCGACTTCTGGCCGGGCTTCTACAGCCGCACGCATGTCGGCGCGGACCGTCGCGACTACCTCTCAGTGATGGAAGGTCTGCGCAACGGCCGCGTCTGGGTCGACCACGGCATGCTCGTCAAGGGCGTCGAGGTCGAGGTTCGTGAGGTCGGCAAGACCGGGGCGGTGGGGTGGGGAAGGAATCAAGCACAGTACGGCGAACCGCTGGGCGGCGCGCTCGTGGTTCGCAAGGGGCGTCCGGTCGAGCTGGTTGTCCGGATCACCACGCAGACGATGCCGAACTGGGCGAACTTCGTTCCGTCGCTGAACCGGGTCGACGTGATCCAGGGTGCGGTGACCGGTCCGGTCGCCGACCGCGACACCTTCGCTGCGCCGAAGACCAAGGTCGTCCGGCAGTGGGACACCTCCGGCAAGCGCGGCACCTTCGAACTCGTCTACCCGCTGGGCCGGGTCGAGGAAGCGTCGTACCTCCGCGTCCGCGGCACCGACGGGAACCGCAGTCAGGCCGGGTACCACGGTGCTGCGGTCGACCCGGCCGGGCCGGCTCTCGATGTGGTCGGCGACGCGGACCCGTGGGTCGACCTGTGGTTCTACACGAACCCGATCTGGGTGCTGCCGAAGTGATTGTCGCCGTCGACGCGGACAGCAGGGACACGGCCGCGGCCGACCACCTGCTGTACGAACTGCTCGAGGCTGTGGACCAGCCGGTCGTCGCCTGCACCCACATGGTCGTGGGCGGCGACCGTCCGCACGTGGCGGTGTCGCTGGCCGGCGCCGCCGACCTGGCCGAACCGATCCGCGCAGCCGTCGCGGATCGGGGTGCGGGCCTGGCGATCACCCGGCCGGGCGCGTCCCAGCCGGAGCTCGCCGGACCCAGCCAGCTCGTCCGCGGTGCCTACGTGGCCGCAGTCGAAGCAGCACTCGGTACGGCGGGTCGCGTCGTCCGCTGGCCCGGACACGAGCGCGGTCGCGGGGTACTACCTGCGGCCGAACTGCGCAGTCGTTGCGGAATCGACCACCTGGAAGCGGTTGGCGGTCTACCGATCACCGACGACGCACTGGTCGACACGCTCGACTTCCTGCGCCCAGTACGTCGGGACGGTCAGCTCGTGCTGCAGTTGCAGCCGGCCGCTGGCAACCTGTTGATTCCGTTCGAACTCCAGCACCAGCAGAAGTGCTGCGCCGATCACTGATTCCAGTCATGGTCGGCGAGCAGCTCGGGGAGTTCGCCGATCACGCCGAGACGCTGCGTGCAGCGGGTCAGAGCGACGTACAGGTCGCGGAGTCCGCGTGGGGATTCGATCACGATGCCGTCCGGGTCGACGACCAGGACCGAGTCGAACTCGAGTCCTTTCGCCTCGCGCGCGGTCAGCACGGTGACGCCGCTCAGGCCGTCGACCGCCTCCTGGATCAGCTCGAGCCTGCTGCGTGACGTGATCACGCCGACCTCGCCGTACTGGGTCTCCTCGGACGCCATCTTGTAGACGTACAAGGCCTGTTCGGCCGGCGGGACGTCCGCGTGCCACGGCTGGACGCCGGTCGAGCGGACTGAGCGCGGCGGCTTCGCAGTCGGGTCGACCTCGTGCAGTACGGCGTTGGCGAGGTCCATCACTTCGGCCGGGGTGCGGTAGTTGAGCGTCAGCTCGGCCAGCCGCCAGCGGTCGCCGAAGGTCTCGCCGAGTGCGGAGGACCAGCTCGTGCCGCCGCCGATCGCGCTGGTCTGCGCAACATCGCCGACCACGGTCATCGACCGCAGCGGGCAGCGTCGCGCAATCGCCCGCCAGGCCATCGGGGTGAGTTCCTGCGCCTCGTCAACGATCACGTGGCCGTAGGTCCAGCGCCGATCCGCGCCCGCGCGCTCGGCCAGCGTGCGGTCGTCATCGGCTTCGTAGCGCTCGGCAAGCATCTGCGCGTCGAGGATGTCCTTCGCGGTCAGCATCTCGGACGCATCGTCGTCGTCGAAGTCGGTCGACCCCGAACCGGACAACACGTCCAAAGCGCCTTGTGCATAAGCGATTGCGCGGGCACGGGCGGCGCGCTCCCTCGCCGCCTCAGTACCGTCGTCGCCGAGAAGTTCGGCCGCCTCGTCGAGCAGCGGTACGTCGGCCGGGCTCCAGTCGGCGCCGTACCGGAGGAGGTGTTCGCGGTCGAGGACACTGAGTTGGGGCGCGGCTTCCGCGAGGCGCCGCTCATCGCCGTACAGGTCCTCGAGGAGTTGTTGCGGACTGAGTTGCGGCCAGAGTTGGTCGAGCAGCGCCTGGATCGCGGGCTCGGCGAGAACCTCCTTGCGGAGCTCGGCGATATCCCACTCGTCGAGCAGGTTCTCGCCGTCGAGCGGATCGGTGCCGATCAGGTCGGCGTACTGGCTGGTGAGGCCGTCGACGATCTCGGTCAGGAAGAACGGCCGCGCCTGGTTGTGCGTCAGGTTGCGGCGGCGCGCGCGATCGCGGGTCGTGCGGGCGAACTCCGGGTCGAGGGTGAGCGTGGTCCGGTCGACTCGGACCTCGATCGGCTGGTCCGGGACCCACTGGCGGTCGGCGACCGCCTTCTCGATCACCGCGGCCATCACCGTGCGGCCCTTCACCTCGGCACTCTCCGGAGCTTCCGGCCGGGTCGCGGTCAGGCCCGGGTAGAGCTCGGCGATCGTGACCAGCCGAACTCCGTCTTCACCGAGTGACGGCAGCACCTGTCCGATGAACTTGAGGAATGCCGCATTCGGCCCGACGACCAGAATTCCGCGCTTTTCCAGCTGTTCCCGATGGGTGTACAGAAGATAGGCCGCGCGATGCAGCGCGATCGCGGTCTTACCGGTGCCCGGACCGCCCTGGACCACCAGGATTCCGGGCAGTTCGGCGCGGATGATCCGGTCCTGATCGGCCTGGATCGTCTGCACGATCGACTCCATCCGGCCGGTCCGGCGCGCATCCAGCGCCTTCAACAGCACGGCCTCGCCGATCACTCCCGTCCCCGGTTTGGACGCGTCCGCGGCCTCCCGATCGAGGTCGAGTTGCTCGTCCTGTACGTCGACGACTCGGCGCAACCGGGTTTGGATGTGGCGCCGCCGTACGACGCCCTGGTTCGCGACCGCGGTGGCGATGTAGAACGGGCGAGCGGCCGGAGCGCGCCAATCGATCAGCAGCGGCTCGTAGTCCGCGTCATGCAACCCGAGCCGGCCGATGTGCAACACCTCGCCATCCGCCGCGTCGAGCCGCCCGAAGTACAACCCGTCCTCGGCCGCGTTCAGCCGCCCCAACCGCACGCCGAGGTCACGGATCCGCCCGTCCCGCTGGTTCAGCGCCTGCGCGTTCCGCGTGCTGACCAGCAGTTCTTCCTGGGTACGCCGCTCGGTCCGCTCCCGCTCGTGATCGAGCGCAGCGTAGAAGGTGCTGAGGTGCACTTGTTCGGCATCGACCGGATTCGGCAATTCAAACCCCTTGTGATAAAATGCGTCTTTGTTGGCCCCCGGAATACATTCCTGATGGCAGCCACAAATCCTTGAGTTTATCTGGTGCCGGGGATTTCCAAAAGTAGTTCAGGTATGCAGTAGTGCGCGATTCCGTAGAGTGGACGCCGTGAAGCTCTGGATCGCCAACGTGGTGGCGACGATCGCGGTGGGCGCGGCCGCGATCCTGCAGCTGGTCGACGCATCCTCGCCCGCCGACTCCTCCTGTGGGCCGCAGTGTGATCCGCACGGCTACATCGTGATCTTCACCGCCATTCCCGTTCTCGTCGTCCTCCTGGTTGCCCTGTCCGCGCTCGGGTCTCTCGTGATGCGCCATCGGGCGGGCTTCTGGCTCGAGCTGGTCGCCGCCGCGGGCTGTGCCTTCGAACTGCTCTTGCTGCGGTCGCTCCTGACGGTCGTGCACGCTGTGTCGGTCGGCGCTGTCATCGCGGCGGCTGTGGTGCTGGCGATCGTCGGTCTGCGCAAGGCGCCGGTGCGTCGGCAGTACCGACTGCCGGAGCCGCCGTACCCGGCAGCTTGACCTCAAGTCGTCTTGAGGTATTAGCGTCACCCGGCGTGACTGTCCACCCGCTCCGCCTCGCCGTGCTCACCCGCAACCTCGAGCCCGGCCGCTTCGGCACCACGGTCACCGAGTGGTTCGAACGCCAGGCCGACCGGCACGACGAGTTCAAACCCGACCTGATCGACCTCAGCGCCGTACCGCTGACCGACCTCCCCGACCGCATCGACGAAGCCGACGCAGTCGTCATCGTCACCGCCGAGTACAACCACGCCTACCCCGGCGACCTCAAGACCGCGATCGACGCGGTCCGCCGCCCCTGGTACGCCAAACCCGTCGCCTTCGTCGTCTACGGCGGCCGCTCCCGAGGCCTCCGCGCCGCCGAACAACTCCGCCTCGTCTTCGGCGAACTCCACGCCGTCCCCATCCGAGACACGCTCGCCTTCCAAGAAACCGACTTCACCCCCACCGCCAACCCCGCCGCCCCGGCCGACGACCCCGCCACCCCGACTGGTGAGCCCCTCGACCCCACCACCCCCGCCGCGGCCACCGCCCTCCTCGACCAACTGGCCTGGTGGTCCCGCCCCCTCCGCGAAGCCCGCGCCACCACCCCCTACCCCGCCTAACCCACCCCCCACGGCCGCCCACC
>NZ_BAAANF010000021.1:37058-86604 GCF_039529655.1 Kribbella yunnanensis | reverse complement strand
GTCCAAACCCCACAAGACCATCGACGGCGAACGCGACCCCCGCACTCGCGACCAACGCCAAGCCGACGCCTTGACGATCATCATGAACGCCGCCGCCGGCAACCCCGACCATCCCGGTGTCCCGCACCTGACCGTCACCATCGACTTCAACGACCTCAAAGCCGCCACCCCCGCCGGTTTCGGCGGCACCACCGGCGCAGATGCGAGCCGAGCCGGTGCGGTCGGAGCCGACACGAGCCGGGGCGACGTGAGCGGGGCTGACGCGACTGGTCTCGCTGCCGCCGGCCGGGGTGGTGGAGTAGGTGAGTTGGTGTTCGGCGGCAACCTGTCCGCCGGCGCCGTCCGTCTCCTAGCCTGCGACGCCGCGGTGCTGCCGATCGTCCTCGGCGGAGACTCCCAACCGTTGGATGTAGGCCGCGAACAACGCTTCGTCAACCGCTACATCCGCCGCGCGTTGAACAAACGCGACAAAGGCTGCGTCGTCTGCCAAGCACCACCCTGGATGTGCCACGCCCACCACCTCATCCACTGGGCCAACGGCGGCCCGACCAGCCTGCAGAACCTCGCGTTGCTGTGCTCGGTCCACCACCGCGCGGTCCACGACGGCCAGTGGGCGCTGTCGATTACGGACGACGGTGTCGAGGTCACCCGCCCGTCATGGGCCGACCCGCCCCGCACCGATCCCGCCGCACTCGCCGAGATGATCGGCTGGGTCACCCCTGCCCACACCCACAACACCAACGACTGCGGTGACGATCGGGGCGGTGTCAGCAGCACCAGTGCGGACTGGAGTGGCCTCACCGGCGTCACCAGCAACCCAACGCACCAGCAACCCGAACGGCTCCCCGCCGCCAGCACCCTGCCCAATCCTGGACTGGCCGCCGCCCGCAAAGCCCTCGCCCGGCTGCCCGAGCTGGTACCCAACTACACCGACCCCTGGGGCACCAACACCACCCCCACAGCCGGACCGTAAACCCCACCACCTCGATCCATAACCCCACCCACCCCATCACCCCACCGCGGCAGCCGGTCCCCAGACCGGCCCGCGGACCTACCCACGTCCACCACCGACGCCGACCACACCACCGGCACCAACCGCCAACCGCACGATTCCCAAGCAGCAACCACCGCGATGGGTCAGCCGCACAGCCACCTGATCCCAGCTCAGCAACCACCACGGTGGGTCAGCCGCAGGCCGCCTGATCCCGGAGCAGTAACCACAGCCCGTCAGCCCCAGGCAACGCAGGCACCGGTCGCCGGCAGCAACCATCCGGCTCAGCCATCGGACCGCCCCGCCATCCTGCTTTTAGTCGGCCGCAGCGGCGATCAACCACCACGCACGTCACCGGCCGAGTCGACGCCCGGCTGCGCCACCCGACCGGACCAGCCGTACGCCACCTTGTCCTGGGGCACCAACTACAGCGGTGGGTTAGCTGCAGGCCACCTGATCCCCGTGGCAGCAACCACAGCCTGTCAGCCACAGACGACGCAGACACTGGTCGCCGGCAGCAACCATCCGGCTCAGCCATCGGATCGATCAGCCAAGCCGCTTTTAGTCGGCCGCAGCGGCGATCAACCACCACACGCGTCAGCGGCCGAGCCCACGCAGACAGCACCCCGCTCGATGGGCCAGCCACAAACCACCTGATCCCGGGGCAGCAGCAACCATGGCGCTGGGTCAGCTGCAGGCCGCATGGTCCCCGGAGCAGCAACCACAGCCCGTCAGCCCCAGACGACGCAGACACCGGTCGCCGGCAGCAACCATCCGGCTCAGCCACCGGACCGCCCCGCCCTCCTGCTTTTGGTCGGCCGCAGCGGCGATCAACCACCACGCACGTCACCGGCCGAGTCCAAGCAGACAGCACCCGCTCGATGGGTCAGCCACAACCGCCTGTTCCAGGGCAGCAGCAACCACACCGGTGGGTCAGCTGCAGGCCGCCTAATCCCCGGAGCAGCAACCACAGCCCGTCAGCCCCAGACGACGCAGGCACTGGGCGCCGGCAGCAACCATCCGGCTCAGCCATCGGATTGCTCGGCCAACCGACTTTTGTCGGACGCAGCGGCGAACAACCACCGCGCACGTCATCGGCCGAGCCCACGCGGACAGCACCCCGTTCGATGGGGCAGGTACACGCCACCTGATCCCAGGGCAGCATTAGCCGCAGCTCGTCAGCCGTAGACGGCGCGGGTGCCCGTCGTCTGCGGTTTTGTCTCGGCAACATCTGTGCTCGTGGAGCACCGAGTGCCGCGGCAGTTCGGGAATTCATGACAGACATCCCTTACTCGGTGGAACTGAAGGCGGTTAGGCCGTCGTTCCAGTTGCCGGGGACTGTTGTCGTGGCGGTCCAGGGGTTGCGGGGGTTGCCGTTGTGTAGGTGGACCAGCAGCTCGCCTGTTGGGCTGGTGGCGAGGAGGTCGGCGCGGCCGTCTCCGTTGACGTCTTGTAGGTCGAGTGCCGTGCTGGCGGCCCAAGTGGTGCCGAGGCGGTAGGGCTTGGTTGGGTCGGCCGGGGCGGGGTCGGCGGTTGCGGGGTTCCATCGCCAGAGGGGTGCGCTGCCTGGTCCGACGACGCCACCGGGGTTCGGGAGCACCCAGACTGAACCGTCGCGTTCGCGGATCACGAGGTCGCGGCGGTTGTCTCCGGTGACCTCGCCGAACCGTACGACGGTCGTGTTCTCCAGGCCGGTCGCGATGTCGGACCATTGGCCCGCGGACAGCCAGGGGCTCGAGGCCGTCTTGCCGTCGTGCAGCCAGAACCGGAGGTTGCCGGCTGGCATCCGGGACAGGAGGTCCGGACGTCCGTCGCTGTTGACGTCCTCGAGGATGACGGCCGCGGCATTGTTCCAGCCGCTCATGCCGAACACCTTGCGGGTCAAGCTCCAGGGCCGCTGCGGATCGGCGGCGGAGTGCGGGTGGAACCACACGCTGCCGTCACCCGCGGGGTCGCGGACGAACAGATCCGGAGTACCGTCGAGCGTCACGTCACCGAGCACCAGCCGGTCGGGTCCGGCCCAGTCGATCCCAGCCATTTGCCGGGTGATCCGGCTCCACGGCCGGGCGGGGTCGCCGGTGTACGGGTAGTGCCACAACCGCCCGTCCCGATCGAGTCCAACCGCGTCACCTGGCCGCACCGGCGCCGGCGAGGAACCGCCACCGGCACCCACCTTGAGTCCAGCCGCGCCGACGGCTGCCCCGGTGAAGCCGGCCAGTACGGCGGTGTTGCCGTCCGCATGCGCCGTGGCGCGGCCTGAACTGTCGATCGTCGCCACCGTTGATGATGCGGTGGACCACGTGACCTCGCTCGTCACATCACGACTCCCGCTCGGCGACACGAGGGTCGCGCGGAAGCTGGTCGTCGTACCGGCCTTTGCTGAAGCCGTCCGCGGCTCGATCCGAACCACCGACACAACCTTCGTGACGGGACGGATCGCGACCAGGTCGTAGGCAGACCAGTCCCCCGCCGACACTGTCGCCGGCCAAGGGTTCTCACCCGCCGGCGCACCGGTGTGCAACGCGATCCGCAGCCGGCCATCGCGATCGGTGGCAAGCAGATCGGCCAAGCCGTCGCCGTTGACGTCCTGGAAGTCGAGCCGGACATCCTCGGCCCACCCGGTCCCCGCGCTGTACGGCGCCGCCGGATCCACGCTAACCCCGGCCGCAAGCTGGTTCGTGCTGACGCCGACCGCGAGGCGCTTCGCTCGTTGCTTGCTCCATTGCCAGCGGGGTGTTTGCTTCTGCTTGCCTGCAGCAACCTTCGCGGCTGCGGCGCCGGGGTGGGGTAGGACCCAGACCGTGCCGTCGTCTTCGCGGATCACGAGGTCGCGCAGTCCGTCGCCGGTGACTTCTCCGAACGCGACCAGGTCGGTGCGTTCGAGGCCTTCGGCTACGTCGTAGGCGGGTTTGGTGAGCCACGGGCTGGCGGTGGTGTTGCCGTCGTGGGGCCAGACTCGCAGGTTGCCACCGCTTTGCCGGGCGAGTAGATCGGGGCGACCGTCGCCGTCGACGTCTTCTGCCAGGACCGCCTGCGCGCTGTTCCAGCCTGCCATTCCCAGCACGCGTACTGCGGGGTCCCAGCCGGGCGTGGGGTGGTAGCCGACTGTGCCGTCGTTCGCCGGGTCGCGCGTGAAGAGGTCGGGTAGGCCGTCCAGCGAAACGTCGGCCAGCGAAAGGATGTTAGGGCCGGACCAACCTGATCCGACAAGCGTTCGTACGGCGGGATCCCACGGGCGCGTGGCATCGCCGGTACCGGGATGAACCCACAGCCGGCCGTCACGATCGCGACCCACGAGGTCGCCGGGCTCCGACCCACCGACGACAGCAACACCGGCTCCGATAGCGATGCGCGCATCGGCGGTTCCAACAGCGCTGCGTGGGTCGGCGGGTCCGGCGGCGATGCGTGCATCCGCGGGTAGGGCAGGCAGGGTTAACGCAGTCAGCAGGGCGACGAGTCCGGCAGTCGTCCGCCGTCGGAGCGATTGGGTGCTCATGGGGTCTCCGGGGGTCAGATGCTGATCGGGCGACCGGGTGACGCCGGCCTTTCGCGGCCGTTCACGCGGATCGTGCGGAGGCCGGGAAGCGGCGGAGTGTGTAGCAGGACGCGGGGCGGGTGCGGCCAGCGCCAGATGGGTTTGAAGGTGACGTCCAGCCGCTTGCCGTGGCTGGCCAGCCGGAACCGCAGATCGACCGTTCCGTGCTCGGTCGGGAGGCGGTTGAAGACGGTCTCCTCGTCCGAGCTCAGCCAGGGCAGCGGGCAGAGCCGGAGCAGATGAAGTTCCTGGGAGGCGATCGCGTCGTCGACGACGGCCTTGAGGAGATGCCAGGTGACGAGGCCGGACGACGACAGCTGTCCCTGCATGCTGTGCCGGTGCTCGTTGGAGATGAACGTCTGCGGTGACATCCCCGCCGCGAACAGGCTGTAGACGCCCTCCAAGAACTTCGCTCGATCACCGGCCTGCCAGCTGTGCGTCAGGTTCCAGCTGTAGCACGGCTCGCAGCTCGACACCTCGTGCAGCAGCGTCGCGCGGTGGATCGCGTTCGAGCGGACGTCCCACAGCTCGGAGTTCGGGCCGACCCGGAAGTAGTCGAGATGCGATGTCATCAGCGGGTCGTCGGCCGCGAAGACCCCGGCCCACACGAAGAACAGCGGACCGGTGTCGAGCAGGAACGCGTCCTGGAAGATGTGGAAGGGCCGATCGGTGTAGTCGGCCTTCGGCACTGGCTGCCGCGATCCGTCCGGGTGCGGCCACGTCGGCGCCTTGCTCATCAGATCGCGATAGGCACTGACCAGCTTGTCCTGGAAGGCCTGCCTGGCGTTGTCGAACTCCGCCGCGCGCGGGTGCCCCAGCTTGGTGAGCAGACGGACAGCGGTGGACAAACCCTTGTAGCACCAGGCTTCGGACCAGACCGCTTGGGTCTCGAGCAATTCGTCGGTGGCAACGGCCTTGGGCATCAGGCCGTGGATGCCGTCGTGGTTGGTGTTCTCGCACGAGTCCTTGACGAAGTCGCAGGCCTTGACGACCACCTCCGTCCAGTCCCGGACGAACCCAGCATCGCCGCTCAGGAGAGCGTGGTACGCGATCGTGTGCAGGAGAGCGCCGTGATCCGACAACCAGTCGAAGGCTTGCAAGTGACGCGGTGACCCGAGGTATCCCGGATGCTCGGCGTAAGCCTGCCCGGGCGGTTTCCGGGTCCCCTGCGTCGCCTTGAACAACTGCAGATGCTTGAGGGCGATATCGTGCCGCCCAAGCGGGTCGAGCAACATATGGAAGGCCATCGACGTCGGCGTCGCCCACAACACGTCGTACCCGAAAGAGCCCGTCAGCAACGTGTGATCGCCCGTCTCCGGGCTCTTCTCCCCGACGATCTCCGCCAGCTCGACGAAGCGCCGGAAAGCCTCGTTCACAAAGGGTTCCGGAGTTCGGATCTCCGCGCCGGGCTTGGCAGTTGCCGTCCAATAGGCGTTCGCCTCAGCCAGCGCCCCGTCCCAGCCGAGTGCGAGTTCGCGGTCGAACTCCTCGCGCGGCTGCGGCCGCATCGCGACCAGGAAGTCCACGTGAGCGCCGGCGGTGACATCGAGAGTGACCTTCAGGTCGTAGACCCTCTCGGTCGCGAGTTCGGTGAACGACGCCTGGTCCTGCCGCAAGGGCGACGTACCGATCCGGACCGTGTTGTCCAGATGCTGGATGCGGCGCTCGTACGGGCGGTTGCCAGGGTTGAACACCGGGGCGACCCGCATCCGCCCCGGCATCGGCGCTTGCGCCGGGTCGTACTCCAGCGTGACCCCGTTCTCGTCGGCGTACCGGTCGCGAAAGAACAGGTGCCGACGCGCGACCCGAACCACGAACGGCAACGTCTCCGGCGCCCGAACCGGATCGACCTTCTCGACCTCGAGGCGCACCCAGGCATACAGCGGATCCGTCTCCCCCTCGTACGCACCGCCGCCCTTCAGATGACCGAACACAGACTGCCGTACGACGACTCCCTGCGGCAGGCGCCATCTGGTCCACAGCACCGGCGCGACCGTGTCCGGCCGCCAGCCCTGCTCGCCGATGCCGAGGTCGTCCTGCCACATGTACCGGGCGTGGCTCGGTGGCGAGGGGAACCCACCATGGAAGTCGGGCGGCAGGAACTGCAACTGCATGCCCTGCCCCTGGTACTTCATCACGTTCTCTTTGGTATTCCACCCCGGACCCGGCTCGCACATCAGCATCCCGTTGTAGAACACGTTGAAGCGGAACAGGTGCCCCTTCCAGCCGATCGGCGTCCACTCCTGTCGTTGCGGCGGCCACCATGACCGCGCGGTGGCGAGGTCCGCCTCCCCCGACCGGTACGGCGAACTGTCGGCGACGACCTGGTTGCCGTGGGCACCTTCGGCCGCCGATGGTGCGAGTGATCCGGCGACTGCTCCGCCGGTGAGTGCGAGGAAACCCCTACGGGGAAGGTTCGGCATGTCGTGTCCTTGCTCAGATGAAGAAGGTGCGGGCCGGTTCGTCCCAGCCGTCGCCGATGATGACGGAGTCGCCGTACGGGCGGGTGCGGAAGCCCTCGTCGTTGTGCCAGGCCTGGATGTCGCCGGTGTCCTGGATCGCGGCGATCTCGTCGCGTCCGTCGGCGTCCAGGTCCATGAACCGCACCCGCTCCGGCTCGTCGAACCCGTCCGCGATCGTCACCATGTCGCCGTACGGCCGGTCGACGAAGCCGCGATCGTTGTGCCAGGCATCGACCGGGTGACCGGGCTGGTCCTGTACGGCGATGACCTCGTCGCGCCCGTCGCCGTCGATGTCGGCGAAGAAGGTGCGGGCGGCAACATAGAACCCGTCCGCGATCAGCTTCTGCGCGCCGTACGGCATCGCTGCGAACGCAAGATCGTTGTGCCAGGCCTTGACGTCACCGGTACCGTTCTCGGTGACCTCGATGAGTTCCGCGCGGCCGTCGTCGTCCAGGTCGGCGAACTTGACCCGGCCGGGCACGAAGAAGCCGGTGGCGATGACGATCTCGGTGGTGAACGCGTTCGCCCGGAAGCCGCCCGAGTTCAGCCAGGCATGGATCTCACCGTTGGCCTGGATCTCGATCATTTCCTTGCGGCCGTCATCGTTCAGATCGGCAAACCGGACCCGGCTGGGGTCGTGGCGTTTGTCGGCGATCTGCAGCGACGCGCTGTAGGGCATCGTGGCGAAGCCCTTGTAGTTCTGGGCGGCATGGACCGTCCCGTCGGCCAGGATCTCGGCGACCTCGGCCCGGCCGTTCCCGTCGAGCGATGCGGCGCGGTGACCGCCCTGGACCGGGAATCCGTTCACCCAGCTCAGGTCGATCGAGAACATCTGCCGGGCCCCGCCGACCCAGCCGTGCAGGACGACCTTGTCACCACCGGTCAGTCCATCGGCCTCGGTGACGACGTCGGCTCCACCAGGACCGCACAGACCGGTGTTGCCCGTGGTCATCAGCGGCTGGGAGGCGCGGGTCCACGGTCCACCGAGGTTGGTCGAGGTCGCGTACGACGTGAGGTAACCGCATCCGCCGTAGTCGCCGCCGGAGTAGAACAGCACGTACCGGCCGTCGCGCTCGATGATGTCGGGCGCCTCGATCACCTGGCCGGCCGGCGCCGAGAGCATCGCGTACCGCGTTCCGATCAGGCGAGCCCCGTTGTCGACCGCCTGCTGCACCCACAGCGTGCTCGACTGGCCGATCGCATTGCCGTCGTTCTTCCACATCAGCCAGCGAGTGCCGTTCGACGCCAGAAACGTGTTGGCGTCGATCGCTCCGCCGATTGACGTCGTACAGATCAGGGGCTGGCCGCCGTACGGGACGAAGGGTCCGAGCGGTGAGTTGGCGAGCGCGACGCCGATGCACTGCTTGCCGGATGCCGTATGCCTGGCGGTGTAGGTCAGCGTGAACGATCCGTCGGCATTGGCCGCGACGTCCGGCGCCCAGGTGTACCCGTACTCCGACCAGCCGTCGTGCCAGCCTTGTGGCATCGCGTCCCCGCGCATCGACCACGGCCCGTCGATCGTCGGCGCACTGGCGACCGGAACATGCAGCGAGTTGTTCGTCGAGTACGCGTACCACGTGTCGCCGACGCGCAGGATGTCCGGATCCGGGAAGTCTTGCCCGATCAGGACTTTCGGCACCTCCGGTACGGCGGCCGCGGTGGCCGTCGCCGTCGGAGGCGGAAGGAGGATGGCCAGCAGCGCCGTCACCAGCGCGAGGGTGGTTGGACGTCGTCGGTACCAGGCGGGCGGTCGTGGCATCGCGGACTCCTAAATTCGAGATATCGAAGATAATTTCCGGATATCAGGTGAGCGTAAAGTGCCGCGCGCCGCCCTGACAAGAGGTCAGGACTCGCGGAGGCGAGCGGTGAGGGCGTGACCGTACATCAGCTCGGCGTCCGCGATAGCCGCCGTCGACGGCGCGATCGAGGCCGCGCCCGCCGCGGTGAGCCGCTGGTAGGTGACCGTCTTGAGGAACTTGCCGACCCACAGACCACCGGTGTAGCGACCGGCCCGGCCGGTCGGCAGGACGTGATTGGTGCCGATGGATTTGTCCGAGAATGCGACCGTAGCCTCGGGCCCGATGAACAAGGAGCCGTAGTTTCGGAGGTTCGCCGCATACCAGTCGTCGTCCGCGGTTTGGATTTCCAGATGCTCCGGCGCATAGGCGTCGGAGACCTTGACGACTTCCTCGCGCGAATCGCAGACCACGACCGTGCCGTGCTCACGCCAAGCACCGCCCGCGACCTCGACGGTCGGCCAGTCGGTGGACAACCAACGCTCGATCTCGGCAAGGACCGCCGTACCGAAGGCTCGGTCGGTCGTCACCAAGAGCGCGGGACTGTTGAAGCCGTGCTCGGCCTGACCGAGCAGATCCGCAGCGACCAGTCGTGGGTCGGCACTCTCGTCGGCGATCACAGCAACCTCGGTCGGGCCGGCGAGCAGATCGATCCCGACCGTTCCGAACAGCTGCCGTTTCGCCTCCGCGACATAAGCATTGCCCGCACCGACCACCAGATCGACCGGCGGCACATCCTCGAAGCCGAAGGCCAGGGCGGCGAACGCCTGGACTCCGCCTAGGCAGGCGATCACGTCGGCACCGGCCAGGTCCATCGTGTAGAGCTGCGGTCCGTAGATCCCCTTCGCCGCCCGCGGCGGCGCCATCGCGACCACCGTGTCCACACCGGCCACCTTCGGCACAGTCACGGTCATGATCGAGGAGGCGATCAAGGGGTACCGCCCACCGGGTGAGTACGAGCCGACGCGACTGATCGGCAGGTGCTTGTGCCCTAGTACGACGCCGGGCCGGGTCTCCGCTTCGAGGTCGGTCAGCGTCGCTCGCTGCAACCGGGCGAACCCCTCGACCTGCTCGCGCGCGAACTCCAGATGCGCCGCCAGCTCCTCATCGACCGAGGCGGCCGCAGCCTTGATCTGGTCGGCGGAGACGACGAACGACTCCGGATTCCAGTCGTCCAGCTGTTCGGAGTACCGACGGATCGCCGGCAGCCCCTCCCGCTCGACGTCGGAAAGGATCCGGCTCACCGTGCCGATCACCTCCGGCGACCGCTCGACCCGCTCCGGCCAGCCCGCTTTGAGGACCTCCACGCTGCCCACTTCCTATCTTTCGATATACGAGATATAAATTCAGTTTCTCGTATGATCATAGGCGCGACCCTCCAGAACAGGACAGTGCTCACCATGTCTTCCCCCAGGCACACCGCACCGGCCGTCGCCACGACGGCCGCGCCGCGACCCCGCGGCCACTACGCCCAGGCCCGAATCGCCGGCGACCTGATCTTCACGGCCGGTTTCGGGCCTGTCGATCCGCAAACCGGTCTACTCGTCGGCGACGGCGATGTCGCCGAACAGACCCGGCAGACGCTGCGCAACCTGCAGGCAGTGCTGGCCGAAGCGGGCGCGACGCTTCAGGACGTCGTCAAGCTCACCGCGTTCCTGGAGGATCCGGACCGAGACTGGGACGCCTACGACGCCGTGTTCCCGGAGTTCTTCGAGGCGCCCTACCCGGCTCGACTGACGGCCGGCGCTCACCTCGGCACGATCCTCGTGGAGATCGAAGCCGTCGCACTGCGACCGCCCCAGGACCTTGCATCAAGCCCCCAATAACTCATATTATCCGCATATCGGAAGCTTTATCTCTTATTTCGAAAAATGCAGCAGACGCCGCCCCGCGCCGATCTCCGGCCCACCAAGGGAGCATTTCGATGACAATGAGGCGCGCGGCCCTGATAGCCGCCTTCGCACTGGCGCTGGTCTCGGGCTGCGGCAGCAGCAACCCTGGGACCACGGCAGGCCCCGACGCGACGTCATGGCGTGACCAGATCAAGCCGGGCCCACTGGAGGTCGGCGTACTGCCGGCGAAGGGCACTCCCGGCCTGAAGTTCCTGGAGAACCTCAGCACCGGGCTGGAGAGCGAGTACCCCGGTTCCAAGGTGACCTTGACCTTCGCCAACACCGAGGCGCGCCCGGGCCTCGAACAGCGGTGGCGTGCCGGGACTCCGCCGGATGTGGACTACGGCATGTTCGACGGCACCGTCCCGGATCTGCGCGCCTGGGCGGACGACGATGCGCTGCTCGACCTGACGCCGTACCTGCAGCAGAAGGACCCGGCCAGCGGCAAGCCCTGGCTGGACCGCTACAGCCCGACGGTGCGCAAGTTCATGGAGCATCCGGAGACCAAGAAGATCTACGCGGTGCCCTCGGAACTCTCGCTGCACGTGTTGTTCTACAACGCGAAGCTGTTCAAGGACCTCGGGATCAAGCCACCGACGACTTGGAACGAGCTGCTGTCGGCAGCCGACGCGCTGACCGCCAAGAACGTCGACCCGATCGCACTCACCGGGCTGTTCGAACCGTACATGGGGATGTGGAGCGACCATCTCTGGCTGCGAACCGTCGGCTACGCCAAGGCCCGCGGGGTGCTGACCGAAGGGAAGGGTCACATCACCGAGGACCCGGGCTTCCTGAAAGGCCTGCAGATGCTGCAGGACTTGCGGGACAAGAAGGCCTTCCTGAAGGGGTTCAAGGGCACCGACTTCACCGCCGCACAGGCGCAGTTCTTCCAGGGCAAGGCCGGCATGATCCTGATGGGCTCGTGGCTGGTCAGCGAGATGAAGGACGTGATCCCGAAGGGCTTCGAGCTCGGCGTCGTCGCGTTCCCGAAGGTGGACGGCGCAGCCGGTGACCAGGGCACGGTGATGGCCGCCCTGCAGAACGTGTCGATCTCGGCCAAGAGCCCGGACATCCCGCTGGCACTGTCCTGGATCGACAAACTGACCAGCGTCGAAACCCAGACCAAGCGCGCCACCGAGATCGGCGAGGTCTCGGCCGTCGTCGGCGTACCCAGCCCGCCTGGTGTGCCGGGGATCGACACCGTGCTGTCCCAGGCAGACGCACTGCAGCCGCGCGACTTCGGACTCTCGCAGAGCAAAGCCGGAAAGCCCGTGTACGCCGAGATCGCGCGGCTGCTCTTCGGCGAGCAGGACGCGGACGAGACGTTGCAGCGGTTGGACGCCGCCCTCCGACGAGTACACAAGAACTGACATGCTCCGCAACGCCCAGCGGCGTATCGTCATTCCGTTCCTGCTGCCTGCCGTCGTACTGCTGGCGCTGTTCTTCCTGTATCCGCTGGTGCGGACATTCGGCATCTCGTTGTCGGACTGGACCCGCACCGGCGCGTCGAGATACGTCGGCGGCGCGAACTACACCGCGCTGCTGTCCGACCCGGAGTACCGGACCGCGCTGAAGAACACCTTCGCCTTCACGTTCATCGGCGGCTGCATGCTGTTTCCGCCGGCGGTCGCGATCGCTTGGGCGCTGAACCAGCCGATCCGCGGTGAACGGTTCTTCCGGCTCGTGGTCTTCGCTCCGGTGGTGCTGTCGGCGGCAGTGGTCGCGCTGATGTGGAAGTTCATCTACCACCCGACGCTCGGTTTGATCAGCCCGGCGATGGCCGAGCTCGGTCTCGGCGGGCTGGCGCGGGAGTGGCTCGGCGATCCGTTGACTGCCTTGCCTGCGGTGGCGTTCACCACGGTCTGGCAGGGCATCGGGATCTGGGTGGTGCTGCTGTCGGCGGGATTCGAGCGGCTGCCTCGCGACGTACTGGAGGCCGGGCGGGTCGACGGCGCCAGCGAATGGCGGCTGTTCTGGTCGGTGATGATGCCGATGCTGCACGATCTGCTCCGCATCCTGCTGGTCCTGTGGATCGTGCAGAGCATGCAGGCGTTCGCGTTCGTCTACATCATGACCGGCGGTGGCCCGTTCGGTTCGACCGAAGTGGTCGGCACGCTGATGTACCGGATCGCCATCGACCAGACCGAGTTCGGCTACGCGGCGGCGATGGGCGTGGTCCTCGTCGCGGTACTGCTGATCGTCACGACAATCCTCAACAAGGTGCTGAAGCGCGATGACCTCGAGTACTGACATCCGCCCCAGGTCGTACCGGCCGCATCACCTGGTCATCTACCTGGCGCTCGGCACCATCGCCTTCTCGGCCGCGGCCGCGTTCGCCTGGGTGGTGAACGTGTCCCTGAAGACGAATCAGGAGTTTCTCGGGACACGGCCGTGGACCATCGCCGAGAAGTTCCACTTCGAGAACTACGCGAACGCGTGGACGAACGCGGACGTCGGTGCGTTCTTCGGCAACAGCGTGATCGTCAGCATCAGCGCCACCGTCCTCGGTGTCGTGGTCTCGGCGTTCGCCGCCTATCCGATCGCCCGGATCCCGTTCCGCCTCAACGGCGTCGTACTGGCGGTGTTCCTGACGGGTCTGATGGTGCCGTGGATGGTGACGTTCATCCCGCTGTACCTCACCCTGCAGGACCTCGCGCTGCTCGACACCCGCCTCGGGTTGGTCCTCGTCTACGCGACCTACAACCTGCCGTTCAACATCTTCGTTCTGGTCGGCTTCCTGCGCACCCTCCCCCGCGAGCTCGAGGAAGCCGCCGCGGTGGACGGCGCCGGCCCGGCCACGACGTTCGTCCGGGTCATCCTGCCGCTGCTCGGCCCGGGCCTGGCCTCCGTCACCATCATCAGCTTCCTGAGCAATTGGAACGAGTTCTTCTACGCCCTCGTGCTGATCCACAGTCCGTCGAAGATGACCCTTCCGCTCGGCTTGTTCCAGCTGGGCCAGGCCGCGGACTACGGCACCAACTGGGTCACGCTCTTCGCCGGGATGATGATCACCGCCCTCCCGGTCCTCGTGGTCTTCGCACTGCTGCAGAAGCAGGTGACGAAAGGCCTCACCGCCGGCGCACTCAAAGGCTGACGCTCAGCGCTGCCAGGCGCGGACGTAGTCGACGGCCTTCTTGCCCGATGCCGTCGCCGGGTTGGGCTCGTAGCCGGAGCGTGAATAGACGTAGAGGTCCTCGATGATGTTCGTGTTCTCCGACGGGGCGCCGGCGACGGTGCAGACCAGCTTCCCGTCGATGTAGAACTTGGTGCCCTGCGCCGAGATGTCAGCGCCGTACACGTGGAAGTCAGCCCCCGGATCGAAAGCGAGGTTCACCTGGCACCCACCACCGGCGTTGGCGTGCGAGGTCAGGTACAGGCGGCGAGGATTGTCGCTGTACTGCTCGTAGACGTCCGTCTCCTGCCAGGAGTTCACACCGGCGGCCTGCCAGGTCCAGAACGCCGGCCAGAAGCCTCGTTTGTCCGAGACCGGGCTCCCTTGGGCGTTCAGGACGTCGTACGTGAGTTTGGCGCGGGACTCCATGAAGCCGTACTTGAAGGTGAAGCCTCGGCTTCCCGTCGAGCTCAGCAGACACGACGTCCAGTCGTACGTCGTCCCTGACGGCGCCTGGTAGCGCTCGCGCTTGGCGGTCATCGTCATCACGCCGTTGGCCTCGCTGCAGTTGCGATCCAGGTTGTACTCGAGCTGCTGGTTGCCCTTGTTACCGCGGCCCGCGTCGGCCAGCGCGCTGGAGTGCCCGTTCCACTTCGTGCCCCAGTCGACGGCCGTTCCGTTGAACTCATCCCACCACTTGATGCCCCATCCGGTGCCGCCACCAACCGGCTGGACACCGGCCGGCGGGTCGTCGGCGAGCACCCGTGAAGTGGTTGCCTCGTCGGCCGCTGTCGCGTGCGTGGCGATCAGCGCACCGGACAGCGCGAGCAGGCCGGCTACCACCGGCACGGTGATTCTTCGTTGGAACATCAGCGATCTCCTTGTGACTGCGCCGGGCAGGCCGGCGAGGGGGCGGGCACACGGCTAGTGCATTGTTTCTGGCAACTCATGGAAACGATGCAGCAACAGCTTGCCACGGATTCCACGGATGTGCCAGCATCTGAGGGGCCTTGTGGAGGTGAGACGCGGTGCGGGTTCTCGTGACCGGTGCGGCAGGACATGTTGCACAGCAGGTACTTCCGGCACTCGAGCGGCGCTACGAGGTCCGGCCGGTCGACCTGGCGGACGGCGACCTGAGCGATGCCGCGGTCGCCCGGCGAGCGGTGACCGGAGTCGATGCGATCGTTCACCTGGCCGGCAATCCACATCCCAACTCCGGTTGGGACAGCCTGCTCGGTCCGAATGTCGTTGCCGTCGCCAACATCTTGACCGCCGCCGCCACGACCAGAGTGGTGCTCGCCAGCTCGATCCACGCCGTCGGCCAATACCCGGGGCACGTCGACACTCAGTTGCCGACAGCACCATGCTGCGCTTACGGCGCCACGAAGGCGTTTGCCGAAGCCGCGGCGTACACGCACTCCTACAGCTCCGGCGGATCAGCGATCTGCCTACGACTAGGGGCCTGTACGCCGACGCCACCTGCCCGGCAGGCGTTGGATCACTGGCTTGCGCCGGAAGATCTTCAGCAGCTGGTCATCCGAGCTCTGGAGGCACCAGTGCGATTCGCCATCGTGCATGGCGTCTCGGCGAACACCGGGAGCCACTGGTCGACCGCCAACACCATCGGCTACCGTCCGAGCCGGGACTCCTCGCCGTACCGGCTTGAGGTCGGCGATGATCCCCAATGGGCACCTTGTCAGGGAGCAGACTGATGACGATCGCGATGATTCCCGAAACCGAGCTCACCGAGGCTGAGGACCAACCGCTCCGAGAGCTGTTGGCCAAGGCCTTCCCGGGACGAGCGGACCACTTCCGTCAGCAGTCCTGGTGGCTCGCGCGACCGCAGTGGCGGTTGATCCTGAGTGACGGTGGCGTGCCGGTCGCGCACCTCGGCATCGAGCGCCGACGGATCGGCGTCGGCGATGAGGATCTGTACGTCGCCGGCGTTGGCCACGTCTGCACCGACCCGGCGTACCGGGGCCGTGGTCTCGGGGTCGAGCTGATGGCGCACCTCCGTGAGGTCCTCCCGGCTCCGTTCGGATTCCTGACCTGCTCGCGCGCCGTCCAGGGCTTCTACGAAGCCGCAGGGTGGGTCGAGGTCGCCCCCGGAGTGACGATGACCAACGTCTACACCGGCGAGAAGATCACGGCCTACACCCACCCGGCGATGGTGCTGGGCGACGGCTTCCCGGCAGGTCGGCCGATCGACCTGCGCGGCCTTCCTTGGTGATGCTGGTCAGCGTCGGACAATCGTGAAGGACTCAGCCAGGCGACCTGGCGGCAGCTGTCCCCTGTCAGCTATCGCGGCACATCGCTTCCGCACCGAGTCCGCCTCGGTGCCCGGCTGACTGATGTGCTGGGCCAGGGCGGCCAGCTTGAGGTCGAATGTGTCGGTGATGTCCACGTAGTGCTGTGGTTCCGGCGGCTCGCTGAACCAGATTTCGGGCACCGACCAGGTCTCGAGGCCGGCAAGCTCTGGATGAACGTACGGGTTCAGCGCATCGGGATAGACCGCGCAAGCCGTCGCTTCACCGACGGCCGCGTGGTCGGGATGATCCGCATCCAGCAAGCGCCAGGTCCGGACCGGCGAGCTGGTGAGGACGCGCCGCGGCCGCTTGAGCCGGATCGCGCGCGTGATGTCGCGTCGCAGTTCGAGGGTGACTGTAAGCCTGCCGTCCGAGTACCCGTCCAGGAACTCGACATCGTGGACCCCGACAGCCGCCGCGGCAGCACGCTGCTCGGCCTCCCGCAGTTGCTGGATCGTCTCCCTGGGCTCCCCCTGTCCGGCTTCGCCGCGGGTGACGACGAGGTACGACACCTCGATCCCCTCCCGGATCCACTGCGCGATCGTGCCCGCAGCATTGAAGTCGACGTCGTCGGGATGGGCGAAGACGGCGAGTGCTCTTGTCATTTCAGTGCTCCAGCGGTCAGGCCGTCGACGATCCGGCGCTGGAAGAGCAGCGCACCGATCACCAACGGGACGGTGACGGCGACACCGGCCGCCATCTGGGTTCCGAACGGTTGGTCGAACTTGTACTGGCCGGTGAACAGCGCGGTGATCACCGGCGCGGTCCGCATCTTCTGATCGTTCGTCAGCGACAACGCGATGATGAACTCGTTCCAGGCCGCGATGAAGGTGATGATTCCGCTGGTGAAAACCCCCGGCATCGCCAGTGGCAGGATGACCGCGCGGAACGCCTGCCACTGACTGCAGCCGTCCACTTGGGCAGCGTCCTCGAGTTCCGACGGCAACTGCTTGAAGAACGCGGTCAGATTGAACACCGTGAGCGGGAGCCCGAAGCTGAGACTCGGCAGCACGAGCGCCTGGTAGGTGTTGATCCAGTCCAGCCCGACAAACAGCTTCAGCAGCGGGATCAGCAACGTGACGCCGGGGAACATCGAGGTGGCGACAATGATCGCCAGTACGACGTTCTTGAACCGGAACTCGACCCGGGCGATGACGTAGGCGGTGGTGATACCGATCGCGAGCGTGAGCAGAGTCGTCGTACCGGCGACGATCAGGCTGTTGAGCAGCGCCCGCCCGAAGCCGTTGCGCTCCGCGAACGCAGCCGCGAGGTTCTGGAACGACACCGGCAACGGGAACGGCGTCGTCGCGAACTGGTCGGCCGGGTGCCGCAGGGCACTCACGATCATCCAGTAGAAGGGAACGAGGCAGAACAACACGATCAACGCGGACCCGATATCGGCAAGCTGGAGACGTTTGGTCATCGGCGCTCCTTCAGCCCGCGCCCGATCAGGTCGGCGCCGAGCAGTTTGACGAACACGAACGCGATCAATGCGATGTAGAGGAAGAGAACAGTCGAGTACGCCGCCGCCGGTCCGTACCGAACGTTCGACATCTCGTACTGCGCAAGCGTCGATAGCGTCTCCACCGAGTGTTTGTGCGCACCGACCAGGACGAATGGCAGGTCGAACATCTTCAGTGCGTCGAGGATGCGGAAGAGGACCGCCACGACCAGCGTCGGTTTCACCAGCGGCAGCGTGATGCGCCAGAAGGTCGCCCAACTCCCAGCGCGATCCATCTTCGCGGCCTCGTAGACCTCCTTCGGGACGACCTGCAGGCCGGCAAGTACCAGCAGGCCGATGAACGGAGCGGTCTTCCAGATGTCGGCGATCAGTACCGCGGTGAACGGCGCCGACAGGAACCCGAGGATCGTCGAATCGTCCGCGGTCCAGACCACGTCAGTCCGCAGTACGGCGTTGGCGATGCCGTCACTCTCGAAGACCCATCGCCACAGCAGTCCGGAGATCGCCGTCGGGATCGCCCACGGAACCAGGACGCTGACCCGGACCAGCGCCTGGGTCCGGATCGCACGATTCATGACGAGTGCCATCGCGACGCCGAGTGCCGTCTCGGCGACCACGCCGACGACAGTGAACAGCGTCGTGTTCCAGAAGGCGTTGCGAAACGCCTCGCTGGACTCACCGGTGAAGATGCCCGCGAAGTTGCCGAGCCCGATCGACTCCGTTCGTTCGAGCATCCCGGTCTGCGGGTTCACCCGATCGGCGACTTCGACGAAGGCCAGCCGGATCGCCGCCACCACCGGGTACCCGACCACCAGGGCAAGGGTGAGCAGGGTCGGTGACAGCATGAGCGCGGTCGACCAGGCAGGACGTTTCACCGGTTGACGATCTCGGTCAGGCGCTTCTGCAGGTCGGCCAGTGCCTGCTCGGACGACTTCTTGCCGGTCAGCGCGCTGCTCATCTCCTCCTGAATCGCCGCCGTGCCGTCGCCGTACCGGACGATCGACGGTCGCGGAGCGGCGTTGACGAGGCCCGCCTTGAGCATCGGCAGGAAGGCGAACTGCTTGACGAGCTCAGGGTCGTCGTACAGCGCCGTGTACGACGGCGATTGCGACGACTGCAGCATCAGCTGCTTGGCGGTCTGCTGGCCGGTCATCCACTTGATGAACTCCAGGGCAGTCGCCTTGTTCTTCGTGTACTTGCTGATCGCCAGGTTGTTGGCGCCGATCGTGCCCTTGCCCGGTCCGTCCAGGCCCGGAATCGGGGCGACACCGAACTTGCCCGCGACCTTGCTGGAGCCGTCGCTCCGGTTGGCCAGCGTGTAGACGTACGACCAGTTGCGGTGGAAGAGCAGTTTGCCTTCCTGGAACGCCCGGCGGCCGCCTTCTTCGTCCCACGTGATCGCGGCCTTCGGGATGTGCCCGGACGCGAAGCCCTGGACGAGAAAGTCCAGGCCCCGCTTCGCCTCGCTGGTGGCCAGGTTCGGCTTGCCGTCCGGCCCGACCACCGAACCGCCGGCGGAGTTGATCGCCTCCGAAGCATTGACTGTCAGCCCTTCGTACTTGTTGAACTGGCCGCCGTAGCAGTCCACGCCCTTTGCCTCAGGCAACTTCAGGACCTTGTCACAGGCAATCGTCAGCTCGGCCCAGGTCTTAGGCGGTTGTACGCCGGCCTTGGCCAGCAGGTCGGTGCGGAAGTAGAGCAGTCCCGTGCCACCACCCCACGGGGCCGCGTACATCTTGTCGAAGTACTTCACTCCCGCGACCAGCGACGGAAGCATTTGCGAGAGCTGGAATTCACTCTGCGGGAGCTCGTCGACCCAGCCGTTCGCCGCGAACTCCGCGGTCCACACGACGTCGAGCGCGACAACGCCGTACGAGGCCGACTTCGTCTGCGCGTTCTGGATCAGCTGCTGACGCTGACCGTCGGCCTGGGCGGGAAGCTCGACGAGCGTGACCTTCTCGTCCGCGTGCTCCGCGTTCCATTTGTCCAGCAGGCCCTGCAGCACGCCGCTGGAGTCCTTGCCAGTGACGAACGTGATCGGGCCCTTGCCTTCGAGGGCGCTGGTTGTGGAGTGGACGACGGGCTTGGCGTCCGCGGTGCATCCGGTCACGGCAAGAGCTGCGGCGACCAGCAGCGCACAGCTGCGGTACTTCATGGCAGGACCTCCAGGGTCGCTCCGCCGGCCAACTGGTGGCCGCGGATATCGATAACTGAGAGTTGGTAGGTGCCAGGACGATCCAGCGCGACGAGCGCGTCGAAGCGCTCGAGTCGCCCACGTCCGACGCCCAGGGTCGTCGTCGAGACGATCGCGCCGCCGGCATTGGTGATCCGGAGCCGTACAGGTCCAGCGGCTGCGACGCCTGTGCCGACATCCACGCTTCGTTTCGCCTTCACCTGTGGATGCGAGACCTGCGTGACCTGCTGCCCGGTGGCGAGCCAGCGGGGAGCCGTCTCGATGGTTCGGCCGTCGTCGGTGTACAGGACCAACTGAGCCAATGCCGTGCGGCCGGCAGTCGGCGGCGGATAGCTGAGCGGCAACTGATTGCCACTAGCAACTTGTACGCCGTCGAGATAGAGCTCGGCTCGCCGTACAGCTCTTGGCAGCTTGTCGACTGTTGCCGCGCCGGCTGCGAGCCGGAGGGCAGGTCGACGCTCCGAGGCCGCTGCGCCGGTCAGCTGCGCAAGTTCGCCGTACGTGCGGGTCGGCTTGTCCGGATACTCCAGCAGCGTCCAGCCGTGCCACTCGTCATCCGGCTTCGTCTCGGACCACACGAACCAGGCCAGGCCGGAGATGTACGAACGCTGTGCGGCAAGCTCATAGGTACGGCGAAGGTAGTACGCGCGGCGGTCGTCCGGTACCAGCCCCATCCAGGTCTGGATCGCCGAGTACGAGAACTCCCCCAGATAGATCTTCTTGTGGGCATCGCCCTGGCGGACCATCTCGGAGCGGAGCCGATCGATACCGAGGAAGTTGTCGTCGAACTCACCACCGGCCGCGTTCTCGCGCACCTTCGCCGGATCGTGGTTGTCGGGATGCCGGTCGTCGGTGTACGGATGCGCGCCCATCACGTCGAAGAAGTCATCGTTGCCCGCGGCATCGGGGTACTTGCGAAGTTCGTCGTACACGCTTCTGACGAAGCCGGGGTCGGTTCGCGTGGTGCCGCCGAAGATCACGTCAGTGGCCGGGTCCTGCGCTTTCACAGCGAGATAGCCCGTGCGCAGCAGCTTGGCGTAGTCCGCGGGATCCTCGACCGGCTGGTAGAAGTCGCGCCAGTTCTCCTCGTTCCAGATCTCGTAGCTCTCCACCTGGCCTCGGTAGCGAGCAGCGAGGGTCTGGACAAATTGGCTGAACTCCTGGAGTTCGGAGGCAGTGCGCGTCGGTGGGTACCAGATCCGCCGGCCGTAGTCCGGCACTGTCTCGACCAGATCCGGATGCACCCAGTCGGGCGTCGAGTTGATGTGTACGGCGGTGCTGATGCCGCGCTGAGCCGCTTTCGCGAAATAGGCATCGAGTACCGACCAGTCGCAGGCATCTCGTCGCGGGCAGAGACCGGTCCACGACGCGACGACCTGCGCACGCCGTACGCCGGCTTCGGCCATCTTGTCCAACGATGCGTCGAGGTTGGTGGCCGCCGGATAGACGAAGGCCACCGCGATATCGCGAACCCGCTCGGACGACACCGGCTGATCGCGCCGGGGCTGGGGCAGAACGACGTTTGCTGCTTCCGGCGGCTGCGCGGCCGTCACCGGGCCGAAGGCCAGGGACAGCGCGAGCATGACGAACTGAACCTGATGAGGCATGAGGGCATCACTTTCCGCGCACCCCGTTTGCGCATGAGGGCAGGCCGATCTGCCACGCGCCGAGGGCGCGTGGTGATCGGAGTGGTGTGATCAGTCCTGGGTTGGCAGCGGCCGAGCCGGCCAGTGGACCTTGGCGGTCGCCGGTCCCGTGGAACCCCGGACGATGAGCTGGGTGTCGACCTCGATCGGTCCGGCGTCCGCCTTGTCCCTGGACTGCAGGATGCTCAGCAGCAGGTCGACCGCGAGCGAGCCGATCTCTTCGACGGGGATGCGCACGGTGGTGAGCTGCGGACGGGTCAGGGTGGCGACGAACGTGTCGTCGACGCCCACGACGCTGATGTCGTCGGGGATGGACAGCCCGCGATTGACCAGCTGGAGCATCAGCCCGATGGCGGTCAGGTCGTTGTTGGCGATCGCCGCGGTGACCCCATGTGCGGCGACGATGTCGGCCGCCTGCACACCGCCTTCGACAGACTGGGCGAACGGACCGACCTCGACGAGTTCCATGCCGAGCGACTTACAGGTACGCCGTACTGCGGCTCGCCGATGCTGGTTGGACCACACGCTGCGCGGTGCGTTGACGTAGGCGCAACGCGTATGGCCCAGCGCATACAGGTGTTCGACGGCTTGCCGCATCCCGTCCTCACTCGAAGCGACAACGGTCGGTAGACCGCCGGCGCTGCGGTTGACGAGCACCGTCGGCACCCTGCTCGCGACCTCGACCAGCGTCTCGCTCGGAAGCCGGGACGACCAGAAGATCAGCCCGTCGACCTGCTTGGACATCTCGGCAACTGCTTCGGCCTCTTCACCGGCATGAGCGTCACTGTCGGCCAGCGAGACTCCGTAGTTGCGGGACCGTGCACGTCGCTGCACGGCCTTGATCATCGGTGGGAAGAACGGGTTGACGATGTCCGGCACGATCAGCCCGATCGAACCGGTGCGCGTCGACCGCGGGATCGGATCCGGGATGTAGCCCAGGCGCTCCGCGACCTCCAGCACATGCGTGCGTGTCGCGGCATTCACCCGATCGGGCATGCCGAACGTCCGCGACACCGTTGCCTTGGACACCCCAGCTTCGACTGCGACATCCGCGATGGTCACCGCCATACCGACCTCCTCTTGCCCCAGAGCCTGCACCGGCGCTGGCAGCGAGTCAAGAGCATTCCGGAAACTCTTGGCAAAGTTGCTGCAACACGACAGACTAGTTGCACCGCTCGAGGAGGCTGAGTTGCAGATCGCAGACGCATGGCTGACCGCGATCCCCGGTCGGGGGCAGGACATGCTGCTCGTCGTCGTAGAGACGGACGACGGATTGAAGGGTCTGGGCGAGGTCGGCGTTCGTACGTCGTCGGCCGTCTCCCGAGCCACCTTGGGGCACCTGTACGAGGTGCTCATCGGTACCGACGCAAGCCGGATCGAACACCTGTGGCAGGTGCTGAGTCGTGGCGACTTCTTCCCCGCCGACCGCTCCGCCGCGGCAGTGATCTCGGCGATCGACATCGCCTTGTGGGACCTCCGCGCCAAGGCGTTCGGCGTACCGCTACACGAGCTCATCGGCGGCCGGGTTCGCGACCACGTCACCTGCTACACCCATGTTCATCCCGAGGGACACGACACGGACGCCGTGGTGGCGGGCGCCCGTCGGCTCGTCGAAGAGGGTTGGCGTCATCTCCGGCTCGTGGTCCCGACAGCCGGCGACGTACTGGAGCCACGGCAGGCAATGCGAGTCGCGATCGAGCAGTTCCACGCCGTCCGCGATGCCGTCGGCAACGACATCGAGCTGATCATCGACGCCCACACCCGGCTGGACCCGCCCGAAGCCGTCACACTGTGCCGCGAAATCGAGTCGGCCCGCCCGTACTTCGTCGAAGACGCCGTTCGCTCCGAGGACCTCGAGGCCTACCGCATGCTGCGCTGGCGCACCGGCGTACCACTCGCCGCCGGCGAACAACTCACCTCCAAATGGCAGTTCCGCCCCCTGATCGAAGCCGACCTGATCGACTACGCCCGCATCGACCTAGGCATCGCCGGCGGCATCACCGAAGCCCGCAAAATCGCCGCCATGGCCGAGGCCCACCACATCAAGATCGCCACCCACAACCCCCTGGGCCCGGTCTCCACCGCCGCCGCCATGCACTTCAACCTCGCCTGCACAAACTTCGGCATCCAAGAAATGCCACCGGCCCCAGCCCACAAGGCCATCAACCACCCGCACTCCCTGACCCAAGGCACCCTGACAGCCCCCCGCCTCCCCGGCCTCGGCGTAGAACTCACCCCCACCAAAACCGAAACACCCGGCACACCAGCCCGAACCCCCCAACTAAGACGCCTCGACGGCTCCTTCACCAACTGGTAACCAGCGCGCCGATGTGGACCGCCTGGGCGGAAACTGACCTCGCCGGAAGCCGGTCTGATCGAAATGCTTGAATCAATCCGACGCACTTCTTCGGCCGTTGACATCGCCAATTCCCGTTCGCATACTGCGCAATAGGGGTGGGGGATGAACGATCATGGTTGACGAAATCATTTCCGTTTCGGCCGCAAATGTCCTCGGCCGGGCGCAGACAAATCTCCGGGACGCTGTCGACGGTCTCGACAGGATTCTCCAGGCCGTCCGCTCGGAACTGTCGGACTCCGGCTACGACGAGCCCGCGGGCCGGCCGGCGTCGCCGTACCGCTCGACGCTGGCAGCCACGCAGCTGGATCTCGTCGAGTTGCTCGGCAGGCTGCGCAGCACCGCGGACATCCTGGAGGTCCTCACCGCCACGCGACAGGTGGGGCCAACTGCCGCCCGGCGGGCCGAGGCACCGAGCGCGATTCCGCTGGCCAGGGTCTCGGTGGCGACCCAGCACCGGCTGAAGGTGATCCAGGACGCCTTGAAGGTCGACGAGCAGGAGGCCTGCGAGCGATCCGTCGCGACCCAGGCCTACGTCGACGATCGCCTGCGGGCCGGCTGGCAGTTCTTCGTCACCCGTGGCCGCGAACGCCGGTCGGTGACGTTCCCGGGCCAGCACGCCGTCTAGAAGGGGAGGATCGAGATGACGGCAACAAAGTGGGATCCCGTCGATACCGCGGCGGAGCGCGAGTCGTCGCGCCGCATCATCTCCATCCTGATCTTCAGCACGTTCGCCCTGACGATCATCGCCGCGTTCCTGACGGTCTGGTTGCTCGACGACGGCGATCCCGCCGGCCGCGCCGACGTCGCCTTACGCATCGGTTCACCGGTGGTCGCCATCGTCGGTACCGTGCTCGGCTTCTATTTCGGCCGCGAGTCCACAACCTGACCCAGCACCGGGTGCGGCACGAACCCGCCGGTCGGGGGTCTGGCCGGCGGGTTCGGGGTGCCCGGGGTTTACGGGTCGATGTCGATTGTGCAGGTGTAGATGCCGGGCTTCAGGTCGGAGGCGGCGGCGGAGCCGTCACCAGTGCTACCGGTGGAGCCGGAGGCCACCTGGCCGTTCGGGCCGGTGCAGACGATCGTGGACGCTGTACCGCCGTCGATCTGGGAATCGACCGAGACCGACAGGTTGGTGAGCGGGGTGTTGCCGAAGGCGACCGTCTCGCCGACGTACGGCGTTGCTCCGCAGGCGGCCTTGTTGTTGACGGCAACGGTCTTGGCTGTTGCGCCGTCGGCGGTGTAGCCGGCGGGTACTGTCTCGGTCACCGAGTAGTTGCCGAAGAGCAGGTTGTCGAAGCAGACCTGTCCGTTCGCGTCGGTGACTCCGGTTGTGCCTCCGGTGAGGGTGAAGGTGACGCCGGACTGCGGGTGGTTGCCGGAGCCGGACGCCGCGTGTTTGCGGGTCTTGGTGACCAGGATCGCGCCGCGCTGCCGCGGGTCGACGAAGGTCAGCGTGACCGGGGTTGTCACGCCGCCGACTACCGTGGCGTGCTGGTCGGCTGCGGTGTCGTGGCCGGGCGGAGTGACCGTCTCGACGACCCAGTACTCACCGGCGAGCACGCTGCCGATCGTGCAGGTTCCGTCGGCGACGGTGGTGCACTTCTGGGTTGTGATCGTGTCCTCGGCGCCGCGGGTGCCGCCGATCGGTGCGTTGTCCTTGTAGAGCGTGAATTCGGCACCCGCCAGCGGGGCGTTCAGGTCGTCGGTCTTGACGATCCGCACGGAACCGCAGTTGGTGATGTTCACCGGCGTCGGCGGCACGAAGTCCTTCAGTGCCGACGAGAACGTGTCGGACGAACGGCT
The DNA here is from genome assembly GCF_039529655.1 of Kribbella yunnanensis. NCBI lineage: Bacteria > Bacillati > Actinomycetota > Actinomycetes > Propionibacteriales > Kribbellaceae > Kribbella > Kribbella yunnanensis. The sequence goes on along the minus strand of NZ_BAAANF010000021.1, from coordinate 61,046 downwards.
CTTCAGGTAGGCGGATCCGAAGGCGAAGCAACTGCCGGGCGGGAACAGCGCGGACAGTCGCAACTGGGCCTCGCCGAAGGTGCGCGGGTCCAGGCTGCCGAGACCGTCGGCGTCCGCGGCCGCGATCAGGCTGGAATTGATCGATCCGGCCGCGTCGCTGCCGCCGATCAGCGTCTTCTTGCTCCAGCACGGCAGCGTGTTCGACGCCTCACAGTCCGCCTTCGTCCCCGACGTCAGCCACCGGGAGATGGAGATCGTCGGGTTGACCCCACCGTTGGACAGGTCGTACTGGATCAGCAGGTCGCCGGCCGTCCGGACGGGCGTCACCCCGTTGCCGGATGCGGTCTGGCTCTGGTTGAACTCGAAGTCCATGTTCGTCGTACCGGACGGGTCCTGGACCCGCGACCAGAACAGGTTCAGGAAGCCGGCCGAGCCGGTGCCTTCCTGATAGACCCCGAAGAACTTCAGGTCACTCTTGTTCGGCGGAACGCCACCGTCGACGACCGACGGTACGGCGGTGTCCTCCTTGGTGCCGTTGCCGAACGACTCGTCGTTCTGGCCACTGGGTGAGTCCTGCTTGCGGATCTCGCTGACGCTCGCCCAGTCGATCGACGGGCTCGGGTCGTCCTGTTTGAGGTTGGCGTTGGTGTCGATCTCGAAGTTGCTGCCTGCCAGGCTGACCTCCGGGTGCGACGCCACGGCCGGAACGGCCGCGAGCAACCCGCTGAACACCAGCACCGCACCGGCGCCGAGCGCAACCGCGCGTCGCGTCGGGCCCTGTCCGGCACGCCCGCCGGACCCCTGCGATTGGAACATCTCTCCCCCTCAGGAGATCGGGTCGCCGGTCCGGACCGGACCGGCCCACGTCTCCGAGGCGCCGGGAACCGGCGCGCTCAACCCCAGTGCGTACAGCGCGACCCCCACGCCCCCAGCTATGGATCCGCGACACCTGGATCCGCGCTAAAACGCTACGCCCGCCAGCCCTGGATCTCATCACCCGGCAGCCGATAACTTTCCGCCGCACCCTCGACACGTCCAGCCACCGCGACCGGCTCGGCGATCTCGAAGAAGTGCGTGGTGGTGTCGTACCAGAAGGCGAGCCCGGCTTGCTGTCCCGGGAACTCCGGCGCGCGCCCGGCGCCCGCACACCGCCACTGGCCGTGATCTTGACGACGTCAACGCCGGAACCGACCGATCAGCATTTGGTCTTGTTGATTCGACGGCTTTGGACCTCTGCAGGGGAGCTCCACCAGCCTATGTTCGTACGCATGCGGATAGCGGCAACAAGTGCGGCGGCGGCCATGTTCCTCGTGGGAACACTGGCCGCCGTCTCCGGAATCGTCAACGCGTATCCCCTGTTCGGCGGACAAGCAGTCCGGTATCTGCTGTCGGCGATACTGTTGCTGATAGCAAGCAGATTCTACGGACTGCGCTACATGCGGCCGACATCGCGCGAGCTGATACTGCTCCTTGCGCTGACCGGCACCGGCCTGGTGCTCTTCAACGTGCTCGTCGTGCACGCTACCCGGCACACCAGCGCGGCGACTCTCGGCACCATCATCGGCAGCGTGCCCTTGGTCCTGGCGACTGTAGGGCCCGCAATGGCCGGGCGACGACCTTCACCGAAGATGCTGGTTGCGGCAGCGGTCGTGGTCGCCGGAACCGCGGTCACCTCCGGCCTCGGCCGGACGGACGTCGCCGGTGTCCTGCTCTCCATCGGAGCACTCGCTTGCGAGGCCTGCTTCACGCTCCTCGCCATCCCTTTGCTCGCACGACTCGGCCCGATCCGGGTCTCCGCCTACACCGCGACTCTTGCCGTTCCGCTGTTTCTCCTCGTCGGCGCGGTCATCGAACCGGAGGGACTGCTTCGCAAGCCCACCCTTGCCGAGATCGGTGGCTTCGCCTATCTGGCCGTGGTGGTCGGAGCCGGCGCCTTTCTGTTGTGGTACAGCGCCATGCCTCGTCTCGGCGCCGACCGCGCCGGACTCTTCGCCGGGATGATCCCCATCGGGGCGATCACAACCTCGGCTGTCGTCGGCCTCGGACTCCCAACCATCGGTGAGCTGGCCGGCGCTGCGATCGTCGTGGCCGGCCTCGTCATCGGCTTGGCGCCATCCTCGGGGAGACGAGACCAGCGCAGTACCGGCCCGAGCCTCAGGCTTGGATCGGCGGGGTCGCGAGGGTCTTGAGGGCGTGGTCGAGAGCGGTCTCGGCTTGGCACTCGATGTCCGGGATCACGCCGACCTGCTCCCAGTTGGTACCGGTGATGGTGTTCACCGAACGGGCGATCGGCACGGTCAGCTCCAGTGTGTCGGTCAACTCGAAGATCTCGACGGGATGTGCGCCGCCGCCGGTTCGCTCGCCGATCACGGTCGCGCGGCCGTGGGCCTGCAGGTTGTAGGCCAGCTCTTCACATCCGGAGAAGGTGTTGGCACTGGTCAGCACGCAGATCGGGACCGACAGCGGCAGCCGTCCGGCGGCAGGGTTCGTCCAGAACTGCCGGACAGTACCGTCGCGCGAGACGAGATCCTGCAGGTGCACGGGCTCGTTGCCGAGGAGGTAGCCGCAGATGAGGGCCACCGTCTCGGGGACGCCGCCGCGACCGGCGCGGAGGTCGATGATCAACCGGTCGACGCCGGCCAGCAGTTCGAAGGCAGCGACGACGTACCGTTCGGCCATGTGCACCGGCGACGTGTACGGCGCGATCGCCAGCAGGCCGGTGTTCTCGGCCAACCGCTCCACCCGGTTGATGCCGCCCGCGTTGCGGACCGCTTCGGCGGCGTAATGCTGCTCCCAGTCGTCGGGGCGGGACAGAGCACCGGACGGACGGTATCGCGCGCGGAGGTGGCGGTCCTGGTTGACCGCCTGCAAGCGCTCGGTCAGTCGGGCGGCGGTCTCGGCCGGGTCTGTGTCGACCGCGGTCGTGTCGACATCGGCCAGCCCGGCCACGATGGCTTCGGCGACATCGGGAAAGACGTAGTTCTCGCTGACCAGGGCGGCGATGCGTTCGTTCAGGTTCGTCATACCCCCTAGTCCAGCAGCGGTCTTGACAAAGCGACAACTGCTCTTGACGCTTGATTTGTGAACCCGCCAGAGCTGTTCGACGCCACCAGCGCGACCCACGCTCGCGCCCTGAGCCATCCGACCCGGCACCGCTTGCTGCTCGAACTCGGAGAGGGCGCGGCAACCGTCAGCCAGCTGACCAACCGCCTGATGATCAACAAGGGAAACGTCGCGCACCACCTGGCAGTCCTCGTCCAGGCCGGCCTGGTCCGCAAAGGCGCCACGCGCACTGTGCGCGGCGGCACCGAGCAGTACTACCTCCGTCCGGCCCGGGCCATCAAGTTCGAGGGCGGACCGGACAATGCCGCACTGTTCGCGATGATGAGCAACCTGGCCAACGAAATCGCCGGCGACCAGCAGGCACTACTGAATCACCGAACCCTCCGACTGACCGAACACCAGGCCGCCGCATTGACCTCGCACCTCGACAAACTCGTCCACAGCCTCGAGCCGGCAAACCCACCCGAGCCCCGCTACGGCGTCGTAGTCAGCGTGTACCGCCACGGCCGGCACGCTGGAACCAGCCCGTCCTGAATCTCTTGCCTGCAAGGCTATTTCAGTTCAGCGGAGGTCTTTCCCAGGAGGCGGCGAGCGACGATCAGTTGCTGGATCTGTTGGGTGCCTTCGAAGATGTCGAGGATCTTGCAGGTACAGGCTGCACCAAACCGGACCGAACTCTCAATTCACCCTCTGACCTGCATCTTTGTCCTCATCCGTTCTCAACGCTGATCGCCACTTGTCAACGTCCCACGGAGCAGCGACGGAGCAGGCGCGCCCGTCGACGCGCACCAGAACCTGCGCCGCGGTGCACCCGCCCATCCAGACGAGGCCACCACATCATCGCTGTGGGAACCGCCCGATTCGAGGTCGGGTCATGCGGCAGCCTTCTCGGCGGTGACGTCGACCGACCTATCTCGCTTGAGCCGAGCGAGCCTCCAGATAGGAAATCACGTCGTCGTGCGAAGGCTGACCAGCATCAGATAACGACGCCTTCCTTGCCCAGTCCAGGGGTGTCCCGGGCACACTTTCGGCGCGCGCCATCAGATCGGCTCCCCGCTTCACGAGATTCTTCACCTGGTCGAGGTCTCCGCGCCACGCTGCGAGATGCAGCGACGACGCAGGCCATGGCGGGTGCTGCAAGGCTTGCTCGAATGCGTCACGGCTGTGCACCGGCTCCCCGTGCGACACTATTACCCGCTCGAACGGCAACTCAAGCAGCGACCGCAGTGCAGGCACGGCGGCCTCCTCGTGAGTTGGCGAGGCCCATATGCGTAGCACGCCAGCTCGTTCGGTCAAGGTGTCGCCGAAGACCAGCGTTCGATGCTCGGGGATCCACATGGGTGTCTCATGCCAGCCTCGTGGATCGTCAAGCGGCACCAGCCCCCCGGGCAGTTGCTGGCCGGGGATGATGTGGTGGACCTCGGTGTCGGCCTCGCCCATGTCGGGGTCGAATGTGTTCGGCCCGAAGGCTTCACATCCGTACCGCTGGACCACCGCATCCACGCTCCACGTCTCTCGGTCGGCCCACGTCGGGCGCATGTGGTCCGGCAGCAGTACAGCCACAGCGGTCGGCGGCCGGTCGGTGAATCGATCCCACAGGTCGAACGCGTTGTCCGGCGGCATTAGGGGATCCAGCAACCAGCGTTCCTCGCCCACATCCACGCACACGCTGGTCACCCGCTCCTGCCAATCCAGCCCCTCAGCCCATCGCGGATGATCCAGTCGCCAAATCCACAGCCCCTGCGCGAGATCAATCACCTGCACATTCGGCGATGAGTGCTCAATCATCGCGGCAGTATCTCACAGTGATTCATTAGAGGGCAGTACACGACATGTACTGCCCCCATATGGAGGGCGCGAACATTCGATGTCATGCTCAAGGGAAAATCACGCCGCACTGACCTCGCTCTGCACGGTGGATCGCCCGTACGCGATCCCGGCTGTCCACCCTCGCCAGGCATGGTCCATACGCTCGTTGCTGATGGCCTTGCTGGCTGCCAGGTGCGGATACGGCCTACCACCTTCGCAGCAGCATCGCGAGTTTGCGCAGTCACGCTTCTTCAAGGCACATACGACGAGCTGCCTAGCTCCGACCCTCCCCACGTGACGTCGAAACAACTGGCTCGGCAGGTCTGGAGAGTGGTCAGAACCGTCTTCATAGGCGCCATCCCGCTGGGCTGTCTCATCCTCTTCAAACGCGTAGGCATCGAGGTCCACGGCGCGCTGGGCGACGGCCTCACCATCTTGTGTATCGCCTGGACGGCCTTGACGTACATGTCGCTCCTGGATCCGTTGTTCGACAACCGGCTGACCGCCGTCCGTGAGGTGCTCTCCACAATCCGAAGCCTCACGGACAAGAAATGACGGTGGCACTGAGAGGATTCAGGCATGGTCGTGATCATCACGGTGGACAAGAGGCTGGCATCCAACCTGTGGGGAAGGTCAGGTAGCGACTACTCCGAGGCGTGGCGTTTCAGCGAGGTACATCGGCGGGTCGCGCAGGTGGCGATTCTGATCGACGAGGGTGACCAGACCGTACGGTGGCTCGGGCGGGCTGTGCCCGGCCGGCGCGTGAGCACGCGCGATCGGCTGCTGAAAATTCAGGAGCTCGAGCGGATCGATCCGATTCCGACGTCGGCGATCCGCCAGTACTGGACTGACGAGGTCGGCCGACTCAGCGGCGAGCAAGACGGCATGCTGACCGATGCGGAGGGGCACCAGGCAGTCGATGCGCTCGTCGCCATCAATCCGCATCTGGCGTCGATCATCCAGCGGCTGGATCGTGACGATGCCTCGCTGCTCGGATCGGGAGCGCGCGGTGAGCTCAGGAATCAAGAGCGCGACGCACTCGGGCTGGTGCTCACGTTGGCAAACATCGACAGAGCACCGCTGGGCGACTGGAATCCGCCAGGTGGTGACATCCCGTTCCTTGCCGGTATGCCCGGCTACGTCGAGCGGGAGGATGCGCTCGTTGACCATGACCTGCACAGATTCGGAGACTGGGCACACAATCGTCAGACGAGAGTGGGCTGGCAGACCTTCAGGGAGGGCGATCGACGAGTGTTCGTGATGAACGCCAACCGGTCCGCGGTTGAGCATTCGCTCGGGGTGGACATGGTGTATTACAACGAAACTCGCGATTCGTTCGTCCTGGTGCAGTACAAGAAGATGCGGCCGGAGATGCAGAAGGGTGGCAAGCGTGCGTTGCGCTATCGGCCGGACGAGCGGCTGTCGGCCGAGGTGGAGCGGATGCAGCGAATCAACGAGGTGTGTGCTGCGGCCGGCGGAGAATATCGGTTGAACTGGGGTGCGTCATGGCTCAAGCTGTGCGACCCTGACCCAGCGATTGAGGACCCGACAGCCTTGATCAGAGGCATGTACTTCGCCCTCGACCACTTTCGGGAGCTCCTGGTCACGTCGCGAGGTCCGCAGGGCGGCATACGGATCGGGTACGACACGGTCGACCGGCACCTGAGCAACACGCTGTTCATCGACCTGGTGCGTGACGGCTGGATCGGTAGTCGCGGACCTGCCTCGGATCAGATCAAGGCCATCATCCGCGAGAGCCTCGCCTCTGGCCGGGCCGTGTTGTTCGGGGTCGAGCCCAAGCGGCAGTAACTCGACACGCGACTCCGGGCGCGCGGCGGAGTTACGGAAAGTAGCCTCGGGGCATGGCAGGTGACGGCTCCACCGGAGCCTCCCAGGTCGAGCTCGTCGTCGTACGTCCACAGGACGACGAGCTCATCGCCGCGGCAATCGCGCTGGGAAACACGGCACGCGCGACCTTGGGACATCTCCCGTTCGCCGCCTACGACGCCGCGGCGGACAAGGGCACCTTACTGGTCGGCCGCGTCAACGCGAACGTCGTGGGCTACGCCCTCTACGGGCGCTCCTTTCGGCGTATTCGCCTCACGCATCTGTGTGTAGATCCGGCCGCTCGAGGTAACGGGATCGCCCGACTGCTAGTCGACGAGATCTCGCGGTCGAACGCCAACTATTTGGGCATCCGGGTCCGCTGCCGCCATGATTACGGGCTCGGACCGATGTGGATCACCCTCGGTTTCCGGCAGCTCAGCGAGCGGCCAGGCCGGGGCCGGGAAGCGCAGCCGCTGATCGACTGGTGGCGCGACCACGGTTATGTCGATCTGTACGCCGCCGATGCCGATGCCGTGCTGGTGAAGGCCGCCATCGACATGAACATCCTGCGCAACTGGCTCGTACCGAGCCGTCCGCGGCACCTGGAGTCGATCGCACTGCTCGAAGATCACCTGTCGGACCGTCTTCGGTTGTTCCGGACCCAGGCACTGGACGCCGAGATCGACGCCATCAACGGCGAACTACGGCGGCAGTGCATGGCGAAGGTCCAGCCGTTGGGTGCCGCGCCACGCAATCCGGAGCGCTATACGGGGCTTCAGATTCTCCTGCAGGCTGCCGCGGATCTGATCGTTCCGGGATATCCACGCACCACCCAGGACGAGCGCGATCTCCGGCACGTCGCCGCCGCGATCGCCGGCGAGCTGAACGTCTTCGTCACCCTCGACGCCGACCTCGGCAAAGCGCTGGGACCTGAGGCTGCCCGACACGGCCTGTCGATCCTCCATCCCGCCGACGTCATCGTGCGGATCGACGAGCTCGCCAGAGCAGAGGCGTACCGGCCCATCGATCTGGAGAACACCCGCTACAGCCAGCGCCTGCTCGGAGCCGGCGAAGACTACCTCGTCCAGTCGCTGGCCAATCTCGCCGACGGTGAACGCCCCCGAACAATCCTCAGCGCCGCGAGGAATGTCGCCGTCGCAGGTGGAGAGCGTGTCGGCATCTTCAACCCGACCGGCGAGCTGTCAGGGTATTACGGGCTCCGCGATCGCCAGTCCGTGCTGGACATCGACTCCTTACGCGTCACCGATGCCTACATCGGCGACACCCTGGTTCGTCAGCTCCTGTTCAACCTGCGGCAGACGGCCAGAGGGAGAGGCGCACGCGTGCTCAGCATCGACGGCGACCATCTTCAGCCGCGAGTGCGTGCTGCCGCCATCCATGACGGTTTCCGCGAGCACGACGGCCGCCTGGTCGCCTTCGTACTCGATGCCGTCGGCGATGCGGACGTCGTCGGACGGGCGGCGACGGAGGCGGCGCGTGCTGCCGGTCTTGAGGCGCCGTCATGGATAACATCGAGGATGCTTGCGATCCCGGCCGCCGAAGTCGAGCAGAACTGGTGGCCCGCGAAACTCGTCGACTCCGAGCTCCCGACGTACCTAATACCGATTCGGCAGGCCTACTCGTCGAACCTTCTCGGCGTACCGCCGGTGCTCATCCAACGCGACGACACCCTCGGTCTGAACCGCGAGCATGTGTACTACCGACGTCCCGGAACACAACGATTGCAGGCACCCGCGCGGATCCTCTGGTACATGAGCCTTGGCGGACAGTCAGCCGCGGAGCAGGCCGGAGTCATCGCGTGCTCCCAACTGCACGCCGTCCATGTGTCCGATCCTGAAGAACTACACGACCGCTTCCGACATCTCGGCGTATGGAGTCTCGACGACGTCGTAGCGGCAGCTCGCGACGGACAAGCTCAGGCGCTGCAGTTCACCAGTACCGAGGTCTTCCCCCGAACTGTGACCCTCCGACGAATGTCTGAACTAGCAGAGAACCTCAGTCTGTCCTGCACAGCGCCGCAGAGTCCGCGCGCCTTACCATCGGAGCTGTTCGCCGCGATCTACCGCGAAGGGTTTACTTCGTGACCGACCGAGCCCTGGTACTCTCCCTTCGCTGCCGCTTCGCCCGGGCGATCATCGACGGATCGAAGACTGTCGAGCTCAGGCGCCGGCCGATCAAAGCACTCCCCGGTACAACGGTGATCCTGTATGAGAGTTCACCGACAATGGCAGTCGTCGGCACGGCGACCCTCATCGACGTTGTCTCGCTGCGTCCACACACAGCCTGGCGTCGCTACCGCGGAACGCTCGGGTTGACCTGGAACGAGTTCATCGAGTATCTCGATGGCACCGATCAAGCGCACCTTCTGCGCCTCGACGACGTCAAGGAACTCACCAGACCACTCTCGCTCCACAAACTACGCGCATCGGGGACGTTCCATCCTCCACAGAGCTTTCGCTACCTCAGCTCAGCCGATCCACGCGAGCTCCACCAACTGATCCGAGGCTGACGTCCTGAGAAGGTTCGAGAGCTTGGGATCGACCGGTTTATCGTCACGGGCGCGTCGTCTTCGGCCAGACGACGGCTGGCGGCGGCCGGGGTGGCGCCCAGCGGCATCCGTCAGCTCAACGGCGCCCTGAGACCCTCGACGGGATGCCCGAGCCCGGCGCATAAACGAGATCATGCGTGCTTGGCAATTAGTGTCTAACCCTCCGTACGCCCCGGAGAAGGCGGTCATGGCAGACATGGCAGCCCACGACAAGACGCTAGCGTGGCGAGCCATCTAGAGCAGTCCGTCACACGCATCCCGAGGCCAAGCTGATCCGATCACCGCACGATGGACTACTGCGCCGCGGAACACGCGGGATGTCGCTCGTGCAGACAGGTGCTGAACCTATAGTTCCGGCATGGGTGGGGATGCGACACGAGTCGACTATGCCGGTGACCTCCCGCAGTGCTGTGAGTCGACGCAGTTGCGACTCCCGCGGCCGGACGACGCCGTGTTCGAGGTTAAGGGAAAGTTCGGACACAGCGAGGCATGGTGTGCTGGACTTGAAGAATGGCACGTCAGGATTGGTGTCTCCTGGGAAGGTGACGACGAGCAGACGCTGCTCGGAACCGTCGAGCAACACTCTCGCGAGTCGGACCCAGAGTCCCTGCTCGTTGCTCACGGTGTGAGCATTGACGAGGATCGGTACGCATGGGTTGGCGAGGTGGCCCTGGTCGTGACTCGCTTGGACGTTCCTGTTGGGCGAGATCGCGAGGTACTCAGCGACGGCAGAGACCTGTGGATGGCCGCTGATGCCATCGCAGAAGACCTCGGCCGCCTCGCGACTCCACTTGCAGCATCCGGTGACGAAGACTTCGACGGGTGGAGTTCCGCGGTGCACGAAGCCTGGCCAAATGCATTCGGCACCGACGCTGTCATCTTACTTCGCTCAGCGCGCGTAACGCCGGTGCTCCGTGGTCATCTCCTCGGCGCCTGGGCGTGTGCACAGGCCGTCGACTTGTTCGATCATGGCTCGACCCTCGTCGCCGCCGAGGCGGCGCCGCTCCAGTGGCGAGATGCACATTCCGGGATCCATCCGGATCAGCTGAGCCTGTCCCCAGACGATTCGAAGGTCTGGCAGGCTGAACAGACCCGGCTCGCCAAACACTTGCACAAGCATCTCGGCTTGGCCCCACTGCCTGGTCACCCGAGCATCCTCACCTGGCATACGACATACCGGAACGACGCCTTCACGAGCACACTAGACCTTTGGCGCTGAGCGCACAGCCAGACCAACTGCCGAGTGGCGCTCCAGACCTACCCGACGCGCAATGGCTGTTCCAGGCGAATGAACCTCAGCCCGCCCGGGCCCACGCAGAACTGCGCGGCATCCGCGGACAAGTCGTACGGCGCCGTCAGTAGTGTCCTGCGAATGCCGGGCCGATCATTGAACTCTGCTGGCAAAGCCTCCGGATAACCACCGAGGGACCAGAACGAGTCTTCGTTGTCGTCCAGCCTGTTGAGAAATGCGTCGACCACCGACGGCCAGCGCGGGGAAAGCCACCACTGCGGACAACTTACCGCTCCCCTTAGCGCCAGCCACGAGACGACGACATGCACACCCTTCTCGTCAGCTTGCTCAAGTAGTGCCTCAAACTGTCGTGCACCATGCTCCTGCAGCAGAGGTACTTCCTCGCCGCCCAGCTCCAACAGGGTCATACCGTTTGGCAGGACACGTTCAGGATCGAACACCTCTTCATCCGCCGCGTAGAAGGCGCCCTCAAGCACATCGACGTCGTACTCGTCGAGTGCCTGCCGATCCAGCAGGTCCGCAGCCGCGAAATCTTCGGCGAAAGCAGGCCAGAGATTTGCGTGGAAGACCTCCGTCGTGGCGGCATTCGTTCGGAACATGTCGCCGTCACTGATCCTGGACTCGGGGCCGGCATGCCAGTCCTCAAGTACAGAGTTCCTCCACGCCAGATGCGTGAGCCCCAGGGGTGCGTACCTGAGCAGCGTCACGACGTCGTCCGGGTGCAGCCCAAACTGCTTCAGGAGCTGGTCCAGTACCTTGACGTCGAACGACTCCCCGAACGTGTTGCCCCGAGGCCGACTCACCGATCCCACTCCCCCTCCACCACGAACAAGTCGTCGCACCCTACTCCGATCCTCCGACTACATGTCACCGCGGCGCGTGCCGAAACTCGACTCTAGGCTCGTGCTGTGACTTCAGCAGACCACGAGCCCGACGCCGGCCGCCCGATCGACCACTTTGACGTAGCTCAGCTGGTCGAGCCATACATGCCAGCCGGGCAGGGCATATCCAACTTCGTGCTGTTCGAGTATCGGTTCGCCGCTCTTGTTTGGCTGCATCGCACGGTCGCCACCGCGCTCGACGCCGAGGTCGGCAGGCTTCTGACGATCCGAAGGTCCGGGGTGCACCGCATCCCCGGCTGGGCGGGCGAGTCCGACATGACGCTCGACGACTCCATGGGTCTGCTGCAATACGATGCAGCGCCAATAAGCGCAGGGGCGATCGTGGCGGGCTGCTGCAGCGCTCTCGAGTCTCTACTGACCTACCTGCCGTCGGCAGGCCAAGACGTGGCACGTGGTGGCCTTCTACGGAAGGTGCGCGCGCTGGTCGAGCTGTTGCCGGACCGCGCCGACGCGGACCTCGTGATTGACAACGCACGATGGCTGGCCGAACGACGAAACTCCTTCGCTCACCGCCTCCTCGATGAGGGCGGCCTCTGGGATAAGGCACCGGGCGCAACGTCCTTCACCTTCGACGACGAACTCGTCGAAGAGTCGTTCGCTCGCCTAGGAGAGATCGCCGGAATCCTTGCTGCGCGTTATGAGGCGTACTCGAGCGGAGCTGATGGCAGGGACGAATCACCTTGACCAAGCCGACCTCCCGATGTGCGCAGCTTACACCTACCCCATTTTATTCGCATTTCGAGGATTTTCAGACCGTGAGTTCGGCGGCATCGCCTGCCGAACTCCTGAAGGCGCCACTGTACCTTTGTTGCCATGATTGGTGCAGAAGCAATTGTCGCAACGCTGATCGACAATGGAGTCCGGGTGTGTTTCGGCAATCCAGGGACGTCGGAGATGCATTTCGTCGCCGCGCTCGACCGGTTCCCGGAGATGCAGGGGATCCTCTGCCTCTTCGAGGGTGTGGCCACGGGCGCCGCTGACGGATACGGCCGGATGACCGGCGCACCCGCAGCCACGTTGCTGCACCTGGGCCCTGGTCTCGGCAACGGGTTGGCCAACCTCCACAACGCTCGCCGGGCCGGGACACCGATCCTCAACCTCGTCGGCGAGCACTCCCTCGATCACCAACAGCTTGATTCCCCGCTGGACTCGGATATCGACGCGGTGGCCAAGTCGGTGTCTGCTTGGCTGTACCGGCCTGCCTGCAGCACGGATCTCGGGCCGATGATCGCCTCCGCGGTCGCGGCGACCAGCGGGTTCACTGATGCCGCCGAGGCACGCACCGGAACTTCGGGCTCGATCGCGACGGTCGTCGTACCGGCCGATCTGTCCTGGTCGGACGGTGCCGAGGCGGCGGCACCTTTGCGGCGCCCGTCGGCTCGGGGCGGTGAGCTTGAGACCGACGCAGTAGCGAAGCTTCTCGCGTCCGGCGAACCCAGTGCGCTGCTCCTGGACGGCGACGCTCTCACCATCGAGGGGTTGAACGCGGCCGACCGCATTGCTCAGGCCACCGGCGCGCTGCTCTTCTGCCCGACCTGGCCGGCCAAGCTGCGACGCGGAGCCGGCGTGCCGGTGGTGACACCGCTGGCCTATCGCGGGGAGGACGTCGAGACTCAGCTGGCTGGAGTGCGGCATCTGATCCTGGCCGGGGCGCGGCATCCGGTGGCTTCATTCGGCTATCCGGGGAAGAACGGCGACCTCGTCCCCGCCGGCATCGGCATTCACGTCCTCGCCGACGAGTTCACCGCAGTCGAGGCCGAGCTGACCAACCTGGCCGACCAACTCGCGCCTACACTGACACCTCGCCCGGCACCGCGTCACGACGCGGATCTGCCTCTCGGTTTGCTCACCCGCGAGAACTGGGCTTGGGTGATCGGCGCTCTGCTGCCGTCTAATGCCATCGTCTCCGACGAGTCCGTCACCTCAGGGCTGCCGTCACTCGCTGCAGCAACGGCAGGTGCGCAACCTCACGACGTCCTGGGGCTCGTCGGGCTGGCCATCGGTCAAGGTCTTCCTCTGTCGGTAGGGGCAGCTGTCGCGTGTCCGGATCGGCCAGTTGTGTGCCTGGAGGCCGATGGCAGCGCGATGTACACGATCTCGGCTCTCTGGACCCAAGCCCGGGAGAACCTCGACATCACCACGGTCATCCTCAACAACAAGTCGTACGCAATCCTGCGCTCCGAACTCGACCGCGTGGGCGCCCGCAACGAGGCAGGCGCGCCATCCACCAGGATGATCGAGCTGTCAGAGCCAGACCTGGATTTCGTTGCCCTGAGCCACGGCATGGGGGTTCCCGCGACCCGCGCGAGGACATGTCAGGAACTCGCCGAGCAATTCGCGGCCGCAATCGCGGAACCGGGCCCGCATCTCATTGAAGCGGTGCTGCAGACGCCAGTTTGATCAGCCTCGGCGGCGCATTCTCGTCGGAGCAGAGGTTTGCGTCCACGCGCGGCTCACCAGGCATGACACTTGTCCGTCATTGCACGAAGGCAAACCTTGGCCGAGGTCAACCGTGCGGAGCAGGAGACGTGCGCCTACTTCTTGGTTTGATATCCGTGAATGCGTTCCCGACAGCTCTTCAGCGTCTTTAGTGCCGCCTCGAGTTCTTCCAACTCGGAGGTGTGTAGATGCGGTCCGGATGGTTGTCATGTCGCCGCGCCCAGGCCGACGTCTGGCCGTAACAAGCCTGGAACTCGTTGTTGTCGTCTTGGTTGATGTACACCAGAGCTTTCAGCTTCCTCGGATTGACCTCGAGTTTCACGGGGTCGACCACGGCGCAGGCGACCTCGACATTGATCATTCGTTCCCAGGTCTCCGAGAGTTGGCCAGCGAACGCGGAGACCCGTGCCCTCGTACTCGAGGTCCAGGAGGTCGGGACGATCGCGCCTCAACGCCTGCGACTGGACGCCGAGGACGTGAATCCGGATGTTGATGTCAGTCGCTGTCCACGGATGCGTCTCCACGCAGAAACCGGGCTTCGTTCCCCTGCGGGAGCAACCCGATGCCGGGTACGTCGCAGATGCACACCGCGTTGCTCGATGCGTTCGCTGCGACCGTCAACCCCATGTATGTCGGATCATCCTCTGGGCCTGATGTACGGAGCCTGGTCGATGTCTCTGGCATCCCCTGCCGAGCGGTGCATCGGCGACCACCACGGCGCCCGACATGGCGCCGTTCACGGTCTTCGAGGACGATCGGGTACGGGTGAGCGCAACCCTCGTCCCGCACGGTCCGGTGTTCCCGGCCTACGCGTTCCGTTTTGACAGTGACCACCGGTCGGTGACTTTTTCGGGAGACACTTCCGCCTCCACGAATCTAGCCCGCCTAGCCACTCACACAGCCCTGCTGGTCCACGAGATCATGCACGTGCGGGCCATGCTTCATGCCGGAGTGCCCGCGGCGTTCGTCGACTTCCTGCACAGTGTCCACACCGACGTGTCCGAGGTCGGCGCGGTTGCTGCAGCTGCTGATGCGCGCAGCCTGGCGTCGTCCCACGTCGTCCCGATCGATCCTCGTAGCGACCACGGGCCGACGTTGAGCGAGCAGCGCTGGATACGAGAGGTGAAGGACTTCGACGGCACGACGACCCTCGCCCACGACCTCACGACCTTCCGGATCAAGCGCCGCAAGGTGGCTTGGGTCAGACACGCCACGACCTGACAGGGAGCGCGGCCGCGGTCGCTCCAACCCGCCTCGCCCCAACCGTACGGATTCAGTGGTTCGGCACTCGGAGTCCTTGCCAGGCGAACTGGCGGATCACCTCGTCGGCTAGTGCGTCGAGAAAACGCTCGGGGTCGAGGTGGGCGGGGCTGGACTCGTCGACGACCGCGTGCACGATGCCGATCTCGGCGAGGTCGTCGGCGCGGACTCGCTGGCGACGAGCCATCTCTGCGGCGCGGTCCGCCGTGCCGTAGAGGATCGCGCTCGCGCCCTCGGGTGGCAGCGGCGAGAGCCAGGCGTTGCGAGCCGCGACCACGCGGCGGGCCGGGAGCAGCGCGAGCGCGCCGCCGCCGCATCCCTCGCCCATGAGCACGGCGACCGTGGGCACGCTGAGCTGGACCATGTCGGCCAGACAGCGGGCGATCTCGGGGGCGAGCGCGCCCTCCTCAGCCTCGGCGGACAGGTCGGCGCCGGGGGTGTCGATCAGGCTGACCAGCGGCAGCCGCAGCTGCTCGGCGAGCTGCATCCCGCGGCGCGCGGCGCGCAGCGACGCCGGGCCGAGCGGCCCCTTGAGCGCCTGAGCTCGCCGGTCCTGAGCGATCACCAGGCAGGAGATGCCGCGGATCGAGGCGACCACGGTCAGCAGCCCCGAGTCGGCCTCGCCGGCCTGCGTCCCGTGCAGCGGTACGACGTCGCTCGCCACGTGCGCCAGCAGCTCACGGGCGCCGGGTCGGTCCTCGCGGCGAGTGGTTTCGATCGCCTCCCACGCGTCGGGGACCTTCACATCCACGTCGTACGCCGCCGGGGCGGTCGGCAGGGTGGCGAGGTCGGCGCGGCCGCCGGTGAGCAGTCGCAGCGCGCGGGCCGCGACGGGCGCGAGCTCGTCGGCCTGGACGACGGCGTCGAGGACGCCCTTGGCGACCAGGTTCTCGGCGGTCTGCACGCCTTCGGGGAAGGCGCGCCCGTGCAGGGTCTGGTAGACCACCGGCCCTAGGAAGCCGATCAGCGCACCGGGCTCGGCGACCGCGACGTGGCCGAGCGAGGCCCATGACGCGAAGACCCCGCCGGTGGTGGGATGACGCAGGTAGACCAGGTAAGGCAGCCCGGCGGCCTTATGGTCGACGACGGCGCGCGAGATGTCGATCATCGAGACGAACGCCGGGGTGCCCTCCTGCATCCGCGTGCCGCCCGAGGAGGTGGCCGCGATCACCGGCAGCCGCAGCTCGGTCGCCCGGCGTACGGCCGCGACGACGCGGGACGCGGTCTCGGCGCCGACCGAGCCGCCGAGGAAGCGGAACTCGCCCACCACCAGCACCACGTCGTGGCCCTCGACGCGCGCGCGACCGGTGATCACGGCCTCGTCGGTGCCGGCCTTCGCCTCGGCTGCGGCGAGTTCCTCGGCGTACGCCGGGTCGAGGCCGGCGCGCACGATCGGCTCGTCCCACGAGACCCAGGAGCCGGGGTCGACGGTCGCCTGGATCAGCTCGCGCGCCCCGAGCCGCCTCATCGGGCGGCCTCGGCGAGCCAGCCGCGCAGCGACGACCCGTCGCCGTCCAGGACCGGCGGCGGCCGGTGGTCGGTGCCGGTGGTCTCGGTGCCGTCGGGGGCGAAGAACCGCAGCGGCGGGCCCGGCAGGGCGAGCTGGCCGAGGGTGACGTGCTGGACGTCAACGACCAGCCCCTGGCTGCGGGTCTGGTCCCAGTCGTAGACCTCGTCGATGCTGCGCACCTTGCCGGCGGGGATGCCGAACTCGGCGAGCCGCTCGAGCAGGTCGACGGCCTTCCAGTCGGCGAACGCAGCCTCGACGAGCTCGATCGTCGCCTCGCGGCGCTCGACCCGCTCGGGGTTGGTCGCGAAGCCGTCGAGCGCAGGGTTCAGCCCGAACCCATCGCAGAAGCGGCGCCACAGCGACTCGCTGCCGACCGCGATCTGCACCGCGCCGTCGGCGCAGCGGAACAGCCCGTACGGCGCGATCGAGGGGTGGTGGTTGCCGGCGGCGCGGCCGACCTCGCCCGCAATCGTCCAGCGGGTGCCCTGGAAGGCGTGCACGCCGACGGCGGCGGCGAGCAGCGAGGTGCGCACGACCTGGCCGCGACCGGTGCGCGCACGCTCATGGAGCGCGGCGACGACGCCGTAGGCGCCATACATCCCGGCGAGCAGGTCGCAGATCGGGGTGCCGAACTTCTGCGGGTCCTCCGCGCTCGCTCCGGTCAGCGACATGAGCCCGGACTCGCCCTGGGCGATCTGGTCGTAGCCGGCGCGACCACCCTCGGGGCCGTCGTGGCCGAAGCCGGTGATCGAGAGCACCACCAACCGCGGGTTCAGCTCAGCGAGGCGCTCGGTCCCCAGGCCGAGGCGCTCCATCACGCCGGTGCGGAAGTTCTCGACCAGCACATCGGCCCGGGCGACCAGCTCGGTCAGCACCGCGAGGTCCGCCGCGTCCTTGAGATCGAGGCAGATCGACTCCTTGTTGCGGTTCGCCGAGAGGAAGTACGTCGACTCGCGGGCGCCGTCGTCGGGCGTCACGAACGGCGGACCCCAGCCGCGGGTGTCGTCGCCGGTCGCGGACTCGACCTTGACCACGCGGGCACCCAGGTCGCCGAGCATCATCGTCGCGTGCGGGCCGGCGAGGGCGCGGGTCAGGTCAACGACCAGGACGTCGTCGAGCGGGCCCTTCACCCGGCACTCCCGGCCGTCCGAGCGCTGCCGTCCACCACGGTGTTGCGCAGCACGCCGAGCACGTCCACCTCGACCTCGACGACGTCGCCGGGCTGCAGCAGCCACGGCGGGGTCCGTGAGTAGCCGACACCCGACGGCGTGCCGGTCGCGAGCAGGTCGCCCGGCTGGAGGGTGAAGGTCCGGCTGATCAAGGCGAGCGTGTCGCCCACCGTGTAGACCATCTCGTCGGTGGTGCCGTCCTGGACCACCTCGCCGTTGACCCGGGTCTGCACCTTAAGCCCGTCGCGCAGGTCGCCGACCTCGTCGGCCGGGACGATCGGGCCCAGAGGGCCGGAGCGGTCGGCGTTCTTGCCGAGGATCCACTGCGAAGTGAGCTTCTGCGCGCGGCGGGCGGTGACGTCGTTGAACGTCGAATAGCCGATCACGGCCGCAAGGGCCTCCTCGGGTGTCGCGTCGACGAGTGGTCGGCCGACGTAGGCGACCACCTCGCCCTCCCAGTCCAGTCCGTCCTCGTCAACCGGCACCGGGATCTCGGCACCGCCAACGGTCAGGGACGCGGGCCAGCGCGCGAACAGCGTCGGGTACGGCGGCACCCCGTCGACGGCGTACGACCCCTCGGCGACGTGCTTGAGGTAGTTGAGCCCGATGCAGACCACCCGGGCGCCGGGCAGGACCGGGGGCACCAGTTCGACGTCATCGACCGGAAGGGTGGCGCCGGTCGGCTCGAGCGCGGTGTAGCGGTGCGGCTCGGCCCAGAACTCCTCCAGTCCGGCCAACGCGGTGACGGCGGCGCCGTCTTCGGACAGGGCGCCGACCAGCGTGGCGCCCTCGGCGTCACGGAAGCCGACCAAGCGGGTGCCCATGGGTTCTCCTTCGGGTGAGCAGTAACCACTAAACGTTCTATACCTTTTGGAACGTTGATGCTAGCCTAGGGCCGTGCTTTCCGACGCACCTCTCTCGCGGGCCGAGCACCTCGCCGCCACGGTCGAGGAGCAGATCCGCCTCGACGGACTCGCCGCGGGCGCGGCCATCGGGACCTTGGAGGAGCTGCGGTTGCAGAGCGGGTTCTCCAAGCCCACGGTGAGTGAGGCGGTCCGTCTGCTCCGCGACCGCGGCGTCGTGCTCATCAAGCCCGGCCGGGGCGGCGGCCTCTTCGTCGCCGACCGCGGGCCGGTGGTCCGGCTGCGGCACACGCTGCTCTCGGTCGCCGAGGCGCCGACGACCGTGATGGACGCCGTCGAGCTGCGCGAGCACCTCGAGCTGCTGGTCGACCAGGGCGCCGCGCGCTGTCGCAGCGACGCCGACATCGACGCGCTGCGCCGGCTGGTGGCTGCGATGGGCGAGGCCGCCGACTGGCCGGCGTTCATGGCCGCCAACTGGGCACTGCACGAGCGGATCGCCGAGATCTGCCCCAACGCGATGGCCAGTGCTGTCTACACCTCGACGCTGGGCCACATCGCGGCCGCCACCCCGGTCTTCGACGACGACGCCGACTTCGGCGACTACCGCGACCTGCGCCACCGGGTGCACGTCGAGCTCGTCGAGGCGATCGCCTCCGGCGACCCGGACCAGGTCGCGGCGGCGGTCGCGGCCCACGCGTCGCCACCGCCCGCCTGACCCACCCAGCCCCGAAGGAGCTCCATGACCACCGTCAGCGACGAAGACGTCGACAGCAGATCCGCGTTCCGCCGCTACCTCTTCCCGCACGACCACCCGCGGCTGGCCGACGTACGTGGCCTCGACGCCTACGAGTACCGCGAGGCCGCCAAGGGCGACGCGTTCACCGGCGGGCTGATCGAGGGCTGGACGCCGCTCTACCTCTCGCCGTACGTCGGCGTCACCGAGGACGGCACCCTGCGCACCGGGCTCTACCCGCTCGAGCCAGCCCGGCCGGGCGAGGACGCCCCGGTCGCCGATATGGTCGCCGCCGCCAACGCGCTGCTGGCGCTGCTCGACGACGAGGCCCGCTCGGAGATCTCCCACGCCGTGGACGCGCCCGAGTGGCAGACCTGGGCCAACCCGGAGTTCATGCAGTTCGACACGGGCCTCCGCCTCGACCTGCAGCCCGAGACGGTCCGCGCCGCGGCGCTCGAACTCGTGCGCGCTTCGCTCAGCGAGGAGGGCTACTTGCTGGCCCGCCGGATGATGCAGATCAACGGCTTCCTCGGCGAGGTGGTCGACCTCGAATCGATCCTCAACGAGTTCTCCTACAACATCGCGCTGTACGGCGAGCCCGACCCGGTCGCGCCGTGGGGGTGGCAGCTGTTCGGCCACCACCTCGCCGTCAACTGTCTGGTCGTGGAAGGCCGGATGGCGATCGGCCCGGCGTTCCTCGGTGCCGAGCCCGACGCGATCGACGACGGCCCGCTGGCCGGGGGCCAGAGCTTCGCGCGCCGCATCGAGCTGGCCACCGACCTGATGGCAGAGCTAAGCGACGAGCAGCGCGAGGCCGCGGTCGTGTACGCCGAGATGGTCGACCCGGCGATGCCGCCCGGCCGGGTGCACCCCGGCGACGAGCGGCACCTGGCCGGCGCGTTCCAGGACAACCGGGTGATCCCGTTCGAGGGCGTCCGGGTCGCTGAGCTCGACGCGCGGGCACAGCAGCTTGTCCTCGACCTGGTCGCCGAGTTCGTCGTACTGCTGCCCGAGGGGCCGCGCGCCGCACGCCTGCGCGAGGTCGCCGATCACCTCGACGAGACCTGGTTCAGCTGGATCGGCGGCCACCGGCGCGGCGAGGTCTTCTACTTCCGGATCCAGTCCCCGGTGGGGATCTTCGAGCTCGACCACCACTGCGGGGTCTTCCTCAACTACGGCGTCCCGCAGCCGTTCCACATCCACACCGTGATGCGCACCCCGCACGGCAACGACTACGGCCGCGCCTGGGTGCGCGAGTGGCAGCAGCGGTGAACGGCGCGGAGGCCCGTCACCTGACGGCGAACGTCCTGCACACGTACACAGAGGTCGCCGACCGCAAGGACGTCGACGCCGCCGTCGCTCTGCTCGGCCGGGCGGTGGTGCGCTTCCCGACCGGCGGCTACGAGCGCCCCGAGGACGCGCGCGGCTGGTGGGAGCAGCTGTGGGGCTCGCCGGTCGCGCACCGCCACGACGTCACCAACCTCGTCGTACGGCCGCTCGTCGATCCCACCGATCACATCCAGGACGGCACCTGGCGGGCGGAGGCGCATTACCAGCGATGGATGGTCAAGGATGAGCCCGTGCTGCACACCCTCGGCCGCTACGACCTGATCCTGGCTACCGAAGGCGACGACCTCGCCGTACGCCGACTGGCGGTCACGCAGCAGTGGTCGCGGGGCTGACGTGCCCTCGATCGCGCGGGCCTCGGTCATCCTCGATACGATTGCCGAGAGTCGCCGCCCGCTGAGCCTCAGCGAGCTCTCGGAGCGGCTGGGCATCCCACGCTCCAGCGTGCACCGGGTGGTGCGCACCCTTGAGGAAGAGCTGTTCGTGGTCCGCTCGCAGAGCGGCGTCGGTTTCAGCCTCGGTCCGGGGCTTCTGAAGTTCGGGATGAACAGCCACCTGCGGCTGCTCGCGGCCAACAGGCAGTCCCTGCTAGCGCTCGCGCGCGAGGTGCAGGAGAACGTCGACCTCGCAGTCTTCAGCGGCCGCGAGATCGTGGTCGCCGACCAGATCGTGTCGCCCGCACGGATGAAGGGCGTCACCAAGGTCGGCCAGAGCTTCTCGCTGCACGCCAGCTGTATCGGTAAGGCACTGCTCGCACAGCTGCCGCAGACGCGGGTCGACGAACTGCTCCGACTGCAGCCGATGAAGCGGTTCACCGAGCGCACCGTCACCGAGCGGGCCGCGCTGGACGAGGAGCTCGAGGCCGTTCGAGCGACCGGGCTCGCCTTCGACTTCCAGGAGCACGACGAGGGAATCAGCGCCGTGGCCACCGGCATGGTCGGCCCGACCGGCGCCCGCCAGGCCGTCGCCGTGGTGATGTCCAGCCGCGACCTGCCAGGCAAGTGGGACGCTGTGCTCGCCGGCCTGGCGCGGATCAACCCCGTGATCGACACCGCTGCCGCGGCGGCACGACGGCCCCCGCGCTGACGCGCTGACGCGCGGGGGCCGCCTCTGGCTCAGGCGGAGACCGGCTCCACACTGGCGTCGGCCCGCAGCGTGCTCGCGCCTCCCCGGCGTACGCCACGGCCGAGGGCGTAGAGCGCGGTGACGGCCACCAGGCAGACCGTAGCCGCGATCGCGAAGGTGCGGAACACCCCGTACGCACCATCCACGTGGATCGCGATCCCGCCCAGGGTCGGGCCGAGGAACGCGCCGATGAACGACGTGCTGTTGGACCAGCCGAGCGCAGCGGCGCGAGCCGGCAGCGGGAAGGCGTCGGCGGTCGTTGTGTGGATCAGGTTCATCGTGGAGTGACCGCCGATCCCCATCAACGCGATGCAGAACAGCACCGAGACGGTGGAGGTCGGCAGCACCAGCATCAGCACCATCCCGAGCACCGTGCAGGACCCGGTGAGGATCGCGGTCACCGCCGAGCCGCGGCGGTCCGCCATCCAGGCACTGGCGAACGACGCGACGACCGCCGCGCCGGTCAGCGTGAAGGCGAACAGTGTGGCGGTGCGCAGCGTGAAGCCGAGGTTGATCGAGGACTCCGTCACCCACACGTTCAGCCCCTGCCAGGCGACCATGTTGGCGATCGCGCACAGCGCGATGACGGCGGCGAGGGCCGCCCCGCGGCCGGTGAAGACGGCGCGCAACTTCTGCCTGCCCGTCCACGAGCGGCCGGCCACCTCCTGCGGGATCGTGGCCGGGAACTGCGTACGCGCGACGGCAAGGGTGATCAGCAACGCAACTGCGGAGCCGATGAAGAACATCGGCCGCCAGCCGAAGTGTGGCAGCACCACCAACGACACCAGCGCTGCAATCACGCCGCCGAGCGGGATGCCCGCCATCGTGATTGTCACGACCAGCGAGGCGCTGCGCGAGGCGGCGCTGTTGCGCGCGACGGTCATCGCGGTGGTCAGCGCGCCGCCCATCCCGAGACCAACGAGGAGGCGGGCGCCGCCCAGCATCTGACCGTCCTGGGCCAGCCCCGAGGCGAGCGCACCGGCGGCGAACACAGTGATCGTGGTGACCAGCACCCGCTTGCGGCCCAGTCTCTCGGCCAGGACCGGGGCGAGCGCGGCGCCGACGATCGCGCCGAGGTATGCCATCCCGCCGATCGCGCCGGTCTGCTTGTCGGTGATGCCGAGGGAATGGTCATCGAGCAGGAGCGGCACGACGTTGCCGTAGACGATGAGGTTGTAGCCCTCGATGACAGTGATGACCATGCACAGCACGATCAGCGCAGGGTGGGACCGGGTCTCGGACCCGTCATACGCTTCTTGGGACGCGGACACCTGCATGTGCTCCTCCTTGAACGACGCGCCGGCTCTCAGGGCGTCCGGCGATGTGTCGCACGTCATAGTGGGGTCAGAATGCAGCGTCGCAGAACCTCCGTGTCCCGGTTTCCGGTACACCAACGCGACAGGGGCCACGTCCAGCACGGACCGTTCACGTCATGAATCACGCACCTGCCGCTGGCACGCGCCGGCTGAACTCGGACGTCTGCATCATCGGCTTCGGGCCTGTGGGTCAGCTCCTCGCCCTCCAGCTCGGCCGCCAGGGCCACCAGGTCGTGGTAATGGACCAGAACGAGGCCGGCTACCCGCTCCCCCGCGCGGTGACCCACTGCTCGGACTTCGCGCGGATCCTCCAGTCGGTCGGCCTCGCGCCCGACACAATCCCAGAAGTCACCCAGCCCTACGACGACATGTACGTGTGGATGAACGCCGAGGGTCGATCCCTGGTCGAGGTCGACTGGAGCGGCTTGGGGGAGTCCGGCTGGTTCAACACCTACTTCTTCAACCAGCCCGAGCTCGAGCGCCTACTCATCGACCGGATCGCGGAGATGCCGAACGTGTGCCTCCTGCGCCCGGCCCGCGCGGTCAGCATCGAGCAGGTCGACGACCACGCGGTCGTCACGGCGGTCGATGGCCTCGACGGCGCCACCCTCGAGGTCGAGGCGGCGTACATGGTGGGCGCGGACGGCGCCAACAGCGCAGTCCGCCGCTGGTGCGGCATCAGGCAGGTCGACCGCGGCTTCTTCTACGACTGGCTCGTCGTCGACGTGCGCCCTTCGCCCGAGCTCGAGTTCCCGCACGTGGCCCACCAGCACTGCGACTACCGTCGCCCCGCGACTATGGTCC
>NZ_BAAANF010000021.1:0-37046 GCF_039529655.1 Kribbella yunnanensis | reverse complement strand
GAGTTCATGCGGCTGCCCGGCGAGGACAAGGCCGAGCTGAACACGGTCGAGCGCGCCTGGGAGCTGCTCGCGCCGTTCGGCGTGCGGCCGGACAACGCGGAGCTCGAGCGGCACTCGGTCTACACCTTCCAGGCCACGTACGCCGAGCGCTGGCGCGAGGGTCGGGTCCTGATCGCGGGCGACGCGGCCCACCTGATGCCACCGTTCGCCGGCCAGGGCCTCGGCGCCGGCGTCCGTGACGCGATCAACCTGTCCTGGAAGCTCGACGCCGTCCTGCGCGACCGCGCCGCCGACGACCTCCTCGACACCTACGGATCCGAGCGCACACACCACGTCCAGGCCTTCATCGACTTTTCCATCGAGCTGGGCGAGGTCATCTGCCTCACCGACCCTGCCGCGGCTGCCGCACGCGACGCCCGGATGGTCGCCGAATGGGAGGCGGGCATGCGACCTCCGGCTCCACCACGGCCCGGCCTGGGCCCCGGCATCCACCGTGGGCGCCACGGTGGTGAGCTCGCAATCCAAGGACCAGTTGGAGTGCCTTCCGAGGGGGCGAGTGGCAAACGACTACTTGACGACGTTCTCCGCGGACCTGGGGTGCTGATCGGGCGCACGGCTTCAGATCTCTCCGTCCTGAGCAAGTCGCAGACTACCCACCTTGCGGAGCTGCGGATCCCTTGCGTCGCGTTCGGTGGACACCGGCGCGATGGCCTCCTCATTCTCGAAGACGTCGACGGTGCCTACCGAGACTGGCTCGATCGCCTCGAGGCGGATGTCGTTCTCGTCCGCCCGGACTTTCACTTGTACGGAACCGCTGGATCAGATGGAGTGGCGGATCTCGTTCGAGCCTTCCTGCGGGATGTGTCTGCAGATAAGACCCCGAGCACCTCCGATTCGGTCCGTCTACTGGACCAGTCGGCATGAAACCTTCCTGATCAGACGTTGCCCGGCTCGTCATGCGCCGCGCGGCGGCTCACCTCGCCTTCGGCCGTCTGATCGGCGCGGGGCCAGCAAAGCCGCCGCCGACTGTCCGGCGGCGGCCCTGGCGGCTCGTATGCAGGGCGCCTGCCCCCATTCCATCATAGTAGAACAAGCTTTCGATTGCAGAGCCGGTGCGGCACGCCGACGCGTGTGATGTCTCAGGAGATGGGTGACAGTTGGTGTGTCAGGACATCGGTGACGGTTCAGGGGTCGGTACAAGAGGAAGCGATCTTCGAGCCGCCGCAATGGCGGACAACCTCAGGTTCAGCTCTGCCGTTACCCGGTCGGTGATCCCGGCCAGTACCTCCAGAAAGACGAGGGCGGATGGCCGCTAGGCCGCCGCGGAGGCCAGATCCACGTAGGTACGGCCGCATTCGCTGTCGTAGAAGCGCACCTGCGCAAGCTCCGCGCTGTGTTCTGCTCCCATGCGCCAGACCTGGGTAGCGCCGCCCTCAACGTCGTACACCACCCGCGCATCCTGCGCCTTGCTCGTGTCCTTGTCGAAGCCGTCACGGTGGATCTCGACATCTCTCCGTGCGTTGACCGATCGGCGCAGCAAACGTGCATACCCGGACTTCCCGCTGCCGTTGAACCCATAGACGATGGTCAAGCCGGTTTGCGCGAATCTCAGCCGCTCCCCTTCGGCGAGACTGTTGATGGCCACGCCGACGCCAGCCTCACGCAGAAACACCCTGCCGCCCGCCACGCAGCGCCGGGGACGTCGGCCGCCTTGACCGTGACAGCGGGCCCGGCCTTCCCGTCGACCAGCCGCTGTTGCCAGACCGGTCGGCTGGACAGCCACTTCGCCAGATCCTCCTCGATTGTCACCGTTGCCATCCCCTACTCGGGCATGGCAAAGCCACCCTGCAACGGATCATGGTTCCCCCCACGATCAAATTCCCCTGAGACGACTGACATCGCCTACTCCCCGTAGCCGAGTATGCCCTTGCTCGTCCCCGCCGCCAAGGACTCCGCTGAGACATCAGCAATTTCTCCCGCGCTGCCCCATCACGTTGACGAGCCAAGCGAGCGGACCTCGCACTGCGACGCCGGAAGGCTCAGTTGGCAATCATGGTGTCGATCAGGTGTGCGGCGGCGTGAGTCTTTGCGGATTGCAAGGAGGTACCCATGCCCTCCGCGGAGAAGTCGCTGCCCTCCGCTGTCGTGACTTGGACCGCGCAGGTGAAGGTCGGCTGGTGGGCAGGCCCTGTTCTGGAGTCGGACCACCGACGAGCTCGGATGTGGCCGGCCTGTTCGAGTTCGTGGATAGCTGAGATCGGGGAACTGCCGTGGCGGGTCCTGAGGAAGTCCGCTATGGATCGCGTCGCCTTCTGCTTGGGCATGCTCTCGAGCGGAGCCGGCCCGGCCGTCGAAATGCCCGCCGCCCGGAACCACTGCCGCAGGACTTGTGTCGGAATGCCGAGCATGTCGCCCGCCTCGCGAACGCTCAGGTTGTCCTCGAATACGTATCGGTGTGCCTGCTCGAACAACGAGTCGAGGACGCTGCGATCGCCTGGTGGCAGCCCAACGTCCTTTGCATGCTTGGCAACCGCGACGTCTAGGGCTCGGTGCGACTTGTGCATGCACGCCGTGCTGCAAAAGCAAGCGAACAACTGCGCCTTCTGCTCGGCACCCATAGATCGCAGCACTAGGAACCAGTTGACAGGAGCAGACTCCAACCGGCCGCAGCTGAAGCATCTTCGTGAACCCGACACAACCCTACTACCTTCCGCATCTGAATGACTCCACAGCGTAATGTATGCCTGTCATCGCAAAGCCGGAGGGTTTGATGGCGGAACGACTTCCCACCTGGCTGCGGGACGCCCTGCGGCGCAAGGCCGTCTCGACCGACGACATCGCCGAGCTTCGGGCGATGCTCGGTGCAGGACTACTGACCATTTCCCAGCTGAGACTGCTACTGCTGCAGCCGATGCGCGGTGTTGCCGGATTTCGCAAAGACGTCCTCGCATGGCTCGTGGGCCGACCGGAGACGGCGACCAGCATCCTGGCCCAGCACACCCAGATCGCCAGGCTTCCGCCGATCATCCATGCTCGGCGCGCTCGCGCCACAGACCCACGGCAGTTCGAGTCACAGGCCTCGCTTCGGACTGCAGAGGGTACACAGACCGGCAACTGGCGTTCGGCTACCACTCAAAAGGGTGCCGATCACTTGGCCAACCTCGACCTGCTGCGGGCGCTATGTCCGCGCGATCAGGCTCGCACCGGGCCCAGATCCGTGGTCAAGGCGGTTGCGGTCAAACCCTCGGCCCTGCCACCACTTCGACGTACGGCGGAGACTCCGGCGACATACCCGGCTGCCGACCTGCTCGAGCTCGGCTGGGAGCTACTGTTCGATGCCGACGCCTGCCCATCGAGACCGCAGATGCTGTTGTGCCCGCCACGGTCTTCCCGTCCAGACGTCCGCGGCCAGCGGGTCATGCGCACCGTGCGATGGCCGGACGAGGTTCGCGAAGTCGAATGCCTTGTGCTGGACATGCCGCACGCGATCTCACTCCTGATGACCGCCGGTGCTTGGAGCAATTCTGCCCTGCTGTGGCACGAGGTCACGATCGAGACGATCAGGTGGATCGAGAACGGCCGAATTCTTCCGACCATCTGCGACGCACATCGCCCGCAGGATCGCCGTACGGCATGGAGAATCGGACCGCTGACCCAATCCACCACCGAGTCATTCCGGCGCTGGACGGCCAAACTGAACGAGCTTCCACATTGCGCCGCGACATTCTCGCGGAGTCCGGAGCCTCTCACGATCGAGCACGCGCGGGAGTACGTCGACGCCGTCGCCGCAACGTTCGTCCCCGACACAGCACTGTGGTGGATGATCGGAGACCAGCCCTTCGTCTCGTCAAGGTCCGACGACGCTGGCGCGGACCTACAGGACTGGGTCGACCAACTGGAGGCACGGCTTGAAGCCGCCCCCGGCTTCCGACCCGTCCTGCGGATCAACGCGCCCGATCCGAATCTTGAGGTGAACACCGTCAAGGTCGACCTGCTACTCGCAACGGGCTCATCAGATCCGGAGACGGCACCGCCCGCCGCTCAGGTTTGGCTTGCAGACTCTATCGAACCGCGACTGCGACTGCGCCTACGTCGCCTGCTTCGCCAGGCCGGCCGGCTCCTCCCGACGCTGTCAGCGTTGGGCTTGCAGTACCGGCCGGAGTCACTTCTCGTCGGCGTCGACGCACTACCCGGCCTGCGGGCCGAGGTCGGGGAAGCGCTCCGCGACCTTGGGATCGACATCCACTGGCCACGCAACTGGGCAACAGACCTCGCCGCGAGCGTGGTCGTGGGAAACGGGCCGTACCTGGACGAGCCGGACGGCTCGCTCGGACTCCCGCAGTTGCTCGACCGCCGCTGGTGGCTGACACTGGACGGTGAGCTGCTCAGCGAACAGGAGATGATGCTTCTAGCCGAAGCGTCGATGCCGATCGTCTGGCTTCGGCAGCGCTGGGTGCTGATCGATCTGCCGATCCGGCAGAAACTCGAACACCGAGATCTCGCGCCGGTTAGCAGCAGCAAAGGAAAGATGGACGCCCTGCTGCAGACGGTCTTCATCGACGGCCAAGAGTACGCCTGCAGCGCGACGGAGGGGTTGGCTCATCTTCTCGACGAACTGCGCGACTCCGACTCGTCGGAGGCCGAAAGCAACAACTTCCGGATCGGCTCGATCCGACTCCATCAGCACCAACGTGAGGCAATCGCTTGGCTCGAAGGGCGCAGTAGAGCAGGTCTGAACACACTCCTTGCCGACGACATGGGCTTAGGTAAGACATTCACCGCACTGGGGTTTCACCTCTCGGATCGGCGCGCGCATCGAGATGCACCGACGCTCGTACTCTGCACGAGCCGCGACCTGGTACGGCAGTGGCGTGATGCAGCCGCGAGATGCTTGGGCGATACACCGCCCATCGTCCACGCTGGCCCTCGGAGAGCGCTGCCCTCGCTCAGCGGGGGTTCCCTGGTCATCACCACGTATGACACGCTGGCGATGGACATCGAGATCCTCGCACCACGGCGGTGGGGCCTAGTGATCGCCGATGAAGCACAGCGGATCAAGAACCCATGGAGCCGCGCGGCGCGCGCGATCAGGAGACTCGACGCTCCGGGTCGGCTCGCGATCTCCGGCACGCCGCTGGAAAACCATCCGCGGGAGACGTGGGCGATCCTCGACTGGCTCAATTGCGGAATGTTCGAGACCCGGCAGGGTTTCGAACGGCGGCTGGTGGCACCACTGAGACGTGCTGACCGTCCCCGGACTGAGGCACTCAGGACGCAGACGCAGCAGATGCTGCACCCGGTCGTCCTGCGCCGTACAAAGAACGACCCAGCTCTCGCCCGGCAGCTACCGCCACGGCTCTCCTTCACCCATGAACTCGATCTGTCGGACGTGCAGCGGTCACTTCTCGAGATGCTTGCACGCGACACCGAACGGGCTTCGAGCCTGCGTCAGCCGTCACGGCGATCCGGCGAGGCCGCGCTACGCCTCATGGACGCGATGAAACAGGTGTGCAGCAGTCCTGCGCTCTACCGGCGCGACGACCCAGCAGATGTACGGAGCAACCCAGAGCGAGCAGCGATCGACGCGCCGAAGCTGGATCGCATGCACAAGATCCTCGCCGACGCCGCCCAGCACGGCGAAAGTACAGTGATCTTCGCCAACTACATCGGCACGGCCGATCTCATCCACGCCTACCTGACCGGCGTCGGGATCTCCAGTGCTCGTTACCACGGCAAGATTCCTCCTGCTCAGAAGGCCGCCGCCCTGCGTGAGCTTGCCGAGGGGCACATCGCCGTACTCATCCCTACTTTGAAGAGCGGCGGCACCGGCCTTGACCTGCCGCGTGCCAGCCGGGTCATTCACTACGAACGATGGTGGACACCGGCCCAGGAGAACCAAGGCAGCGATCGTGTGCACCGGTTCGGGCAACAGCGACCGGTCCAGGTCCACGTACTCAAGCACGCAAACGGCATCGAGGACCACATCGCCGCACTCCACGCCCGTAAGGAGCGCTACGCCGATCACTTCCTACCATCGACCAACAACGCACCGCCCGCAATCACTGCTCGTGAGCTCGCTCAGCTATTCCAGTTGGACGCGCGATGACAGCAGATAATCCGTTGCTCGGGGCACTCGTCGAGCTACCGCCGCCCGGAGTCCCTCCGGAGCTCATCGCGAGTATCGTCGCCAGTGCCTCGGACCGGGCGCGCCGAGTCCTCAACAGACATCGACCCGACGACCCGCTGGCCTCTCTCGTCGAGTTATTCAGCCAGTACGACGAGCCTGCACGCCCGGCCGAGATCGCCGCTCGAGCCGGAGTCAGCGTCGCCACGTTGTCCCGGTTACGCATCGCATACCGGCTCGGAGGTCGCGCCGGCCTGGACAACGCCATGCATCTGCACAACGCGGATACCGCTGAGATCGACGCCGCCGCGCGGGCGATCGAGTCCGTCATCGGCGCGCGAGCTTCGAGGCCCGAGGTCGACCACAACACATTGACCTACGAGCTGTTCGGCGTACAGCTCCGCCTCGGCCGAGACGATCACTGGTACCCGTACACCAGGTCGTCGGGCACCTGGATGCCGGCCGCGCACCCAGCTGCGACTCCCTCGGAGGCCTTCGCTTCGGCCACCGAGGCTGCGGCGCGCCGACGCGGCTGACCCCGTAACGAGGTGCACGACAGAGATCGTTGCCATGGACAAGGAGAGTGCGACAAGTCCAAAAGACCGCTAACGCTTGCTCGAAATGTCGAGGGGTTCTGCTTCTGTTCAGCAGGTTCTAGCGCGAGTTGTGGAGGTGCTCTGCACCCGCGGCTCGCAGCAGGTCCAGTGCGGCGCCGGTTCCGTCCGCTGGGAATAGGGTGCGTGACGCGATACGCCAGCCGTCGGTGTCTCTTTCGAGTGTCCAGCGGTTCGCAAGTACTCGGTGGATCCGGTATCCCTGTGACAGCCCGTGGTTCGGCAGATCTCTAGGTGCACCTTCATGGTCCGGCGTGATGAGTGCGAGATAGGAGACGGCCACCGCTGTATCTCCGCTCACATCGACCAAAGGCAAGGAACCGAAGTGTGCGAGGCCGCCCGCGATGGCGGCCCGATGCTCGTCTCGTTGGACCAGTTGCACCATCGCGTCCCGCCCTTGGGCGCCATCGAGGTGCGGACCACGGTCAAAGATGACGCCGTCGGTGTAGATGGCCTCGATCAGATCCTGTTCGCCAGTGTCAGCGCTGAGTGGATGGGTCGCAAGCAGGTCGTAGATCGCCAGCTTGTCTTCGACCGCCCGCAGCCGGGCCTCGAACGAGTTCGGCATGTTCGTCATGACTTCCCTTCACAATCAGCACCGGCCACCGCACGTTGAGACCGTTCCCCGCAACCGTATTAGTGAGCCCCTGGACCGCCACTCCGGGGTCCAGACTCACCCGCCGCTGAAACAGGCGAGCCCCTTCGGACCCTGCACGCCCTGGCCGGGACAGGGGAGCTCACACACGAACCGATCAGCCGGTTCGAGAGCTGGTCGAGGCCGCTCGACGGGCGACCTCGAAGGTCTGCCATGCGGTTGGCATCACCCCCCCACCTCGCTTCGTGGAAAGGGATCTCCTCATACCTGCGAGGAATCGCAACCGACATCTTGCTAACTAGCGATTGTTTGTCTACTTTGTGATTGCCGACACCCCAGCCGAGACACAGGAGTGCTATGAGTGCAGACACCAGCCCCAGCGCGACCAGTCGACCGCGGCCCGTGAGACACACCGTTCCCAGCCCCGCCGATGGCGTCGTTGCAAGGTCCGGTGGCATCGAAGTCCGCGTGGTGAAGGCCAGCCCAGGCGTGGTCTCTCCGTGGGGCGAATGCTCCGTTGCAACTACTACGCTCGTCGGCCTGTCGGGTTCCACTCGGATCGACACTGTCGATCCGAATTTCAGCTTCGCGCTCTCGCCCGGAGATCTGTACTCGATCCCCCCCGGGCTGATTCATCGGGTGACTGCCGACGAGTGCAGCCAGTTCCTCCGATTCGGCACCGGACCGCTCGGCGAGCGTCGGCTCGTAGACCTGCCGGGTGACGCCGCCCCACCCCTTGCGGCCAACGACGATTCGTCACGCGATGAGGATCCGTCGGATCTGACCGGCGCCCTCGTGCCTGGCGTGTCCCGCGTCGACACGCTCGCAAAGGCCGAGGGGCTTCGAGTCATAGTGCAGGAACTCGGCCCTACACAATGTGTGCCCTGGCATCTCCACGACCGGGTTACCGACGTGTTCGTATGCCTAGCCGGTCCGATGGTAGTTCGGACGTGCGACGACTCCGGCGCCGAGACCGAGACAGTCTTGAGACCAGGAGACATGCACGCCGTTACGCCGGGCGTGCCTCACTTCGTGGCCGGCGCAAACGGCAGGCGGACGAGATCTCTGATTATCCAGGGGCCTGGTGCGTACAACTACGTGTCCGTTTGACCCGACCCATCCCGATACGGACGAGGCGCGGTCATGGTTCTGGGGCCCTACACCCGCGCGGCCGACCCCTCATAACGGAGAACATCAATGACTGAGCGTTCCACTGTCGCAGACGCCAACCAACCGCCAACGACGAACCGATCCTTGCGCGCAACGATCGCGGGCGGGGTTGGCAGCGTGCTTGAGTTCTACGACTACACCCTCTACGGCTACCTCGCCATCGTGTTGGCACCCCAGTTCTTCCCAGCGTCGGATCCGGTGTCGTCGCTGCTTGCGGCACTCGGCGTCTTTGCGGTCGGGTACGTCGCCCGCCCGCTCGGTGGTATCGCCTTCGGGTACATCGGCGATCGCCGGGGTAGGCGGACGGCGCTCATCGGCTCGGTCATCCTGATGGGCGCGGCGAGCGTTGTTATCGGACTGCTTCCGACCTTTGCGCAGATCGGGGCAGGCGCCTCTGTACTGCTTCTACTCGCGCGACTGGCGCAGGGCTTCGCCGCGGGCGGCGAGACCGCGGGAGCCAGCACGCTGATCGCCGAGTCCACATCGGGCCTGCGTCGAGCAATCTACGGCGCCTGGACACCAATTGGTTCGTTGTTGGGCTTCGTACTCGCAGCCTCCGTTGTGGGCCTTATGACGGCGCTGACCTCAGCCAAGCAGATGTCAGACTGGGGCTGGCGCCTGCCGTTCCTGGCGTCAGTGGTTATCATCGCGATCGCGCTATGGCTTCGGATGCGAACTGACGAGACCGCCAACTTGAACGCCCGTCCCAAGCGTTCACCTATCCTTGAAGTGCTGCGCGATCACCGCGGGTCGCTCGCCCTGGTCATCGCCCTTGCGATCGCAGTCAATGGAGCGGCATTCATCCCGCTCGCATACTCAAGCATCCACTTGATCCAGCGGCTCGGCTACAAGCCGGCGGCGGTGTACTGGATCGTCGCAGCCGCGATCGCCATCTCGTGCCTTCCCATGCCATTCATCGGAATGCTCGCCGACCGGTTGGGCAATCGTCGGGTCGCCGCAGCCGGGATGGTCGGCTACATCCTGCTGACATTTCCAGGTCTGGCGTTGATGGGCCTCGACAACCTGGGCTTGGCGTTCGTCGGCCTCCTACTCATCATCGTGAACAACGGGTTCGTCTCTGTTCCGGTGTACACCGAGATCCCGTTCCTCTTCCCACAGAGCGCGCGATACACCGGGGTCTCGCTGGGCTGGAATATCGGTGTGATCTTGGCCGGGGCCACTGCCCCGCTCGCAGCCGTCTGGCTCATCGAGCAGACCGGGATCGTCACAGCCCCCGGGTTCTGGGTGATCGGCGTCTCACTCATCGGGCTGATCGGCCTCGCAATCGCTGCGGGCCGCCTGGGACCGAAGACCGAAGTAACCGGATCGGAGTCTCTGCCTGCAAGGTAGGGGCCACCTGGCCGCCCGCGGCGGCGGCCAGGCTGGCCCCGGCCAGCGGGTTAGCCGCCGCGCTGCTGCATGACCTTGTTCGGCCTACGAGCGGTCAGCCGGCTTCGGCAAGCGCTGCGGCATCGTCCAGCGCTCCCTCCCCGACCGAGGAGGGAGCGTGTCACACAGATGCCCGCGGCGGAACTCAAGGTTGGCATAGCGGGCGGCGGCAGTAACGTTTTGCCAAGGCGTCGCGGCTGGTCATTGGCCAAGATCCTCGGCAATGAGGCGTCCCCTCGAGGGCCGGTTACTGGGCCTTGGGGACGTCGAGTTCTTCGAGGGTCGGGTAGTCGATGTAGCCCTCGTCCCCGTCGGTGTAGTAGGTCGCACGATCAGACTCGGCCAGCGGAGCCCCAGTGGCCAAGCGGAGCGGCAGATCCGGGTTGGAGATGAAGGGCCGGCCGAACCCGACCAGGTCCGTCCGGCCGTCCGCGAGTGCCTGTGTCGCTGATTCGAGAGTGTGGTCTCCGGACACGATCAGAGTGCCGGAATAGATTGATCGGAAGTGAGACGACGGGATGGAGTCAGGCGCCGCCTCGACCGTCATGCTGCCGGCGATAGTCGGTTCAACCAGGTGAAGGTAGGACAGTCCGACCTTGTCGAGGCTCCTGACGACCTCGCCGTACAGCTTCAGTTTGTCGCTGTCCGCACACTGCATCCAGGTCCCAGATGGCGACAGCCGAACTCCGACGCGCTCCGCCCCCACCTCCGCGCACAGAGCCTCTATGACCTCGATGAGGAAGCGCAGTCGCTCAGACACGCCACCGCCATAGCGGTCCGTACGGCGGTTCACGTTGTCGTTGAGGAACTGATCGACCAGGTACCCGTTGGCGCCGTGCAGCTCGATGCCGTCGAACCCCGCGGCGATCGCGTTGCGCGCGGCGACCGCGTAGTCGTCGACAACTCGCCGTACCTCATCGGTCGTGAGTTCACGAGGAGTCTCGAAAGGGATCCGCCCGTCGCGCGTCATGATCAGTTCGTCGACGACCGGGACCGCCGAAGCACTGACGGGCTGAGCGCCGCCAGGTTGGGTGAGCGAATGCGACACCCGGCCGACGTGCCACAACTGCGCGAAGAACACCCCGCCTGAAGCGTGTACGGCCTCGGTAACAGGTTTCCATCCCTCGACTTGTTCATCGGTCCACAGACCCGGCACACGCGGATACGCAACCCCCGAGGGACTGATCGCCGCACCTTCGCTCACCATCAAGCCGGCCTCAGCCCGCTGCTTGTAGTAGACAGCCATCCGCGGCGTCGGGACGAACCGGTCGTCGGCGCGGTTGCGCGTCATCGGAGGCAGCACGATCCGATTGCGCAGAACAAAAGATCCCAGCGCGTACGGCGAGAACAGCGACGACGACTTCACCAGATACCTCCCGGTCGGTTGACGGAACACAGACGCACTCGTAGTTTAGACGAACAAACGCTAGTCTGTCAGGAGGGTCATGGACAAGCTCGTGAACGCGGATAGGATCGGTCGCCGGGTCACCGGCCAGGGCGATGTGTACTGGGAGGATCTCTCGGACCAGCAGCGCCTTGTCGGGCCCGGTATGACAATCACCGATGCTCATCTGGTGAACTGGGCCGGGCTGACCGGCGACTGGGTGTCGTTGCACCTCGACGCCGAGTACGCGGCCACGACGCCGTTCGGCGCGCGGATCGCCCACGGGCCGCTCACGCTGTCGTTGTCCTTCGGACTGCTGACGCAGACGGGCGTCTTCGGCAATGTGAGCGCGTGGCTGGGCGTCGACGAGGTTCGCGCTCGCCGTCCCGTACTGATCGGTGACACCATCCATCCAGAGGCCGTTCTCCGGACGACCCGCTCGACGTCGAAGCCGGAAGCCGGTCTGTGGACCTTCGACTACGAGACCATCAACCAACGCGGAGAGGTCGTCATGACGTTCTCGGGTAGCTTCCTGGTCCGCCGCCGTACGCCGAAGTCCTCCCACCTCACCACGCCGGAGGACGGGCGAGCGTCATGATGTTCACCTTGGTGGATTTCCTCCGGCTGAACCTGCGCCGGAACCCCGATGGCGTTGCGGTGGTCGACGAGTCGGCGCGGCTGACCCATCGCGAACTGACAGAGCGGGCGTGGAAACTCGGCAACGGGCTGCGCGCAGCGGGAGTCGAGCCGGGTGATCGGGTCGGCGTCCTTTCTGGCAACAGCAACTTCGCGATCGAGACCTTCCTCGGCGTCATCGCGGCCGGCGCCGTCTACGTGCCCTTCAACTGGCGATGGGCCACCACCGAACTCGTTCATGGCATCCAACTCACCTCGCCGCGGGCGATCCTGGTCGAGGACGAGTTCACCGCGGCCATGGACGCAGTCGGCCCCACTGAGGTGCTGCGGTTCGACCAGAACGAGGCCTACCTGGAACTACTGACTCACGAATCCCTGGATCCGGCCGTACCGGTGGGATTCGAGGACCCGGCGGTCATCCTGTTCACGGGCGGTACCACGGGTTTCGCCAAGGGCGTGGTGCTGTCCCACCGGAGCGCGGTGATCAACGCGGTCAACGAGCTGGCTGACCTCGGCTTCGGCGTAGGTCCCGATCATGTCGGCCTCTGCACAGTTCCGCTGTTCCACTCGGCGTCGCTACTGACGGTCTTCGCGCCCCACTACATCACCGGCGGGACCGCAGTGCTCGCGCGGAAGTTCACCGAGGCTGGGTTCGCCGAACTGGTGTCGCGCGAACGCGTCACTTCGACATTCGCGACCCCCAACATGCTGCGTCGGCTGCTCGCTGCCGGCGTACTGCATCGTCCTGGCATGAACAGCTTGCGCCAGATCCATTCGGGCGCTGGGTTGCTCCGCATGCCGGACAAGATCGCAATCCGCGAAGCGCTCCCGGACGTGAAGCTGTTCTTCCGGTACGGCCTGACCGAGGCCGGCCCGATGGTCACCAGACTCAAGGACGAGGACATCATGCGTCCGGACCTGGATGGTTCGATCGGCTCGGAGTACACCTTTGCCGAGGTGCAGCTCCGCGACCCGTTCGGCCAGGAGGTGCCGGATGGCGAACTCGGCGAGATCTGTGTCCGGGGTCCGGCTCTGATGACGGAGTACTACGACCAGCCCGAGGCGACTGCGAGCACGCTCGAGGGCGGGTGGCTACACACCGGCGATCTGGCCGTGCGCGGACCCGACGGCAATCTGTTCTTCCGGGACAGAGTCAAGGACATGATCAAGACCGGCGGAGAGAATGTGTACGCCGCCGAGATCGAACAGCTGCTCTATGCGCATCCTGCTGTCATGGAGTGCGGCGTCCTGGGGGTCCCCAGCGAGGAATGGGACGAGGAGGTCCGCGCGGTGGTCGCACTGCGGGAAGGCGCGTCGGCCGATGAAGCTGAACTACAGGCCTATTTGCGCCAGTACCTGGCCGGCTACAAGATCCCGAAAATGTTTCTCTTCCTGCCTGCCGACGAGATGCCGCTGAATCCCAGCGGCAAGATCGTCAAGGCTCGCCTGCGCCAGCTCACCGGCTGGGAAGGCTGACAGGAAGACATCAGCGGCCGACAGAGACTCCGTCGGCCGCTCTTGGGTGACTGGGCCACAGTCACTGCGGCTACTGGTCCGCGCGCCCGAGATTGACCACGATGTTGTCGGGAGTCCGCGCCGTCATCCAGATCAGTTCCTCGGTGTCGGAGGCATTTCCTTCAATGTGGGGCGTGTGGGGCGGGACGAAGACGAAGTCGCCTTCCTCGAGGTCCACGCGCTCGCGGTAGTCCTCGCCGATCAGGATGAAGGCACGTCCTTTGAGCACGTAACCGGCGGTCTCCGCCTCGCCATGATGATGCGCCTCGGACGCATAGCCGGGTGGTGTGTGCACCTTGCCCAGCCAGATCCGGGTCGCATCAGTATTCACCTGACTGACACCGGCGCGGCGCAGTGCGTACTCGGTCTGGCCGGTCACCTCCGTCATGTCGACTCCACGTACCACTCGCAACCTGGGCAACTCCAGCATCGAATCCTCCGCGTCTCGGGTTTCCCAATCAGCCTAACAAGCGTACGTTAGTTAGTAAACGGCGTGGCAACGGAAACTGATGGACGTCCGTTCGTCTACGATGCAGAGAAGACATCGAGGAGGCGCGAATGGTCGAGCGCAAGCGCGACGGGGCACAGACGAGCGTCGAGATCCGCCAGGCGGCGGCCGACCTGTTCTTCGAGCACGGGTACGAGGCGACGTCGCTGCGTGCTGTCGCGGACCGGGTCGGAATCAAGGTCGGCAGCCTGTACAACCACATGGGCGGCAAGGACGAGCTCCTCGTCGACATCATGTCGACGGTCCTCGATCGTCTGCACGCCGAGCTGGACGAAGCCGTCGCCGGTGCCGGTGACGAGCCGATCGCCCGCCTGAAGGCCGTGATCG
This sequence comes from Kribbella yunnanensis, assembly GCF_039529655.1. Taxonomy (NCBI): domain Bacteria; kingdom Bacillati; phylum Actinomycetota; class Actinomycetes; order Propionibacteriales; family Kribbellaceae; genus Kribbella; species Kribbella yunnanensis. Next base: position 22,784 of record NZ_BAAANF010000021.1, on the reverse strand, counting down.
GGGCGCATATCAGGTTCCACGCCCGGCACGCGCGCGAGACCTTCATCGGGAACTCCGAGCTCCGCTCGCTCCCCAAAGAGCACCGCCAGACGATCCTGCAGCGCCGGCGCGACTACGAGGAGCGCATGAGGCTGTTCATCGAGGACGCGGCCGACGCGGCCGGGGTCGAGCTCCTCGACGCCCGGCTGCAGAGCTATGCGGTCATCGCCCTCGGAACGCACGTCGCGTCCTGGTTCAAGCTACGCGGCGACGTCACGCTCGACCGCGTCGTCGAGGTCTACACAGAGCTTTCGCTGCGACAGCTCGGACTGACCGAGGCGGACCTGTCCCCCAACACGGTTGGCGCATTGGGCGCCTGACGCTATACCGGTGTGACACCCAGGTGCCGCGCCGGAGCCTGCTGCGACCGCCGCGAGTAGGTCGAGAACCTCGAGATCAACTCGTCGCGCAGATCGTTCGCCTGTACGACGGCCTCCACGGCGTTCTCGTTGGCGATCTTGAAGACGTCGATGTTGGCGGCGTACTCGTCCTGCTTCTGCTTGATGAACGCGGCCCGTTCCTGCGGATCCTCGATGCTCTGGATCTGGTTGAAGTGGATGCCGTTGACCGCGGCGTCCGGACCCATCAAAGCCGGTTTCGCGGTGGGCAGCGCGATGACGGCATCAGGCTGCATGGGTGCCCCCGACATGGCCAGATATCCACCGCCATAAGCCTTGCGGACCAGCACCGTGATACGAGGCACACGGCTGTCGGCGACGGCGAACAACATCTTGGCGCCGTGTCTGATGATCCCCTGCCGCTCGACCGCCGAGCCGATCATGTAGCCGGCGATGTCGACGAGAAACAGCAGCGGGATGTTGAAGGCGTTGCAGATCCAGATGAAGCGCGCAGCCTTGTCGGAAGAGTCGGGGAAGAGCACGCCGCCCAGATGGGTCGGCTGATTGCTGACGATGCCGACCGGACGACCAGCCAAGCGCGCGAAGCCGGTGACCAGCTCGGGCGCGAACAGCTCCTTATAAGGGAAGAACGAGTCCTCGTCGACGATCGCCCCGATCAGTTCGGTCATGTCGAAGACCTCGGACTCGCGCTCGGGCACGATCTCCTTCACCGTACGACGAGATGCGGGCTCGCGCGGTGTTGCCTGCGGTGGCGCCTGCTGCCAGTTCTGCGGAAGGTAGGACAACCAGACCCGGACGGCCGCGATGGCCTCCTCGTCGTCCTCCACCAGTACGTCACCCAGCCCCGAGGTGCGACAGTGCATCTCTGCCCCACCCATCTCCTCCAGTGTGACGTCCTCGCCGGTCACCATCTGGGCCAGCCGCGGCGATCCGAGGTACGCCGTCGCATGCCCGCGGACCATGATGGTCAGGTCGCACAGAGCGGGGACGTACGCCGACCCCGCCGGCGACGGTCCGAACAACGCGCACACCTGGGGCACCCGGCCGGAGAACTGGACCTGGTTGTAGAAGATGTTGCCCCACGCCCTGCGGCCGGCGTAGCTCTCGAATTGTTCATCGATGCGGGCACCGGCGGAGTCGAACAGGTACACCAGTGGCGCGCCGATGGAATCGGCGAGCTCCTGCATCCTGACGATCTTCTCGAAGGTGCGCTTCCCCCAGGTACCCGCCTTGACGGTGTAGTCGTTGGCGATGACGCAGACCGGACGGCCGTCGACGTTGCCGACGCAGGTCACGACGGCATCACCCGGCAGCCCTTCGTCGAACCTGGCCAGGAGACCGTCCTCGAACTTCCATCCGTCGTCGAAGAGCAACTGCAGGCGGTCGCGCACCAGCATCTTGCCTGCATCCAGCTGCTTCTGCCGCTGTTTCTCCGAACCACCCAGCTCGGCCGCGCGTACGCGTGAGGCCAACTCGGCATGCGGGTCCACCGCGGTCTGGTCCGCAGCAATATCGGTCGTGTCGGTCATGCGTACTCCAGGTGCTCGGGTTGTCTGTGCTGCTACGCGTCGGCGGGTGTGATCTCAGCCAGCGCCGTGCCGGCAGGCACCGACTGGCCTTGCTGAGCCAGCACACTGGCGATAGTGCCGTCGATGGCTGCTCGGACCGGGTTCTCCATCTTCATTGCCTCCAGCACGAGGATGACCTCGCCTTCAGAGACCTTCTGGCCAGGCACGATGTTGACCTTGACCACGGTGCCTTGCATGGGGCTAGTGACAGTGCCCGATCCGACCGCCTTCCGCCGTACGGCATCCCGCTTGCCACCGGAGGTCGTGCGCGCCCTTCGGTTGCCATCGGCAACTGACACGTCACTGTCGGGCTGCGGTTCCGCACCAACAAGAGCCGGGAGCGGAATCAGATACCGCCGGCCAGCCACCCACACCTCCTGCCGGTCGTCCTCGTAACCATCGTCTTCGGCCTCAACCTCGGATACAGCCGGCGACACTGGAGGCAGCAGATCGACGAGGTTGATGTCGTTCTCCAGCCAGCGCGTCCCGATTCTCACCGCACGGAAGTCAGCGTGGTCGAGAACGACCGCGGCAGCGGGCAGTGTCGTGGGGACGCCCTCGATGATGACCTGGCCGATCGTCTGCAGTGCGCGGTCAATGGCATGATCCCTGGACGGCGCCCAGATGATCAGCTTGCCGATCAGGCTGTCGTAGTACGGCAGAACTTCGTCGCCTACCTGGTATCCGGCGTCGAAGCGAACACCTGTCCGCTGCGGCACTGACAAGGTCCGCACCGGGCCAGGTGACGGCCGGAACGCTCCGCCCGCGACGTCCTCTGCGTTGACCCGGACCTCGATCGCGTGTCCTCGCGGCGCCGGCCCAGAACCTGCAAAACTCAGTGGTTCGCCAGCTGCGACCCGCAGTTGCTCCGCGACCAGGTCGATTCCAAGCGTCAGCTCGGTGACCGGGTGCTCGACCTGGATGCGGGTGTTCATCTCCAAGAAGTAGAACCGCTCGCTGTCCGCCTCCACCAGGAATTCCACGGTGCCGGCGCCGACATAGTCCACGGCACGGGCAAGCCGGACCGAGGCCTCGCCCATCGCCGCTCTCAGTCCAGCGGACAACCCGGGCGCCGGCGCCTCCTCCACCAGCTTCTGGTGGCGTCGCTGCACCGAGCAGTCCCTGTCCCCCAGCCACACGACGTTGCCGTGCCGGTCTGCGAAGACCTGAACCTCGACGTGACGAGCGTTCTGGATGTACCGCTCGAGGTAGACGTCGCCACGACCGAAGGCGGCCTCAGCCTCGCGCCGTGCGGCGGCGAAGGCATCAGCGACCTCCTCCGGCCCTTGCACAACACGCATGCCACGTCCACCACCGCCGTACGACGCCTTGATCGCCAGCGGATACCCGTGCTCCTTGCCGAACACTTCGACATCATCGGCTGACTCGACGGCACCACTGCTCCCTGGCACCTGCGGAACGTCGGCCTTGCCCGCTACACGTCGAGCAGCCGTCTTCTCGCCCATGATCTCGATGGCGTCCGGTGGTGGGCCGATGAACGTCAGGCCGGCCTCTACCACGGCGCGCGCGAACCCTGCGTTCTCCGCGAGAAAGCCGTAGCCGGGGTGGATCGCGTCCGCACCAGTGTCACGGGCAGCAGCAATGATCCTGTCGATGGCCAGATAGGTTTCGACGGCCGTCACCCCGGGCAGAAGGACGGCTTCGTCAGCCTCCCGCACATGCAGCGATCCGGCGTCCGGCTCGGAATGGACTGCGACACTCCCGATCCCGAGCTCGCGACATGTGCGCATCACCCGCACCGCGATCTCAGCACGGTTGGCGACGAGAACCTTGTTCAGCATGGCGTTTCCTTCAGTCTGGGGCAGTCAGGCGGACGTCGTGCCCGTCGAAGTCGGGACCTGCTCCGGCGACCCGGTTCCGATGCAGGTGTTGACCAGACAGCCGAGACCATCGATCTCGGTGCGTACGGTCTGACCCGGCGTCAGCCGCTCGGCCGGCGTGCGTGCCGCGCCGACGCCGCCGGGTGTGCCGGTGAGGACGACGTCCCCCGGTTCGAGGGTCAGCACCTGGGACAGATATGAGACCAGGAACGCCGGCCTGAACAGCAGGTCGGCTGTGCTGGCGGCCTGCTTCTCGACACCGTCGACCAGGCACCGGACATCCAGTCCATCCTCAGGATCGACTTCATCAGGAGTGACGAGCCAAGGCCCCACAGGCGTTGTCTTCTCGAAGGTCTTGCCCAGTAGCCACTGAGAACTGCGGCGCTGCCAGTCCCGCGCAGAGATGTCGTTGGCCACCGTGTACCCAGCGATCTGGGCCCGGGCAGCTTGCGGAGTCACGCGTCGAGTGCGACCGCCGATCACGACGGCCAGCTCGGCTTCCCAGTCCCACTGAGCCGCCGCCCGGTCGAGCTCGATGGCGTCCGTAGCACCCACCAAGGCCGAACCGAACTTGCTGAACACATTCGGGTGAGTGGGAAGGTCGTGGCCCATCTCCCGAATGTGCGCCCGGTAGTTGTGACCGATGCAGAACACCTTCGCGTCACGATCGGCGACGGGCGCGAACTCGAGAGTTGCCGGATCGACCGGAGCGCCCTCGCGCAGGGCGTGCGAGTGCTGCAGGTTCGCCTCCAGTGCTGCCCGCAGCGACCGGTAGGCGGTCTGGACTACCTCATCACCGCGGCGCCTCACGACGACCCGTGGGCCCGTGTCGGTCCGGACGACAGCCAAATTCATCCAGCACTCCAGAAATCGGCTTCTGTGAACTAGTGTTTGTTCGTATCGAACCTACGGACTTTGCCAGTTGCCGTCAAGAGAGGCCGGTCGGATGGAGACACCGAACATGCTGTTGAGAGGCCGGGTTGCCGTGGTGACCGGGGGCGGTCGCGGCCTCGGAGCGAGCATCGCCCGGGGCCTGGCCGAACATGGGGCGATGGTCGCAGTGGTGGATCGCGATCCGGCCGGCGCGGAGGCAGTCACCGAGGCGCTCGTCAGCGACAGCCTTCGTGCTGTCGCGGTGACCGCTGATGTGGTGGACGCAACCTCTTGCGCCAATGCTGTGGCGGCGGCATCTGCCGAACTTGGCCCGCTCTCGATCCTGGTCAACTGCGCTGGCGTCATCGATCGCATCAGACCCGAGGACACCGACTTCGGCGCCCGCGTTCAGCGGTTACTGTCGGTCAACGCCGTCGGTACGGCGAACATGGTGGCCGCCGCCTTGCCCGACCTCAAACAAACGGCGGGCTGCATCGTCAACGTTGCCTCCGTGGCATCCTTCCGCGCCACCCCCGGAGGCAGTGGATACGCGGCATCGAAGGGTGCGGTCCTGCAGCTCACACGGTCGCTGGCAGCAGAACTCGCCACGAGTGGTATTCGTGTCAACGCGATCGCCCCCGGCCCGATGGAGACCGAGATGACGGCGGAGGTGCGGAACGACCAGGAGCGTGCGCAGGCAATGCTCGAGCACATCCCGCTCGGCCGGTTTGGACGCCCGGACGAGGCGGTCGGCCCGGTGGTATTCCTGGCCTCCGACCTTGCGACCTACGTTACGGGCGCCACGCTCCCCGTGGACGGCGGCTACCTCACGTTATGAGCCGCACCAGTCCTTGTTGGGCAACCGATGCACAGAGGGTCCCGTCGGCAGTGAACACGTCACCAGTACCCAGGCCACGACCGCCGTACGAAGCCGGGCTCGCCTGTTCGTACAGGACCCAGCCGTCGATCGGGAAGCGCCGGTGGAACCAGATCGCGTGATCGAGGCTGGCGCCACGGATGCCCCCGGCGTACCAGGACTTTCCATTCGCCAACAGGACGGGATCGAGCAACGTCAGGTCGGAGGCAAAGGTGAAGACACACTCATGCAGCCGCGCATCCTCCGGAAGGGACGCCACTGCCCGCATCCACAATCGCTGGCCGCTGCGCAACGCCGAACTCAGCACGTGCGGCGGCTGAGCCGGGTAGCGCAGATCGATCGCCATGGGTCCGGTCCACCAGTCGGGCAGCACGGCATGGTGCGGCCTGAGCCACGCGCCAAGTTGAGGTAGGTCGCCCGGATCGTCACTCAGGCAGTTCGGGGCGCGACCATGCTCGAGCCCGGGCACATCGATCGAGAACGACATGGTCGCCTCGAAGACGACGCGCTCCCCTTGACGGGCGCAGACGCGGCGAACGGCGAAGGACGGGCTGTCCCGGATCTCCATGACCTCATACAAGAGATCGGCTCGCGGATCACCGGCGGCGAGAAAATACGCGTGCAGCGAGTGCACTCGCAACGGCCGATCGACACTTCGGTACGCCGCGGCGAGGGCCTGGGCGGCGAGCAGACCACCGTAGACGAACGGCAGGGAACGGCGCGGGCTCCGGCCGCGCAGCACGCCACCAGCCCCTTCGTCGAGCACCAGCAGGGTCAGCAGCTCGTCCAGCACATCCGTCGCGGTCCTGCCCGTCCTATCGCACTCGCGCATCTCCACGTCTCTCCCTCGGCGTTGACCCGTCGTCAACGCGATGATAAAACTAACAAACGATCGTTCGTAAGAGGGGATTGAGATGCTACCGTATCGCTCGCTCCTTTTCGTCCCTGGACACAAGGAGTCCTGGGTTGACAAGGGAGTCGCTTCGGGCGCCCATGCGCTCATCCTGGACCTCGAGGACGCTGTCCCCGAACAGGACAAGGCATCGGCCCGCGCCCTAACCGCCGCCTCGGTCGACCGGCTGCGAGCCACCACCGAAGTTGGCGTCGTCGTGCGAGTCAACGCACTTGACACTCCCCATTTCGGCGCCGATCTCGAAGCAGTCGTGAGACCCGGCCTCGACGCCGTACTCGTCCCCAAGATCTACTCAATTGACGATCTCATCGCCTTCGACGCCCTCTTGCGGCACTTCGAGATCGCCGCCGGCCTTCCGGTGGGCGACATCGGGGTGATCCCGTCGCTCGAGACTGCCAAGTCGCTGGTCAACATCGAATCAATCGCTGCCGGTCCCCGGGTTGTCAGTCTGATGGCGGCCGCTGCGCGGGATGCCGACATCTCTCGCGAGGTCGGCTTCCGCTGGACCGCCGAAGGAATGGAGACGCTGTTCCTGCGCAGCAGGGTCGTGCTCGCGGCTCGTGCAGCCGGCGTCAGGCACGTCGTCCTCGGGCTGTGGCAGGACCTGCGGGATCTCGAGGGTCTGCGGTCGTTCGCAACGACCAACCGCGACCTTGGCTTCGGTGGTCAGGTGGTGATTCACCCGAGCCATGTCGGGATCGTCAACGAGGAGTACACACCGTCCGAGCAGGACCTGGCGCGCTACGCCGCGATGGTCGCAGCCTACGAATCCGGAGCGCTGGCGGGACAGGGCGCAGTCGTGTTCGACGGGGAGCACATCGATCTGGCCCACGCCCAGAATGCCCGGGACATCCTGGCCAACGCCGGCCGAAAGAGTGAGGAAACCACGCCATGAGCGGACGCTATTTCGAGGACTTCGAGCCAGGTGCCGTCTTCCGGCATGCCACCACTCGTACGGTCACGGAGACCGACAACTTGCTCTTCACCACGCTGACGATGAATCCGCAGCCGCTCCACCTGGACGAGGAGTTCGCTCGTACGTCGATTTACGGCCGGCGCATCGTGAACAGTGTCTTCACCCTCGGGCTGGTGGCGGGGATCCACGTCGCCGATCTGACGCTTGGTACGACATTGGGCAATCTGGGCTTCAAGGAGATCCAATTTCCCAAGCCGGTCTTCATCGGCGACACGCTGCGGGTCGAGTCCGAGGTCTTGACCGTTCGTGAGTCGAAGAGCCGCCCCACGGCGGGCATCGTCGAGCTCGAGCATCGGGCGTTCAACCAGCGCGACGAGGTTGTCTGTGTCCTGCGCCGTGCAGCACTGATGCTTCGACGCCCCGCACCGGGCAGCACCGCCTGAAAATTCTTGCTTCCGGCAACTCATCTCTTGCCAAATCCCTGGATCACCAGGGAGCGTGGTCACAAAGGACCGACCGAGAGGCAGGCGAGATGCCGCGCTTTCTGTGGCAAGTGACGTACACCCCTGAGGGCAGCCGCGGGCTCGCCGGTGAGGGGGGATCGGCTCGGCACGAGGCGGTGCGAGCGATGTTCGAGCAAGCAGGCGGTCGGCTCGAGGCTTTCTACTACGCCTTTGGCCCCGACGACCTGATCGTCATCGGTGAGCTACCCGACAATGCCACCGCCGCCGCTTTCGCGCTCAACACCAACGCCAGCGGGACAGCGCACTCACGAGCGACTGTGCTGTTGACTCCCGAGGAGCTTGATCGAGCCGCGCAGCTCGACGTCGCCTACCGACCGCCGGGCCAGGCTCCCACCTCCGCCTGACAGGCCGTGCTCAGACCGGCGGACGTCGTAGGTGCCAGTCCGTGTGATTCTGGAACACCTCGCCGGCAGCCAGAAGCGTCGAGTCCTCGAATGGCCGTCCTACCAACTGCAAGCCGACCGGAAGCTCCTCGGCAAAGCCGACCGGGATCGTCAGTGCCGGCGCCGCCAGCATGCTCGCGAAACAGGTGTAGAAGCGCAGCCCGGTGGTCACTCCGGTCAAGTCCCTGACCGCGTCCAACGGGTTGCGGCCCAGCACGGACGGTATCCACCCCGCCGTCGGCAAGGCCAGCACATCGACCCCCCGCAGAGCCGCCCAGGTGCGAGAGCGAACTGCCGACCGGAACCGCTGAGCCTGGATGTAGTCCGTGGCGGGAAGCAACTCGCCGAGTTGCAGCAGCGCACGAACGTCCGCGCCGTACTCGTCGGCATGCTTGCGCAACAGTTCACGGTGCACCGCTGCCGGCTCGGCAATGTGGATCACCGACCACGCCTTCTGCACAAGCTCCGTGTCCGGCAACGACACCGGGACGATCTTCGCTCCGAGTGACTCCATCTCACCCAGCGCAGCCTTGAGCGCCGCCAGTACGCCGGGCAGGCAGCCGCCGGATGCGAACTCCTCGTCCCAGCCGATCACGCGACCCGTCAGGTCGTGAGGGACATCGGGCTCGGACCGGCGATGGGCCTCCGCTGCCGGACCCACGCCTTCCGGTCCCTCGATCGCCCGCAGAACCAGAGCGATGTCTCGGGCAGAACGTGCGAGTGGGCCAACGGTATCCATGGACCAAGCCAGCGGAAAGACGCCGTCGTCGCTAATGAGCCCCACGGTTGGACGCAGGCCGGTGACCCCGTTGGCCGATGCCGGCAGGCGAATCGATCCACCGGTGTCGGTTCCGAGGCTGAAGGTGCATGTGTCGGCAGCGACCGCGGCACCTGATCCGCCGCTCGATCCGGCCGCATTCCGAGTGAGGTCCCAGGGATTCCGCGTCGGACCGAAGTGCTCGTTCTCCGTGCTTCCGCCCCAGGCGAACTCGTGCAGGTTGACCTTGCCGACCATGACTGCACCGGCGGCGCGCAGACGTCGTACGACGGACGCGTCCGCATCAGGCACGCGATCGCGCAGGAAGCCGGATCCGCAGGTCGTCGGAACGCCGGAGGTGTCGATGTTGTCCTTGAGACTGAACGGCACGCCGAGCAACGGTCCGACCCGATCCCCCGCCGCGCGCCGTTGATCGGCAGCGCGAGCCTGTGCCAGCGCGATTTCAGCGGTCACGGCCAGGTAGGCATTGAGCTTCGCGTCGGTCTGCTCGATCCTCGCCAGGGCAGCGTGGGTCAGCTCCTCGCTCGATACCTGCCCTTCGCGCAGAAGGGCTACCGCATCGCTGACGTGCTCACCGCTCACCGTTGAGCTCCTTGTTCGTCATCACCAGCAGCGGGAACGCGGCTGGATCCGCACCTGCAGCGGCCGAGACATCCTCGGCCAGCCGGAGCAGGCTGTCCACTGTCTCAGCCACAATGCCGATCCCGGTCAACGGCACGCCCCGCCGCTCGAGCGCGGCAGCCACGTCATCCAAGTTCATCGCACCGTCACCTTTCTCGAGACACCGGCAAGGCGACCCTTGGCCATCCGGACCTGAGGATTCGGAAGGGTATCCGGCGTACAGCCACGGCGAGGACGAGGACCGATGCCTGCAGGAGAAGTTGACCAGAACTGGGCACACCGAGCGACAGGGCGAGCTGAGACAGCTGGGTCATGAATAGTGCAGCGACAGCCGAGGCCACAACGCTGCCTCGACCACCTGTGAAGGGTGTCCCGCCTACGACGACAGCCGTGATGACCGGGAGCAGATATCCGTTGCCCATGTCAGGGCTGGCGCTCCCGATGAAGCCGGTCAGAAGGATGCCAGCGGTGCCGTAACAGAACCCGGCGGCCGAGTACGTGCCCAACTGGTAGCGCCACGCCGGTACGCCGGCCGCTTCGGCCGCGCGTTCCCCGGCGCCTACCGCGGTGAAGCGCCGCCCGGCCACCGTCTTCCTGGTGACCAGTGCGGCGACGACCACAAAGAGCAGTGCCAGCAGCATGCTATGCGGCACTCCCAGTGCCCTGCCGCGGGCGAACTCTCGAAGATTGTCGGAGGCAGACACGGGGAATCCGCTGGAGACACTCCGGACCGCGCCCAGGAGGAGGGCGTTCGCAGCTAACGTCGCGACCAAGGGAGTGATCGAAAGGCGGGCGACCAGAACGCCGCTCAGCGCACCTGCGACTGTCGTCGCCGCCACGGCGAGCGACCAGGACAGGACGACGGGATACCCGGCCGCGGTGAAGTGGCCGACCAGGATTCCGCCGAGGGTGACGCTGCCCGCCACGGACAGGTCAAGGCCGCGCTGCTGGATCACCAACGTCTGACCAACTGCGGCGATGGCGAGGATCCCGGCGAAGGGAAGCATGTTGACCAACGACGACGGCTGCACGCTGCCAGGCGCCATCAGCGCGGACAGCCCGAACACCGCAAGCGTGACGAGCCAGATCCAGCTGAACTCGCCCAGGGAGTGCGTCGTTCTCTTCATCAGTGCTTCCTTCACCGGGCCAGCGCGCGTCGGCGGCTCAAGGAATAGGCGGTGACCGCGAGGATCGTCAGACCTCCCAGGAGGTAGGACTGCCAGGCGTCATTGAGGTTCAGGAACGTCGTCACGCCGGAGACCTGGGTGAGTAACAGGGCACCCATCAACGCCCCGACGAAGCTGCCTCGCCCACCAAATATGCTCGCTCCACCGATCACTACGGCGGCGATGCTCTGCAGCGTGTAGTTCGTACCGGCGTTCGCGTCGCCGGAACCGATCTGCGCCATCAGCGTGATCCCGGCCAGACCTGCGAACGCCGAGCAGGCAAGATGCGCAACCAGCCGGACGCGGCGACCACGGACGCCGGCGACTCGAGCCGCCTCAGCCTGCGAGCCTACGCCGCGCAGGCGCATGCCGGTAACAGACCGGAACAACAGGAACTCCAGCGCCACTGCCGCCAGCCCGACGACGAGGATCGCGGCCGGTACCGGTCCGGCGACAACGCTGAGGGACTCGGTGATGGCCGGTGAGATCAATCCGTCCGGCACTGGCCGGAGGAGCAGCGAGCAGGCTTGGATCCCCATGAACGTCGCAAGCGTTGCGACCATCGGGTGCAGGCCGACAAGGTCGATCAAGGTCCAGTTGAGTACTCCGATCCCCAACGGAACCGTGAGGATGAGAAGCCATCCCCAGAGTTGGAGACCAGCTGGGGTGCCATCGACGAGATAGAAGGAACCGATGACCACCACGAGACCCATCAGGGGTCCGACGGACAGGTCGATCCCGCCGGTCATCATGATGGCCTGCTGACCGAACGCAGCCAAGGCCAATGTCGCGGTCAGCGCCAGGACTCCGCCGAGGTTCCGATCACTCAGGTAGAACTCGCTGCGGCTAGCAGTGAAAACGCCCAGGGCGATGATCGCCAGCGCGATGAGGAACGACGGCGCTGCGGTGTAGTCAAGAGCCTTCCAGATCCCGCCGCGGGTCCGGTGTGCCGGATCCCTCGTCGTCGTCGCCGTCAGCACCGCCTGTGTGATGTGGCGCTCGGTGACATCGTCGCCGGTCAGCTCCGCGGCCACTTTTCCGCGCGAGACGATCAGCACCCGGTCGCAGAGTCCGGCAAGCTCGAAGGCATCCGATGACAGCACCAGTACGGCAGTTCCGTCTGCCGCCTTCCGGCGCAGCTGCTGGTAGATCTCAAGTCGAGCCCCGATGTCGACTCCCTGAGTGGGTTCGTCGGCCAGGATCACCGACGGACTCGACGCAAACACACCTGCAAGCACCGTCTTCTGCTGGTTCCCGCCGGACAGCGATCCGATCGCGGTCTCTGTCGAGGGCGTCTTCACCCGCAGCTCGTTGATCGCTTCGTCGGTCAGCCGCCGCTCAGCACCTGCCCTGATCCAGCCCAGCCGACCGATGGTGCCCAAGTTCCGCACCGCGAAGTTCTCCCGGACGCTCAGCTCGGCGAAGATACCTTCCCGATGCCGATCGCCCGGAAGGTAGCTGATGCCTGCCCTGGCCGCCCTCGTGGTCGAGCCGACACCCCGGCCCCGGCCGTCGACCCTCACTGTGCCGTGCGACGGGAGCAGCCCCGCGACGGCACGGAGGATCTCGCGTTGACCGTTGCCGTCGATCCCGGCCAGGCCAACAATCTCCCCCGGACGTACGACGAGGTCCACTGGCGCAAAGCCCGGCCCGGAGAACGATTCGAGCTCGAGCCGGTCCGGCCCGTTGGTCCGGATCGTGACCTTCGCAGGAAACGCGGTGTCCACCTCGCGGCCGACGATCAGGTCGACGATCTGTTGCTCGCCGAGTTCCGCCGCGGCGAATGTGCCCTGCGCCTGCCCGTCACGGAGGACCGTGAGCCGGTGGGCGACCTGGCGGACCTCTTTGATCCGGTGCGAGATGTAGACGACGGCAGCACCGCGCGAACAGACATCGCGGATCTTCTCGAAGAGCCGGTCCACGTCTTCGCGGGCCAGATGCTCAGTCGGTTCGTCAAGTACCAGCACCGTCGGCTCCTGGCTGAGGGCCTTGGTGATCTCGACGATGAATCGCTGTGAGGGGTTCAGCGCTGACACGCGAGTCGACGGTCGGATCTCGACGGTCTCGCTCCATGCCGACAGCTGTTTGCGCGCCCACCTGGCCGCATCGCCGGCGGTCGTCCGCACCGAGGCCGGCACACCCAACAGCAGATTCTCGGCCACTGTGAGGTCGGGCATCAGCGCAGGTTCCTGCCGCACGATGCTGAGTCCCAGTGAACGAATCTGCGCCGGATCGCTGCCCACCTCGTGACCGGAGACCACGACCGTTCCGCTGTCCGGCATCAGCGCGCCTGAGGCAACGGCCATCAAGGTCGACTTGCCGGCTCCGTTCTCCCCCACCAGACCGTGCACCTCACCGGCAACGACGTCCATCGATACGTCGTCGAGTGCACGCACTCCGGGGAAGGACTTCGTGACGGATTCGAGCCGCAGGAGAACACCCGTGTCGTGACTCCCGTCGTACGCCTGCTCGGTGGCTGCCGAGTGGCTCGATGGTGCAGCGCGTGCGTTCGCCACGGGAGGAGGGCTTCCAGTCATTGTGCGAACACTTCCTGCAACTGGGCCTTGGTGAGGCCAGAGAACAGGTCCGCATCTGGCGGTGCCGACTTGTCGCAGGGTGGGTTCTTGCCATCGTAGGTGTCGATGCCGACCGGTATGGCGACCCGCGCTGGTTCCTTCAGCTCGATGCCCTGGAAGTCCGCCATCCCGCGCCGGAACGCATTGCGGACCAGCGTTGTGGTCTTCTCGGCGGAGTAGAACGGAAAGCCGGATCCCTTGGCGTTGAGGTCGTTCCAGGCGCAATCGATCTCGTTGTTCGACGCGATGTTGGCGATCGCCGGGACCGGTCGCCCTGCTGCCTGGAACGCTTTGACGGCGGCCGAGGCGGTGACACCGTAGTCGGAGGCGATTCCGTCGATCTTGGGGTTCTTCGCGATGAGCCCGGCAACGGCTTTCTGGGCCTCGACAGCGCTCCAGCTGGTGGCGACGTAGTCATTGGTGACGAGCTGGATCCCCGGGTACTTCTTGAGCTGCTCGGTGAATCCTGTCCAGAACGCCTGGGACGACTTCGCCCCAGGCGGGCCGCCGAGCATCGTCACGTTGCCGTTCTTCAGGTGCGTGCCGTACCAGTCCGCCCAATTGCGTCCCACGCCGACGGAGTCCTGGACGACCTGGTTGGTGTAGTCCTGCCCGGCAACACCACCGAGATCGACGAAGTAGTCGATGACCGTCGCCCCGGACTTCATCGCGGATCGCATCGCCGGGATCATCGCGGCGCCGAAGTCCGGGAACACCACGATCACGTCCACGCCCTGAGCGGCAAAACCGTTGATGTCCGAGATGGCCTTCTGCTGGTCGCCGTTCGCGTTGGCGTAGCGGACCTCGGTGACGTTCTTGCACTTGGCCGCCTCATCCTTCAGCTCGGCCAGTACCGTCTTGCGCCAGGTATCACCGCCGAACCCGTCGGCGAGTGCAACGGTTGTGGGCTTGATCCCGCAAATCGTCGAGGCGTCGACCTCATCGCTGCCGGCCACTTGAACCGGCCCTGCAGATGATCCGCCCGCGCTGTCGGAGGACTTGGTGGTCGAGGCACAGGCCGCGAGCGCCGTACTGGTGATCAGTGCGACCGCGGCGCCAACCAGCTGACGTTTCATGATGGCTCTCCGATACTAAACTAGCGAACGCTCGTAAGTCTGATGAGTGAACACTGGTTCGTCAAGGGAACCGGGAGGTGAACATGAGGAACCGGCTCTGTCAGAACACTTCGTCGCGGGCGTGCGCGGCGAACTCAGCCGCTCGCCTGGAGAGCACGCTCTCGTCAACCGCGCCCGAGGCGGTCAAGGTGGAAACGAGAGCCTGGAGCCAGCACGCGTAGTACTCGTCCGGACCGTTCTGCCCGGTCCTGGCGATCTCTGCGATCAGTGCATCACGGAACGTATCCCAGTCGAAGAGCCCTTGCTCCACGAGGACAGCCGCCAGACCGAAAGCACGTGCGTGCCACGGCGCGTCGAAGACGAACTCGCCGTTGCTCCGCGGCGGCGAACTCGCCTCGGGCAGCTGGGCGAGCTTCAACTCGGCGCTCATGTCTGGGCCCCATCGCTGCCGAAAGTCGCCTGATGAGGTCCGACAGCCTTGGTCACACCGATCATCGAGTCCCGAGTGACTAGTTCTCGCAACTGCTCCTCCGTCCAGTCGTCGGTGCCGGCCGGACGTTGCGGCAGCACCAGATACCTGAGCTCGGCACTGGAGTCCCAGACCCGGACCTCGACGTCATCCGAAAGCGTCGTACCGAACTCGTTGAGCACAGCGCGCGGTTCCCGAACCACCCTGGAACGGTAGGGAGCGTCCTTGTACCACCGGGGTGGGAGCCCGAGGACCGGCCACGGATAGCAGCTGCACAGCGTGCAAACGACGACGTTGTGAACCGTGTCGGTGTTCGGGACCGCCACCATGTGCTCACCCTGCATGCCGCCGATCTCCAGCTCCTGCAATGCGGCGGTCGCGTCAGCCAGGAGCCGAGCCCGATAATCGTCGTCGACCCATGCGCGTGCCACCGCCCGAGCGCCATTGAGCGGGCCGATGTCGGTGGTGTATCGCTCGATGACGCGGTCGATCAGATCACCGGCGACAAGCCCCCTCTCCCGCAGAAGTGACTCCAGCGCCTTGGCGCGAGCCTCCGCCTCGCTCAGCTCGGCGGGATGATGTCCGTGGTCGGTACCCATGAGTCCCTCTTCTGGTCAGCCGCGATTCGTGATGGTTGGCGATGAGGTCGAGCCTCTCGCCGATTGCAGGTAGCTCTCCCAGAGGTCGATGGTGAACGTCGTACCCGGCTCAGCGTCGCGGCCCCACAACTCGGTGCCGACGAAGCGGACGGCGTACACGTACTGCGGTCGTTCGACACCACGACCTTCGGCGAGCGTGTCCGGGAAAACGAAGGCACCGTGGCTCATGACGATCTCCCCCGTCGCTCCCCGCACATAGCGCGCGAGGCGGGTATGGCCGGAAGGTGCGTCTCGTCTTGCCTGGACCGCGTCACCCACGTGGAATCGCGGCGCTTGGGGCACGTCACGACTACACAAGCCACCCTGTGCGATGACATTGCCAACTGCTTCCAACAGCTCGGGCGGGACGGGTTCGGCCTCACCGGCGGCCGGTGACCGATCCGCGCGGGCCGCATCGAGCGCACGCCGATACTCCTCCTGCGTGAACAGCCCTTTGGCAATGAAGATCTTCTCCATTGCGCTGAGCCAATGTTCGAAGTAGCTCGTGGAGAGATACTCCGCGGGCGGCATCTGTTCAATGGCGAAGCGGTACTCATCGGAAGTCCAATATCCGGCCGTCGCGCCGGCCACCTGGACCCCGAAGGTCACGCCTTCCCAGCGTTCATGGAAGACCGGCTCGTCAGGCTCGGGGGCGATGGCGCCCACCTGATGCGAACCACCCATGTCGTGTACGCCGTTCATGGACACGCCTCCTCTTTAACGAGCAAACGCTAGTCTTGTCAGCTGAGGCGGCGCCGTCAAGCCCCACCTCCTGCAGTGCACGCCTCCCCACAACCAGCCACCCTCACAACACCGTAACCCCGATGAGCCGGACCGGCAGAGGTGCAGCTAGCGGGACGGCAGATTTGCTGTCGAGGAGTGGCAGATTTGCAGGCAGGTGCATAACAGAGGGTGAGCGCCCGCGATCAGGTCGAGGTCGACGCTGTACTGGAGAACCGCCGCGGGCAAGTGGTCGGCATCGAGGTCAAGGCGTCATCAACTCCACGCTCCGACGACTTCCGCGGCCTGCGGCATCTCCAGGATCGACTAGGCGATGACTTCATCGCCGGCGTAGTTCTGCACACCGGGCAGCAGACCCTCCCCTTCGGCACCAAACTGCGCGCCATGCCGATCAGCGCCCTCTGGGACCTTCAACCGTAACCAACCCGAGAAGGCACAGCACGTCACCCATGAGCTTCAGGCGGGCCTGCCTTCCACCCGCCGGGCATGCAGCCGCTGGAGCCCAGTGGGGATGGCCGGTCCCGTGCCTGGCCATCCCCACCGTTCTTGATTCCGGCAACTACTTCAACGAGCGCGGCGATCACGGAGTTATGGGGCCTTGCAGACTTCGCGTGGCGACGAAAGCATTCCTGGACCGGTCACGCCGAAAGCGCGCGACTTCAACTTGCCGGTCACGGCCTGCTGGAGTTGGCTCCGGGGAGATTGCGCGTGTCGATCAGATCCTGAGCCACAGCGCGCAACTTTGTATTCGTGTTCTGGGAACAGCGCTGCAGGATGGCGAACGCCCGATCGGAATCGATGCCGAACCGCTCCATCAGGATTCCTGATGCCTGGCCGATGAGTCTGCGGGACTCGACGGCCTGGGCGATTGTTTGGCCCTGTACGGCGGTGGCGACGGCAACACCAGCGTGCCGCGCGAGGATAGATGCGGCGGCCTCGTCGTCCTCCCGGAACGCGTCAGGCTCTGTGTAGTACAACGACAGCACACCGATCGCCCGCTCCCGGTGCGTGATCGGGATGTGTAAATCGCTACCGATACCGAGCTCGGCCGCTTCCTTCCGGAAGCGTGGCCACTGGGGCTCTCCGACGACATCGGGATCCACGACGGCGGCCCGATCAGCAAGCGCCGCCAGGACCGGCCCTTCGCCGCTGTCCGTCTGAACTTTGTAGAGGGTCTCCACGACCGGCGCGGTGACAGCACCGATCTCGAAAGGCGCACCACGAGCAGCCAGCGCGATACCCGAGTAACTGCAGCCAACCGCCTCGACTGCGAAGTCGGCAACTGTCTCGGCCGTGTCGATGACCCCGTCCGCGTCGTACAGCTCCAACGCAAGCTGCGCGAACCGCTGCACTGCACCAGTGCTCTGTGGGTCCACGCTGTCATCCCCAGAACGACGTCAAGAACGGTAACAATCGTACGCCCTCGAGGGCGGCGGACGCGCAGTCCGAGCCTCCGAGGCACCGGTCGGTGTCATAGAGTGAACGCTCAGTGATCGCGGCCGCAGGCGGGGAGGCATGGATTCGGTATGCACGACGATGAGCTCAAGCGAGTCTTCGGCGAGTCCGGACGGGTGCTGGAGGATCTCAGCTTCCGCGACCACGTCGCCGTGTGGGCGGTCGAGGCGCCGGCATCCCTCTTCATTGATAGGACCGACCTGGTCCACGACGTCACGCAGTTGGCTGAGTCGGAGCGATCCGGGCCGGTCGTCGTCGCCATCGATGGGCTCCCCGGATCGGGCAAGTCAGCGCTGCTGCGCAAGTGTGCCGCCGAGCTCAGGAACCTGTTCGAGATCGCCATCCACTTCGATTACGGCGACGCGGCGGGCGGCCCCGTGAGCCCGAGTGACGTGCTGGGCGCCTTCCTCCAGGACCTTGGATTCAGCGAAGGTTCCATCCCGAGCGATCTTCGCAGCCGGCGGAGCCGATTCTTGTCCGCTACCACCCGTCGCCGGATCCTCGTCCTCCTCGACGGCGTCACTGAGGCAGCCCAAGTCACCCAGCTGACACCCAACTCCCCGCACGCGTTGGTGATCGCCGCCGGAGAGTTCCCGGTCGAGGCACTCCTTGCCGACGGAGCCCACCTCCGGAAGCTCGGAGGTCTCAATACCGAGCACGGGCTGGCTCTTCTGTCGGCAGTGATCGGTGAGGGCCGCGTAGTGGCTGAATCAGAGGCTGCAGCGCGCATCGTCGAGATCTGCGCAGGTCTGCCACTCGGCCTGCATGTATCAGCCGGACGACTCAGCAGTCGGTCCGACCTCACCCTGGACCGGCTGGCTGCGGAAATGACCGAGCTCCGGCCT
The DNA here is from genome assembly GCF_039529655.1 of Kribbella yunnanensis. NCBI lineage: Bacteria > Bacillati > Actinomycetota > Actinomycetes > Propionibacteriales > Kribbellaceae > Kribbella > Kribbella yunnanensis. The sequence continues at coordinate 4,126 of NZ_BAAANF010000021.1, read as the reverse complement.
GCCGGCGAGGCTTGGCATGAACTGACCGGCGTGTTCAGTTCTGTCTACCGCTCTCTTGATGACAACACGGCCGACCTCTTTCATGCCCTCGGTGCGGCGCCGGGCACCCGCTGGCCTACAGCGACGATCGTCGCGATGTTCGACGTACGAGAGGCAGCAGAGGCGGCGCTTCGGGGCCTGGTCCGGGCGAACCTCCTGCAACCTGTCAGTGGCGGATACGTGATGCCGGAGCTCGCATCGCGGTATGCCGCCGACCGGGCAGAAGCCACTGACCCGCAGTCCCTTCGGGACGAGCGCCGGACGCGGATGATCAGGGCATTGGTTGCCTTGTCGGCCGAGGCTGATCGTGGCATCAACCGGAACCGGCTGCGCATCTCAACCGTCCAGGGCGCCGCCGCAATGTCTGACTTTGCAACTCCCATGGACGCGATGGACTGGTTCTCGGCCTGGCACAGCAGCATCCTGCAGGTCATTCGGGAGGCTGCCGCCCAGGGACTGGATCAAGAGGTCTGGCAGTTGTTCGAGGCAACTTGGCCTTTCCATACCAGCCGGACCTTCCACCAGGAGTGGCTGGAGGGCGCGAGCCACGCTGTCGAGGCAGCGCAGCGTTGCGAGGACCGAAGCGCCGAAGCACGGATGCGCTGCTTTCGTAGTCGGGTATGGATGGAGCTGGGCGAGTTCGGAAACGCGACTGCCGACATCGAAGCCGCGGCGGTTCTCGCTGATCAGACCGACAATCTGACGCTTCGGGCGTCCGTGGCCGACTTTCAGGGACACGTGTACCTGCGCCAGGGCCAGCACGCTGAGGCTCTGGCGAGCTTCACACTGTCCGAGATCCGCCACGAACAGGTAGGCGACCAGCGCGGCGTAGCGCTACAGGCCCAGTTCCGCGGCCGGGTGCTCGGCCGCCTCGGACAGCCCGACGAGGCTCTGGCTGCACTGGACCGGGCGGCCGTGGTGATCGAGTCGTTCGACGATCATCGGGCGCAATCACGCATCCTTTACAGCCGCGCCGAGGTTCTGTACGGCGTTCAGCGTCAGGAGCAGGCGGTTCAGTCGCTCAACGACGCCCTCGTCCAGGCTGGCCTCTTGGGCAGCACAGACCTGGCGATCCCGCCGCTGACATTGCTCGCCCGGATCGCCCGAGACGCGGGCGATCCGGCGACCGAGCGAACCTGCCTCCAGCGCCTGTTGGAGGCCCTCCCCGACGCGGGGTCACCAGAACGTGTGGTGGTAGAAGAGCGACTCGCTGACCTCCGGTGATCAGGTAGTCGACAATTGGCGCGTTCGTCACTCGAGTAGGATTCGCGACCGGCCCCGCGCCCGGCCGACAGCGATCTGGACGTCACCGAGTGCCCCGCGTGCACCGCCGGGTGTACGGGCGCGCAGATGGATCCACACCGACGCCGCTGTCCAGGCCGCTGGTGGCGGACCCTCCAGGCCGGTGACACGAATCCGAGTACCATCACGTTCCGTCAGAACTACAGCCTCTGCCGTGCCTTCGACGGCCAGCCGACAACCCGGATAGCGAGACAGAGTCTGGGCCGCTGCCCCTGGTTCCGCTCCTGCCGTGATGATCGCTGCGGCATTCTGGAGTGTTACCTCGTCGGCGTCGCGGCGGGCGACCAGGTGATGGGCGAGGCCCGGCCGGGCGAGTCGGAGGAGTGCAGCGGGGAACCGCTCCACGGAAACTGCGCGGCCGTCCGATCCGTTGACCTCGGCCACTACGGCGTGGAACGCAGACGGCTCGGGAGCCGTCTGCCACTCGGGGACGTCGCGTGGCGTTGGCCGATACTGCGGCTCGAGGCCAAGGACGTCATACAGGTGCCTCTGCAGGAGCCCCAACGACCTTCCCTGCTCCGAGAACACGTCGTCCGCCGCTTCGCGAAGTACGTCGAGCTCAACGTGATCGATCGCGTGGCGAACCTGCGCGGCTAAAGCGAGCCTCGGGTTGAGCTGAGGCACCCGCCGGCTAAGCCGCCACATCGCGGTGTCCCGCGGCACCTCCTCCTCGCCGAATGCAGCCAGCATGAGCGGCCGACTCAGTCCTGCAGCGTAGGCGGACAGCGAGCCGTGGTCGCCGATGACGCAATCTGCTGCGGCGAGACCGATCTGCCAAGGTCCGGCCGGTGGTAGGAGGATCAAACCGCTGCTCAGGGCTGTTCTGAGCCAATGCCGGATTTGCCAAGGTCCGTGGGCTGCCCAAATGTTCGGATGCAGCACGGCTGCGACGCGATACTCGTCCCAAGGCAGCTCGGCCAGGAGCTGCGCCGGCAGCGTCGGCCGGCGGGCCAGCAGTGACCTCGGCCCCCACGTTGAGGTCAGCGTGACCAACCGCTGAGTGGGAGAGAGACCGAGTTGCCCGCGCAGGATGTCCCGCCGCTCCGCAAGGAGCATCATCGAGTCAAGTGTCGGATCGCCGATGACGTGCGCCCGGTCAGCGAGCTCGCCGAGCAGCTCACGCTGATTCTCGTGTGAGAGTCCGAGCAGGTGCGGGACGCCATGCCCTTCGTGCCAGAGCGCCGCGCCGGTGAGACCGGCACGCTCATCGGCGGTCGGGTCATTGTGAGGCGAGTACTTCATGAAGCCTGCGCCGTGCGAGAACAGCGCCAGCGGTCCCCGCAGTTCGTGTAGGTCGGCGTGGTCGGACGCCGAGATCACGAGGTCGAATCTCTCATCGACCGCCTGCTGCCAGTCGATGACACGAGCACCCAACTCCTCGAGAACGCGCGGAACCTCAGCGCCGAAGCGGGATCCGCGACTGACGACGAAGCTCACCTGCACACGCAGGTCGTCCGCGAACACGGCCAGCACGTCGAGCGCACGATTCAGCGACGTCACCGTGCGCGCCACCACCAGCACCTGCCGCGCAGCCCCGACAGTCCCCCATCGCCCACTCACAACGCACCCCGCCAACGGGCCAACGGGCCAACGGGCCAACGGGCCAACGGGCCAACGGGCCAACGGGCCAACGGGCCAACGGGCCAACGGGCCAACGGGCCAACGGGCCAACGGGCCAACGGGCCAACGATACTTAGAGATTCGGAGCCTCGAAGGCGAGACACGCTGGCGAGTTGAGCACCGAATGCCCTGCCCACTCTTCGGCATTCCCGCGCCTCTAAGGTTGCTCACCGAAGTACCCACCGTGCAGCGTGGCCTCCGCTCCACGGTGCCTGGGCAGCAGCCGCCGTCACTCGTTCTCCGGCTCATCGGTCGCGATCGGCGCCCGATACGGACCGAGGATCTCGACTCTTTCCCGGAACCGCGCCACGAACAGCTCAACGGCCTTGTCGAAGGTGTGCCTCGCCGCAACGAGCGACGGGCGAACGCGCAGATCCACCTCGTCCCGCCGCCCCGGAGACGACGACAGCCGGATCTCCGAGATCACCTTCCCCAGCGCTCGGCCAGTCTTGTACACCTGTCCGAGTGCCTCGTTCTCCTTCGGCGCACCGAAGATCCCTGCCCACTTCACCGCGCGGCGCAACTCCTCGACCAGCGGATCGGGCGAGCCTTTCTCAACCGGCCATACAGGCAGCTCCTGCAGCCGATCGGCGGCATCGATCACCTCACGATGCACCTTCATCACGTCGTCGCGGCTCAGCCGGCGCCTCTCGGTGCGCTTGCTCACCACCGTCACGACACCTGAAACCACCAAGCCTGCGAGCGCGACCAAAGCACTATCCAGCCACCACGGCACAGTCGTCTCCATAGTCGTGGAAGTCTACAACCAGCGTCGCTACTCGCACGGGATCAGAGGAGATCGATGCCGTCAGCAAGTGAGCCTTGGGTTGTGCTCCTTGCTTCCAAGGAGAGAGATGTGGTCGTCATCCGTGATGACGATGGCGACTAGGCTGCAGGGCGCACTTGGACCGAGGGTGCTTCCGCGATCAGTCGCAGGTCATGAGCATCATGGGATACAACCCGACCTCATCATCGACAGCTGGCAGCGCAGCCTTGACTTCCGACCTAGCCCTGCCGCGTCAGAGTGATCCTGACAGCCACGACCATGCGAGCTCGAACTTCCTCTGCAGCCTGAACTGGATCGCTTCCATCACGACGCGCTCCAGCTGCTTGCCCACGACCGGTACGGCGACTGTCGCGTTGACGTGGAGGTCGAACGACTGGG
>NZ_BAAANF010000020.1:240555-298876 GCF_039529655.1 Kribbella yunnanensis | reverse complement strand
GGGGGCGCGGGGGTGGGGGCGCGGGGGTGGGCGTGGGGTTGGCGGTGGTCCCGGGTGGGCTTCGGCGTGGTGGTTGGTGGGGAGTGGCGAGTTGAGTGGTGCCGGGGGGCGTTGGGCGGTTGGGGAATCTGCCGAGGGACAGGACGTATGTCGGGGCCCGCGGGGCTGCCGCGGTTGGGCGTGGTGGCCGGGGTGGTTCGGTGGGGTTATACGTCCTGTCGGTCGGAGGATGCCAAGTAGCCGCGCCAGCCCCCATGCGACGTGATGTCGTGGGCTGGGTCAGCGGCGCACACCCCAACCACACTGCCGACCCAGCACGCGCCTTGAGCACGGTTCGACCATCTGCGCGAGCGATCCGTGGTTGGTGGGTGCTCAAGGTGGGTTGGGCCGCGCTCCGCCGTACTGGTTGGTGGTGAGTGGTGCCGGGAATCTGCCGAGGGACAGGACGTATATCGGGGGACCACGGGGTTGCCGCGGTTGGGCGTGGTGGGCGGGGTGGTGCGGTGGGGTTATACGTCCTGTCGGTTGGAGGATGCTAGGTAGGAACGCCAGCCGCCGTGCGAGGTGATGTCGTTGGCTGGGTTGACTGCGTCGGCGGTGCTGACGAAGCCGAGGATGCGGCGGCCGTCGGAGAGGTCGAGCGGGCCGATCGCGAGTGGGGGCTGGATTGTGGTGGCGAAACCGCCTAGCTGGGCGGCTGGGATTGCCCAGATCTCCACTTCGATCTCGGATCCTGAAGCGGCTGGGGTTAGCGCCGGGCGGGGGCCGGGGACGAGATACATGCGGTACGTCGATGCGGTGCGGGCCGGCTCGACGAGTCGGGCACCGCGTCGTACCAGCTCGGGGTTGAGGGGCTGGCCGGTGAGGTGGGCGCCGGCGACTGCCAGCAGGACCTCGTCGGTCCACTGGGCCGCGAGGTCGATGAGGACGTGATCGTGACCGGCAGGGGCGATCAGTTGGACGCCGAAGGGCAGGCCGTCGGCGCGGTCCGGTCCGGGGAAGGCGACAGCGCAGAGGTCGAGCAGGTTGACCATGTTCGTGAAGCGGCCGAGCCGGCTGTTCGTACCGATCGGATCGGCGGCGACCTCCGCGAGGGTCGGGTGATTAGGTGTCACCGGCAACAACAATGCGTCCAGCGACGTCCACATCTGCTCGCTCGCCCGGGCCAGGGAGGCGAGCCGGTCGAACCCGGCAAAGGCGGCTGCTGCGGTCAACTCCGAGCCGCCGCGGACGATCGCTCGTACGGTCGGATCGACCTCGGGAACGTCGTCGAGCTTGTCACCGAAGGCCAGCCAGCGTTCGGCCAGCCACGGGCCGGAGTACAGGAGGTCTGCGGCCTCGAGCAACGGCTGGATGTCAACCGCGACGACTTGCCCGAGCCGATGCGCCTCGGCGAGCATCTGCTGCCAGGCCTTCTCGTGCAGCGGATCGAGATCCAGATCGACATCCGGTACGCCGATCACCGGAGGACCGACACGGCCTGGACGACTGTGCGGCAGCGACTCGAATCGCCGCGACCACGCGTCGTCCGGATCGAAGCCGACCATCACCTCGAACGCGCGGCGCGCAGTCTCGACCGACCGCGCCATCACGGTCACGCAGTCGAGCGATCGACAGGCCGGTACGACGCCACGCGCCGACACCAGACCGCGGGACGGCTTGATCCCGACGAGGCGGTTGAAGGCGGCCGGCACTCGACCACTCCCGGCCGTATCCGTACCGAGGGCGAAGTCGACCTGCCCGCTCGCGACCGCCACCGCGCTCCCCGAGCTCGATCCACCCGAGATGTGGTCGGCCGAGAAGACCGAGTGACAGGCACCGTACGGCGATCGGGTGCCGACCAGGCCGGTCGCGTACTGATCCAGGTTCGTCTTCCCCAGCGGTACGGCGCCGGCCGCGATCAAGCGGTCGACCACGAAAGCGTTCGACGCGGCCGGTTCGGTCGTCCGCGGATCACCGGCGGTGGTCGGGACACCGGCCAGGTCGATGTTGTCCTTGAGCGCCATCGTGAGTCCACGCAACGGTCCCGGCTGCGGTTCGACCGGGTCCACCCGGGTGATCCATTCCGCGTTGCTCATGCTCCCCACCTTGCCCGTTCCGCATCGAACGCCGCCCGGCGCCGTGCCCTCAGAGTTGCGATGTCCACCGGTGCTTCGCGCTCGATCCGCCGTACGTCGGCGATCGAGAACGTGGCCGGGAACACGGCGAGGTCCGCCCGACCGGCCGCGATCTCAGCCCGCTCGTGCGCCAACTGCTCAACACTCACCGGCGTGAAGCGGAGCAGATCGAACTGCCGCAGCAACCACGGCCGCTCGTCACCGAGTCTCCACACCGGCACGGTCCGCCCGACGAGTTGATACCCACCAGGCCCCTCCATGCCGTACACACACAGGTAGATCCCGCCGATCCCGACCGCGTTCTGCGGTGTCCAGGTCCGGGCCGGGTTGTACTTCGTCGTCACCAGCCGATGCCGTGGATCGATCGGAACCGCGACCGGCGCACCGAGGTAGACATCCCCCAGCCCGACCACCAGGTACGTCGCCTGCTGGACGATCTCGAACACCTCATCGCGCTCGTCCAGATCGTTGACCCGCCGGATGAACTCGACGTTGTCCGGACACCACGGCGCATCCGGCCGGACCGAGGTCGCATACCGGCGCATCGCCTCGTGCGCTTCCGGATGGTCGAACGCGATCGGCAGCGTCACCTCACGAGCCGGCAGTACGACGGTCTCCGGATCTGCCAGGTCTGACGCCAGTTCCGCCAGGTGGTCGGCCAGCTGGATCGGTCCGAGCCGGGTGGTGTCGATGGCGATCAACAGCGACCGCACACCCTCGACGATCTCGGTCACCCCGGCGGGCCGGTGTTCGCGCAATGCCTGGGCGAGCAGATGGATCCACACCCGGACGGTGAGGTCGAGTTCCGCGGATCCGGCTTCGACGAGCAGATGCCGTTCACCGGCACAACGGATCGTGTACGGCGGTTGGCCGTCCGCCTCACGCAGTACGCCGGGCCGGGCCGCCGTACCGGGGTTTGTTGCAGCAGGCAACGGCTCCTGCCGCAGGTCGGCCAGCCAGCTTCGGCGGGCCTCGATCGCCGCGGTCGCGACCTCGATGGTCACCGGAACCAATCGGACGTTGTCCCCGGCTTGCAGTTGGCCGAGCATCCAGCGGTCGGCCTCGATCACGACAGCCGGTACGACGAACCCGCCGAGCGACGGACCGTCCTTGCCGACGATCACCGGGGTGTCGCCGGCCAGCATGATCCCGCCGACCGGGTACGCCGAGTCGTGCACGTTCGACGGATGCAGGCCGGCCTCGCCACCGTCGCTCCGGGCCCATCCCGGCAGCGGCCCTTCCAGCCGGACACCGGTCCGATCGGAACGGTGGTCGACGGTCCACTCGGTCTCGAAGAACGCGTCAACACCTGTCGTGGTCAGGTGTTCGGGCGCGCCGTGCGGGCCAGGGATGACCCGCAGCTGCCAGCTGTCGGTAATGACCGGCAACTCGACGTTGATCGGGCTGAGCAGATTCTCGCGCCGGCCCAGCGGTAGCTGGTCAGCCGCAGCGAGCGGGCGTCCGTGCTGACCGCCGAAACCGCCGAGCACGAAGGTGGATCGGCTACCCAGCACAGGCGGTACGTCGATCCCGCCTTCGATCGCGAGATAGCCGCGCATCCCGTCGAGCGGACCGAGGTCCAGTACGGCGCCGGCCGGCAGCATGACCACCAGACCAGGCCGCACCCGCCATCCGTCGATCGTCGCCTGCTTGGCCGCACCTCCGACGCAGATCAGCCTCTCCTCGTCGAAGGTTAGGACTGGTCCGGTCTGGACGAACTCCAGCCCGGCTGCGGTGGACGGATTGCCGACTGCCGCGTTCACCAGTGCGAAGGTGAGTTCGTCGGCCGCGCCGGACGGCGGTACGCCGACATCCCACAGGCCGGGGCGGCCGGCCAGGTCCTGCACGGTTGTTTGCAGCCCAGGGCTGATCACGGTGACTGCCGCCATCCGTCACCACCAGCCCAGGAGCTGTACCGGGGTCGGGTTCCAGCCGTTGCAGGGGTTGTTGATCTGCGGGCAGTTGCTGATCAGTACCAACAGATCACGGCTCGCCGTCACCTCGACGTACCGGCCGGGCGCCGACAGACCGTCGTCGAACTTCAGATCGCCTGCTGGGGTGACGGGGACGTTCATGAAGAAGTTGACGTTGTGCGTGAGCTGCCGCTGGCCGATGCCAGCGTGGGCGCCGAGGGTGAGGAACGTTTGCCGGCAGGCGTGCTGGTGCCGGGTGTGGTGGCCGTACCGGATGACGTTGCTCTCCTGGGAGCACGCACCCCCGACCGTGTCATGCCGACCGCAGGTGTCGTCGGAGATGACCCCGAGCTCGTCACCACGCGTCGAGATCAGCCGCGATCCGGTGGTCAGGTAGACGGCTCGCTGAGCCCGGATCGTGTCGAATGCCGAGTAGCGGTTGTTGATGTCGTGCGCGTCGTAGAACAACGTGTCGACGGCTTGGTTGCCGTGCAGATCGACGATCCGCAACCGCCCACCCGCGGGGACAGTCAGCAGCGCGCCCTCACCTGGTTGCACAACCTGATCCAGCGCACTCATCGAACCAACTCCAACGCGCGCAACGCTTCCGGCCGCAACCCATCCGGATCATCAGCCTCCGCAGGACCAACCTGTACGCCGACCGCTCCAGCCGGGCTGGTGGCAAATGGGTGCGGTGCCGTGGAGATGAACACCAGCAAGTCCTGCTCAGCCCGAATCGTCACACTGTCGCCAACAGTCGCGTGACCAGGAACGAACGCGAGCCCAGCTTGCGTATCGATTCCAATTTTCGTGAAGAAGTTGATGGGGCCGTGGAGGTCGGCTTCGCCTAAGCCGTGTTTCCTCAGTTCCAGCAGTAGAAGGTGGCTGGAGATGAAGCCCGTCAGGCAGTCGTGCCAGTCGAGGGTGGAGGCGGTGACTGTGGCGAGGGCTAGGCCGCGGTCGGACATCAAGACCAACCCAGCGTGGATGCGGGCTGTCATCTGGGACTTGAGGGTGTCGGGGATATTCAGACGATCTAGGCGGTCGGGGCCGATGATCAGGACCGAGGCGTTGGCGTTGTCGGCCAGTGCGGTCAGGGTGAGCGCGCGGCCGGTCCGGACCGGGATTGAAAGTGCCGCGTCGCCGGGGATCTCGTGCTTCATGCGCGTACCTCCGCAAGGTAGGCCGTGCGCTGGGCACGGTAGGCGATCAGACCGCCGATCCCGACGATCGCCAACGTGATCAATGGAAGGTAGTGCAGGTACCAGCCCTCACCTGCCGGGTCATACACATCAGCGCGCGGCCAACCGAGGTTGATTGTCATGGCCAGTCCGTAGCCGACGGCAACTATGTTGACGACTACTCCGAAGCGGCCGAGCGAGAACAGCGGGCGGCCGTTCTCGTCGGTTCCGCCGGACAGGCCGTTGCCGGTGAGGCGTCGTACCAGCAGGGGTGTGGTGACCATCAGGTACGCGATGTAGAGCAGCATGATGCAGACGCTGGCGAGGCCTAGGAACAGACCCGCGTTGCCCACGTTCACGACCAGGCAGACAGCGGCCAGAACTCCCGGTACGACGGTCGCGGCGACCGGCGTACCGGTTCGTGGCGAGACGCGGCGCAGCCACGGCGAGGCGGGCAGGACGTTGTCGCGGGCCATCGAGAAGATCATCCGCGCGGCCGCGGTCTGGATCGCCAACGTACACACGCAAACCGCGAGCGCGACGTCGAGCAGCAGCAGCTTGCCCGTCGTCGTACCGAGCCGACTCGTCAGCACATAAGGCAGCCCCTGTGTCGCCAGATCGCCGTCGGTCACGGACGGCGCGGCCATCAGCGCGGCGATGATCAAGAACGCGCCACCGATACCGGACGCGATGACAGCCCGGAGGATCGTCCGCGGGGTGGTCGCGCGCGGCTTGTGCGTCTCCTCGGCCAGCTCGCCGGCGCTGTCGAAACCGACCAGCACGTACGCCGCCATCAACGCCGAGATGAGCAACGGAACGACGTACCCGGTGCTGTTGTCGAGGTTGGTGGTGTGCAGGACGACGGACGGTCCGCGCTCGGCCTTGCTGGTGAGGAGGATGACGATCAGCACGACACCGACGAGTTCGCAGGTCACGCCGATCGAGTTCACCACGGCCACGATCCGCACGCTGGTCGCGTTCAGGATCGTGGTCACGGCGAGCAGGATGCAGCCCAGTACGACGGCGTTCGCGGCGCCGTCCTTCGTCGACAGCGCGGGGTCGGTTCCGATCAGCTGGAACCCGGACCAGACCGCGGGCAGCACGACCTGCAGCGCGATCGCCGCGGCCGCGAGGGTGATGATCTGCGCGATGACCATCGTCCAGCCCGCGAACCAGCCGACAACCGCACCGCCGAGACGCCGCGCCCACTGGTAGATCGCGCCGGAGAGCGGGTAGCGCGCGGCCAGTTCGGCGAAGCACAGCGCGACCATCAACTGGCCGGCCAACACCGCGGGCCAGGTCCAGAAGAACGCCGTACCGCCGAAGCTGAAGCCGAGCCCGAACAACTGGAAAACAGTGGTCAGGATCGAGACAAAAGAGAAGCCGGCAGCGAATGACGCATAGCTGCCGACTCGACGAGAAAGTTGTTGCGCGTAACCGAACCTGCTGAGGTCCGTCGCGCCGGGATCGATGGTGGATGCGTCAGGAGCAGCTGACATTCCGGCCTCCCTCGGTTGGCCCGGAATGCTACGGCAGCCCGGGGCCTCTGCGGCCTCCCGGGCTTTTGTCCCGCCGTGGAACGGAGCCAAGGCTCCGTCTCCCCTCTCGGACCAGACCCACCGGATGGCAGCGGAACCCTAGGGGCGCCCCGCCGTTCCGGCGGGTCTGTTCCAGTTCAGGACCCAACGGTTTCAGTCACGCTCTTCAGTTGTTGCGAGCAGGTAAACGACTTCTCTCACTGCTTGTTGAGATCAGAGAGGGTCTTGGGAGCTTTGCCCTGCTCGACCCACTTCACCAGTGCGCCCAGCGGATCGGTCGGGGTGTTGGCACCGACGCAGTGGCCGGCACCGGGTACGAGGAACAGGCGGTAGAAGCTGTCGACGCGGCCCAGCTCGCGCTCGACGCGCTTGCGGTAGTCGACCGTGCCCTGAGCCGGAATGAGGGTGTCCGCGAGTCCGTGCCAGGAGAGCAGCTTGCCGCCGGAGCGCTTGAACGCGGACAGGTCGGGGTTGTCGCTGCCGATCACCTTGTTGTACTGCGCCTGGGATTGCCGGAACAGCTTGTAGTACTGGGCATACGTGAGCTTGCCGGTGTCGAAGCTCGGGTCGAGCTTCAGGAAGTTCCGCACCCAGCTGTCCGGTACGACGAACGGTGTCGCATGCTGCCCGTCACTGACCGCGAGCCCGTCGAACGGCGTCCCGCGGGTGAGCCCGTACCAAGGACCGCCGTCCCAGATCTTGCGGACCACGCGCGCATCCGCGGCGGTGATCGTCACCGGCTTGCCCTCACACAGGATCGTCTTGCCGATCAACCGCTCCGGCGCCCAGTGGCACTTCTGCGGCGCGTCGATACCGCAGGCCTGGATCGCGGCCTTGGTGAACTCGTCGAACTCACACTTCGTCGGGTAGGTGTGCTCGTTGTTCATCACCACGGCCGGCCAGATCGCGGCGACCGTCCAGCGGTCCCAGTTGATCGCGGGTGAGGCGGCGAGGATGCCGTCGAAGTCGTCCGGGTGCTGCTGCGCCTCGACATACCCCTGACGACCACCGGTCGAGCAGCCGTTCCAGTATGAGTACGACGCCGCGCGACCGTAGTACTGGTTGGTGACCGCCTTGCCGACCTCGGCCAGGTCGTGCAGCGATCGGGAGGCGAAGTTCTTCAGCAAGCCCTGGTTGACCTGGCCGTCCTTGAGCGCCCAGTTGTCCGCGGTGAACGGCGACGGGCCGACACCCGCGTCGGTCGAGGCGACGGCGTACCCGGCCTTGACCGCGTTCGCCCACGGCGCGCCGAACTCACCGGCCCAGTAGCCGCTGCCGCCGAGGGCCTGGAAGCGACCGTTCCAGCCGGTCTTGGGCAGCCAGACCACGGTCTTCACGTGGTCCCCGGCGCCCGGATGGCTGAGCTGGACGGTGACCTCGCAGTACGCCGGTACGTCGGCGACCGGGTCGTTCGGGAACGGCGGGGTGGGCGGGAAGGTGACCGTGCCACCGGGCTGGTCGACCGCCGTGACGGAGTCGACGTGGGCACCCTGCGGCGCCTTGACGGAGAAGTTGGTGCAGGCGCTCGGCTCAGCGGCCTCGCTGCTCGAGAGCGGGACCAGCGCGGCGAGTGGGACGATCGCTGCCGCCACCAGGGTCAGGATTCGTTTCATGGTCCCTACCGAACCAAGACCGCTCAGAGGCAACCAGGGATACTTTGTCCTGTGATCCAGGGCACAGGACTGAATCGGGCGATGCTCGCCGACTTCCTCCGCAGCCGGCGCGCGCAGCTGCAGCCGGAGGATGTGGGCCTGCCGCGGGCCCCGCGCCGCCGGTCGGACGGCCTGCGCCGCGAGGAGATCGCGGAACTGGCCGGAGTCTCGGCCGACTACTACAGCCGGATCGAGCAGCAGCGCGGTCCGCGACCGTCAGAGCCGATCCTGAACGCGCTCGCCGACGGTCTGCGGCTGACCTCTGATGAGCGCAACCATCTCTTCCGGTTGGCCGGCTATCCCAATCCGCCGCGGCACCTGCATGACCGGCCGGCTCAGCACCTGCTCCGGGTCATGCATCAACTGGAGAACACACCCGCTCAGATCTGCAGCCACCTCGGCGAGACCCTGCGGCAGAACGAGCTTTCGATCGCGGTCTTTGGTGATCATTCGATCTTCGAGGGGATCGAACGATACTGGGCGTACCGCTGGTTCCTGATCGCTTCTGAGCGTTCGCTCTACGCCGAACAGGATCACGACCGAATCTCGCGAGCGATCGTCGCGGAGGTGCTCGCCACGCACGCCGGGTCGGACCCGCAGGCTGCCGTCCTGGTCGAGACCTTGCTCAGCCAGAGCCCCGAGTTCGCCGAAGTCTGGGCCGAGCATCCGGTGTTCGAGCAGGACTGGCCGCGCCTGCACCTGAACCATCCGACCGCTGGATGGCTCGAGCTGAACAGCGACTATGTGCTGGACTCCGACCGCTCCCAGTTCCTCGCCATCTTCACTGCCGATCCGGGGAGTGAAGATGAGGAGAAACTGCGGACGCTGGCGCAGCCGGCAGACGACTTCGTCTGGTAGTTAGAGAGCGGTCGCCTTGGCGTTGCGCTCGAACTTGGACCAGATCGCCGAAGTGCAGTTCGTGCACGACGGGCCGAAGAACTCGCCTCGGGCCTGCTCGTCACCCAGTAGCCAGTACCGGAACCAGGCGGTGATCGCACCACGGAACTGCCCACCGTCGGGGCTCACCACGAAGTGGTCGGCACCCTTCAGTTCGGCGTAGATCGCGGGCACGTGACTGCTCTGCGCGTACCGGTCGTGCACCACCGACGGCCACACGACGATGTCTGCAGAACCCGCGAAGTACAGGGCCGGACCGTGCAGCTTCGCCGGGTCGTTGAACGGACCACCTTCGAGCGGCGCCACCGTGTCCACCCGCGGATCCGCCCCCGCGCCGACGGCTGCGCCACCACCTAGCGAGTGACCGGTCGCCCCGACATGCGCCAGATCGACCTTGCCCGCGAACACGCTGCCCGCCGTACCGTTCTGGGTCGTGAGGTAGTCGAGCCCAGCCAGCAGCGGCGCCGCAGAGCTCGACCGCCCCTCGCCCGCGGCCACGATGAACCCGTGTGAGGCGAAGTGCTCCAACAACGGCTGGTACGTCGAAACTGTCGCGGCCGCGCCGTTGCTCCACAGGATCACGGGGTGCTTGGCGCATCCGAGCGTCCCGAGCTGAGCCGGCCGGATGATCGTCGTGCCCTGCCCGTTGGATGCCGACGTCACGGCGAACGGACCGGGGCCGGCCCAGTTCTTGTTGACCGACGGGCAACCGGCCGCCTGGGCGACGGGCGTCAGGTTGACGACCAGAGCAGCGGCTGTGACGACAATCGCGAGCAGACGTTTCACTGCGTCTCCTTCGAGGCGTAATTCGAGGCGTACAGAGTGTCCAGGGAGTGGGCGTACTTTTCCCGCACCACGGATCGCTTGAGCTTCAGCGTAGGCGTCAGCTCGCCGGAATCCGTGCCCCAAAGGGCATCAAGCAGAGTCCAGCGTTTCACCTGTTCGACCCGCGACAACCGCTCGTTCCCGCTGCGGACCGCTCGCTCGATCTCGGCCCGTACGGCGGGATGCGTGGCGGCGTCGGTCGGACCGGTCACCTCGATGTTGCGTGCCGTGCACCACTGCCGCCAGCCGGAGTCGAGAGTGATCAGGGCAACCAGATAAGGCCGGTTGTCGCCGTGGACGTAGACGGAACCGATCAGGTCGGAGGCCGAGGAGAGGGCCTGTTCGACGTTGGCCGCGGAGATGTTCTTGCCGGCCGCGTTGATGATGAGTTCCTTCTTGCGACCGACGATCGAAAGGTAGCCATCGGCATCGATCCGGCCGAGATCGCCGGTGTGCAGCCAGCCGTCGACGAACGTGTCGGCGGTCGCGTCCGGTCGGTTCAGGTAGCCCGGCGAGATGATCCGACCTCGGGCGAGCAGTTCGCCGTCGTCGGCCAGGCGTAGTTCGACCCCGGGCAATGCGCGGCCAACCGTGCCGAGTCGTGGTTCGCTGAGAGAGTTGAGCGTGAGGACAGCGGAGGTTTCGGTCATCCCGTACGCCTCGACGATCGTCACGCCGATCCCACGGAAGAAGATCAGCACCTCCTGCGCGATCGGCGCTGCGCCGCTGACCGCGACCATCATCTGGTTCAACCCGAGCGCGAGGCGGATGCGCCGGAAGACAAGTCGCTCGAAAATCGCGTGCTGCAACCGCAGGGCCAGTCCGGCGCCCGTGCCCGCGCCCGGACCGGCGCCCATGCCCGCGCCGGCTCCCGTGTCGGCTCCTGCGCCGAACCGGGCTCGGCCGACTTGCCTTGCGACGACAATTGCGCGTCGGAGCAGCGCACGTCGTACTGGGGATTGTTCGGTGACGGTTCGTTCGGTGACGGCACCTAGCAGCTTCTCCCAGACGCGCGGTACTGCTAGGAACACGTGCGGCTGGATGTCGGGCAGGGTGTCGGCGAGCGCGTCCAGGTCGCGGACATACGTGACCGTCGAGACGAGCGCCGTACCGAGGTAGTGGGTGATCATCCGCTCGGCCAGGTGGGCGAGCGGTAGGTAGGAGACCTGGGTTCGGCCTGGCTCGGGGAGCTCGCCGAGATCCTCGACCACGCGGGTGAGGATGCCGGACAACACCGTGCAGATTCCGGCGTGGGTGACGAGCGTGCCCTTCGGTGGACCCGTCGTACCGGAGGTGTAGATGATCGTCGCCGGATCGTCTGGCTGCACCTTGGCCGCGGCCTCGTGAACCTCGGCAATGCGCTCCGGGAGCGACGCTCGGGCGGCTGCGGTGAGTACCTCGAATGACAGAACACCGGCCGGTGCCGGGCCGGGGCCGATCACGACGAGCGTCCGGAGCTCGGGCAATCCGTCCCGAATCGCCAACCAGGTAGGGAGAAACTCCATGTCGACGATGCACACCTTGCACGCCGAGTCGGCCGCGACGTAGGCGAGCTGCTCGGCGGCAAGCGTGTTGTAGTACGACGACGGGGTCGCGCCGGCGAGCATTGCGCCGACGTCGGCGAGGACGTGTTCGGCCCGGTTCACCAGTTGCAGGCCGACCACGTCACCGGGTTCGATCCCCAGATCCAGCAGGACGAGGGCGATCGCCTGGGCCTCGCGTTCGTGCTCGGCCCAGGTCAGCCGCCGGTCGCCGTCGACGATCGCCGGCACGTCACCGTGCTCGGCCGCGTTCCGGCGTACCAGATCGAGGATCGTGTCGTGCATCAGCAGGATGTTCTCGCGGGCCGGTTCTGGAAGCGGTCGCCCAACCAGTTGAGCGCATTCGTGCCCCAGAGGGAGACCGTCACGACATGCCCGCCGCCGGGGATCACATGCCACTCGAGAGTCGTCCCGGCTGCGCAGTAGCGGTCCTTCAACTGCTGGGCTCCCTGGTACGGGATGAGCTCGTCGAGTGTGCCGTGGTAGAGGTACACCGGAGCGGACGGCTTGACGTTGCCGAGCAGGTTCTCGGTGAGCCGCTTCTGCCAGCGCGGATCCTTGATCACATTGGGAACCGTGGTGAAGTCGTTGAGCCTGCGGCCCGGCGCCAGCAACGCGATCTCGGCGACACAAGCCTGCTTGATCTTCGCGAACAGCTCCTTGCCCTGCGCTGTCAGCACCTCGTCGAGCGGCACCTCCGGGTACGCCGTCGCCAAGCCCGCTGCGGCAGCGGCCACCAGGCCGAATCCGATGCCGCCATCGTTGCTTGCGGCAACCAGTGCGAGGTCGGCGGGCACCCCTCCGGTCGCCGTACCCACAACTTTGAGATCCGGCGCGTACGACGCCGCCTGCTCGGCCGCCGCGGCCGCTGCCTGACCGCCTTGGGAGTAGCCGAAGACGCCGATCGGCGCGGTCGGATCCAACCCGGCGGCCGGAAGACGAGTCGCCGCGCGGGCGACATCGAGGAGCGCAAGGCCCTCCGACTTGGCAGTCGCGTAGGTGTGCGTTCCAGGCGTACCGAGCCCTTCGTAGTCGGTCAGCGCGACCACCCAGCCCTTGGTGATCGCCTGCGCGATGAAGGCGACCTCGACCTCGGTACCGGTCCGGATCTGGTACGACGGGGCGCACTGGTCACCGAGTCCTTGCGTACCCATCGCGTAGGCCACGACTGGGCGTTTCCCCGGGCCCGGCCAGGCGGTGAGCGGCGTGATCACCGTGCCGGAGACGGCATTCGGCGTACCGGTGGCGGAGGTCGAGCGGTAGAGGACCTGATCTGCGCGGGTCGGGACGGGGAAGAGGCGGAGGATGTCGACGTACAGGTCGACGTTCCGGGTCTTGAGGACATCGCCGGCCTTTCCGGCGGGCAGGGGCGACGGCGCGGTGTAGAAGGGGTCGTTCTGGGGTGTCGGCGGGCGGGTGTCAGCCGCGGCCGGCGCGACGAACGCGCAGGTCAGGGCGGTGACGGTGAGCCCGGTGACGAGTCTTCGGAGCACGATGGTTACCTCCGTGGGGCGGATAGTGGTAACGAGGATTACCCGAATATAGGGGCCGGGATAGGCTGTGACAATCCCTCGATCCCTGGAGGTTCTGTTGTCTGCAGGGCGCAGCTATGGCGGTGTGCCGTTGGCCCGGCGCCGGGAGGACCGCCGTGCGCGGCTGTTGGCGGCGGGGGTCGAACTGTTCACCTCGACCGGTTATCAGCAGACGAAGATCACCGAACTGTGCGCCGCGGCGGGGATGTCGAACCGCGGCTTCTACCAGGAGTTCGACACCAAGGAAGCCTTGCTGCTCGAGCTGTACGTCCGGACGAATCAGCTCGCCTTTGACCACGTCAGCCAGACTCTGACCACTCTGGAGACCAGCGATCCGGCTGGGCGGATCGACGTACTGATCGACGTTTACCTGGCCGCGGTCACGTCGGATCCACGGCTCGCTCGGTTGAACTACGTTGAGGCAATCGGTGTCAGTCCAGCGGTCGAGGCGCTGCATGTGGAGTGGGTCGGCCGGTGGAGCGAGCTGATCGAGGGCGAGGCCGACCGGGCCGCCGAGGCCGGGTTCGCACCGCGCCGGGACTTCCGGCTGACCGCGATCATGATCGTTGGCGCCATCACCGGCCTACTCCGCGAGTGGCAGAACCACGCGGCCCGCTACCCCACCACCGAGATCGCCGCCGAGGCCAAGGCCCTGATCCTGGCCTCGATCACGCGTCGGGTTTGACTTTGAACGTGGCGGCGAAGAGGTAGGGCAGGGTGTAGACGCTGCCGAGCACGACGGGCAGCGCGAGCAGCCGCCGTACACCCCGTTCCCGGTAGGCGATCCAGGCCATGATCAGCAACAGGTGCAGGCCGAAGTCACCGTTGATCTGCGCCCGCCACGGATGGGAGAAGTCGGTGATGAACACGCTGCCGGCCGACAGCCCTTGCGTGCTGATCGCACGCACAGTCAGGGCCATAATCGCCAGCCAGGCAAGGATCAGCGCGCTCCTGACAACCAGGATCGTCCTCATGAGGCGAACTCGACGATCCGGCGCATCAGCTCCTCGGGTTGATCCTCGGGGATGAACGACCACGAGTCTTCAATCGTCGCGATCGTTGCATTGGGCAACGTCGCGGCCAGACGGTCGAAGAGATGTGGTTTGAAGATGCGGTCGTCGGCCGCCCGCACCAGAAGCACCGGCTTGGTGAAGTCGGCCAGCTTTGTCGCCGCGGCCAGCGTGTATTTGTTGTCGACGGCACCGATGAAGCGGGTGGCGTCCCGACGAATCTCGGCGCTGTCACGCATCGGCTGCACGTAGGCCTTGAGTACATCGGCCGGGATCCCGCGCTTGGCTAACCACCCGAAGGCGTTCGGCTGCTGTTGAACGGCCGGGAGCTGGAGGAGGTAGCTGGCGAGCCAGATCGCGCCCGGGATGCGCGCCAGCTTGGGCATCCGATCGAAGGGCTTCGGGAAGAACTCCTCGAACGCGTCACACGGGGTGAGTACTACTCGCCCGATGCGCTCGGGATGGTTCACCATCAGGATCTGCGTGAGCGCGCCACCGGTGTCGTTCGCGACGATGGTGACGTCGGTCAACTCGAGTGCTTCAAGGAACTCGGCGATCAGCCTGGCAACACCCGGCGGAGTCAGATCAGCATCAGCCGACATCGGTATGCGGTGGGCGCCGAGCGGCCAATCCGGAGCTATACAACGAAACCCGGCCGCCGCCACCTCGGGCAGGACCTTTCGCCACAGCGCGCCGTTGACCAGCAGTCCATGGACGAAGACGACCGCCGGCCCGGTTCCTTGTTCGACATAGCTGATCTCGCCACTCGACAACTGTGCTGTGCTCATACGTGCCGCCAGCTCTCGACGCCCAGCGACAGCGCCTCCATCGCGACCTGCCGACCAGTCTGTACGGCGGCGCGCAGCGGCTGCGGTCGGCGCTCGGTTCGGCCGATGCTCAGACTGTCAGCGGGCGGGCGGATCTGGATCGTCGCCGGATGCTCGGCCAGCAAGGCCTCCTCTTCAGCCCGGATCTCGACGCGACGCAACCACGGGTCGAGCGCGCCCGGTGCGAATCGGGCGAACCACCGGTTCAGGAACAGGCGCTCCGCACGGGACGGCGCGGACTGCTTCTCATTCAGCCGTCGGGTGCGCAGGGCGACGACATGGGTCGCGTTCTGGGCGAGCGCCGTACGGATGGGGGTGCCTTCGGTGACGCCGGCGTCGACGTACGCGCGGCCGTCGAGCTCGACCGGCGGTCCGGCCAGGAGTGGCATCGCTGCGGATGCGCGCAGGGCGGTTTGCAGGCTGGCCTGGTCGTGGAGATGCGGATGCAGGTCGGTGGACTTGCCGGTCTGCGCGTCGGTGGCGACCGGGTGGAACTCGACCGGGTTGTCGAGGACCTCTTGGAACCCCATCGGCATCACCTCGGTGTAGACGGTGTTGACCAGATAGTGCGTGTCGACGACCGGTTGGCGACTCAGCAGTCGGCGCGGGCTGATCGTCGTACCCATGATCGTCCGGTCCCACCAGGCATGTTTGGTGCTGTCGGCGCGACCGCACAGCAGCCAGGCGCCGTTGAGCGAACCGGCCGAGCTGCCGTAGACCGCGTCGAACAGCGGCAGCAGGCCGAGCTGCTCGATGGCGACCGTCATCCCGCTGGAGAAGGCGCCGCGGGAGCTCCCGCCCTCGATCAGCAGAACCAGGCGGGCATCGTCCGTCCGGCGCCCGGGCAGGCTGCCTTGGTCTCGGCGATCCAGGAGCAGTTGACGCACTGAGTCGTTCACGATCCGAATCGTATCATCGTTCCGTATCAGCGTTACATAACGCCGATCTGCTACCGTCGTCCGGTGCCTCGAGTGAAACAACGGACCGACTCCCTCCAGGAGCGCGGCCTCGCCAGCGCCCTGGCCGTACTCGACGAGGAGGGCGTCGCAGGCCTCACCACCCGCGCCGTCGCCCGGCGCGCGGAAGCGTCCGTCCCGGCGATCTACGAGGTCTTCGGCGACAAAGCCGGCATCGTCCGCGAGGTCTTCTTCGAGGGCTTCCGAGTCCTGGCCGAGCGTCTCGAAGCAGTCCCGGCAACCCCGGATCCGTTGGAAGGTCTGCGCCAGCTCGCCGAAGCCTTCCGCCGCTTCATCCTCGACCACCCAGTCCTCGCCGAGGTCATGTTCGCCCGCCCCTTCGCCGACTTCGACCCCTCCCAAGAGGAGATCCGAGCCGGCCTCCAGGTCCGCAAAATCTTCGTCACCCACGCCCGCAACGCCGTAAACAGCGGCCACCTCACCGGCGACCCCACCGACATCGCCCTCGTCTTCTTCACCATCACCGAGGGCCTGGCCACCGCCGAAAAAGCCCACCGCCTAGGCAACTCCCCCCAATCCACCAACCGCCGCTTCCGCCTAGGCATAAACACCCTAATAACCGGCTTCACCCAGCCCTAACTCGTGGAGTCGCGCCACCCGGAGCCCATCTCATGGGTCCCCCCAAGGCCGGTCGATCAAGGCCTCACCACGAGCCGGTACGACGTTGTGCACGGATCAACCATGTCCGCGCGTCGAAGGTGGTTGACGGGTGCTCAAGGTGCGCTGGTCGGGGCGACCTTGAGCACGGTTCAACCGTTTCGGCGGGTCCCGGATGGCTGGTGGGTGCTCAAGGTGATCACCGGCCCGCGATCTCGAGCCCCGGGGGATATCTGGCGCGTTGATCGGAACATTTTCGGCGCCTGGACCCGAAAATGCTCCGACTAACGCAAGACCTCGTGCCGCACGCACCTCAGCCACAGCCCGTCAGCCCAAGACGACGCGCAGCCGCGGTCGCCGGGCCTCGCCAACCAGCCCAGCCACCCGCTTGGCCCGCCCTCTTGCTCTGTCGGCCGCCTTTGGTGGTCGAGTCCGGGGTACAGGTCCGAAAGGACTCGGCCGGGGTCGTTCGCTCTGGCTGATCGCCGCCTCCGGCCGACTAAAAAGACAGCGTGGCTGAGCGCCGCGGTGGCTCAGGTGGATGGCGAGGCCGGTGACCGCGGCTCCCGTCGCCTGGGGTTGCCGGGCTGTGGTTGCCGTGCGGGACAGAGGCCTGCTGGCAGCTGACCCACCCCGCACCTCACCAAACCGCGCCTCGCCAAACCACCCCACGCCTCACCAACCACCGCACGCCTCGCCAAACCGCGCCGCACCTCACCACCCCGCACCTCACCAAACAGCACCTCACCAACCGCGCCGCGCCAAACCACCCCGCGCCTCGCATCGCCAACCACCGCACGCCTCGCCGCGCCAAACCACCGCACGCCTCACCACCCGCGCCGCGCCTCACCACCCGCGCCACACCAAACCACCCCGCGTTTCATCAACCACCCTGCGCCTCACCTGACCGCGCCTCACCAAACCACGTTGCGCCTCGTCGTGTGTGCAGTGCGGTGATGCGTTGGACGGTACTTTTTTCGCAAATAGCCCCCAAAGTTACCGAACAACGCAATCTCCGCGGCTAACGTCCGATGGTCCGGAGACGGGGGCTGCGTGTTATGTCTCAGGACATCGGTAACAGTTGATGTCTCAGGACATGGGTGACAGTTGTGGGGTCAGGTGGGGTGTGGTTGGTAGCGGCGGGTTCGGTCGATGGTGAGGTCGCGGACGAGGTGGTCGCCGTGGAAGACCACGACGTGGTCGCCGGTACGGAACACGGTGACGGTGGCACCGGCGTAGCGGCGGCTGAGCCCGATTTCGGTGTTGTCGACACCGATCGCGCCGCGAGGGCTGACCGTAGGGTTGGACATGATCGGCGGGGCAGTTAGAGGCTGCCCCGCCGGTCCGGTCTTTTCGGCCAGGTCGTATTTTTGTTGCGGGGTGAGTCCGTGCAGGCCTTGGTGGCGGCGGTTGTTGTAACCGAGACGGTATTCCTCCAGCAAGGCCTGAAGCTGGCTCAAGGTGGCGGCCGGGGGCCGGGCTGCCAGCCATTGCCGGGCGGTGCGGTGACTGCGTTCGTTCTTCCCGCAGGTTTGCGGGTGGGCCACCGACGAGGCGATCTGGTGGACGCCCAGCGCCAGGAGGCTGGTCTCGAACGCGGTCGTGAAGCCGCGGCGTTTCCCGGTGAACGCGGTGCCGTTATCGCTGACCAGCTCGGCCGGCAAACCGTAGCGGCTGGTGGCCAGGCAGAAGCATTTCCAGGTGTCTGCACCGTTCTCGCTGACCGCGGCGTAGTCGGCCAGATCAAGACGGGAATGGTCATCACTCAACGACAACACCACCACAACCGTACGGTCGGCCAACGCGTACTCCCACCCGTCCAGCTGCCACAACTCGTTGGCCCGGGACCGCTCGAACCGGCGCATGGCCCGCCGCGGACGCTTAGCGGGCTGTGGCACCACCAGCCCCCGCCGGACCAAGATCCGGTGGATCGTGGCCCGCGACGGCACCCTCGACAGATCGCCGAGGACCTCTTCCAGCCGGTACCCGATCGAGATCGCGCCATAATCCCAGCCGGCACCCGCGAGCTCCTTACGAGCGAGCACGATCTCGTCCTCGACCTCGGCTGGGGTCCGTGCCGGGCTGTGATGAGGCCGACGCGATTGCGGGAACAATCCATCCAGCCCCAACACCTCGAACTGGGCCAAGTACTTATAGAACGTCTTCCGGCTCAGCCCGGCTTCCCGACACACCTCGCTGACGTTGACCTTCTCGCCACGCGACCTGGCAAACACCGCCGCCGCCAACACGGGGTGAACCGCTACCCCATCTCTGCTCATCCACCACAGTCAGACGCCTCACCCAGGCCAACCGTTACCCCTGTCCTGAGACTTCGGACTGTTACCTATCTGATGAGACTTAAGAGGAGACGGGGGCTGCGGGTTCTTCGGACGTTGTGGCATCGCGGATCCCGGATGCGGCAGAGGCGAGCGTTGACTGACCGGCATTGGGTTCACCCACCGAATGGGGTTCGCCTGCGGACGGACAGGACGTATGGGGGTGTTGGGGTCGAACGGGTGCGGGTGGTGAGCGGGGCGGTGGCGGGTGGTGGGGGTATACGTCCTGTTCGTTGGAGGATGGGTGGGCGTGGGAGCATCGGGCGAGGGTCGAGGAGGGGCGATGGAGTGGAGAGATCTGCCGTTGGCTGAGTGCTTGCGCGGGGGTGAGGCGGAGATGCTGCAGTTCGCGGTTGACCGGGCGCGGCGGCAGTTTGCGTGGAAGACGGGTGGCTTGACTGCTTCGCAGCTCCGGCAGGAGCATCTGCCGTCGACGATGACCTTGGCTGGTCTCGTGAAGCACATGTCGTTTGTCGAGGCTGGGTTCACGGCTCGGGCGGCTCAACGGCCGATCGGTAGGCCGTGGGATGTGCGGGACTGGGTTGCGAACGATAGGTGGGGCTGGGAATCCGCGGTCAGCGACGAACCGGAGGAGTTGTACGCGCTCTGGTACGGGAGTGTGGAGCGGTCGCGGGCTACCTGGGTTGAGTTGGCGGCTGACCTCGATGTGGAGGTCGACGAGGGGGACCCCGACTGGATTACCAGTCGGCGGCGGATCCTCGTCGACCTGCTGGAGGAATACCTCAAGCACACGGGGCATGCCGACGTACTGCGGGAGGCGGTTGACGGGCTGCGGGGGAACGACCCGGACTAGTAGGTCTGGTAGTAGATGAGTTGGCCGGATTCGCCTGCGGCTGCGCCTTCGCTGGGGATGAAGAGGGTGATGACGAAGGCGTTCTGGCCGTTGGGGGCTTTGAGTGCGGTGATGGTCGGGTTGGCGAACGCTGTGCTGCCGCCGTTGGTGCGGATGGTGGTTCGGTCGGCGTTGCCGGTTTGGTAGTCATAGACGAACGTGCGCCAGGAACCGAAGTCGCCCTTGGTGTACTGGCCTTCGATCAGGCCGAAGGTGTATCCGCGGAAGGTGGTTTGGTCGCGGTCGCCGATGTTGCCGCCGACACCCCAGTGCAGCAAGGCGTTGTCGAAGTTCGGCTGGGCTGCGGTGGACCAGGAGTTGAAGTTCTTCAGGGTGCCGCGTTGCTGGCGGTCGCGGTCGCAGTTCCACCAGTAGTGTCCGCCTAGGTCGATCGTCGAGTGGTCGATGTCGGGTGACAGCGTGACGCTGTAGATATTCGGCGTACCCTCCGCGCAGGTCGACAGCCGGCGGGGTGCGTCGAAGGAGCGATTCACCTTGCCTGCCAGGAGATCCGCACGATTGGCGAAGTACCGGAAGGCGAGGTGGTTGTTGCCACCGCCCGCCTGTTCCTGCTCCCACGCGAGTACGAAACCGCCGTTCGACGCCTGCGCGATCGTCGGCTGCGAGGCCGGGCCGGTGTTGCTTCCGGCAAGCTCACGAACCCAGTGCCAGTTGAGCAGATCGGTTGACGTCGCGAGATTGACCCGGAAGTGCCCGTCGGAGCCCAAGTGATGCGAGACGGCGAGATACCCGCCGGTCGAGTCCTGGATGATCTTCACCGTATCCATCACATGGCCGGCATCGTCCTTGGTGTTGTAGCGCTTCCCGGTCGCACCGGAGACGTTCTCGACGATCGCCCGCAACTCGGCCCGGGCCGGATCGGAGGCCGCGGTGGTCGTCGCGGAAGCAGTACCGGCACTCAACGCGGCAAGTGTGGTGACAAGCAGGACAGCAAGAGCTCTGGGCATGGGCGGCACCCCTCGCAGTCAGTTGTTCAAGGCCCTCAGGCTAGCGAGGTCCCGGCCGACCCGCCCAGATCAGCGTGTGCCCACTGTCCCCCTCAGGCACGAACTCCTCGTGATCGATCACCAGCCCGGCGTTCTCGATCCATGTGCGGGTGGTCGCGGTGTCCGCCTGACTCCACCACATGGGTACGTCGCCGCCCAACCAGTGCTGCTCTGACCCGGTCCACGCGGCCGCCCCGATCGTCGCCACGAAGGTACCGCCCGGGCGCAACCAGGTGCCGATGCGTTGAAGGAGCGCTTCCTGCTCGTCCAGCGGGATGTGGATGAGCGCGTAGAACGACAGGATCGCGTCGAAGGAGTCCGCCGGTAGGTCGAGCGTGGTCGCGTCCGCCTGCAGGAAGGTCGCCGCGGGCACCCGCTCGCTCGCCCGGGCGACCTGCACCTCGCTGATATCGACGCCGGTCACGATATGCCCGGCCTCGGCCAGGACCTTCGCCACCGGTACCCCGGAACCGCACCCGAGGTCGAGGACCTGGGCGCGGTCCGGGAGTTCGGTCAGGAGCAACTGCAGCCAGTCGGCGTACTTCGTCTCGCCGCCGAACGCCTCGTCGTACCGGGACGACAGTTCGTCGTAGCCGCGTCGTACGAGGTCCTTGGCCTCGTCGTTGTCCATATAACTGAGGTTAGGCGGATCTGTGCCACTCACCAACCTCCTTTTGGGGCGCTCCGAGGGCGTGCGCTGAGCGTGAATCGCAGCGGTCGCGCGGAGTTGGTGAGTGGCTGGGGTCCGCTATTGGCGGTCGCGGGCGTGATGGAGGGTTGCGGCGGCGGCTAGGCAGACTGCGGCGGGGACGGTGAGGGCGGCGGCGGGGGTGTGGAGGGTGGCTACGCCGGTGGCGGCGGCGAGGGTGAGGGTTTCGACGGTCATGCGGGTGGTGCTGAAGAGGGCGGCTCCGGCGCCGCCGCGGTGGTAGGGGACGTGTTTGAGGGCTTGGCCGTCGGGGACGCCTTCGGTGAGGCCCAGGCAGATGCCGAGGATGGCGGCGCTGGCGAAGAGAGCGATCGGGGACTTGGTGAGTTGGAGGGCGAGCGCGGTTACGGCGCAGATGATGAGTGCGTGGGTGACCAGGGGTGCCGCCCAGCGGCGAGCGATGCGGGCGGCTAGGAGCGGGAGCACGGTCGAGGGGATCGTAAGCAGGCTGAGCAGGAGGCCGACCTTGCCTGCGCCGAGGTGTGCGCCGAGTTGCGGCAGGGCGGTCAGGCCGACGACCAGGATTCCCATGAAGGCACCGGTACCGAGGGCATAGGCCCGGTACGTCGGGATGCGCAGGAGGTCGAGTGGGATCGCAGGATCCGTCGTACGGCGTTCCACCCGGATCAGCAGCGCGGTTCCGCCGGCGGCGGTGAGCAGCAACCCGACAGTCGCCCAGACCGGCAGGGCGAACCCGAAGGCGGTCACCGCGGCTGCGATCGTCAGCCCGAAGATGACCGCACCGGCTAGGTCGAACTCCTTCGGCAGGTTGTTGGTGCGGAGGCTCGGGAGGCCGATCGAGGTCAGGACCGCGATACCGGCGACGGCCGCTGGTACGACGAACACCATCGGCCAGCCGCCGACCGCCATCAGGCCTTGGGCGGCGAAGGGACCGAGCGCGAGACTCGTGCCTAGTACGGCGCCGACGTACCCGTAGACGCGGTGTCGATCCTCAGGCGGGTAGACGGCCAGCACCATCGCCGAACCACCGGCCGCACACATCGCCGCGCCGACACCCGCCAGCACGCGGAGTGCGACGAGGGTGCCGAGGTCTGGTGCGAACGCGGAGAGTATTCCGGCTACCGCGACCACGATGTTGCCTAGAGCAAAGAATTTCGTGCGTGAGGTGCGATCGGCGAGAACGCCGGCCAGCAACAGCGCAGCGGCGAACAGACCGTTGTATCCGACAACGATCCAGGGGCCGAGGCCATCGGCCCCGGACAGGTCCGCGGTCGCCGCGGGGACGACGGCGGTCGAGCCGGTGATCGCGAGTGGGAAGACCGCGGTGGAGATGAGGTTGGCGACGAGTACGCGCCGACGGTGACGTACAGACAGGTGAAACACGGTATGCGCTCCGGAGTCAGCAGATTCCGAGCGCCACGAGGGCGCTCCTGACGGAAGGCCAGGAGCGACGGCGAGTTCTAGGTGTTATGCGCCGCCGCTCTTAGCGTCGGCGCACCGTGTCTGTCTTGGGCACGGGCCGAGGGTAGCAACGGGCCCGCCCCGGAAGCACGGGGTTTACCAGAGTGAGCCGGTGGCGTCCCAGTGCCCGTGCGGACGCTCATCGGTGAACGGCACCAGCCACTCGACCGGCACCGTCAACGTCTGCACCCGCGGCAGCACGATCGGCGTACCGTCCGCGGTCCGCAGGTTCCCGATGATCTCGTACTCCCCGTCCGGCAACCCGAGTTCCAGGCACTGCTCAGCCGTCAACGCAACCGCTGTAGTAGGACTCAGCACCGACCGAACCCCCTCGGCCGCCGACCCCTCCACCCCTGTCACAGTCAACGGAAAGGTCGCCCCTCGCAGCGCCCCGAACGTCAGCCGCTGGTCCCCCTCCAACACATGCGGGACCTCGACCAAATACGTCGTACCGACCTCGACCTCGCCGCTGAGCACCCCACCAGGCTCCGCGTTCCCCACCCCCTTTGTCCAGCAAAAGATCAGCAGTCGAGCTGGAAGAGGAGGAGCTTGCCGCCGCTCGAGTCACTCCAGAGGTACGAGAGGTGTGGACGGATCAGCCTGCAGCACCTGCTCCACCTCGTCGGCGGTGAGCCATTCGTCGGTCGCCTCGGTGTAGACGCGGGTTTTGTCGACGACCAGCTCGTCACCGTGGAGTTTGTTCGGGCGGTAGCTCAGCTCCGGGGCGGCCACCAGCAGATGCCTGATCACGTCTGGAGATTAGCGGCCGGGGAGGCGGGTGGTGATTTCTTGGAGGATCCAGGTGTTGTTGTCGGGGTCGGTGAAGGTCGCTCGGGTGCTGTAGGTGCGGCGTTCTGGGTCCAGGCCGGGGGTGAAGCCTTCGGCGGTGCGGTGGAAGTAGTCGGTGACGGGGGCGCCGGCGGCTACCAGGGCCTCGCGGGCGGTGACGATGTCTTCTACGACGAGGTAGGCGGTGGAGGAACCGGGGGCGGCGGGGGTGATGCCGGCGCCGAACTGGACTGAGGTGGCTGAGCCGGGCGGGGTCAGCTGGACCACGCCGGGCGGGGTGACGTCGAGACGCCAGCCGAGGCCGACGTAGAAGTCGCGTGCGACGTCGACGTCGGTGACCGGGATGATCAGGGCCTCGATGCGTTGTTCAAAAGTGCTCATGACCCCACGATCACGGGTACGGCGGGGTGTTCGCACCAGGGAAAGTCACTGGCGCGCAACTGCTGACGGGACGGGATGCCGACTTCGGCGAAAGTTTCTCTCCTGGGCGCTTGTGGCGAGCGCGACGACCGACCGGCAGTGTGGCCGGGACCACGATAGTTGCGTTTTGCCACGAACTCCGGAAGGGTCAAAAGGCAGTCCAGTCCGAATCTAGCGAAAAGTGGAGGCGCGCCGAAGCGAGGCGTGATTCAGCTGTGGCGATCGATTTCGACAGCCAGCAAGCAACTTCTGACCACGCAAACGAGCATCCCGCGCTCGCGGCACCACCACCTCCCGGCAGCCGAAGTTCCGGCTCAGGGCTCGACAGAATTGTGTTCGGCATCACGGCTGTCATCGCATTGGCCTTTGTGGCTTGGGGATTCGCCAATGCCACCAGCCTCGGTACGGCGTCCACTTCGGCGCTGACCTGGGTTGAGACGAACACCGGCTGGCTGTTCGTACTGCTGGCCTCGGGTTTTGTCGTGTACGTGTTGTGGCTGGCCGCGGGCCGGTACGGGCGGATCCCGCTCGGCGCGGACGACGAGGAGCCCGAGTTCAAGACCGTGTCCTGGGTCGCGATGATGTTCAGCGCCGGGATGGGGATCGGGCTGATGTTCTACGGCGTGAGCGAGCCGTTGTCGCACTTCATGGCTCCGCCGCCGGGCACGGTGCAAGGCGGCACGGACGCGGCACTGCAGACGGCGATGGCCACCACGCTATTCCACTGGACGTTGCACCCGTGGGCGATCTACGCGGTCGTCGGCATTGCGATTGCCTATGGCACCTTTCGGCGCGGGCGTTCGCAGTTGATCAGTTCGGCCTTCGCGCCACTACTCGGCAAGCGGACCGAAGGACCGATCGGCAAAGTGATCGACAGTCTGGCGATCTTCGCGACACTGTTCGGTTCGGCGGCATCGCTCGGGCTCGGTGCGCTGCAGATCGGGTCCGGCGTGCGGATCCTCGGCTGGCTCGACAAGACCGGAAACGCCGTGCTGGTCGGAGTGATCGCCGTACTGACTGCTGCGTTTGTGGCGTCGGCGGTGTCGGGTGTTGCCAAGGGCATCCAATGGCTGTCGAACATCAACATGGTGCTCGCGGTGGTGCTGGCGGCCTTCGTGTTCGTGGTCGGGCCGACCGTGCTGATCCTCAACCTCGTGCCGACCGCGATCGGTGACTACCTGCGGGACATCGCCGACATGGCCGCCCGGACCGAGGCCAGTGGCGGCGATTCGATGGCGACCTGGCTGTCCAGTTGGACGGTCTTCTACTGGGCATGGTGGATCTCGTGGACGCCGTTCGTCGGCATGTTCATCGCGCGGATCAGCCGCGGGCGGACCATCCGGCAGTTCGTCACCGGCGTACTGCTCGTTCCGTCGCTGGTCAGCCTGGTCTGGTTCTGCGTGTTCGGCGGCGCCGCGATCGACACCCAGCGGCACGGCGTCGACATCGCCGGCCAGTCGACCACCGAGGGGCAGCTCTTCGGTCTCCTCGAGCACTTCCCGCTCGCGTCGCTGACCACGATCCTGGTCGTCGTACTGGTGGCGATCTTCTTCGTCTCCGGCGCGGACGCGGCCTCCATCGTGATGGGCACGCTGTCGTCGCGGGGAGCGCTCACGCCCCGCAAGTCGGTCGTCGTGTTCTGGGGTGTACTCACCGGCGCGGTCGCCGCGGTGATGCTGCTGGTCGGCGGCGGAGGCGCGAAAGCCCTTCAGGGCTTACAGAATCTCACCATCGTTGCCGCGCTCCCCTTCGCCATCGTCATGGTCGGCCTGGCCGTTGCCCTTGCCAAGGACCTGCGCACCGATCCACTGATGCTGCGCAAGGCCATGGGCACCGAGGCGATGGAAGCCGCCGTCATCGAAGGCGTCACCGCCCATGGCGACGACTTCTCACTGGTTGTCTGCGGCAACGGTGACGACTCGCAGTCAGTCGGTAGGGCCACGCCATCCGACGATGCGAAGTGAGTACGTCGCGTAGGTGGTCTTGAGGTCCTCGATCGTGCGATCGGGGCCCATCCAGGTCTGGACCTCGGCGGCGAAACCGGCCGTCGGGTCCGTGGTGTGACCCTGCGGCCGGTACCAGACCGCTAGCCGGATGCCGAAGCCGGCGATGGCGGCGATCGCGGTCCAGGGGTCCGCACAGTCGAAGGCGCCGAGGTCGTTGCCGCGGTCGATGACCGCCCGCATCAGGTCGATCGCCTCCTTGCGACTGGCGGCGACGCGGTGCAGCGCGGACTCGGTGAGACTAGCGAAATCGTTGTGGGCGATCGTCGCGAACAGCGGGTACGTCGTGTGGAACTCGACGTTCGCATGTGTCAGAGCGGCCAACTGCGCCGCGGGATCCGGCCCGGCCTCCAGCAGCCCGGCGCGCATCCGGTCCCGGATCTCCTCGTTGGCGAGGAACACCAGCTCGCTGAACAGCTCGGCCTTCGACGCGTACTTCGCGTAGAGCGAGCTCGGCTGCACACCGAGATGCGCGGTCAGGTCGCGGACCGAGACGCCGTGATACCCCCGCGCGGCGAACAGTTCGACCGCCGCCGCCAGCAGCCGGCCCTTGGCGCCGTCCGCCGCAAGCTGAGGCGGCAGCAGCGCGGGCACATCTGAAGACATCTCACCTTCCTTAGAACGATCGATCCATAAGTTATCAGAATTTGCGCTTGACACCAGCTTCGTGGATGCTCAGAGTAATGTAACAAGCGTTCCACTGGAGGGGTTGGATGCGCACAGCAGCAGGGATCTGGTGGGAGAGCACCGGCGCAGGTGAGCCGGTGCTCCTGATCAATGGATTGGGGACAGCATCAACGTCATGGTTCCGCTTGCTCCCGGGCCTTCGCGGCTACCGGGTGATCACGTTCGACAACCGCGGTGTGGGGCGTACCGGGTCCTCCCCGGAACCGTTCGACCTCGCCACGATGGCGACCGACGCAGTCGCCGTCCTCGATGCAGCCGACGTCGACCGGGCACACATCCTCGGCCTTAGCATGGGCGGCCTGATCGCCCAGGAACTGGCGCTCAGCCACCCCGGCCGCGCCAGTTCCCTGATCCTGGTCAGCACCCACTCCGGCGTACCGCACCTGACCGTCGCGGCCTCCGCCGTAGCCACCACCCTCAAACAGATCGCCGGCCTCCCGCCGGCCGAACGCAGCCAGGCCCTGGCCCCGATCCTCTACGTTGACCAGACACCGGCCGCCGAACGAGCCCGCGACGACGAGATCGGCGACACCATCCCCACCACCCCCGAAGGCATGCGCAGCCAACTCCTGGCCGCCACCCCCTGGGACCGCCACACCGACCTACACCAGCTAACGGTCCCCACCCTCGTCCTCCACGGCCGAGAAGACCGCTTGGTCCCCCTGTCAGCCGGCGAAACCCTGGCCGCCGCCATCCCCAACGCCGACCTCGTAGTAATCCCCAACGCCGGCCACCGAATCTTCACCGACCAAACCACCCCCTCAACCCAAGCCATCACCACCTTCCTCCACCGGGTAGCCCACCAATCCCCCCAACGACAGGACGTATAGCTGTGCTGGGCGGCTCCGCCACGCCCACCACCGCCTGCCGGGCAGGGCGACACGCATATACGTCCTGTCCATCGGAAGATCCAACCGGCCGGCGTCCATCGTGGGCGGTCGCGGTCGGGAAGGACATGTGGTGGTCGGGTCCGACGGCCTCGGTCACGCTTGGGACCACGTGCGAGATCGTGTTCGGCGGGACTATGGCGACGAGACGAACTGGCGACCACCTGACCGCAGCCGGTCGCCAGTACGTCCGCGACCGCGGTTGACGCCAACACTTCCCATCACCACAGTTCCTCGCCGAATGCGTTGGGCGGGACCGCGCGAGGCGGTTGCGCCAAGGCGCCAAAGGGCTGTCGCCGCCGGAGGCGGTGTCCTTTCTCGCCAGGTATCCCACCAATCCCCCGAACGACAGGACGTATAACCCACCAACCACCCCCGCCCCGTTCACCACCGCCTGCCGGGCACGGCGACACGCATATACGTCCTGTCCGTTGGAGGATCCAACCGACCGGTGTCCTCCCGTGTCGGTGCAGAGATGGTCGGCAACGACATGGGGTAGTCCGACCACGCGCGCTCAGCCACGCCTGCGCCCCGCCGCAAGGTCACCGCCAACGCCACCACGTCATGTGCTTACCGACAAGACGAGGCGCACAGGCGAGGTGGCCGGTCGGCTGGCGGTCAGACGACGCGCCGAGGTGAGTTGGTGGGTGGACCGCGGCTGCCCAACACTCCCCTCGACCACGGTTGCTCGCCGAATGCGTTGGGCGGGACCGCGCGAGGCGGTTGCGCCTGAGGCGCCAAAGGGCTGTCGCCGCCGGAGGCGGTGTCGTTTCTCGCCGGAGGCGACTGGAAGTTCCGGAACCGGGGAGGGGGTGTGCATGCGCATTCCGGCGCGTAGGGTCGCGGAGAGTAAGCGCTTTCCGGGATGATGGTGGGAGGAATTTGTGAGGCGAAGTGTTGGGGTGGGTGTGACGGTGGTGGCTTTGGGGGTGGGGCTGCTTACTGGTGGGGCGCCGGCTAGTGCGGGGCGGGCAGCGGTGACCGGGACGTATTCGAGTGGGTCGGCGCAGCAGTGGCAGGCGTTGCCTTCGGCGTACGTGGGGAACGATCGGGGTACGACGCCGGACGCGACTGTGGTGGTTGATCCGAGCACGTTGCGGCAGAAGTACAGCGGGGTGGGGTTTTCGCTGGACGAGACGAGTGTTTCGAACCTGTGGAAGCTCACGCCGACTGAGCGAGACCGGGCGATTCGGTTGCTGGCGGATCCGAAGAGTGGGGCTGGGTTCGATCGGTTCCGGTTGACGATCGGGAGTCCGGATCTGATCGAGCATCTGCCGTTCTGGTCGTACGACGAGCTCCCGGCGGGCGTGACCGAGGACTTCGGGCTCAAGTACTTCTCGATCAAGCGTGACCTGGACACGCATATCGTCGAAACCGCCAAGCTGATTCAGCGGTACAACCCGAAGGCGACGTTCTTCGCTTCCGCGTGGAGTGCGCCGGCCTGGATGAAGACCAACAACCGGTTCACCGGTGAGGTTGCGCTCAAGCCGGGCAGTACGTCGTACTACCAGGTGGGCAAGCTTCGCGACGACTGTATCGACGTCTTCGCGCAGTACTACGTGAAGTACATTCAGGCGTTCGCCAAGCACGGGATCAACGTCGACGCGCTCACGCTGCTCAACGAGCCGGGGATCGACGTCGTCTACCCCGCGATGGACATCAGCGTCGAGCAGCAGCAGAAGCTGGCCGTCGCGATCAAGCGGGAGGTACGGCGGGCCGGGCTGCGGACCGAGCTCTATGTCCACGACTTCAATTTCTGGGACTGGCGCGACCCGAACAGCACCGCGACCAAGAACTACTACCGGATCTTCAACGACCCGGCCACGAAGAACGCGAGTGACGCGATCGCGTTCCACCCGTACTGGGGTGATCCGACCGTCATGCGGGACGCCTACGAGCAGACCGGTAAGCCGGTGCACATGACCGAGACCAGCAACCTGTCACCGGACACGATTCTCAGCTACTTCCGGCTGGACGCTTCGTCGTACGTGATGTGGGCGCAGACGACCGATCAGGACGGCGGCACGCTGCACTGGACGCCGGCGCGCGACAACAACATCGACTGGGCCGAGGTCGGTCGCACCACCAAGTGGCCGAACCGGCTGGTCAAGGTCGACACCACCGCTCGCACCTTCACGGTCCGGGACGAGCTGTACGCGATGGGCCAGTTCGCCAAGTACCTCGGCCCGGAGCACACCCGCGTCGAGTCGAGTACGACGACCAACGGGATCAGCAACGTGGTCTTCAAGGACCGCGGCGACAACTTCGTCGCGATCGTCGGCAACGCGAACGCCACGTCGAGCCAGGTCCGGGTGTCGATGGCCGGAAAGACGTTCACCGTCACGGTTCCCGCGAAGTCGTTCGCGACCTACCGCTGGCACGGCGAGGTCCCGTCGCAGCACGGAAATCACGCGCCCGTGCTGAACGACGTACCGGATGTCGTCGCCGACCAGTACGGCGCCACTCAGGTTCAGCTCGCGGCGACGGACCGGGATCGGGACAAGCCCGCGTACTACGCGACCGAGCTTCCGGCCGGTGTCAGCCTGGATGCGCAGACCGGTCTGCTCACGCTCCGCCCGACCGTCGCCGGCACGCAAACGGTGAAGGTCCGCGTCACCGACGGCGCCGCCAAGGACGAGGTGACGATCAACGTCACCGTGAGACCGCACGGTACGCCGGTCGGTCAGAACATCGAGGCGGAGTCGTACGTCGCGCAGAGCGGCTGGACGGATGGCGGCGCGAACTTCGTCGAGTCGAACCCGTCGGCCAGTGGCGGTAAGAACATCGGCTGGACCGACACCGGCAAGTGGTTGCAGTACCGCGTCGACCTGACCAAGGCGGCCACATACAACCTCGAGCTGCGGGTGGCCAACGGCACCGGCGCAACCGCCCCGGATGCAATCTCGATCCGGGACGCAGCAGGCGCCGTACTAGCGAAGGTCTCGGTGCCGGCCACTGGCGGCTGGGCGACGTACCAGTCGATCAGCACCCAGGTGATATTGCCGGCCGGCGACCAGAACATCACCGTCTTCTGCGAGAGCGGTGGCTTCAACCTCGACTATCTGAAGCTCACCGAATGACCGAGGCGGGGAGGGACCGGCGGGGTCCCTCCCCCCTCTTCAACGAAAACTAGTTCCAGGGGTCGAACGGGATCCCACTCGGCTTGGACGCGTTCAGTAGGTTGCGGAAGCGGTCGTCCTTGTCGGTGATCTTGATGGTGGCCGAACCGAAGTTGGCGTTCATCAACGTCGTGCGCAGGTTGGTGTTCGGCCAGCCGTCGTAGCCGACGAGCGGCGGATAGCGCCAGTTGTGGTAGTGGTTCTCGGGCGGTTCGTCGTTGCTGTTGGCGAGCCGGTAGAAGTGCGTGCTGGCTCCGTCTTTGTGGTAAACGATCTTGGGATGAGTGCCGTCGAAGCGGACTTGCGAGCGCGGGTAGGTGACCTGACTCGAATGCTGCGTCGTGGTCACGAACTCGACCTGGTTGGACGACTGGTTGATCCAGGAAATGACGTGCTCGAAGTCGTGCCGGTGACCGCCGAGGCCGCTACCGGCCACGGCCTGGTCCTTCTCGAAGTAGCCGGCGTACACGACGGCACACCAGCCGTTGTTGCACTTCGAGCGTGAGTAGGTCTGGGAGTTGTCGAGATCGGACTGGTCGCGGCAGTTGCCGTTGACCGCGCCGGTGGTGTTGAGGCCCGGATTCAAGGTGCCGTCGGCACCGATCGCCGGGACCTGGTAGCACCCGTCACCGTCGTAGTCGAAGGCGGGTGAGAAGGATTGTTCGTAGCCGTTCGCGTTCTGCGGGAGACTCGGTGGCGGCGCTGCGTACGCCGCGACTGTCGTCGCCACCAGCAATGTCGCCGTACCGATCGCGATCCCGGCGAATCGTCGGCGGGCGCGGGCATGATCTGTCATGGTCGCTCCTTGGGGCGGAAGGACAACGCTCCCGACGATGACAGATCAGCCACTTGTTCGTACATAGTTCACCGTCGAAAGAATGGCCGAACTTCAGGCATACGCGTCGAACGGGATGCCACTCGGTTTGGACACGTTGAGCAGGTAACGGAAGCTGTCGCCGTTGTCCCTGATCTTGATGGTGGCCGACCCGAAGTT
The DNA here is from genome assembly GCF_039529655.1 of Kribbella yunnanensis. NCBI lineage: Bacteria > Bacillati > Actinomycetota > Actinomycetes > Propionibacteriales > Kribbellaceae > Kribbella > Kribbella yunnanensis. The sequence continues at coordinate 267,043 of NZ_BAAANF010000020.1, read as the reverse complement.
GGCGTTCATCAAGGTGTCCCGCAGACCGGTGTTCGGCCAGCCGTCCCAGCCGACGATCGGCGGATAACGCCAGTTGTGGTAGTGATTCTCCGGCGGTTCGTCGTTGCTGTTCGCGATCCGGAAGAAGTGCGTGCTGGCGCCGTCTTTGTGATAGACGACCTTCGGGTGACTACCGTCGAACCGGACCTGTGAGCGCGGATAGGTGACCTGGCTCGAGTGCTGCGTCGTGGTCACGTACTCGACCTGATTGGACGACTGGTTGATCCACGAGATCACGTGTTCGAAGTCGTGCCGGTGACCGCCGAGGCCGCTGCCGTCGACCGCCTGATCCTTCTCGAAATAACTCGCATAGACGACCGCACACCAACCGTTGTTGCACTTCGAGCGGGCATACGTCTGCGAGTTGTCGAGGTCGGACTGGTCATGGCAGTTGCCGTTCACGGCACCGGTCGTGTTCAGGCCCGGATTGAGGGTCCCGGACGGGCTGATCGCGGCGACCGGATAACACCCGTCACCGTCGTAGTCGTAGGCTGGCGAGAAGGACTGCTCGTAGCCGTTCGCGTTCTGCGGCAACGTCGGAAGCTGGTCGGCGTACGCGGTGGCCGCGGTGCTCACCAGAAGCATCGCGGTCACCGCCAGTACGCCGAGGATCCGGCGCGGACTGCGGGAGTCGGGGGGAAGCGGATCTGTCATGGTCGCTCCTTCAGGCGGATGACAACGCCGTCGAACCGTGACAGATCCACCCCGGTCTGGTAAATACTTCACACGATAAAGTTTTCTAGAAACCCGAGTTTCCCGAGCCCCGGTTGAGAACGAAGCCGGCGGTGTTGTTCAGGCCGCCCGATGGCGTGCCGCTGACCGTCACGTAACTGAAGCTCCCACTACCGGCGACCTGTACGTCGATGCCGTAGGTGCCGGTGTTCTGGACCTTGACGTGGTCGAAGGTGATGTTGCTGACCGTCTTCTGCCAGGACATCAGGATGCCTTGATAGGTGCTGTCGATGATGTCGACGTCCTTGATCAGGATCGGTGCCGTGATCTCGCGGGCTTCGGCGTAGATCCACAGCCCGCCCTGACTGCTGTTCCAGTCGGTGTTGAAACCTCCGGCACGGGTGATCGTGTTGCGCTGGACAACCGTCGTACCGCCGAACGGTTGCGCGGAATGCCAGGTGCTCAAAGTGATCCCGGATGCCGTGTACACCGTGTCGGACAACAGGTTGTCCTCAATCCGGTTGTTCACGCCGCCGTAGATCGCGGCCGTGTTGGCGAGCGCCGGAAGAGTTGCGGTGTTGAAGGTGAACGCGCAGTCGGAGACGGCACTGCTGAACGACCACATGGCCATCGCGTCGTCGCCGGTGTTGCGGAAGACGCTCTGGTCGACGCGGGTATTGCGGACCGGGCTGCCGTCGCCGCTGAAGGTGTTCAGGTTCAGGCCGTCGGCGAACTGGTCGCGGATCCGGACGCCGACGATGTAGAGCCCGTTGGTCCCGCTGTTGGCCCAGATCCCGGTCTTCGAGTGCTCGATCCAGACGTTGTGGATCAACGATCCGGTGCCGAAGTTGCCTTCGATCGCGGAGTCCGTCGTCACCTGGCCGTCGGGATCGCGGTACCGGACATCACCAGCGAAGGTGAAGTCGGCCAGCTGCACATTGCTGCCGGTGGCGAACAGCCCACCACGTCCGGCGTTGCCACGGATCGTCGAGTACCACATGCCTGCGCCGCGCACGGTGACGTTGTCGACATTCACTCGGGCTGTCAGGTCGAAGACGCCCGCGGGGATCCACAGCGTCTTGCCGGCCGACTTCGCCGCGCTGATCGCCGAGTTGAACGCAGCCGTGTCATCACCGCCACCCGACACCGCCCCGTACGCCGTCAAATCAACTGAGTTCGCGGGTACGACGTACGCCGGGGCGACGACCTCGGTATCGATCAGGTCGATCGTGATCGGCGTGGACGTGTCGTTCTGCAGTCGGAGGACAGTTCCTGCGGCGTACGACGGGAGCGCCGTACGGGCCTCGTCGTAGAAGCGGTGGCCGCCACCGAGTCCGGGGTCGTTGGGGAACGGGTAGTTGCCGTAGACCCAGCTGTACGCCGAGGTCAGCTGCAGGTCCTTGACCTTCGAGCCGCTGTTGTAGATCCCGAGTGGGGCGGTGATCCCAGTACCGGCCGCGTTGTCGGGGATCGAGTAGCGGACGACGAGCGAATTGGTCGGCTTGGTGAGGGTGAAGTCGACGTACTTGCCGGCGTTGTCGAGCCGAACCGCGCGACGGCCGGAGGACTCGGAGGCGACGGTCCGGTACGTGCGGTCTGGGCCGATCGCGACGCCGTTCGTGCTGGCGTTCTCCGCTTCGTATTCGGTGTACGGGACGGTGGCTCCGCGGGTGGCGAGGTTCGCGGAGCCGGTGACTGTGAGGTCGTCGAGCTCTACGTTGCCGCTGTCGCCGGCGTCGTACTGGTAGCCGATGAGGTTGAGACCGGCGCGCAGGGTCAGCGACTGCTGGATGGTCGTCCAGCCGGTGGTTGCGGGGAGCGAGAGTTGGCTGGCTTTGACGCCGTTCGCGTAGGTGCTGAGGGTCTTGGTGCTGCCGGTGGAGTTGTTGTAGCGAAGGGTTGTGGTGGCCGCGCCTGCTGCGGTGAGGTTGACGGTTCGAATGGCTCGTGCGCCGACTGCGGTGAAGCCGGCGACGTAGCCGGTGCCTGCATAACCAGCGATCGAGGTGGCGGCCGTGGTGCCGCCGGATAGGAAGGCGTTCTCGAGGGCGGGGCCGCCGGAGGGAGGCGGTTCCGTCGCGTCGGTGATCGTGAGGCTGTCCAGATTGACATTGCCGGAGTCGGTGGTGTCGAAGCGGTACGCGATGCTGTTGCTGCCAGCAACCAGCGTGACGGCTTCGGGCGCGGTTCCCCAGGTATCCCAGTTCGCCGTCGCGGGGAGGGTGATTTGGCGCAATCTACTACCCGCGACGTACAACGAGAGTGTCATCGGAGCGCCGGTGCCGTTCGCGTAGCGCAGGGTGAGGGTCTTGAGGCCGGCAGTTGCAGGAACGGTGAAGGTGGTGGCGGCGGTGCCTTTGGTGGCGTCGGTGTAGCCGCCTACGAAGCCGGTGCCGGTGTAGCCGGGGTGGTCCGATTGGGCGACTGCTCCACCAGAGAGGGCCGCCGATTCGGCTTCGTAGACACCGTCCGCCGGGGCGGGCGCTGTGTCGACCACGACGCGATCCAGGTTCACGTTGCCGGAGTCGGTGGTGTCGAAGCGGTAGGAGATGGTGTTGGTGCCGGCGGCCAAGGTGACGGACTCGACGGTCGTTCCCCACGTGTCCCAGTTGGCGGTGGGAGGCAAGGTGAGCTGCCGGAGCCTCGTGGCGCCGAGATAGAGCGAGAGGGTTTTGGATGAGCCGGTGCCGTTGGCGTAGCGGAGGGTGAGGGTGGACGGGCCGGCGGTCGCGGTGACGGACAACGTGACGGCGGCGGTGCCTTTGTTGGGGTCGGTGAAGCCGCCGATGAAGCCGGTGCCGGAGTAGCCGGGGTGGTTGGTTTCGACTACGGCGCCGCCGGAGCGGGTGCTGTTCTCTAGTTCGTAGGTGGTGGGGGCCGCGGTGGCGGGGAGAGTGAGCAGAGTGAGGAGGAGGGTGAGGGCGGAGAGGAGCGCGAGGCGGGGTCTGGACATGGCGGGGCCGTTCTTCTGGGCGGGTGGGGTGTGGGCTGGGTCAGCCCTTGACTGCACCCTGGAGGGCGCCGGTCTTGAGGAAGAAACGTTGGAAGACTGCGAACAGCACCACCGGGATCACCGTGGAGATGGCCAGCGCGGCGAGGAAGACGTCGAGTTCGACGAAGCGTTGCAGCGCTGGTAGCCGGACCGACAGCGGTTGCAGGTCGGGATCCGGGAGGACGAGCATCGGCCAGAGGAAGTCCTTCCAGGCGGCGATGATCGCGAACACCGAGACCACGCCGAGGATCGGACGGGACATCGGCAGCACCACCGACCAGAACAGCCGGAACGGACCGGCGCCGTCCACGCGCGCCGCCTCGAAGACCTCCCGAGGCAGGTTGTCGAAGAACCGTTGGACCAGCAGGATGTTGAAGGCGTTCGCCCCGGCCGGCAACCAGACCGCCCAGAACGAGTTGATCAACGATGCCTTCAGCAACGGTGGGTCGACGATGGTGAGGTAGAGCGGTACGAGCAACACCACCGACGGGACGAACAGGGTCGCCAGCACGACGCCGGTGATCACCTTCCCGTACCGCGGCCGCAGTACCGAAAGCGCGAAGCCTGCTGTCGTTGCCACCAGCAACTGCACCAACCACGAGCCGCCCGCGAGGACGACCGTGTTCAGGAAGTACTTGTCCACCTCGACGCGGGTCCAGGCGGTCGCGAGGTTCGCCCAATCCATGCCGTGCGGCCAGAGCGCGAGCGGCGACCGGAGGGTGTCCTGGGTCGGCGTAATTGCCGCCTTCGCCAGCCACAGCATCGGCCCGAGCCCGATCACGAACAACGATGCCAACAGTACGGCGTGCAACCCGCGGGTCGTCCGCCGGATGCCCGGGCGCAGCCACTCGCTGGGTGACAGGATTCCGCGACTCATGACTTGCTCCAACCACGCGTCAGCCGGAAGTACACCGCGGACAGCAGACCGAGGACGACCGCCAGCATGATGCTCAACGCGGTCGCCATCCCGTACTGCCCGCCCAGGCTGTTCGCGAAGGCGTAGTCGTAGATCAGCAACAACAGGGTGGTGGTCGAGTTCGCCGGGCCGCCGCCGGTGAACAGGAACGGCTCCAGGAACACCTGCGCCGTACCGACGATCTGCAGGATGAACGTGATCAGCAGGATCCCGCGCAACTGCGGCAGCGTGACGTGCCAGATCTTCCGCCAGATCGACGCGCGGTCGATCTCCGCAGCCTCATACAAATCGGTCGACACCCCGGTCAGTGCGGCCAGGTAGATGATCACCGTGCCACCCGCCGCGGCCCAGGTAGCCTCCAGCACCAGCGACGGCATCGCGATCGCCGAGTCCTGCAACCAAGCGACCGGACCAAGACCGACCATCCCGAGGATCGTGTTGAAGACCCCGTTCGGTCCGGCGTCGTAGAAGAACTTCCACAGCAGTACGGCGACCACCGGCGGCACGACGACCGGCAGGTACGCGAGCGCGCTGTACAGCCCCTTGACCCGGCGGACCTCGCTCATCACGACCGCTGCGAGCAACGGCACCGGGTAGCCGAACAACAGTGCGAGAAACGCGAAGTACAGGGTGTTCTTGATCGCCGTCCAGAGCAGCGGATCAGCCAGGACGTCCCGGAAGTTCTGCAGCCCGACGAAGGTGGACGGCGTGACCAGGTTCGTCTCCTGGAAGCTCATCAGGACCGCCCGCCCGATCGGGATCCAGGAGAAGATCCCGAAGACGAGCAGGAGTGGAAGCAGGAAGACGAGCGTGCTGAGCCCGCCACGAGTCCGCATCGATCAGTTCCGGTCCAGCAGCGCTTGGGCTTCGGCGTCGGCCTTCTTCAGCAGGTCCGCGATATCCGCGTCCTTGTTGGTCAGCACCGACTGCACCACCGGATCCAGCAGCTTGTAGACCTCCTGGGTCGACCGCACCGGCTCAGTCACCAGTTGTTGGTCGAACATCTTGTCCGTGTAAGGCTTGAACTGCTCGAGCGGCACGTTCACGTACTGCTTGACCCAGCCGAGAGACTCGTCGTACGTCGCCCGGTCGAACACCGGCAGTTGCGGAGCGCCGACCGGCTGCTTCGAGGCTGCCGTGGTCTTCGCGTCCAGCGCGGCCGCGTCCTTGTTGGTGAGCTTGTCCAGGTAGAAGAAGTCGATCCACTTCACCGCGGCCGTCTTCACTGCTTCGTTGGCCTTGGCGCTGACCGTGGCGAGCGTCCCACCACCCAGTACGCCGGCCTCCGGCTTACCGGCGAGCGGTAGCACAGTGACGCCGTACTCGGCCGGCTTCAACGCGTTCTGCGTGACCAGCGAGCCGTAGTTGCCGCCGCCGGAGACGTACATGCCCACCTGGCCGGAGGCGAACGCCTGGTTGATGCCGCCCCAGTCGTAGAGGAAGTTCGAGCCCATGCTGTTGTCGGTCCAGCGCAGGTCCTTCAGCCACTGCAGAACCGCGGTCAGCTCCGGGGTGTCCAACTCCGCGGTCGCCTTGTCACCCTCGATCTTCTCGGTGCGGCCGCCGTACGCGTAGTCCAGCGTGGTGAGGATCCAGCCGCCAGTGTTGTCCGTGGTCAGCTGCGCATACCCGGCCTTGCCGGTCTTGTCGGCGATCTGCTTAGCCGCAGCCCGTACGTCGTCCCACGTGGCCGGCGGCTTGTCCGGATCGAGCCCGGCCTGCTTGAACAGCGTCCGGTTGTAATGCAGGGCTTGCCCGTACGCCGCGATCGGGACGGCCCACATCTTGCCATCCTCGGCTTGTCCGGCCTTGGCCACGTTCGCGTTGAACTTGTTTGCGTACGGCAAGCTCGCGACCAGCCCGCTGATATCGGCGATCTGCTTGCGCTCGATCAGGCCGCGGCCGTCGGTGAAGGGCACCGTAAAGACGTCGGGCAGTGTGCCACCGGCTAGCTGAGCGGTGAAGGTCGTGGCGGTCCAGTTGTACTCCTGCGGCGCGATGTCGATCCCCGGATTCGCCTTCTCGAACTGGGCGACCCGCTCGTCGAACGCGGCGATCGCGCCCTTGTCGAGACCGGGATCCCGGGCGACGTTCAGCGTCACCGGGCCGTCGGCCTTGGGTTCGTCGGCAGAACATGCGGTCAGAGCGGCCGCCAGGGCGAGTACCACGGCAATCGTCTTCATGGTCATTCTCCTTGCAGCCGCACCCAGGCGGCAGTGTCAGTGGGCAGATCGCCCGTCAGGGGAGCGCTGGCGAGCAGCACGGTGGAGCCTTCCGGCAGCGGCCTCGATGGGCCGAAGTTGACCAGGCAGAGCACGTCGCCGCGAGTAAAGGCGAGCAGGTCCTCGCCATCCAGGGGATGCCAGGCGAAGTCCATGGCGAGGTTCTTGCGTTCGGCAAGCATCGAACGATAGAGCGTGAGCATCGATTCGGGATCGCCGTCCTGGGCCTCGACCGATCGCGAACCCCAGTCCGCCGGTTGCGGCAGCCACGGTCCGAAGCCGTGCGAGTTGAAGCCGAAGGTCGAGCCAATCGTTGTCCAGGGCAATGGAACCCGGCAACCATCACGACCGGGATCGACACCTTCGGAGCGGTAGAAGATCGGGTCCTGCAGGGCGGCGGTCGGAAGGTCTTCCACTTCGGGGAGACCAAGCTCGTCGCCTTGGTAGATGTAGAGCGAGCCGGGCAGTGCGCCGGTGAGCAGCGCCGCAGCGCGCGCCCGACGGTTGCCTAGCGCAAGGTCAGTCGGTACGCCGAAACGCTTGGTGTCAAAGGCGAATGACGTGTCCTCACGGCCGTAGCGCGTGACCGGACGTGTCACATCGTGGTTCGACAGCACCCAGGTGGCCGGCGCATCGACGGGTGCATGTGCGGCGAGCGTCGTACGGATGGAGTCTCGCAAAGCTGTCGCGTCCCACGGGCGACCCATCAGGTCGAAGTTGAAGGCGGTGTGCAGTTCGTCCGGCCGCAGGTAGCGGGCGAATCGCTCCGGATCCGCGAGCCAGATCTCGCCGACCAGCATCCGCGGCGGATCGTAGGAGTCGGCGACCGTGCGCCAGCCGGCGTAGATCTCATGCAGGCCGTCGCGATCGACGTACGGGTGGTCGGAGGTGGTGCCGAGGTCGGGGAGCGATGGGTCCTTGACCGGCATGGTCGCGCTGTCGATGCGAACCCCGGCCGCCCCGCGGTCGAACCAGAACCGCAGTACCTCTTCGTGCTCCCGCCGTACGTCGGGATGGTTCCAGTTCAGGTCGGGTTGTTCGGGAGTGAACAGGTGCAGGTACCACTCGCCCGGCGTACCGTCCGGGTTCTTGGTGCGGGTCCAGGTCTCGCCGGAGAAGCTGGAGAGCCAGTTCGTCGGCAGATCCTCGCCATCGCAGAACCAGAAACGCTGGCGCTCCGGCGAACCCGGCCCGGCGGCCAAAGCGGCCTTGAACCACTCGTGCTCGCTGGAGACGTGGTTGGGGACGATGTCGACGATCGTGCGGATGCCCAGGGCGGCGGCGTCCGCGATCAGTTGCTCAGCCTCCGCCACGGTCCCGAAGGCGGGATCGATGGTGCGGTAGTCGGCCACGTCGTACCCGCCGTCGGCCAGCGGGGACAGGTACCACGGGGTGAACCAGAGGGCGTCGACGCCGAGGTCGCGCAGGTAATTCAGACGCGATCGGACGCCGGCCAGATCGCCGGTCCCGTCACCGTTCCCGTCCGCGAAACTGCGCGGATAGACCTGGTAGATCACCGCGTCCCGCCACCACTGCTCCATCCTCGGAACCCTTCGTTTATGGTAGGTTTAGCGCTCCACCTTCACCGGAAGGTAATCTCCGGGAAACGAAACTGTCAACAGTTCGAGGGAGGCCGCGTGCGGGTCACGCTGAAGGACATCGCGGACGAGGCCGGCGTCAGCATCATGACGGTCTCGAACGTCGTGAACGGCAATCGCGCCCGGGTCTCGGCCGAGACGATCGAGCGGATCCAGCGCATCGTCGCCGCCCGCGGCTACGTGCCGAGCGCGTCGGCGCGCAGCTTGGCCGCGAAGTCGTCGCGGATGATCGGCCTGCTGGTCCCGGCCGCGGACGAGGACAGCTTGATGATCAGCCCGCACAACGTCGCGATCCTCGGCCAGATCGAGCGCCAACTGCGCAAGAGCGGGTACCACCTGCTGCTCCGCGGGATCGCGCAGCCGAGTGAGGTCGGCGAGGCGCTGAAGTCGTGGAGCCTCGACGGCGCTGTCCTGCTGGGCTTTCTCGATGAGGACGTCGACCGCTTGACCCCAGGTGCGGTCGGAAATGTCTCGCTGCTCGCCGTCGACAGCTACTCGGACAACCCCCTCACCACTGGCGTCCGCTCCGACGACTACACCGGCGCGCTACTCGCCGCCCGCCACCTGATCGGCCTCGGCCACCGCGAGATCGTCTTCGCCGGTCCTGCGTTCACCGGCGCCGGTGTCGTCCACCAGCGGTACGCCGGCTTCCGCGCCGCGTTCACCGAGGCCGGTCTGACCTGGACCGAGCGAGTGATCACCGTGGAGACCACGACCCACAGCACCGGTCGCAACCTCGGTCGACGCATCCCCACCGAGCACCCCGAGGCCACCGCAGCCTTCGCCACCGCCGACATCCTCGCCATCGGCATCATGGAAGGTCTGAACGACACAGGACACGCCGTACCGGAAGACCTCTCGGTCATCGGTTTCGACAACCTCGACCTCAGCGAGTACGTCACCCCCAAACTCACCACAGTCGCCCAAGACATCCCCCAGAAGGCCGCCCTCGCAGTCGAACGCCTCCTAGCCACAATCGAAAAGCAGGAACACCCCGACTCCCCCATCACCCTCGACGTCCAGCTGATCGAACGGGCGTCGACCGGCCCGGCCCGCTAATCCCACCCCCACCCGCCCGCCGACCTGGCGTCCAGCCGGCCACTACTCGGGGGTGCGGAGCCCCCACGGTGGGCGTGAACAAGAAATGACCTGTTCAACCCCACCACGTCCTGTTCAAACCCCCGGTTGTTGGCTCGGCCCGGGCAGCAGGCCTCAACCACCGCGACGGATCACCCAACAGGCCGCCCCATCCCTCGACAGCAACCCAAGCCCGGAAGCCCAGGCGACGTTCACCTCTGCTCGCCGACCTCGCCAAGCAGCCCAGCCCCAGACCCGGCCAGCCACACCTCCTCTGTAGAACCGGCCGCAGCGGCGAGCAACCACCGCCGTAGGTCCCCGGCCACATCCGAGCGAAACCCCAGCCCGCCCCGCCGTACAAACCAGAAGGTGGGTGCACCCACCAAATGGGAGGCTCCCACCCCGGAGTTTGGTGGGGGAACCTCAAGGCCGGTTAGTTAAGGCGGCTCGGGCGACGCTAACCGAGCCAGCAGCGACCCAACTCCCCAAACCGGTTCGGGGAGCGCCAGCGCACCGCCCGTAGCCATTCGGGGAGGATCCACCCCCCGAATACGACCGATATCCACCCCACACCAGTTCAACCCCGGCCGGCATCCTCCCCAAACCGGTTTGGGGAGGACCCACCACGCTTTCCACACGACCGGGGAGCCCTACCCGCCGATTCGGTGGGGTAGCGCTCCCCAGCCTCGCCGTACAGCACCGCTCTTGACACCACCCCCGAACGCTTAACTAACCGGCTTTGGGGGGAACCTCCCAGCGGATGGGTGCACCCACCAAATGCGGTCGGGGGCAGGGCGGGGGCTGGTGCGGGGGTGGGGGTGGGGAGGTCAGCGGGTGACGCGGTCTATGCGGAGGCCGTGGCGGTCGAAGAGGTAGACGCGGCTCATGTCGACGGCGAAGCTGACCTGGTCGCCGGGGACGTGCGGCGTACTGGAGTGGAGCTCGACGACTAGGTCGGCTCGGCGGTGGGTGGGGGCTGAGGTTTCGGGGAGCGCTGCGCGGGCCTGGTCGCGGCGGTGCAGGATGCCGGAGCGCTTGGTGGCGCGGGCGGCTCGGCGCCAGAAGGAACGGCGTGAGTGGTTGGAGATGCGCTCGGGTTTGCGGCGGCCGACGAGGTCGGGGTTGACCATGTCGATGCCGGTTTCGACGTACGCGATCCACTGGTGACCGTGGTACTCGAGGGTGCGCAGTCGGCCGGACACGCGGTTCGGCTGGGCCTCGCCGTCGAGGGTGAGTGCGTCGCTGCGGACGCCGATCACGATCTCCTCACCGCCGCGGCGGAGCAGGAGCGTCGTACGGCGATCGTCCGGCGCGAGGTGGAGTGCCTGGCCGCCGCCGAGGACCAGGCTGACGCGACCGCCTTCCGCTCGGACTGAGCTGGACAGGAGGTTGATTCGTGGGGTGCCGAGGAACCCGGCGACGAAGGCGGTGGCCGGGTCGTCGAAGACCTCGGCCGGCGTACCGACGTCCTCCAGGCGGCCGTCGCGCATGACGGCGATCCGGTCAGCGAGGGTGAGCGCCTCGACCTGGTCGTGGGTGACGTAGACGGTGGTGATGCCCATGTCGCGGGTCATCGCGCCGATCTCCTGGCGGAGTTCGGTGCGCATCGCGGCGTCCAGGTTCGACAACGGTTCGTCCATCAGGAACGCCGAGGGCTGCCGGACGATCGCTCGCCCGATCGCGACCCGCTGCCGCTGCCCGCCCGACAGAGTCTGCGGGAGGCGGTCCAGGGTCTGCTGGATTCCGAGCACCCCGGCCAGCTGATGGGCCTTCTCGTTGGCCTCTTCAGGCTTCTCCCCGGCCATCTGCAGCGGGAAGGTGATGTTCCCGCGGACCGTCCGGTTCGGGTACAGGGCGCCGCTCTGGAAGACCATCGCGACCCCGCGGTCGCGGGCCCCGATCCGGTTGGCGAACACCTCGTTGAAGTACAGCTCCCCGGCGGTGATCTCCTCCAGCCCGGCCATCATCCGCAGGACGGTCGACTTCCCGCACCCCGACGGCCCGAGCAGGACCATGAACTCACCGTCCGCCACGTCCAGGGAAAACTTGCTCACGGCAAAGTGTTCCCCGTCGTACGACTTCGAGATCGAGTCGAGTCGGATCGAACTCATCGACGTACTCCCAGGTGGGGCGGCAACTTAACGGGGGCCTAACGTATAGCCGAGCCTCCACCCACTGTCCAGGGCAAAGCAAGCGATTCACCGCGACCACTCCGCTACGCAACGGAGTCGGGACATTCCGTAGATATTCGGCCAGTGCCCTGGGCACTAGGGCGGCCGGCAGTTGTCCGGACCTTCCGCTGTCCCGCCAGATAGATGCTTCAGGCAAGCAACCGGGCGCCTCCGTCAGCCGCGGCGGTGCAGGCGGAAGGCGCTCCGGAATGAATCGAGGACGTAGCTCGGGAAGCGGAGGCCTTGTCGCTCCGCCCAGAGCATCTCGAGCTCGACCTGGCCGACCTGCTGCGCGTACTTCTGGATGCCGATGTCGCCCTCGGCGGTAATGCCGAGCGCCTCCATCACACCGCCGAACTCGGTCCGCTGCCGCTTGTTGTAGGCGCCGACGACCTCGAAGGACTGTTTGCGGAGCAGCCGGGTCAGCCACTTCTGCCAGGGGGCCATCTCGTCCCACAGGCCGCGGGCAGCGATCTTGTAGTACGCGAAGTGGCCCGGCTCCTGGCGGCGGATCGGCGCGATGATCGTCGACGCGACCGCCTTCTCGCCGAGGTCCAGCAGGCCCTTGTGCAGCAGGTTGTAGGCCAGAATCGCGGACTTCTCGGTGGCGACGCCGGTCAGGTAGTAAAGCATCCGGCTGATGTCCTGGATCACCGGCAGATGCGCGAGCGCACCGAGGAAGCGCAGCTGGAACGAGATCTTGTCCACGTTCGGCGCCGAGACCGGCAGACCGGCCAGGGTCTGCAAGCGGTCCAGCAACAGACCGTGATGGATCTCCTGCGGCGACCACACCTCGGCGTAGAAGAGCTTGTCGACCGGCGGCGGGTCCGGGAGCAGCAGGTTCAGCTCCAGGACATTGCGCTCGACCTCCAGCTCGACGCGGGTCATGTAGGCCACCACGCCACCGAACCTGCTGGCCAACAGGTCTGGTCTTTTCATGCTGAAATCCGCACTGTCCAACGGGATCGGCGGATGCTCCTCGCCGAGTCGCTCGACATGCTCGAACAGCCGTGCCTCGACCGACTCGTCCCGGCGTGGACGCCGGTACCGCACGCGTGATGTCTCCGCGGCGGTCATCGGGTGTCAACCTCTTGCCAGCCGCAACTTCGCTTGTCCCGGCCTACCACCACGACGGATCCCCACCCCTTCGGGCCACAGCTATTGGTCGGTCAACGACTTGTCCGTCCAGGCTAACCGCGCCCGGTCCGGGATCTGCCACCCTTTGCGGAGAAACCTCGTGTGGCCTTGACCTCACGAGGCGGCGCCGGTGTCCGCGAAAGCAGCCACCTTCAGAGTACCGGCTCCCCCGGACAGAAACCTGTCCTCCGCAGCACGCAACGAGTCGATCCATGCCCTGTCTTCGGAGCCGATGCGCGTCCGGACAGTCCGGACTTCGCCCTTTCGGGAAGGTTCCAGTCTGCAAACGGCGGACCAGTGGGTCTTGCGTTGTTCCGAGTGGCTATCGCATCCTGGCGGAGCTCACGGGGGGCGTGAGGATTAGTGGGGCTGGGGGCTTGTTTCTATGCGTTTTTCCGCCGATGCGCTGCGGCGCGTGCTGGCTGTGATCTGTGTGTCACTGCTGGTGCCGTTGGTGGCGACAGGATCGGCGCGGGCCGTGGCCGCGCCGAGTGGTTTCACCGAGCAGACCGTGTTCGACGGGTTGAGCAATCCGACGAACGCGGCCTTTTCGCCCGACGGCCGGGTGTTCGTGGCCGAGAAGAGCGGGCTGATCAAGGTCTTCGACTCGCTCGACGACCCGACGGCGAGTGTTTTCGCCGACCTGCGGACCGAGGTGCACAACTTCTGGGACCGCGGTCTGCTGGGGCTTGCCCTGCATCCGGACTTCCCGGCCGATCCGCGGATCTACGTGCTCTACACACATGACGCGCTGATCGGCGGCCAGGCGCCCAAGTGGGGTACGGCGAATGCCACCGACGACCCGTGTCCGTCGCCGCCCGGGCCGACCAGCGACGGTTGTCAGGTCAGCGCGCGGCTCGCCGTACTCACGCAGACCGGTTCGACGGTCTCCGAGCAGGTGCTGGTCGAGGACTGGTGCCAGGTCTTCCCCAGCCACTCGATCGGCACGATCGCGTTCGGCCCGGACGGCATGCTGTACGCCGGCGGCGGTGACGGCGCGAGCTTCACCTACGCCGACTACGGCCAGGACGGTTTCCCCTCTTCGGACGCGACTCCCGACAACGCTTGCGGCGACGGCACCGCGCCGGTTGGCGCGACGCTCACCTCACCGACCGCCGAGGGTGGAGCATTGCGTGCGCAGGACCTGCGTACGCCCGCCGACCCAGCGACGCTGGACGGCTCGATCATCCGCATCAACCCCGACACCGGCCAGGCCGCGGCCGGCAACCCGCTGGCGTCGAGTGCCGACCTGAACGCCCGCCGGATCGTCGCGCAGGGGCTGCGGAACCCGATGCGGTTCACCTTCCGCCCGGGTACCAACGAACTCTGGGCCGGCGATGTCGGCTACGCGACCTGGGAGGAGATCAACCGGATCGCCGTACCGACCGCCGGTGTCTCGAACTTCGGCTGGCCTTGTTACGAAGGACCCAACCGCCTCAACTCCTTCGACGCCGCCAACCTGAACATCTGCGAGGGCCTGTACGCCGCCGGCCCGGCCGCGGTCTCCGCGCCGTACTACACCTACAACCACTCGGCCCACGTCACGCCCACGGAGACGTGTTCGGTTGGTAGCTCCTCGATCTCCGGACTCGCGTTCTATGCCGGTGGCAACTATCCGGCCGAGTACGACGGCGCGTTGTTCTTCAGCGATTACAGCCGCCGGTGCGTCTGGGCGATGCTGCCCGGCACCAACGGTCTGCCGGATCCGGCGAACATCATTCAATTCGCTTCCGGCTTCGGGGCTACCCGTCTTGTCACAGGTCCGGCTGGGGATCTGTTCGCAGTTGACTACGACAACGGCGCGATCAAGCGCTATGTCTACAGCGCAACGAACAACCCGCCGACCGCGGTGATCCAGTCCGATCGGACCAGCGGCGATGCCCCGCTCCTGGTGAAGTTCGACGGGACCGCCTCCAGCGATGCGGACAACGATTCGCTCAGCTATGCCTGGGATCTGGATGGCGACGGCCAGTACGACGACTCCACGGCCGCCACGCCGCAGTTCACCTATCCGAGCAATGGGCCGAGGACCGTTCGGCTGAGGGTGAGCGATGGCAACGGCGGTACGGCGACGACGTCGACGCAGATCAATGTCGGCAACACGGCACCGACCGCATCGATCACCTCGCCCGGACCCGCCACGACCTGGAAAGTCGGCGACACGATCTCGTTCTCCGGCTCGGCGAGTGATCCTGAACAGGGCTCATTGCCCGGGTCCTCGTTGAAGTGGTCGCTCATCATGCATCACTGTCCGAGCGACTGCCACGTGCACCAGATCACCTCGATGAACGGATCCAGCGGCTCGTTCGCAGCACCGGATCACGAATACCCGTCGTACCTGGAACTGAAGCTGACCGCGACGGATGCCGATGGTCTGACCGATGTGAAGAGCGTGCGGCTGGACCCGAAGACGACCAAGCTCAACTTCGCGACTCAGCCGTCCGGGCTGCAAGTGACCTACCTGGACAAGAAGCTGAAGGCTCCGGCGACCGAGACCACGATCACTGGATCCGGCGGTTCGGTCTCGGCGGATCCGGTCCAGGTGGTTGGGACCGGTCTGCACAAGTTCGCGTCCTGGTCCGACGGTGGGGCGCGGAACCACAACTTCGTCGCGCCAGATACACCGGCCACCTACACGGCGACGTACGTGCCGAAACGAAACTTGGCACTGAACCGTCCGGTCACGACCTCGAGTGTCTACGGCAATCGACCGGGTTCGCTCGCGGTGGACGGCAAGGGTACGACGTTCTGGTCGAGCAACCGCAGCGATCCGCAGTGGCTGCGTATCGACCTCGGCCGGGTGCAGGTCGTCAACCGCGTGCTGCTGAACTGGCTCTCCACGTCGTACGCGAAGTCGTACCAGATCCAGGTCCTGGAGAGCGGCCGCACGTGGCGAACCGTCTACTCCACGACCACCGGCGACGGCTACACCGACAGCCTCGGCTTCACCTCGAGCCGAGCCCGCTTCGTGCAAATCAACATCACCGCCCGAGGCGTAGCAGGCAGCTACAACGGCCTGTGGGAAATGGGCGTCTACACCGACGAAGGCGATATCACCGGCCTAGCTGGCAAATGCGCCGACGTAGCAGGCTCCCAAACCACCGATGGCACCACCGTCCAGCTCTACACCTGCAACGGCACCACAGCCCAACGCTGGCTGGTCCTGGACACCGGAGTCATCCGCTCATCCCTAGGCAAATGCCTAGACGCCCGCGGCACCGCCGCCGGAACCCCAGCCGTCCTCTGGACCTGCGACGCCACCACCCCCGGCCAACGCTGGACCCCAAGAGCCGACGGCACCCTCCTGAACGTCCACTCCGGCCTCTGCCTAGAACCCCTGAACGCCCAAAGCACCGACCGAACCAAACTAATCATCAACCCCTGCACAGCAGCCACCGCCCAAAAGTTCGCGATGCCGTAAGGGACTCGGACGGATTTCGGCGGGGTTCACCAGGCGGCCAACCGGTGTTCACCGGTGGCGGCGAGGGTCGCGGCATGTTGAGTCGGATCGCTTGGGTGGGGACCGCGGCGTTGACCGCGGTGGCGTTGGTGGCGAGCGGGGCGCAGGCGCATCAGCCTGCCCAGCCGGAGGTGATCGGTACGGCGACGCTCCCAGACCTCGGTCTGGGCGCGTTCTCCAATGCACTGATCAAGAACTCGGTCGGCAACGACCGCAAGATCGACCTGGGCGGGATCGGCAGCGACATCTACCCGGCCGACCGGCCCGGTGAGTTCTGGACTGTCACCGACCGCGGCCCGAACGGCCAGATCAAGATCGACGGCACCAACCGCCGTACCTTCCCGGTACCGGGGTTCGATCCCGCGATCGTCAAGGTGAAGGCGGTCGGCGACAAGCTGAAGGTGCTGTCGGCGATCCCGATCACCACGCGCCACGGCGCACCAGTCACCGGGCTCTCCAATCAGGAGAGCCGCGACGAACTGCCCTACACGTACGACGCCTCCACCCGGCTCGCGGTCAACCCGAACGGACTGGACACCGAGGGCCTGGTTCGTGCTCACGACGGCACGTTCTGGCTCGTCGACGAGTACGGCCCGTCGCTCGTGCACGTGTCCGCCCGCGGCCGGGTGCTCAACCGCTACGTGCCGAAGGGCCTGAAGCTGACCGGGGCGGACTACCCGGTGATCGAGGCGCTGCCGTCGATCTTCCTGACCCGCAAGATCAACCGCGGCCTCGAGGGCCTGGCCCAGCTACCCGGTGGCGACCTGATTCTCGCCCTGCAGAGCCCATTGCTTAACCCCAGCAAGAAGATCGGCGAGGCGTCCCGCACGACCCGCTTGGTCCGCTTCTCGCCGCACCGCGCCAAGGTCACCGCGGAGTACGTGTACCGGTTCGACCCGGTCGATGTCGTGGATCCCGGCGAGACCGACACGTCCGCACTGAAGATCTCCTCGGTGATCGCGGTCGGCCGCGAGACCCTGCTCGTCCAGGAGCGCACCGACAACGCCGCTCGCCTGCACCGCGTCGTACTGCGTGATTGCGACAACATCCTCGGTACGGTGTGGGACGACACCGCAACCACGCCGTCACTCGAAGCCCTCGCCGACCCGGCCGCGGCCGGCGTACCGGTTCTGTCGAAGAAGCTCTTCCTCGACCTGAACACGATTGCCGGCGTACCGAAGAAGATCGAGGGCGTCGCACTCACCTCGAAGCACACGCTCGTCGTCATCAACGACAACGACTTCGGGATGACGGACGGCCCGGCCGCCTTCGACGCGAACGGCGACCTCGTCGACAGCACCATCGAGACCAAGCTGGTGACGATCCGGATCCCGTGATGTGACCTGGGTCACACGAGCAGGTTGTCACACGCAAGGCCGCAGCGGCGTCACGTGAGCATGACATTTGATGAGCTGCGGCAAGCGTTCGGTGGCGAGATTGTTGAGGCAGGTACGGCTGGGTACGACGCAGTCAGCGGGACCGTGTTCGCGACGGGGAGCCCGGCCGGTGTGGTCCGGCCGAAGAGTGTGGCGGACGTTCAGGCGGTAGTGCAGTTCGCCGCGGCGACGGGGCTGGCGCTGTCCGTGCGCGGTGGCGGACACGCGTTCGCGGGATTCGGGACGAACGACGGTGGCGTCGTACTGGATCTCGGTGGGCTCGCCGATGTGGAACTGCTCGAGGAAGGGCGAGTCCGCATCGGCGGTGGCGCGACGTGGGGCCAGGTTGCGGACGCGTTGGCGCCGCACGGGCTGGCGATCTCGTCGGGTGACACCCGGACTGTGGGAGTCGGCGGGCTGACGTTGGGCGGTGGGATCGGGTGGAAGGTACGCAAGTACGGTCTCGCGCTGGATCAACTGGTGGCCGCCGAGGTGGTGACCGCTGACGGCGATGTCGTGCAGGCGTCCGCCGATGAGCACCCGGAGTTGTTCTGGGGGCTGCGTGGCGGTGGCGGCAACTTCGGTGTCGTGACGGCGTTCGAGTTCGAAGCGCACCCGACCACGGAGGTCTTCCACGGGAAGATCGCGTTCCCGGCGGCTGAGGCAGCCGTCGTACTGCATGGCTGGGCGGACTACGTTCGTACGGCGCCCGCCGAGCTCACGACGATCGTGAACTTCGCGAACCCGTTCCTGGGTGGGCCGAACGCGCCGGTCGAGATCCAGCTGACCTATGACGGCGACGACGAAACGGCGGCTGCGGCCGCGATCGACCCGATTCGCGCGCTCGGTACGGTGATCGCAGATGATGTCGCACTGACGCCGTACGGCGAGGTCCTGGTGGCCGGGCAGACTCCACCACCGGGGATCCAGCTCGTGACCCGAAGCGCCTTTGCTGACAAGGAATCCGTATCCGAGGTGCTCCAGCTCCTGGCCGAGGCCGGAGCGATGCAGGGGTCGCCGATCATCGCCGTACGGAGTGTCGGGGGTGCGGTGGCGCAGGTCGCCGCCGACGCCACGGCGTACCCGTATCGGCAGGCAGAGTTGATGTTCGTGACGACGCTGATCGGACCGCCTCCGGTGATCGCAGCTGCTCGCCCGGCGTTCGATGCGCTGTGGGATCGACTGGGTCCGCACAGCACCGGCGCCTACGCCAACTTCCTGGCGTCGGCCGACGAAGCCGATGTTGCCGCGATCTACCCGGCGCAGACCTATCAACGACTCGCTGCGGTCAAGCGCGACTACGACCCCGGCAACCTGTTCCGCGGCAACCACAACATTCGCCCGGACGAAGCCGCCGGTGTCAGCTGAGCAGCTTCTCGTAGGTGTCCGCGGACCAGCTCGCCGCCGTCTTGGTGACGAGCTTGGCGCCGAGGCGTTCGTAGAACCGGTAGCCGGCCTCGTTGCTCAGCCGCAATCCCCAGCTGATCGGCAACCGGTCCGGTAGCGCCAGCCTGGCCAGCTCGAGCATCAACGCGCGCCCGATGCCACCATCTCGGAACTCCGACCGGACATACAGATCGTCGAGCGCCAGTTGGTCGCCGCCGACCCAGAGATACGGCCGACGGAGCGCGGAGACGTATCCGGCCGGCGTCCCGTCGACCTCGGCCAGCAGCACGACCACCTCCGGACGGGACAGGTAGTCCTGCCAGTCCGGGACGGTGGCCGTCACGTATTTCGCCTCGTCCTGGTAGCCCGCCAGCTCGAGCATCAGCGTGAGCACAAGCTCGGCGTCGGCGCGGACTGCGCGGCGGATCGATGTGGGCACGCCTACTCCAGCCAGGTGGTTTCGAAGGTGGGATTGGCGTGGATGTGGAGAGCCTCGTAGCCGCCCGGGCCGGTGCGGAACTTGTGCGGCGTCTCAGCCGGTACGACGAGGATCTGGCCGGCGTGGCCGACCACCTCCTGGTCGGCGACGGTGAACGTCGCGGAACCGCGCCGGATGATGAAAGTCTCGGCGTACGGGTGCAGGTGCAGGCGCGGGCCGACACCCTCTTTGGTAGTCGATTCGAGGATCAGTGACACACCGGCACCGCCTGGTAGCTCGGTGTAGTTCTCTTCCCAGCCGTCCCCGTCGGCCTGCCCGTCGGCGCGATTGATGACGAAGGCCCCGGTATTCGCGATCTCGGTCATGTAACCCTCCCTCGGTTGTCCCGACACCGTAGCCAAGCAAGAGGTTCTTTTCGATCCGCAGCTAATGGGTACCAGGGTCTTGACGGGTTGAGCAGACAGCCCGCGGGTGGGGGCTCGGGGCCCCGGCACAACGTGCCCCGAGTTCCTTCCGCCCGCAATCAGTCCACTCGTACGACGGTCTCTGCGTGCCGCCGGGCGAGATCGTGGTACACGGCCGCGTTGTGATCGACGAACAGCTTCGCCGTTCCTTCCAGCGGGACGATCTTCTTCGCCGGACTCCCCATCGCCACCGACTCGGGCGGAATCACCGCTCCCGGGGTGACAGTCGCGCCGGCCGCGACCAGCGTGCGAGCACCGACCACCGCGCCGTCCAGGACGATCGCGCCGTTACCGACGAGCGCCTGCTCACCGATCGTGCAGTCGTGTACGAGGCACAGGTGCCCCACTGTTGCATCGGGCCCGATCTCACATCCAGTGTGGCCGGCATGAATCACGGTGTTGTCCTGGATGTTCGCCCCGGCCCGAACGGTGATCGTGGCCAGGTCGGCCCGGATCACCACGCCGTACCAGATCGACGCCCCGGCCTCGACCACGACATCGCCCACCAGCGTGGCCGTCGGCGCCACCCACGCCTCGGGATGGACAGTCGGGCTCTTACCTTCGAACGAGAACATCGGCATGGTGTGCATGCTATGCGTGCCAGCGATACCTGCGTTCTGGACGGCCTGTCGTGCCGTAGCGGAGGGCAACGACTGCCTGGTCACGGGTGCAGAAGAACTCGAGGTACCGGCGAGCGCTGACTCTCGACAGACCTACTTGCTCAGCACATTCGGCCGCACTCAGGCTGTCGGCGGCCTTCAATGCGGTGGACACCAGATCGGCGGTCTCCTGGCTGAGCCCCTTGGGCAGGCGGTTCCCGGTCGGCCTGGTCGGCGTGAGAACACGATCGACATCGGCCTGGCTCGTCATCTGCTCGGGCACGCTGGCCCGCTGCCGCGCGTACTGCTGGAGTCGCGACCGCAGATCCTCGAAACCGAAGGGTTTCAGCAGGTAGTTGACCACCCCTTGCCGCACAGCACCCCGTACGGCGTCCGCCTCGCGGGCCGCGGTGATCACCAGGATGTCGCAGTCGGGTTGCGCGGACCGCAGTTGCGCGATCAGGTCGATCCCGAATGTGTCCGGGAGATAGAGGTCGAGCAGCACGAGATCCGGCCGGAGTTCGCGGATCGCGGTCAACGCCTGCTCGCCGGAGTTCGCTGTACCGACGACCTCGAAACCGTCCACGCGATCAACGAACCCGCGGTGGATCCGCGCCACCATGAAGTCGTCGTCGACCACCAGCACCGTGATCATCGCGCGGCCTCCGAGGGCAGGGGTTGAATCGACATCCGCGCGACGAACGCGGCGCCACCGTCATCCAGATTGGTGACCGCGACCTCGCCACCACGACGTCGGCAGATGAGGCGGATCATCGCCAGCCCGATCCCGCGCTCACCCTCGGCTGCGGCCTTCGTGGTGAAACCGTGCGCGAAGACCTCTTGGGCCAATTCCGGTGCGATACCTGGCCCGGAATCGCGGACCTCGATCTCGATACTGGTCGCGTCCTGCCGCAGTTCGACCTCGACCCAAGCCGGCGACAACGGCGTACCGGATTGGGCCGCGGCGTCGACCGCGTTGTCGACCAGGTTGCCGACGACAGTTGCGATATCGGCGGACAGTTCCGGTGGAAGTCGCTGCAGAGTGGTGCGTTCGGAGACTCGGAGTTCGACACGGCGTTCGGCGGCGACCGAGGACTTCGCCATCAACAGGGCGGCGACCGCGGTGTCGTGGACTCGCCTGGTGACGGTGAGGTCGAGGGATTCGCGGTACCGGTTCAAGGCGCCGACGTACGAGACGACTTCGTCGTACTCGCCGATCTGGATCAGCCCGGAGATCGTGTGCAACTGGTTGGCGAACTCGTGGGTCTGCGCGCGGAGCAATTCGGCCGAGCTGCGGAACGAACCCAGCTCGCGCTCCAGCTGGGCCAGCTCGGTCCGGTCGCGCAATGTGGTGACCGAGCCGAGCGATCGGCCGTCCTTGGCGACATCCATCCGGTTCATCACCAGGACGCGGCCTCGCCGTACGACGACGGCGTCGCGCGCGGCATCGCCGTCGTGCTCACCGGCCAGGACCTCCCGCAACCGACCCTCGATGCCCAGCTCACGCAGGCTGCGGCCGACCGCATCGGTCGGCAGATCCAGCAGCCGGCGGCCGACGTCGTTCACCAGGGTCACCCGCAAATGGGGGTCCAGGGCAACGACTCCCTCGGCGAGGCCGTAGAGCATGGCCTCGCGATGCTCAGCCAGTCCGACGATCTCGCGCGGTTCGAGACCGAGCGTCTGCCGCTTGATCCGGCGGGCCAGCAGCCACGACCCGAGCAGTCCTAGTAGGCAAGCGATGCCGAGATAGATCGCCAGGTACGACGATGCCCCGCGCAACCGTTCCAGTACCGACGGTGACCGCTCGCCCACCATCACCGTGCCGATCCGCGCCCCGAGCGAACCATCGGCCTTGCCGTCCAGGCCGGTGCCCTGGCTCAGCACCGGCACCTGCGAGACCAGCTCCTGCTCCCTGTCCACCCGGAACTCACCGGACCAGCCGCGTCCCTCATCGACGCCCGGACCCAGCGACAGGTCCTTGCCAATCGCGCTGACGTTGGTGGCGGCGATGACCCGTCCTTTCGTGTCCGCGACGGTGATCGACGTGACACCCGACTGGATGAGCGTGGTTTGCAGCAGCGGCGCCAGTACTTCGGCCGGGGCGGGGTGCCGGATTCCGAACCGCAGCGTCTGGTTGCCGGCCAGTTGCTCGGCCAGCGCGGTCACCCGCCGCCCCTCAACCCGGTTGAAGGTCGCCGCCGACTGGGCAAGCGAAACCGCGGCGACGGCGACGAGCACCACCACCACGATCGCCAACTGCAGGACCAGCAGTTGGCCGGCCAGAGTCGGCCGCTTCCCGATTCGCAAGGCCACGGCCGCATGATCACCGGTGAAACCCGTCCAAGGCCACCCTTCAGCCCCGATCGAGTCGTGACCACAATGAACTCAACCACCGCTGCAACCACAACACAGACGCCGTACCCGCCTAACCACCACCATCTCGAACAGATCCCCTGTGTGATTGGAGTCCTGATGAGGTCGAAGATTTGGGTGGCGGCGGCGACAGTGGTCGCGCTGGTGGGTACTGCGAGTTGCGGCGCGACTGCGGAGAAGAAGGACTCGGCGGATTCCGGCGGCGGGAAGCCGGTGACCGGGTTGCGGCTGATGGTGCCGAACACGGCGGGTGGCGGTTACGACACGACGGCTCGGGTCGCCGCGAAGGTGATGGACGACGCGAAGATCGCGTCCGGGATCCAGGTCTTCAACCTGCCCGGTGCGGGCGGGACGGTCGGTCTGCAGCGGACCGTGAACGAGAAGGGCAACGGGAAGCTCGCGCTCCAAATGGGCCTCGGCGTGGTCGGCGCGACGTACACGTCCAAGTCGAAGGCGACCCTGGCCCAGACGACTCCGCTGGCCAAGCTGATCGAGGAGGCCGGGGCGATCGTGGTCCCGAAGAACTCGCCGTACAAGACGATCGGTGACCTGGTCGCGGCCTGGAAGGCGAACCCGAAGGGGCTCGCGGTCGGCGGCGGTTCGTCGCCCGGTGGACCGGACCACCTGCTGCCGATGCAGCTCGCGCAGGCGGTCGGGATCGACCCCAAGCAGGTCAACTTCGTCTCGTACGACGGTGGTGGCGAGCTGCTCCCGGCGTTGCTGGGCAGCAAGATCGCGTTCGGGGCCAGCGGGTTCGGTGAGTTCCTGGATCAGGTCGAGAGTGGTCAGGTACGGGTGCTGGCTGTTACCAGCGAGCAGCCGGTCGCGGCGCTGAAGGACGTGCCGACACTCAAGGGTTCCGGGATCGATCTGGTCTTCACCAACTGGCGCGGGATCGTGGCACCGCCGGAGATCAGTGCCGCCGACAAGCAGGTCTGGATCGATGCGCTGACCCGGATGCACGACTCACAGCAGTGGAAGGACGAGCTGGCCAAGCACGGCTGGACGGATGCGTTCGTCGCCGGTGATGCGTTCGGCACGTTCTTGACCGAGCAGGACAAGGCGGTCGCGGACGTCCTGACCAAGCTGGGCCTGGCGGCGTGACCATGGTCGAGGCTCCGGTTGAGACTCGACGCGACAAAGCGCAGTACGGCGTCTGTGGGTTCCTCGCGCTCGTCGGCGGTCTGGTGATCGTCGACGCGCTGCGAATCCGGCACATTGCCAACAGCAACGATCCGATCGGGCCGAAGCCGGTACCCATCGTGCTCGGCGTGCTGCTGCTGGTGATCGCGGTCCTGTACGCCGTCGATGTCGCGCGCGGTGGATCCGGCGAGGCGGAGGGTGGTGAGGACGTCGACCCGACCTCCGCGGTGGACTGGAAGACCGTGCTGCTGCTGATCGCGGCGTTCGTGGTCAACCTGGTGCTGATCGAACCGGCAGGCTGGGTGATCAGCGGATCGGTGCTGTTCTGGGGCTCGGCGTACGCGCTGGGTAGTCGGCACTATCTGCGGAACCTGCTGATCGCGGTCGCGTTGTCGCTGATCACGTTCTACCTGTTCGCGATCGGGCTCGGCGTGAACCTGCCGGCCGGCGTACTGCAAGGGATTCTGTGATGGGTAACCTCTCAAATCTGCTGACCGGGTTCGGCGATGTGCTGACGCCGATGAATCTGCTGCTCGCGTTGCTTGGCGTGACAGTCGGTACGGCGGTTGGTATGCTGCCGGGGATCGGGCCGGCGATGACGGTCGCGCTGCTGCTGCCGATCACGTACGGACTGGAGCCTGTGCAGGCGTTCATCTTGTTCGCCGGGATCTTCTACGGCGGGATGTACGGCGGGTCGACGACGTCGATCCTGCTGAATACGCCGGGCGAGTCGGCGTCGGTGGTGACTGCGATCGAAGGCAACAAGATGGCGCGGGCCGGTCGAGCCGCGCAGGCGCTGGCGACCGCGGCGATCGGGTCGTTCATTGCCGGGACGATCGGGACACTGCTGCTCGCGCTGGTGGCACCGCAGGTGGTGAAGTTTGCGATCAGTCTGGGTGCGCCGGACTATCTCGCGATCATGCTGCTGGCGTTCGCCGGGGCGACCTCGGTGCTGGGCTCGTCGCGGATCCGCGGGTTCGCGGCGTTGCTGCTCGGGTTGGTGATCGGCCTGGTCGGGATCGACAAGGTGACCGGTCAGCAGCGGCTGACGTTCGGCATCCCACAGCTTGCCGATGGCATCGATGTGGTGGTGGTTGCTGTCGGCATCTTCGCAGTTGGTGAGGCGTTGTGGGTGGCCGCGCACTTGCGCCGTACGCCGGGGACCGTGATCCCGGTTGGGCGGCCGTGGATGGGTCGGTCGGACTGGCGACGGTCGTGGAAACCGTGGTTGCGCGGAACCGTGTTCGGGTTCCCGATCGGGGCGTTGCCGGCCGGTGGGGCGGAGATTCCGACGTTCCTGTCGTATGCGACCGAGAAGAAGCTGTCGAAGCATCCGGAGGAATTCGGGCACGGCGCGATCGAGGGTGTCGCCGGACCGGAGGCCGCCAACAACGCATCCGCGGCCGGGACACTGGTGCCGATGCTGGCGCTTGGGTTGCCGACCAACGCGACGGCCGCGGTGATGCTTGCCGCGTTCACGTCGTACGGAATCCAGCCCGGACCGCTGCTGTTCGAGCGCGAGTCGCGACTGGTCTGGGCGCTGATCGCCAGCCTGTTCATCGGCAACCTGATGCTGCTTCTGCTGAACCTGCCCTTGGCACCCGCCTGGGCGAAACTCCTGCAGATCCCCCGCCCGTACCTCTACGCAGGCATCATCTTCTTCGCCTCCATGGGCGCCTACGCGGTCAACGCCCAGCCCCTAGATCTCCTACTGCTGTTGTTGCTCGGCCTACTCGGCTTCGCCATGCGCCGCTTCGGCCTCCCCGTCCTCCCCCTGATCATCGGCGTCATCCTCGGCCCCATCGCCGAACGCCAAGCCCGCATGTCCCTGCAGTTGTCCAACGGCGAACTCCACGGCCTGATCGGCGGCCCAGTCTCCTACGTCATCTACGCAGTCCTGCTGGTTTTGCTGACCTGGCCGTTGATCTCGAAATATATGACGAAACGTGTCACCTATTCAGCGTCAAGCTGACGACATGACCACCATTGAGAGAGCCTGGCTCGCCGTCGTCTCCGCCGAACACACCCGCGGCGCAGTGGCCGGCGGCTTCGTCCAGCTCAACCACGGCAAACGCCCCGGTGTAGCCCGCCTCCACCGGGGCGACGGCTTCGTCATCTACTCACCCACCGACCAGTACGGCGACAAGACTCCCCTCCGCGCCTTCACCGCCCTCGGCATCGTCGCCGACGACGCCCCCTACCAAGCAGCACCCATGTCCATGGGCACCCACGGCACCGTCGCCCCCTGGCGCCGAACCATCACCTTCGAGCAACTCACCCCACTCCCCCTGGTTGACATCACCGCCGAACTCCACCTCACCTCCCAACCCAACTGGGGCTACCAACTACGCCGAGGCCTGGTCCCCCTCACCCCGTCAGACTTCGCCGTACTCCGAACAGCCATGACCCCCCGCAGCACCTAAC
>NZ_BAAANF010000020.1:188200-240474 GCF_039529655.1 Kribbella yunnanensis | reverse complement strand
TCGCTGCTCTTTGTGCACCCTGCTCATCTTTGAGAACCCACCAACCACATAGCGCCCCGAAAAGTGACTGGTGGATACACAAAGATGGATCTCGTGCACAAAGAGAAGGCGACCCACCTTTGGGTATCAGGGTGGGCGTGGCCAACGCCGATTGACATCCATAGGAGCATCCCCCGCGTCCCCCGCCTCCGGCCGGCTCCCATTTGGTGGGTGAACCCACCGGGTTGGAGGTTCCTGCCCGAATCCCGGGGTGGGAACCTCCTATTTGGTGGGTGCACCCACCTTCTGTACGGCGGGGCCGGCGACTCAGCTCGTCCTTCATGCGCGAATGGGCACGAAATGATCTCGGTGGGATTCGGGCCCAACCATTGGTGAGCAAGGTGCGTCTCAGTTCGCGTTAGGCCATCGGGGCCGGCGTGAGGGAGGGCTTGTGATGAAGAAGAGCGTGCTGGGGCGGATGCTTGCTGGGGCGTTGGCTGCAGGGGTGGCTGCTGTGGTTGCGGGCGCGGGGGCGAGCAGTGCGGCGGCGCCTAGTTACGCGTACAAGTGCTGGGGGACTTCGAAGGATCACTGCAACGTGGCGCTGCAGGCGCCCAAGGGGTGGAAGTTCACGCAGATCGATCGGTTCGAGGGAAAGTTCACGCACGGGTCGAACGAGATGCTGCGGGTGGACGGCATCTACGCGAAGGTGAGCCCGAAGGCTCAGGTCGCGCGGAAGACGGCTGAGCTGAAGAAGGTGCCGGGACTCAAGATTCTGTCGCTGTCCAACGGGGTCACGCCGTCGACGGTTCCGTGGAACGCCAAGAAGGTCGTCTTCTACGACGTGAAGTACACGTACCGCGACGGCGCTCGGGGGCAGCGCGTCGTCACCACTCGGTACGCCGACACGCTCGACGGGGGCAACCGGGCGTACCTGGAGCTGACTGTGGGTGGGCGGCTGCAGGACCAGTCCACGATGGACGACGTGCTGCGCAAGGCGACGCAGACGGTCACGCTTGTCGGTTGAGGGCGATAGCTTCAGATCATGAAGCTGATCGGGGACGACCTATCGGTCGCTGCGGCTCGACGAATTGCGCTGGGGGCGCAAGGGTTCGCGGGCGGGCGGCCGATAGGTCGTTTTGATGTACGGCGGATGCGGTCGGCGATCGGGGACGCCGGCGTACTGCAGGTCGATGCGGTGAATGTGCTGACGCGGGCGCACTACCTGCCGCTGTTCTCGCGGTTGGGCAACTACTCGCGGGACCGGCTGGACCAGCTGAGCTGGGGGCCGCAGGCGGAGCTGTTCGAATTCTTCTGGGCGCACAAGGCGGCGTTGCTGCCGGTCGAGTACTACCCGCTGCTCCGGCACCGGATGCGGGCCGCCAGACAACAGGACTGGTCCGCGGATCCCGCGCCGGAGATCACGGCTCCGTGGTCGGTGGTGGTCGGGATGCGCCGGTTGCAGGCCGAGCGGCCCGGGTTCGTCGAGAAGGTGCTGGCGACGATCACCGAGCGAGGACCGCTGACCGCCGGTGAGATCAGTCCCGACGAGGTACGCCGGAAGCGCAGCGACCCGGATCCCGACCCCAGCACGGGGTCGATGTGGAACTGGCAGGACGCGAAGATCGCGGTCGAGTACCTGTACTGCGCCGGTCTGGTGAGCATCGCCGGCCGGCGGAACTTCGAGCGGCTGTACGACCTCACCGAGCGCGTGCTGCCGGCCGCCGTACTGGCTGCGCCGGAGCCCGACGATCCGCAACGCGAGCTCATCAAGATCGCCGCCCGCGGCATCGGCATCGGCACGGCCGCCGATTTATGCGGTTCCCGCGGACACTACAAACTGCCGACCGCCACCGCCCGCCGGACCGTCGCGGAGCTCGTCGAGTCCGGTGAACTCGTCCCGGTACAAGTCGAAGGCATCACCAAGCAGAGCTACCGCTGGCACGAGTCCGTCGATCGCCCGGTCAACGCCCGCGCACTGCTGTCGCCGTTCGATCCCCTGCTCTGGAACCGCGACCGCACCCACCAGTACTTCGACTTCTTTTACCGCATCAGCATCTACACCCCAGCCGCCGACCGCATCCACGGCTACTACGTCCTCCCGTTCCTGCTAGGCGACAACCTAGTAGCCCGCGTAGACCTCAAAGCCGACCGCTCCACCTCCACCCTCGTGGTCCCCACCATCACCCCCGAACCCAACGCCCCCGACTTCACCGACCCCCTCCGCGAAGAACTCGAACTCATGGCGACCTGGCTCGGTCTGGAGAACGTCACCGTACGGAACGAACCTTGCTGACTAGTACGCCGGCTAGGGCGGTGACGACTGCGGAGAGTAGGTAGAGGACGGGGTAGCCGCCGAAGTGTTTGACGATGGGGGCGGCGATGACGGGGGCGATGACCTGGGGGAAGGAGTTGGCGATGTTGATGACGCCTAGGTCTTTGGCGCGGTCTTTGGCGTTGGGGAGGACCTCGGTGATCAGGGCGAAGTCGACCGAGAGGTAGACGCCGAAGCCGATGCCGAGGACGATCGCGCCGAGGATCGCGCCGGGCCAGGTCGGCCAGAGGGCGAGGATCACGCCGGCGACTGCCATCACCAGGCCGGAGCCGATCACGAAGATCTTCCGGCGGCCGGTGCGGTCCGACCAACTGCCGAAGGCGATCGCGGTGGTGAGTACACAGACGCTGTAGATCGCGGTCAGGATCAGTACGGCGGTGGTCGCGTCGGCGACGCCGACTTCATCCTGCAGGTAGTAGAAGAGGTAGAGCAGACCGAGCGAGTTCCCCACGTTGAACAGGAACCGCGTCAGCCACGCCCACCCGAAGTCCGGATAACGCCGCGGACTGACCCAGAACCCGCGCAGAAACTCACGAAGCACGAACGGCGGTGGCTGCACGGCGAGCGGAGTGTCCTGCGCGCGCAGCACATACGGTACGACGGACAGCGCGAGGAAGACCGCACAGGCGACGTACCCGAGACCGATGCCTCCGGCAACCGTCACCAGCGCGGTCCCGACGAGTGCGCCGGGGACCTGGGCGACGGCCACCCAGCCGCCGACGACGCCGCGCTGGTCGACCGGCACGCAGTCGGGGACTGTCGCCGTCTGTGCAGCCAGTACGGCGTTGCCGAACAGCTGCACGAGGCACCAGCCAACGAGCATCAGCGCGATGCCCTGTGCACCGGCCAGGATCAGCAGACCGGCCGCAGCGCCGAGCGCACCGCCGGCTGTCCACGGCCTGCGACGGCCGAACCGCGAGGTGGTCCGGTCCGACACCGCGCCGAAGACCGGCGCCGCGACCACCGACACCGCTGCACCGATCCCGGTGACCAGTCCGAAGACGAACTCTTTGTTGCCAGGAGCAATCGCTTCGGACTGTTTCGCCAGCAGCACCTGGATCGGGCCGAACCAGGCCGCGAACACCCCGACGTTCGCGAGCACGACCGCGGCGGTCCACCCGGCCCGAACCCGCACGGTGGGCTCGGTGAGAGCGGTCATTCGCGGTTCTGCGCGATCACGTCGCGCAACCAGTGGTACGACGCCTTGGGCGTCCGCTCGAGGGTTTCGAAGTCGACATGCACGAGCCCGAATCGCTGCGAATACCCGGCCGCCCACTCGAAGTTGTCCATCAGCGACCACTGGAAATACCCGCGGACGTCGACCCCGTCATCGATGGCCGACCGCAACGACCGCAGATACCCATCCAGGTAAGCGATCCGGCGCTGGTCGTCGACCACCCCGTCGACCGGTACGTCGTTGATCGCGCACCCGTTCTCGGTGATGTAGATCGGTGGAAGGCGATCGCCGTACCGGTCCTTAAAGGTTCGGAGGATCTCACCGAACGCCGCCGGCACGATCGGCCAGCCGAAGTCGGTCCGCTCCACACCTTCCAGAGCCCGCGGCTCGAACGGCAGTCCCGGCGGGAGCGGGATCCCGTCGGTCGCACCCACATCCGCATTGCCCGTCGCGGCACCGACCGAGACCGGCGCGTAGTGGTTGATCCCGAACCAGTCGAGCGGTGTCGAGATGATCTTCAGATCCTCTTCGACCGGCCCCGGCATCGCGGCCTCGTACCCGGCCGGATACTTCCCGAGCAGGATCGGGTCGGCAAACAGCCAGTTGATCAGGTTGTCGTAGAGCCCGGCGGCCTCGACATCCTCGGCGCTGTCACTGGCCGGCCAGGTCGGCGCGTGGTTGCTGGCGATCCCGATATTCAGAGCTCCGCCCGCCCGCAGCGCCTGGACCGCCCGGCCGTGCGCGAGCAGTTGGTGATGCGCGACCGGGAGAGCGTCGAACATCAGCTCCTTACCCGGGGCGTGTGCGCCGAGCGAGTAGCCCATCAGCGTGAGCACCATCGGCTCGTTGATCGTGATCCACATCGGCACCCGGTCCGCGAACCGAGCGGCCAGCACCGACGCGTAGTCGGCGAACCGCTCGGTGATGTCGCGCGACAGCCAGCCGCCGGCGTCCTCGAGCGGCTGCGGGGTGTCCCAGTGGTACAGCGTCGGCGCGGGGTTGATCCCGGCGCCGAGCAGGGTGTCGATCAGCCGGTCGTAGAAGTCCAGACCGGCCGCGTTCCCCGGGCCGGTCCCGTCCGGCTGGATCCGCGGCCAGGCGAACGAGAACCGGTAGGTGTCGATCCCGAGCTCGCGCATCAGCGCGACATCCTCGGCGTACCGGTGGTAGTGGTCGCACGCGACCGCACCGGTCTCGCCGTTCAGGACCTTGCCGGGCTCGGCGCAGAACGTGTCCCACGTCGAAGTGCCGCGGCCACCCTCGGCCACGGCCCCTTCGATCTGGTACGCCGAGGTGGACACACCCCAGCGGAATCCGGGCGGAAAGGAAAGCTCAGCCGTCACTCGCATCATCCTCATCGGGTGTGGTGTCCACGGGGCGCGGCGGCTCGACCTTGTGTACGACGACCGCCGTGCCGTACGCCGCGACCTCGCTCATCGTCTGCGCGATCTCGGTGCAGTCGAACCGCATCGCGAGGATCGCGTTGGCACCCATCTGGTGCGCCATCTGGCACATCCGCATCACGGCGACGTGCCGCGACTCGGCCAGCATCTGGGTGTACTCCGGCACCTCACCGCCACCGAGCGACCGGAAGCTGGCGGTGAAGTTCGAGCCGAAGTCGCGGCTCCGCACGGTCAGCCCGAAGACCTCGCCGAAGACCTTGTCCGCGACGTACCCGGGCAGGTCGTTCATGGTCGAGACCAGCACCGGGTACGGCGAGCCCTGCGGCGCGACGTGCGGAACGTTCTGCTGCGCCGGCGGGTAGTTACCCGGCGCCTGCCCGTACCCCGGACCCGGCCGGCCGTAGCCCTGCGGCGGCGGCCCCTGCTGGTACCCCTGCTGCGGCGGCGGCTGGTAGCCGGGCGGGGGTCCCTGCTGGTACCCGCCGCCTTGCTGCGGGTGCTGCTGCGGCGGGTAGGGCTGGTTCGGGTTCGGAGGGAAGTTCTGTGTCATGCACTCATCCTGACATCACTGCCGAAACACCTGCAGCTCATACAGCGAATACCCGTACGACGTCGCCCGCTGTGTCCCGACAACCCGCACAAATCGTGCCTGGGTCGCCGGGAATCGCACCACGTCCTCGCCACCGTTCCCGGTCGTCGTCGCGTACACCTGTCGCCAGGCCGACCCGTCCGTCGACACCTCGACTCGATAGGCCTTCGCGTACGCCGACTCCCAGTTCAGCACCACCCGGCCGACCTGCTGGGTGCTCCCGAGGTCGACCGACAACCACTGCGGATCCGACCAGCCGCTGGCCCACCGGGTGCCGAGGTTCCCGTCCACCGCGTTGGGCGGCGGCGAGTTGTACCAGCCCGTCTCGTGGCTGCTCGCCGTCGCCGTCTTGCCCTGGGCAACGTTGCTCACGTCGTCACCGCGGTGCGCCGGGAACTCGATCACCTGCTGGTACGTCGGCCGGTTGACCCAGGCACTCCGGTCTTGCGTGATCCCGCCCATCGGGTTGTGCGCGATCTGGTCGGCGCAGAACTGGTCGCCCGCCGTACAGTCCGCTGTCGCCGGGTACGTCGTCGTGGCCGACACCTTGGTTGCGGCCAGCAAGGAGTCGGTGAGGAGCGAACGGCAGGCGGCGAGCGCTCCGCTACCGCAGAACGTCACCGGCTGGGACGCCTTGACCGGATCGCCGAGCACCTTGCGGAGGTCACGCTGCACGAAACCCCACCAGCCGCTCTGGAACGCCGATCCCTGCGCACTCGGGCGCTCGTCGATCTTCAGGTTCTTGACCAGAGCGCCGTACAGGTCGGGTCCGAGGTCCTTGAACTGGGCGGGGACGAGGATCGGCCACCACGCGTCGAGGATCCGGATCGCTTCCGCGTGGTCGTAGGTCTTGGAGGATGCGTTCGGCGACTTGCGGTGGCTGCCGGCGTCCTTCCAGGCGGTCAGCTTGGCGACCGCGTCCGCCACCGCCGGGTCGGTGATCGGTGCGCTCTTGAGCACCCGGAGCAGGTACGGCAGGACATAGTCGGCGCGCAGATCGACCGTAGCCGCGCCCTCCATCGCCTCGACGAGCTTGCCGCGGGTGAACTTCTGCCCGCTGCCGATGACCGCCTTGATCCGGTCGTCGAGCGGCTGGTTGCGGTACAAACCGTTGTAGCCCCACTGACCGTCGGATGCCGAGAACCCGGGTGCCTGCTTGTTGTTCCAGCTAGTCAGGTAGTCCTGGTTGACGACCTGCGGATGCTCGGCCGGCGGCGTGTACGTCGCCCTGTTGGTCGACGAGTTCCAGCCCTGCCACTCGTACGTGCTCCAGGTCGGCAGGTTCGGATCGGCCCCGGCCGCGCGGACCGGGTTGTCGCCGGAGTTGTAGTACGCGATCGACGACTTGTCGGTGTAGAACCAGTTGAAGGTGTAGCCGATCTTCTCCGAGGCCTTCTTGAAGTCGGCCGCGGACTTCATCTTCTCCGGGTCGTTGAACATCATGAAGCCGAGTGCCGAACCCGCGTCATTGCCGTACGTCGACCGGTTCTTGGTGAACAGCACCGGTTTGCCGCCCACCGTGCCGCGGTGCGTGACGATCCCGAATTTGGTGCGCAGGGCAACCAACGTGTACGAACCGGCCGGCTCGGACGACCCCAGACTCGAGTACCACGCGTTGTTCCGCTCGAGCCGCTCGATCGGCGTGCACTCGCCCCGGAAGACGTAGTACGTCGAGTTCTTCGTCGGCGTACCCCCGTTCGGCTCACAGAGCGGTACGGCGAACGTGTCGGTGATGTCCTGGCCGGCGGAGGTCGCGCTCCAGGAGTAGTCCGGACCGCGGCCGATCAGCGTGTAGAAGTTGAGCCCGGAGAAGGCGATCCCGCGGGTGCTGATGCCGGGACCTTGAAGCTCTTGGCGGAGCAGGAGTTGCGGTGCGAAGTAGCCGGTCTGCGGCCCGTAGACCGCGACCGGGTTGCCGCTCTCGGTGTGTGCACCGGAGACCAGCAGCGCGTTCGACATCGCCTTCTTGCCGTAGCCCTCCGGGAAGACGCCACCGTTGAAGATGCCCTTGAGACTCTCGGATCCCTTAGGCGCCGGCTTGGCCGCGGCTGTCTTGTTGACGGTCTGGTTGATGACCTCGGGTTCCGGGGTGACCGAGCCACGATCGGGCATCGCCCGGCCGGCCGGGTTCGGACCAGTGGTTCCGTAGGGGAACGACGTGCCGTTGTGGACCGTCGTACTGGCTTCCGGGTCGTTCTGGGATCGGAAGGACTCCCAGACTTTGGTGCCCTGGGCAACGCCGTACTTGGCCTGAGCTTCCAGCAGGGCAAGGGCGGAGTTCACTTCGGAACCACCGCCGGTGCCGAAGATGCCGGCCACCACGGCCGCGGTGGCGACCACGTCGGTCACCTTCCACGGAGCCGTCGGCCAGTCCAGACCGAGCGCCACGTATTCACCGGGGTACGCGATGCCGATCGTGGTGATGTAGTGGTTGACTCCGTCGACCCAGGCTTGGATGTCCTGCTGCATCTTCACGCCATCGGCGCCGTACAGCTCGTCAGCGTCGTCGTACTGACGCTGCAGGTCGGCCTCCGTGTACGGCGCGGTCCGCCAGAACTCCTGCTCGAACGCCCGGTTGGACGGCGCCCCACCGGCGAACGGCGTCAGCTGGCCCCGACCGAGGTGCCGGAAGACGTCCATCACGAACAACCGGTCCTGCGCACCCGCGAACCCGGCGCCGAACATCGTCCCCAGGCGAGTGGTCCCGGTGATGTGCGGGATCCCGCGCGACTTGTCCCGGACGATCGTGACGTCGGACCGCGGCGAGATCGTGCTCGCGACATCGCCCGGTTTCACCCCGAACGAGGCATCGTCGAAGTACGGCGCGAGGCCGTCGTCCTGGATGCCCTGGGAGTTCCA
Organism: Kribbella yunnanensis; assembly: GCF_039529655.1. Lineage (NCBI taxonomy): Bacteria > Bacillati > Actinomycetota > Actinomycetes > Propionibacteriales > Kribbellaceae > Kribbella > Kribbella yunnanensis. Next base: position 232,132 of record NZ_BAAANF010000020.1, on the reverse strand, counting down.
GACCAGGTCCTGGTACGGCTTCACGGTGTCGCTGAAATGCGGCGGACGGACCCCAAGAGCCTTGAAAGCAAGGAGATCCGTGAAGGTCGCGTTGCCGTTCTGCCCTGGCGGCAGGATGTCGCGACACTGCGCGGCGCAGTAGTCCACGGGCGCGGCCGCAGTCACGACTTGAGGTGTGGCCTGGGTGGTCGGGACGGGCAGTGTCGCCAGTACGGCGGTACTCGCCAGCACTGCGATCGTCGTACGAAGGGTGCGGGTCCTGGGCGCGGGGCGGGGCACGGAGTCCTCCCTTGGTCGAAGAAACTGAGAATGACTCACTAGTAGCTTCGTGGTCAAGAGCTCGGCGATTGGTCCGGGGTGACTACTGTTCAAGTACGGACAGTGACCATTACTGTGACGACCACCATGAGCATTCATGACCGATATCGGTTGAGTTCGGTGATCAACGCCAAGGGGACCTTCACCCCGCTGGGTGTGTCCCGGAGTTCCGACGGGGTAGCGGACGCCGTCGCACAGGCTCTCCCTGAGTTCTTCGTGATGACCGAGCTCGGGGACCGGGTCAGCGAGACCATCGCGCAGGTCACCGGCGCCCAGGCGGGTGCCGTCGTGCACTGCACCGCGGCCGGGATCACGCTCGCCGTCGCGGCCACCATGGCCGGCGCGGACCCGCGCCGGATCGCCTCGTTGCCGGACGCAACGGATATGCACAACCGGGTAGTGATGCCGGCCTGTCACGTGGTCGACTACGGCCACTCGAATCTGCAGGCCATCCGGTTGTCGGGTGCTCAGGTCGATCTCGCGGGTGACGAAACCCGTTGCACCATTGACGATCTGGAGGCCGAGCTCGACGGCCCCGATGTTTGTTGCCTGATGCTCGTATCGTCACGACTGACCAGCGGTCCACCGATCGACCTGGTGGCGGCGATCCGCGCTGCCCACCGCCGCGGCGTACCGGCGATCATCGACGGGGCGGCCCAGTTCCCGCGGGTGGCCGACTTGCTTGCCACTGGCGCCGATCTCGTGCTGATCAGTGGGCAGAAGTACCTCGCGTCGCCGACTGCCGGGCTGGTCGCCGGAACTTGGCCGCTCGTGCAGGCTGTCCGTGCGCAGGAAAAGGGCATCGGTCGGACGATGAAGCCGACCAAGGAAGCGGTCATCGGGGTCATCGCCGCACTCGAGGAGTGGCAGGCGCTGGACCGGATGAAGTGGGAGGCCGACGAGCTGGCCAAGGTCAGCGAGTTCGCCGAGGCCGCGGCCAAGATCCCCGGTGTGACGGCAACCGTCGTACCGGATCCTGCTGGGTTACAGATCTCCCGCGCGGTCCTCACCGTGCCTAACGCACACGACGTCGCGACTCAGCTCGAGGCCGGCAACCCATCGATCTACGTGATGACCGATCGGCTCGCTGATGACCAGTTGGTGCTTGAGCTCGTCCCGCTGACCCAGGACGAGGTCGATGTCATCCTCGCGAGACTCTGGTCCTTGCTGACATAACGAAGCCCCGACCTCCTCTGCAGGAGATCGGGGCTTCGCTCAGTGTCAGTGCTGGTACGACTTGCGCGGGCCGCTGTCGCGACGTGGGCCGTTGCTGTCCCGACGCGGGCCACTGTTGCGGCGCGGGCCGCTGCTGCCACCGCCGAAGCGACGACCGCCACCGCCACCGCGCTGCGGCTTCGGAGCGGGGAGCCGGACCGGGTAACCGGACGGCGTCTTGCCGCCGGTCAGCTCGGTGACCAGCTCGTCGCCCGGACGGGCGCGGACCGGCTCGGCCTCGACACCCGCGGTCTCGGCCATCCGGATCATGCCCCGACGCTGGTGCGGCAGGAGCAGGGTGACAACCGCACCCTTGCCACCGGCACGCGCCGTACGACCGGCGCGGTGCAGGTAGTCCTTGTGCTCGGCCGGCGGGTCAGCCTGAACGACCAGGCCGACGTCGTCGACGTGGATACCGCGCGCGGCGACATCCGTTGCCACCAGCACCGGAACCGAACCGTCCTTGAACTGGTCCAGCGTCCGGTTGCGGGCACCCTGGGTCAGGCCACCGTGCAGGGCCGCGGCCATCACGCCACGGTCGCGCAGCTGAGTGGCGACGCGGTCGGCGCCCAGCTTGGTGCGGACGAAGACGATGGTGCGGCCGTCGCGGCTGGCCAGCTCGGCCGTCAGCGACTGCTTGTGCCCCGGCTCGATGACGAGCAGGTGGTGCTCCATCGTGGAGACCGTGGCCTGGCCGGACTCGGTCGAGTGCGTGACCGGGTCCTTCAGGTAGGTCTTCACGATCGTGTCGACGTCGTTGTCCAGCGTCGCCGAGAACAGCAGCCGCTGGCCTTCGGCCGGGGTCATGTCCAGCAGCGTGGTGACGGCCGGCATGAAGCCCATGTCGCACATGTGGTCGGCCTCGTCGAGGATCGCGACCTCGACCGCGCCCAGGTCGGCAGCGCCCTGCTCACACAGGTCGATCAACCGGCCGGGGGTGGCGATCAGCAGGTCGACGCCGCGACGCAGCGACTCGATCTGCTTCGGGTAGGGCAGGCCACCTGCGATGAGCTTCAGCGACACGTTCATCACGTGGGCCAGCGGCTCGAGCGCGTCGTGGACCTGCATCGCGAGCTCCCGGGTCGGGACGAGGATCATCCCGCGCGGGCGGCGCGACTCGGTGTGGCCGCCGGACAGCCGCATCAGCGTCGGCAGGCCGAAGCTCAGGGTCTTGCCGGAGCCGGTCTGACCGCGGCCGAGAACGTCCTTGCCGGACAGCGCGTCCGGGATGGTCGCGGCCTGGATCGGGAACGGCGCGGTGATGCCGTCGCGGGCCAGTCGCTGCACGAGCCGCGGCGCGAGGCCGAGCGCGGCAAACTGGTTGTCCTCGGCAACGGTGCCCAGGTCCTCCGGCGCGACGTCCTGGCTCCGGGTGTCCTGGTAGTTCGGTCGTTCACGGTTCACGTAGGGCTTGTCCTCACGACGCTGGTACGAGGGGCGCTCGTCACGCTGCTGGTACGACGGCCTGTCGTCCCGGCGCTGGTACGACGAACGGTCGTCGCGCTGCTGGTAGGTCGGCCGGTCGCCCCGCTGTGCGTAGGTCGGCCGGTCGTCACGCTTCTGGTACGACGGACGCTCGTCCCGCGACTGGTACGACGGCTTGTCGTCCCGACGCTGGTACGACGGGCGGTCGCCCCGCGAGCGGTCGTCCCGCTGCTGGTACGACGGGCGCTCATCGCGACGCTGGTACGACGAACGGTCGTCGCGCTGCTGGTAGGACGGCTTGTCGTCCCGACGCTGATACGACGGGCGCTCGTCCCGCGACTGGTACGACGGCCTGTCGTCGCGGCGCTGGTAGGAGGAGCGGTCGTCGCGCTGCTGGTACTGCGGGCGGTCGCCCCGCGAGCGGTCGTCCCGCTGCGAGTAGGACGGCCGGTCGTCACGCTTCTGGTACGACGGACGCTCGTCCCGCGACTGGTACGACGGCTTGTCGTCCCGACGCTGGTACGACGAACGGTCGTCGCGCTGCTGGTAGGCCGGCCGGTCGTTGTCGCGGCGCGGCTGCGTGCTCCGGTCGGAGCGGTAACCCTTGGCCGGCGGACGACGGTCGTCGCCACGCTGTCCACGGTCGGAGTACTGCGAAGGTCCGCCACGACGCTCGGCGCGGTCGTCACGAGCTGCCGGCGCGGTGGAGGGGGTGTCACCCATCCGCTCGCCAAAAGACTGGTTCTGGAACTTCTTGTGCCGCGGCTTCTTCGAGGCCGCATCTTCCGGGTGGTGCTGAGTCACAATCTCTCTCTCGAAAATCGCGGACGACACCCCGAGTGGCCCGCGTGCAGAGGCCGGGCAGCCAAAAGCTGTCCGGTCTGAACATCAGGCAGGAGATAGGCATCGACCTGCGGGTGCTATCGCGTTGCACCCTCGGCGCCGGACTTTTCAGCGGGTGCTGAAACCGACGGGTCGGAGCGCCTGGAAAGAACTCTGGTGACGCGACTCGCGCACCGACACCTGACAAGTGTACAGGAAATGCCCTGCACCCCTGACCATGATGCCCGTCACCAGACCAGTGACAGAACTGGGCTGTCATCACAATTAAAGCGAGCTTGAGTTCTTGGTGTGCGGTTCTAGGGTGAAGGTATGGCGGAGGAGAACGTCCCGAGCAAGGACCACTGGCTGTCCATCGGGGAGATTGCTCATCGGTCCGGAGTGGCGGCGTCGGCACTGCGGTTCTACGAGGACCAGGGTCTGATCGGCTCCCGGCGGACAGCCGGCAACCAGCGGCAGTACCAGCGCAGCACGCTCCGGCGGATCGCGTTCGTACAAGCGGCCCAACGGGTCGGCCTGGCCCTGGCCGAGATCCGCGAGGCGCTCGACTCCCTCCCCGACGACCGCACCCCCACCCGCTCCGACTGGAGCCGCCTGTCCAAGACGTGGCGCAGCCGCCTCGACGAGCGAATCCTCGAGCTCGAGCGCCTCCGCGACGACCTCGACGGCTGCATCGGCTGCGGCTGCCTCAGCCTGCAACGCTGCAACCTCTACAACAAGTCCGACCGCCTCGCCGAACGCGGCCCCGGCGCCCGAATCCTCAACGTCGGCATCCCCGGCGAGTAGTCACCGCCACCCCACAGTCATAGGTGGGCGGTTATGGAGGACATAGAACCGGGAGCGGGATTCGCGGGTTAACCCCCGAGTTCTTCGCGAATGCGTGCGGAAAATCGGCGGGCGGGGCAGGCTCGCGACTGTAGCGGCCAGTAGTCCGCTGGTTGCTTTCCGCCACTGATCCGGAGTGAGGCCCTCCCATGTCGCATCGCCGCATCCTGTCCTGTTTCGCGGGGCTCGCCGCCGCCGCGCTCGCCGTACCGGCTGTCGCCGCCGCGGCCCCCGCCCCTGCGGCACCGTCCGTGTCCACCGCCAGCACGCGCGCGGCGTACACGGGGTCACCGCAGGACGAGGCCGCCACCAAGGCGTTCTACGACGCGGTCATGAAGTCCGCGCGCGCCAAGCAGGCCAAGGCCGCCAAGTCGGGGCAGAAGCTCGACGCGGTCACCGTCACGTACTCGGTGGACGCGCCCACCTTCGCGAGCCAGATCAGCCGTAGTACCCAGATCTGGAACTCGTCGGTCAGCAACGTCCAGCTCGTCGAGGGCAGCAACTACGACTTCTACTACACCGAGGGCAACGACTCCCGCGGTTCGTACGCCTCCACCGACGGCCACGGCAGCGGCTACATCTTCATCGACTACGCCCAGTCCAAGGAGTACGACTCCACCCGCATCACCGCCCACGAGACCGGCCACGTACTCGGTCTGCCGGACCACTACTCCGGCCCGTGCTCGGAGCTGATGTCCGGTGGCGGCCCCGGCCCGTCCTGCACCAACCCCAACCCGGACGCCACCGAGAGCAGCAAGGTCAACCAACTCTGGGCCAACGGCAAGGCCGAGTCCCCCGCAGCCGCCTTCCACACCGCGCGCTGACCCACCCGGTCTCTCCGGCTCGACCATCCCGGCAGGGGGTAGGTCGAGCCGGAGTTTCGTTGCCCACGCACTACCGTGCACCCGTGGAGTTCTCCGAGGCAGTCCGGCGCCGGCGAATGGTTCGTTCGTTCACTAACGAACCGGTGGACGACGACGTCGTACGGCGGGTTCTCGACGCAGCTCGGCGTGGTCCGAGCGCGGGCTACAGCCAGGGCGTCGAGTTCGTCCTGATCACCGACCCGGCCAAGCGCGCGACCATCGCCGCGACCGGGGACGAGATGTTCGAGCAGTTGCAGCGGCCCAACTTCGCCGCCCAAGCCCCAGTGCACGTGGTCGTCTGCGTCAGTCCGGCGATCTACACCGACCGCTACCACGAGTCCGACAAGCAGGAGGTCGTCAGCGAGACCAGCGACGACGACCTGTGGAAGGTCCCGTACTGGTACGCCGACGCCGGCGCGGCTCTCTCCCTACTCCTCCTCGCCGCTGTCGACGAAGGCATCGCGGCCGCGTTCATCGGTGGGGTCGAGCACGAGCTGATCCGCGACCTGGTCGGCATGCCGTCGTCGTACGTCCCGGTTGGCATCGCGCTCCTCGGGCACGAGGCTCCCGACGCCAAGCAGTACGGCGATGTTGCCGCTCGGCCGCGGAAACGGCGGCCCTATAACGAAGTGGTTCACGAGAACACCTGGTGACGTCGGCCGGCCGTAGCCTGACGAGATGCGTCGATGGGTGGGGATCTCGCTCGTGGTGGCCCTGGGTTTGGGGTGTCTGACGAGTTGTGGCGTGCCTGGGGGCGGCGTGTTCGGGATGCTTGCTGATGGGACGGCGGTTGTGCAGATGTGTGAGGGGCACATCGACGGGGCCACGCTTTACCTGCCGGATCCGGACGTGCGGCCGCGCGCGGAGCGGAACGACGAGATGATCGGCGAGTGGGTTGCCGATCCGGCCGTCACCGGGTTCTCGCAGTTCAGCCTGCAGGACGGTGGGAACGGGTGGACGCTGAAGGGTCGGCTGAAACCGCGCGACCCCGCGAAGCGGTACACGATCTACGGCTGGACCTACGACAACAGCTGGTCGGCCGCCCATCTCGACTTCAGCCAGGACGAGCTGGCGAAACTGAAGCCAGGCGAGCTGGTGAGCCTCCCCACCGACCTTCCGGAAGAAGACGTCGAGGTGCCGAACCGCGTCTGGACGCTGACGGAGTTTCAGGCCAAGGCGTGCGAGGTCTACTGACCGCAGGACATCGGACGTCCTACGACACGCCGTGAACGGGAGCCTCCAGGCGGTAGGACAACCAAGACTGGTCGCATGCGATTTCGTGGGGTACTGCTCGCGGTTCTGCTGATGATCACGGTCGGGCTGACAGTGCCGGCGTACGGCGTAGGTCTCGAGGGGAAGGCGATTCTGTCGCCGGGGACTGCGGGGTACTCCTGCTTCCGGATCCCCGCGTTGGTGACGGCAGCCGACGGATCGCTGGTGTTGTTCGCGGAGGCGCGGAAGCCGACCTGCGGGGATACCGGGACGCACGATGTGGTGATGGTTCGGTCGACCGATCGAGGGCAGACCTGGAGTACGCCGAAGGTCGTGCACGCGGGCATCGACGTGACCGCGCACAACCCGGCGCCGGTCGTCGACTCGCAGACCGGGCGCATCTCGTTGCTGACGACGCGGCAGTACGACACGGTCTGGGCGCAGTACAGCGAGGACAACGGCGTGAGCTGGACTGCGCCGCGCGAGATCACCGCGCAGGTGAAGTCGCCGACCTGGAAGGGGTACGCGACCGGGCCTTCGCACGGGATCCAGCTCCGCCGCGGCGCCCACGCCGGCCGGCTTGTCGTCGGGACCCACTACACAACGACGGTCGGCGATCGGAAGGGTGGCGCGCTGGTCTACAGTGACGACGGTGGGCTCACCTGGGCCGTCGGCGCGCATGACGAGTCCGCTGATCCGGCGCTGCGTGTGCAGGAGTTGTCGGTCTTCGAACGGCCTGACGGTTCGCTGTTCGCGATGGCGCGGGACGAGAACGGCACCGACACTTCGTCGACCGTGGCCTCGGCGGTTTCGAGCGATTCCGGAGAGACGTTCTCGCAGGGCTTCCACGCCGGCGCGGCCGAACAGAGCCTCGCCGTACCGACTGTTCAGGCGTCAACGCTGGAACTGCGCGCCACCGATCAGGGCGACCGCTACAACCGCGTGCTGCTGGCCACGGAGACGCGCCAGGGCACAACCCGCGAGAACCTGACGATCCGTTCGACGTACAAGGGCGGCACCGAGTGGGTCGATCCGGGGGCCGGCGTTGTCATCTACGGCGGCATGGCGGCGTACACGGATATGACGCTGCTGGACGACAACACCGTCGGGCTCGCGTACGAGCGGGCGGCCAATTGGTCGCATGGGTACATCTGGTTCACGACGTTCACCGAGTCCGCGCTCGGGCTTCCGGATGGCAACACGACCGGCGTACCGACGACACCCGATGCCTCAGGCAACGATCTGCACGGCTTCCTGCGCGGGGGTACTTCGACTGCTGGTCGGTTCGGTACGGCGCTTGCCCTCGATGGGACCGACGACTACGTCCAGCTTCCGTTCGCCGAGAAGCTTGCAGTCAGCAGCGGCGACTTCACGTGGACGGGCTGGTTCAACTACGGAGCCAGTACGGCGGATCAGCCGCTGCTGTGGGCGTACAACCAGGGCGATGTCTATTCGCAGCTCTGGTTGCGCGCCGAACCGTCGAAGAACCGCCTGCGGGCTCTCGCGCAGAGCGGCGAAACCGCTGTCACTCTGGCGACTGCTAAGGCCTACAACGACCGTGCCTGGCACCACTTCGCGCTTCGACGACAGGGGTCGACGTTCACGCTGTCCGTTGACGGGAGCACGGCCGCGACGAGCACCGCCGTACTGGGGTCTGTCAGCCCGAAGCGACCGTTCCAGATCCACCTGGGTCAGCGGCTCGACGGTGCACAGAACCTGCGTGGTTCCCTCGACGACGTCCGCCTTTACGGCCACGCGCTCACCGCTGCCGAGATCACGTCGCTGTACTCCAGCAACGCCACGACGATCCCCGACCTCCGTCTTCGGTACCCGTTCTAGCGCGCCGGGCCGGTGGTGTTGCGGACGACGAGCTCAGGACGGAACAGGAACTCGGTTTTCGGCGTGGCATGACCGCGCACTTCTTCAAGCAGGGACTGTACGGCGGCCAGTGCCATCGACTGGACGGGCTGGCGGATGGTGGTCATCGGTGGATCGGTGAATTCCATCATCGGCGCATCGTCGTACCCGACGACCGACAGATCCGTCGGGATGGTGAGACCACGCTGGCGGGCGGCGCGGATGACGCCGAGGGCCATCATGTCGGAGCCGCAGACGATGGCGCTGGCACCGGCATCGAGGAGCGGCTGGGCGGCGGCCTGACCGCCTTCGACACCGAACATGCTCAATGAGACGAACGGATCCAAGTCCTCGTCGGTGACACCGAGCTGGGCCTTCATCGAGGTGCGGTAGCCGGCCAGCTTGCGCTGCACGACGATGAACCGCTCCGGGCCGGACGCGAACCCGATCCGACGGTGGCCGAGGGCAACCAAATGCGCGACCGCGAGCTCCATCGCCGCGTTGTCGTCCGAGGAAACGAAGGGCGCCTGCACCTCGGGCAACCAGCCGTTCACGAACACCACGGGCAGTCGCCGCTCGACCAGCGATTGGTAGCGCTCATGGTCCGCGCCGGTATCCGCGTGCAGCCCCGAGACGAAGATGATCCCCGAGACACCGCGCTCGAGCAGCATCTCGACGTACTCCTCCTCTGTCGCACCGGAAGGAGACTGCGTGCAGAGCACGGGCGTGAAGCCGCGCTGGGACAACGCCGACTCGATCACCTGGGCGAACGCCGGGAAGATCGGGTTGATCAACTCCGGCATCACCAGCCCGATCAACCCTGCCGACCGCCGCCGCAACCGGGTCGGCCGCTCGAACCCCAGTACGTCGAGGGCCGTCAGTACCGCCTGTTTCGTATCCTCCGCAACCCCCGGCTTGCCGTTCAGTACCCGAGAGACCGTCGCCTCACTGACCCCCGCCTTGGCCGCGATATCCGCCAGCCGCGCCCTGTTGCTCATTCCTCCGCCTCGCTTCGCTCAGCTCCAGAATGAGCAGAAGCACTGTGCTGTCTGGTTCGCTCGCTCTGCTCGCTCACGGCGGAACCTTACCCACCTGTCCTTGACATTGCAGCAAGAAGTTGCAAGAACTTGCAGGCTGAGATTGTTCAGAGCTGTCCACTTGGTGAACAGAATGGACAGCTCACACCCTGCATCCCTTGTCAGGAGGAGCGCGGGAGGCGAGGATAAGCGCACCCCCGCCCGGGGGCCTTTACTCGGATCGTCCGGCACGTTCCTGCCGGTGAAGGGATGTACCCAGTCATGGCTACTGTGTCTTTCAAGGCCGCCACCCGGATCTACCCCGGTGGTGACACCCCCGCCGTCGACAAGCTCAACCTCGAGATCGAGGACGGCGAGTTCATGGTCCTCGTCGGCCCGTCCGGATGTGGCAAGTCCACCTCCCTGCGGATGCTGGCCGGCCTCGAAGAGGTCAACGAGGGCTCGATCTACATCGGCGACCGCGACGTCACGCACCGTCCGCCGAAAGAGCGCGACATCGCTATGGTGTTCCAGAACTACGCCCTCTACCCGCACATGTCGGTCGCGGACAACATGGGCTTCGCGCTGAAGATGCAGGGCGTCTCCAAGGAAGACCGCGCCAAGCGCGTCCAGGAAGCCGCCAAGCTGCTCGGCCTCGAAGAGTACCTGGACCGCAAGCCGAAGGCCCTGTCCGGTGGTCAGCGCCAGCGCGTCGCCATGGGCCGCGCCATCGTCCGTAACCCGCAGGTCTTCCTGATGGACGAGCCGCTGTCGAACCTCGACGCCAAGCTCCGCGTCCAGACCCGCACCCAGATCGCCGAACTCCAGCAGCGCCTCGGCGTCACCACCGTCTACGTCACCCACGACCAGGTCGAGGCCATGACGATGGGCGACCGCGTCGCCGTACTGAAGGACGGCCTGCTCCAGCAGGTCGACACCCCGCTGAACCTCTACGACAACCCGAAGAACAAGTTCGTCGCCGGCTTCATCGGCTCCCCCGCCATGAACCTGCTGACCGCCGAACTCGTCGACGGCGGCGCCAAGCTCGGCGACTACACCATCCCGGTCGCCCGCGACATCCTCGCCAAGGCCGGCTCCGACAAGACCGTCACCATCGGCGTCCGCCCCGAGGCCTTCAAGGTCTCCGACAACGGCCTCCCGGTCCACGTCGCCGTCATCGAAGAGCTCGGCGCCGACGCCTTCCTCTACGGCACCGCCGAGCACGACGGCAACCACCAGCAGATCGTCGCCAAGATCGGCGCCCGCATGAACGTCGAAAAGGGCTCCCTGATCCACCTCGAAGCCCAGCCCGACAAGCTCCACCTCTTCAGCACCTCCACCGAAGAGCGCCTCACCGCCTGATCTCTGTTATTCGCAAGGCCCCGGAGCTGTCGGCTCCGGGGCCTTCGCATATGCCCCACCCGTCCTCGCGGTTGTCGTACGCACGCGCGGATTCGCCCGCCGGGTGCTCGCTCCGGCAGATCCGGCCGGAGCCCGGCGAGCGCGGCGAGCATGCCGGAGCGTGGCGAGCATGCCGACAGGTGATCCTGGTCTGGGTGCGGACCGCCATCACCGTCTAACTCTGCACGGCGGACGTGGTTCACGCTCAGCACGGCCTGCCTGAATGGCCCAGGAGCAGGTTAGACGGTGGTGCAGGTCCGCCCCGGCACACCGCGTAGGCCCGATTCACACACCGCATTCATGCCAGTTGCCGGGGTGGGGAGAAAGTCGACCCGAACAGGCCCATCACTCGCCCCACACCCACCATGCGGGGTGGCCGGCGGCGGGTTCGCGGATGATCGCTGCCGCTCGGTGACAGTAGACATCCGCGAACCGCCAAAACCACCGCGACGGGCCAGCAAGCAAGCAGCCCAACCGCCGCGCAACCACCGCGACGGATCACCTACCAAGCAGCCTCACCGCCGCCAGCAACCACAGCCCGGAACCTCAGGCCACGCCCACGCGATCGCCGACCGCACCATCCCGCCCAGCCACAGACCCGCCCAGCCACACCCCTCTGTAAGCCGGCCGCAGCGGCGAGCGACCCCCGCGAACCCCACCGGCCGCACAGAAATCGTCGGGAGGGATGCGTTGACCCTCCGAGTCGCCGAGAGCTTGACCCGCTGACCGCCCATCCTCCCCAAACCGGTTTGGGGAGCCATAGCGCATCAGGCTCTCCGTGAGAAGTAGCGAGCACGGGCGGGGTGATCAGCCAATGCACGAACTCGGGTGCACGGGTGGGGGAACCACCCGCGCACCGCGCGTTAGTTGACGTCTCGGCGTTGGAAGATGGCGCCGGCTACGACGACTGCTACCAGGGTCAGGATGCCGAGGTACCAGGCTCCGTGTTCGAAGGTGAGGGTCTTCTCGATCGACTCGCAGTTGTAGTTGCCGTTGGCATCGGTTGCGCATTTGTTGAGGTAGTACTTGGTGTCGTGGAGGACGAAGGCGTCGAAGTTGCGGCCTAGGAGCCAGGGTTGGGCCTTCTGGAGGAAGGAGCCGAAGACACCTTCTACCAGGACGATGTAGCCCATCACCAGGCCGATCGCGGCTGCCGTGTGCCGCAGTACTAGGCCTACTACCGCACCGAGGACTGCGCCCATCGCCGTCGTGGTCACGACTCTCGAGACTGAGCCGGTGACGTTGCCCCAGTCAGTACCGGCGGTTGAGCCGAGCCCCGCGGTGATGAAGTAGGCGCCCAGTGTCACGACGCCGGTGATCAGCACTCCGAGCGGGACGAACCACAGACCGGCCGCGACGATCTTGCTGCCGTAGACCCGTAGCCGACGTGGTTCGAAGGTCAGCCAGTTGCCGATCGCGCCAGAACTGAACTCAGCCGCGACGAAGCTCGCGCCGATCAGGAAGGCGGCGAAGAGCAGGAAGTACGACGCTCCTTGCAGCAGGTTCGGGATCAGTTCGGCGAAGACTGCCTGCGGTTTGCCCCACTCGGTGATCTTCGGCTCGGGGTACGCGCACATCTCGTCGATGGGCGGCTTCGAGCCCTGGATCTGGTCGTAGCTCTTGCGGCACTCGGCTTCGTTCTCGACATGATGCTCGACCCAGTCCTTGTGGGCCATCTCGAACTGTGTCTGGGCCGCCCGCTGCTCGCCCTCGGACAGCGGCCGCGCCTCGCGCCAGGTCACGAACAGCAGGAACGCCGTGATCAGTACGACGCCCGCCACACCAATCATGGTGATTCGGCGCGCGGTCAGCCGGCGTAGTTCTACTGCGGTCAGGCGGATCACGCCAGCCCCTCCCCTGCGGTCAGCTCCAGGAACACCGACTCGAGGTCGGCCCGGATCGGGACCAGTTCGTTCACGTACAACTGCTGGTCGGCCAAGCGCTTGGTCAGCTCGGCGGGGTGTTCGACCCCGTCCACCAGGAGGTAGTTGCCGTCGGCCCGGACCACGAGCCCGGCGGCGGTCAGTACCCGGGTTGCCGCCTCGCGGTCGGCGACACCGACCTTGACGGTGGTCGTCGTACCGCCACCGATCACTTCGGCGACTGTGCCGGAGGCGAGCAAGCGGCCGTGGCCGATGATCGAGACGGTGTCGGCGACCTGCTCGACCTCGGCGAGGATGTGGCTGCTGACCAGGACGGTCTTGCCCTGGTCGCCGAGCCCGCGCATGGTTTCGCGGATCTCGCGGATGCCGGCCGGGTCGAGACCGTTGGTCGGCTCGTCGAAGATCAGCAGGTCGGGGTCCTTGAGCAGGGTGGCCGCGATTGCGAGCCGCTGCTTCATACCGAGCGAGTAGCCCTTGAAGCGGTCCTTGCCGCGCTCGGCCAGTGACGTCTGCTCGAGCACCTCGGCGACTCGCTGCTTCGGCGCCCCGATGGCCGCGGCGAGCAGCTCAAGGTTCTTGCGGCCGCTGAACGCCGGGAAGAACTTCGGCGACTCGACGATCGCCCCGACCCGCCCGACCACCTCCGGAAGCCGAGCCGGTACCGGCCGGTCGAAGACGGTCATGGTGCCGGCGTCGGCCCGGATCAGCCCGAGCAGCATCCGGATCGAGGTGGTCTTCCCGGAACCATTGGGGCCCAGGAAGCCGTGCACACCCCCGACCGGCACATCCAGGTCGAGCCCCTGCACCGCCACTACCTTGCGGCCGCGCCGCGTCCGGTACGTCTTGCGCAGACCGCGCGTACTGATCGCCAGGTCAGGCATGCCACCCCTCTCACGTCGTTCCCCCGATGAGGGGACGAACATCTTTGCAGAGGAAGACTCCACCGGCGGGCGTTTGGTTGATCTCTCGCCCGATTGGGTCCTGTGGTCCAATATTGAATGGATACTGTCGACCATCGAAGGAGCTCGTCGTGACCACCCGACCCCCGCTACCGCCCTTCACCCGGGAGACCGCCGTACAGAAGGTTCGCGCCGCGGAGAACGCCTGGAACAACCAGATTCCGGAGGCCGTGTCGCTGGCCTACACACCGGACACGTACTGGCGGAACCGGGGCACCTTCGTCACCGGCCGGGCCGAGGTGGTTGCCTTCCTCACCCAGAAGTGGGCGCGCGAACTGGACTACCGGCTGATCAAGGAACTCTGGGCGTTCACCGACGACCGGATCGCCGTACGGTTCGTCTATGAGTCCCGGAACGCCGATGGGCAGTGGTACCGCTCGCACGGCAACGAGAACTGGGAGTTCGACGAGAACGGCCTGATGCGGGTACGGCGGGCGAGTATCAACGACCAGGCGATCACCGAGTCCGAGCGACTGTTCCGCTGGGACGCTCCCGGTCCGCGTCCGGACGATCACCCAGGGCTCACTGAACTGGGGCTGTGACCCAATACCCCCTCCAGGTATCCTCCAAGGACTTGCATCGGATACCTCTAGGGGGTACTTTTTTGCCTGTCGACATACCCCATGGGGGTAGAGAGGGGTCGTAATGAGCAGCGAGGAACACGTCCACGGCTATACGTCCGAGAAGTCCAGCCATCTGAAGCGGCTGCGACGGATCGAGGGCCAGATTCGCGGTCTGCAGCGGATGGTCGAGGAGGACAAGTACTGCATCGACATCCTGACCCAGGTGTCGGCGGCCACCAAGGCGCTGCAGTCGTTCTCGCTCGAGCTGCTCGACGAGCACCTGTCGCACTGCGTGGTCGAGGCCGCGCAGAAGGGCGGCGCGGAGGCGGAGGAGAAGGTTCGCGAGGCCTCCGACGCGATCGCCCGCCTGGTTCGTAGCTAACTTCGAAGGAGACCGATATGACCACCACGACCTACTCCGTCACCGGGATGACCTGCGGGCACTGCACGTCCGCCGTCACCGAGGAGCTCACCAAGCTGGACGGCGTCACCGAGGTGAAGATCGACCTGAACGCCGGCGGCACCTCCGCCGTCCACGTGACCAGCGCCGCAGCGCTCGACGAGACCGCCGTACGCGAGGCCGTCGACGAGGCGGGCTACGAACTGGCCCCAGCACCTGGCCCGACAGCATGACCCGGGCCGTCGCGCTCCGGCTCGGCGTGTTCGCCGGTGCGCTCGCGCTCGCCTTCGCGGCGGCGTTCGCGATCGGCTCCGCCGTCGACCCGATCGCGGCGGCCGACCCCGCCCCACCCGCCGGTATGGCGGACATGGGCGGAGCGCACGGTGGCGGACACAGCGAGTCGAGTGGGCAGCTACCCGGGCTCGCGGTGTCCGATGCCGGCTACACGTTCGTACCGGAGTCGACGTTCTTCACGGCGAACAGCAAGACAGTGCTGCGATTCACGATCAAGGGTCCGGACGGGAAGCCGGTCACCGGCTACACCCCGACCCACGAGAAGGATCTGCACCTGATCGTCGTACGGCGGGATCTGTCCGGGTTCCATCACATTCACCCGACGCGCGATGCGGGCGGCACTTGGTCGATCCCGTTCACCTTCACCGCCGGTGGCACCTGGCGTCTGTACGCCGACTTCCAGCCGGCCGGGTTCGATCGCACCCTGACGCTCGGGACCGACGTGAACGTGTCCGGGCTGTACATCCCGGTCCCGCTGAACGAGCCGGCCAGTAGCTACAGCGTGCACGAGTACGACGTGACGCTGGCCGGGACCCCGGTTGCGGGCAAGGAATCCGAGCTGACGTTCCGGGTCAGCAGCGGCGGTAAGCCGGTCACCGACCTGCAGCCCTATCTCGGGGCGTTTGGACACCTGGTCTCGTTGCGCAGCGGGGATCTCGCCTACCTGCACAACCATCCGGCGCAACATGCGGAGGCGGGGATGAAGGGCGGGCCGGAGATCAAGTTCGGCACCACCTTCCCGACCGCCGGGACGTACCGGTTGTTCCTGGACTTCCAGCACGCGGGCGCGGTCCACACGGCCGAGTTCACGGTGCAGGTTGGCGGCGACGGTAAGCCGATCGTGCCGCCAACCGTGGTGCCGTCGGACCCGTCGCATGAAGAAACCCCGCACGGTCACTGAGAGGAGAGCAGTAACCATGAGTCAATCCGTTGAACTCGTCATCGGTGGCATGACCTGCGCCTCCTGTGCGATGCGGGTCGAGAAGAAGCTGAACCGGATGGACGGTGTCACCGCGACCGTCAACTACGCCACCGAGAAGGCCAAGGTGACGTACGACGAGGGTGTCACCACCGACGATCTGGTCGCGACCGTGGAGAAGACCGGCTACACCGCCGCGCTTCCGGCTGCCGAAGTTGCCGAGAGCAATGAAAACGACGAGCTCCGGCCGTTGCGCGAGCGACTGATCGCGAGCGCCGTACTCGCCGTGCCGGTGATTGCCTTCGGCATGATTCCGGCGCTGCAGTTCGACTTCTGGCAGTGGGCCTCGCTGACGCTGGCCTTCCCGGTGGTGACGTGGGCGGCCTGGCCGTTCCACAAGGCCGCCTGGACGAACCTGCGGCACGGCGCGGCCACGATGGACACGCTGATCTCGGTCGGCGTGCTGGCCGCCTTCGGCTGGTCGCTCTACGCGCTGTTCCTCGGCTCGGCCGGCGAGCCGGGGATGACGATGCCGTTCACGCTGATCCCGTCGCGCGGTGGCGGCGCCGAGGAGATCTACCTCGAGGTCGCGGCCGGCGTGACCACCTTCATCCTTGCTGGTCGGTACTTCGAGGCTCGGGCCAAGCGTCGTTCGGGCGCAGCCCTGCGCGCGCTGCTGGAGCTCGGCGCGAAGGACGTTGCTGTACTGCGGGATGGCGTCGAGACGCGGATCCCGGCCGAGCAACTGAAGGTCGGTGACGAGTTCGTCGTCCGGCCGGGCGAGAAGATCGCGACCGACGGGATTGTCGTCACCGGCAGCAGTGCGGTCGACGCGTCGATGCTGACCGGTGAGTCGGTACCGGTCGAGGTCGGTGCGGGCGATGCCGTCGTCGGTGCGACCGTGAACGCGGGCGGCCGGCTCGTGGTCCGCGCGACCAGGGTCGGTGGGGACACTCAGCTGGCGCAGATGGCGCGGCTCGTCGAGGACGCACAGAACGGGAAGGCCGCCGTACAACGGCTTGCGGATCAGGTCTCCGGGGTGTTCGTACCGGTCGTGATCGGGCTGGCGCTGGCCACGCTCGGCTTCTGGCTGGGTAACGGTTCGCCGGTCGAGGTCGCGTTCACCGCGGCGGTCGCCGTACTGATCATTGCCTGCCCTTGTGCGCTTGGGCTGGCCACGCCGACCGCGCTTCTGGTCGGTACCGGGCGAGGCGCGCAACTCGGCATCCTGATCAAGGGGCCCGAGGTGCTGGAATCCACGCGTCGCGTGGACACCGTCGTACTGGACAAGACTGGGACTGTGACCACGGGCCGGATGGAGCTGGTCGACGTACTGCTGGCTCCTGATCAGGACCGCAGTGAGGTACTGCGTTTGGCCGGAGCGCTGGAGCATTCCAGCGAACACCCGATCGCGCAGGCCGTCGCCCGAGCCGCACTGGCCGCCGGCAAGCTCCCCGAGGTCGAGGACTTCGGCAACGTCGAAGGCCTCGGCGTCCAAGGCATCGTCGACGGCCACGCGGTCCTGGTCGGCCGCACCCAACTCCTGGAGGAGTGGAGTCAACACCTCCCCGCCGAGCTAGCCCACGCCAAGGAACACGCCGAGGCCGAAGGCAGCACCGCAGTAGCCGTCGGCTGGGACGGCCAGGCACGAGCCGTCCTGGTAGTCGCCGACACGGTGAAGCCAACGTCGACCCAAGCCATCAAGGACCTGAAGGCCCTAGGCCTGCGCCCGGTCCTGCTCACCGGCGACAACGAAGCCGTCGCCCAGAAGGTCGCAGCCGAGGTCGGCATCGACGAGGTCATTGCCGAGGTCCTCCCCGCCGGCAAGGTCGACGCCGTGAAAAAGCTCCAAGGCGAAGGCCGCGTAGTTGCCATGGTCGGCGACGGCGTGAACGACGCCGCAGCACTTGCTCAGGCCGACCTAGGCCTCAGCATGGGCACCGGCACCGATGTAGCAATCGAAGCCAGCGACTTAACGCTGGTCCGCGGCGACCTCCGAGCCGCCGCCGACGCCATCCGCCTGGCCCGAAGCACCCTCCGCACCATCCGCGGCAACCTCTTCTGGGCCTTCGCCTACAACGTAGCCGCCGTCCCGCTAGCCGCCGCCGGCCTCCTCAACCCCATGCTCGCCGGCGCCGCCATGGCCCTCAGCTCCGTCTTCGTAGTCTCCAACAGCCTGCGATTGCGACGCTTCAAACCACTCACCTGACACAGAATGTGGTCGTACGGCAACTTCTGTTAGAGTGGCAGTACGGTCACATCGACAGGCGAGGCGCCATGGAAATCCGCTCGGCACGCAACCTCGGCGCTGCGGTGCGCGACGCACGCCGTCGGCAGGGTCTGACCCAGCAAGAGTTGGCGCGCCGGGCGGGAGTCTCCCGGGAGTGGCTCGTCCGGCTCGAAAAGGGTCATGCGCGGCTGGAGTTGCAACTGGTTCTGAACACGCTCGCGGCTGTCGGCCTTGTCCTCGAGGTCAGCGATGACGATCCGGCCGCCGCCGACCCGACCACCGCCGCGTGGACCGAGGTCTTCAGCACCCTCGCCGAAGGCCCCGCGGGCCCGTCCGGCTTCCCCCCCGCTGTCCCTGTCGATGCCCAAGGCGGAAAGAACTCATCCCAACAAGAGAGTTCTTGCCTTCATCGCCGGTCTGCTACCTGACAGCGAGCCTGCGCTCCAGCGGCTCGGCCGGAAGTACGGTGTCTCCGCGAACAACCCGTTCGCCTTGCTAGGGCATATCGGCCGCGACGCAGCGGGCGCCGTACAGGTGCTGCCGATGACATCGGATTGCGACGACGCGGCCGGCCGGCAGGGCGAGATCGAGTGGCTCAGCGACAAGGACGTCGACCGAACCCTCACCGACCTCGCCCGGAGTCCGGAGAGCTGGGACCCGGGCCGGAACGCAGGCCGGTGGAGTCTTGCCGGCGCCCAGAGCAAGATCGCCTTGTTTCGTTCACCGGAAGGACGTTGGGGAGTGCCGTGCGACTCGACCCCGACGACGCACATTCTCAAACCTTCGATGCCACGATTTGCGGGGCATCACCTCAACGAGCACCTGTGTCTGCGGGCAGCACAACTCTGCGGACTGCCCGCCGCGGACACCGAACTGCTGACCACCGATCGCTACGAGGTGCTCGTCGCGCGGCGGTACGACCGCATACTCGACAAGAGTGGCCGCTGGCGACGGTTGCATCAAGAGGACCTGTGCCAGGCACTCTCTGTTCCACCGGGCAAGAAGTACCAATCCGACGGCGGTCCAGGCATTGCACAGATCGGGCAATTGCTCACCACCAGCGGTCTGCCCGCGTCGCAACACAGCAACCTTCGCACCTTCTTCGACTATCTCGTCTACAACGTCGCCATTGCAGCGACGGATGCACACGCGAAGAACTTCTCCGTCCTGCTGGGCCCGCGCGACGTCAGGTTGGCACCGTTGTACGACGTTGCGTCCCACCTGCCGTACGACCAGGAGTCGCGACTGCAGTCCGCGATGAAGATCGGCGAGCACTGGGACATGGTCAGCGTCACCGAGAAGGATTGGGCAGCCGTCGGCACTCGCTTGGGCATCACCCGCGACGAGGCGGTCGCCCGCGCTCGAACTCTCCGAACGAAAATCCCGCTGGCCTTTGCAACGGCCGCGAGCGAGCCGGGGATTCCCGACTCACTGCGTGACCAGGCCCAGCGGATCGCCGAGTTGATCGGCGGTTAGCGGATCCAGGCGGTGGTGTCGGGTGGGAGTTGGCCGTTGTCGAGGGGGGTGCTGGTGAGGAGGAGGTCCTGGTACGGCGGGAGGTCGATCGGGTCGGGGGTGAGATTGGTGATGCTGGTGAGGGACTCGCGGTGGAAGGACAGGACGCCGGGCCGAGACTCCAGCCAGGTGAGGGATCCGTCGCCCAGGTGGTGGCGGCGGAGGGTTAGGGCGTTGCGGTAGAGGGCGAGCATGGAGTTTTGGTCGGCTTGCTGGGACTCGACTGTGAGGTTCTTCCAGTCGGGGGGTTGGGGGAGCCAGGGGGTTGCGGTGCCGAAGCCGAAGGGGGGTTCTTTGGCGGACCAAGGGAGCGGGACTCGGCAGCCGTCGCGGCCTCGGTCGGTGCCGTTGGAGCGGGCGAAGATGGGGTCCTGCAACAACTCGTCGGGCAGGTCCTCGACCTCGGGTAGGCCTAGTTCTTCGCCTTGGTAAACGTAGACGGCGCCGGGGAGGGCCATGGCCAGGAGGGCGGCGGCTCGGGCTCGGCGTTCGCCTAGGGCTAGGTCGGTGTGCATGCCGTGTTTGCGGTCTTGGTGGGAGAACGACGTGTCGGGGCGGCCGTACTTGGTGACGGGGCGGGTTACGTCGTGGTTGGAGAGGACCCAGGTGGGTGGGGCGCCGATGGGGATGTGGGTGGCGAGGGTGAGGTCGATCGAGGCGCGGAGTTCGGCGGCTTCCCAGGGGCGGGAGAGGAAGTCGAAGTTGAAGGCGGTGTGCATCTCGTCGGGGCGGAGGTAGAGGGCGAAGCGTTCCTGATCGGGCATCCACATTTCGCCGACGAGGAAGCGGCCGTCGTACGAGTCGGTGATGCGGCGCCATTCGCGGTACACGTCGTGGACCTCGTCGTGGTCGGTGTAGGACTCCTCGACGCTGTCCAGGTCCTTGAACAGTACGGCGGCGCTGTCGATCCGGATGCCGTCGACGCCGCGGTCCAGCCAGAACCGGAGGATGTCGTGGAACTCCTCGACCACCTCGGGGTTGCGCCAGTTGAAGTCTGGTTGCTCGGGGGCGAACAGGTGCAGGTACCACTCCCCGTCCGGGACCTGCGTCCACGCCGGGCCGGCGAAGATCGACTGCCAGTCGTTGGGTGGCTGATCGCCGCGGCCTTCCCGAAAGATGAAGCGCTCGCGCTCGGGTGATCCCGGGCCGGCCTGCAGGGCTTGGACGAACCAGTCCTGCTGGTCGGAGCCGTGGTTCGGGACGATGTCGATGATGGTGCGGATGTTCAGCGCGTGGGCCTCGGCGATGTACGCCTCGGCCTCGGCCAGCGTGCCGAATGCGGGATCGATCGCGCGGTAGTCGGCGACGTCGTACCCGCCGTCGGCCATCGGGGACGGGTACCAGGGGTTGAGCCAGATCGCGTCGACGCCGAGCTCGGCCAGGTACGGCAGCCGCGCGCGCAGACCGGCGAGGTCGCCGATCCCGTCACCGTTGCCGTCGGCAAAGCTGCGCAGGTAGACCTGGTAGATCGCTGCGCCACGCCACCATTCGTCGGCCATCGAAGCTCCTTATCCTTTGAGGGAACCGGCCGTGAGGCCGGCCATGATGCTGCGCTGGAACACGAAGAAAACCAGGATGGTCGGCAGGCTGGCGATCACCAGCGACGCGATCAGGACGTTCTGCGGCATCTGCGCGGACAGCGACGCGATGCCGACGCTGATCGACATCTTGTCAGTCTCCGGCAGTACCAGCAGCGGCCAGACGAAGTCCTTCCAGACCGTCACCACGGACAGGATCGAGACCACGCCGAGGATCGGCCGCGACACCGGCAGCACGATCGACCAGAGGATCCGCATCGGTGACGCGCCGTCGATCTCGGCCGCCTCGAGCAGTTCCTTCGGGATCGAGTCGAAGAACCGCTTGAGCAGGAACACGAAGAACCCGTTCGCTGCCGCCGGCAACCAAATCGCCCAGGGGGTGTTGAGCAGATCGAGGTGCAGGATCGGCAGATCCTTGGCCACCAGGTACGTCGGCAGCAAGAGCACCATCGGCGGGATCATCAACGTGGCCAGCATCAGCGCGAGAACCACCTTGCCGAACATCGGCCGGAGTTTCGACAACGCGTACGCCGCCGTGACGTCGACTGCCAACGTGAACAGCCACGCACCGCCGGCGTACAAGGCGGTGTTCTTCAGGAAGACACCGAGCTGCAGCTGGTTCCAGGCCTCGACGTACACGCCGAAATCGAAATTCGACGGGAAGAAGCTTGGTGGGATCTGCGCCAGCTCGTCGGGTGACTTCAGCGCGCCGGTGATCATCCAGTACAGCGGGAAGACGAACGCGCCGGTGAAACCGACCACGGTGATCGTCAACACGGACCAATAGAGCACGCGTCCGCGTGAGGTCTGCAGAGCGAGCGGGGACACCAGGGTTCTCATCGCTCCGCCTCCCGGGAGATGCGCAGGTAGATCGCGGAGAACACCATCAGCACGATCATCAGCATCAGGCCGAGTGCGCTACCGCCGCCGAAGTCACCGAAGTTGAAGGCGTACTGGTACATCAGGTAGGCGACCGTGACGGTCGCGTTCTCCGGACCGCCGCCGGTGAGCAGGTACGGCTCGATGAAGACCTGCATGGTGGCGACGACCTGCAGGAGCAGCATCACCAAGAGAATCAGCTTGGTCTGCGGGATCGTCACGTGCCAGACCCGCCGGAACAGCCCGGCTCCGTCGAGTTCGGCGGACTCGTAGAGATCACCAGGGATGCTCTGCAACGCGGCCAGGTAGATGAGAGTGCCGGTGCCGAGGTTCATCCAGGTCGACACGAGCACGAGGCTGATGAGCGCCGTACTGGTTGAGTCCAGCCAGCTCAGTGCCGGCAGACCGACTGCCCCCAGCACCTGGTTGAACAGGCCGGCTCCCGGGTCGTAGAACCACTTGAACAGGAGTACGGCGACCGCCGGCGGCAGCATCACCGGCAGGTAGACGACGAAGCGCAGATACGCCTTCGCGTGCTTGAGTTCGTTGAGCACGACCGCGAGCACGAACGGTACGGCGTACCCGACGACCAGCGCGAGTCCGCTGAACACCGCGGTGTTCAGCCAAGCCTGCCGGAACGCCGGATCCTCGATGACGGTGCGGAAGTTGTCGAACCCGACCCACTTCCCCGGGTCCACGAAGTTGTTCTCCTGGAAGCTGAGAATCACTTCCCGGATCATCGGATACCAGGAGAACAAGGCGAAACAGATCAGTGCACCGCAGAGAAACCCGTACGCCGTGAGGTTCCGCCCGATGCTTCGTTTCAGGGCACCGTGGTCATCAGGGCGCGGGCCCGCCGCCCTCAGAGGCTGAGGACGGCGTACCCGCTCTTGGGTGACAGTCATTACGTGTCCTTCGCCAGGATCTTGTTGGCCTTGGACTCGGCGTCGCTGAGCAGCTTGTCGATATCGGCGTCCTGACGAGTCAGTACGGCGGACATCGCGACGTCGAGGACGGCGTACAGCTCCTGGGCCTTCGGCGGCTCGAGCTTGTTGGTGATCGTGGACTGCGCGGTCACGTACGGCGTGAAGTGGTCGACCGGGACCGTGGCGAACTGCTTGCGCAGGGCAACGATTTCCTTCCCGGCGGCCGAGTCGCCGTACAGGTCCGGGATCGGCAGACCGACCGGGCGGCCCTGTTCCTTGGCGCGGGCGTAGTTGAACTGACCCTGACCCGGCGTGAGCTCGTGGAACTCCAGCCAGAGCAGACCGGCCTTGATCTTCTCCGGCGACGCCTTCGGGTTGAACATGTAGCCGTCGCCACCGCTCAGCGACGACTTGCCCTCGGACTCCGGTACGGCGGTCACTCCGTAGTCCTCGAACTTGCCCTGGAAGTCGTTGTTCACCGACTGCACGACGTCCGGGGCGCCGATCATCATGCCGAGCTTGCCCGAACCCATCATGCGCATCAGGTCCTCCCATTGCAGCAACTGCTTACTGCCCATGGAGTTGTCGTTCCAGCGCATCGTCTTCAGGTTCTCGAGAACCGCCTTGCCCTCGGGGCTGTTGAACGCGGCAGTCTTGCCGTCGTCGCCGACCATCGAACCGCCGCGGGCGTACAGCGACGCGGCGAAGTGCCAGCCGCCGGTGTTGCCTGCGGAGTACTCACCGAAGCCGACGTACCCGGCGCCGAGGCCGGCGATCTTCTTGGCCGCGGCCTGTACGTCGGCCCACGTCTTCGGCGGGCTGTCCGGGTCGAGCCCGGCCTGGGTGAACAGCTTGCGGTTGTAGACCAG
Source organism: Kribbella yunnanensis (assembly GCF_039529655.1). Lineage (NCBI taxonomy): Bacteria > Bacillati > Actinomycetota > Actinomycetes > Propionibacteriales > Kribbellaceae > Kribbella > Kribbella yunnanensis. The sequence goes on along the minus strand of NZ_BAAANF010000020.1, from coordinate 208,185 downwards.
GCCCATGTTGTAGTTGTTGCGCGGCAGTCCGTAGGTCTTGTCCTCGGACTTGAAGACACCCTGGACATCGGGGCGCAACTCCTTGGCGGCTTTGACGTCCCCGACGTACTGGCTGATGTCGGCGGCCTGACGGGCCTTGATGATCTTCTGGACGTCGGTGTAGTAGACGTAGAACACGTCCTCCTGGGTGCCGCCGGCCAGCTTCGCCTGGAAGGTGTCCGGGTTGATACAGGGGAACGCGTCCTTGCTCTCGATGGTGATGTTCGGGTGCAGTTTCTGGAACGCGGCGACGTCGGCGTCCCAGCCCTCCCGCTCCTTCGGATTGCTCTTCGGTGGCTGACAGCCGACCGTGATCGTGACCGGTCCGCCGGAGCCTTGGGCCCCCGGCTTGTCGTCCCCCGAGCCGCAGGACACGGCCCCCAGCCCGAGTCCCGCCACCAGCAGCAGGCTGAGCCCGCGGCGCCTTGTCGTCATGTTGAACCCTCTCCCTCGACTCTGCGCCACACCGTAGGGTTGTCGACACATGAACGCAATACTTCAAGAGAAGATTGCAAAAAGGTGACTAGAGAGCGCCTGGACGTGCGAACGCCCCGTCCACCTGGGGTGAACGGGGCGCTACTGGCAGTGAGAGCTAGGTGCGGGCGCGGGCAGTGGAAGCCCGTACGACGAGCTCCGGCTCGAAGAGGAGTTCGTCGGCCGCGACGGCGGCTCGCTCGATCAGCGCCATCAGCATCTCGACGGCCGCCCGGCCCATCGCGTCGATGGGCTGCCGGACGGTGGTCAGTGGCGGGTCGGTGCAGTTCATCATCGCGGAGTCGTCGTACCCGATCACCGAGACATCGCCGGGTACGTCGAGACCAGCCCGCCGTACGGCGCGGATGACGCCGAGCGCGAGGATGTCGCTGGCGCAGACGATGCCGGTGACGCCGGCCGCGACCAGCCGGCTGCCCGCGGCATGACCGCCCTCGAGCGAGAACATCGTGTGCTCGACCAGCTTCGGATCTGCCTCGTCGGAGGCGAGGAACGCGGCCAGTTTGCGCCGCGACGGGATGTGGTCGCGCGGGCCGAGAACCATGCCGATCCGCTGATGTCCCAGCGTGCGCAGGTGTCCGATCGCCATCTCTGCGGCGACCGTGTCGTCGGTCGAGACCTGCGGGAAGCCGAGGTGGTCGACCGCCGCGTTCACCAGGACAGTCGGGAGCTTCCGCTCCTGGATCAGCTCGTAATGACCGTGCGGCGCATCCGCCTGCGAGTAGAACCCACCGGCGAACACCACCCCGGAGACCTGCTGCTGCAGGAGCAGGTCGACGTAGTCCGCCTCGGACACCCCACCGACCGTGCGGGTGCAGAGCAAGGACGTGAAACCTTGCTGCGCCAGCGCTCCCCCGACGACCTCGGCGAACGCCGGAAAGATCGGGTTCTGCAACTCCGGCAAAACCAGCCCGACCAGCCGGGCCCGGTCACCGCGCAGCTGGGTCGGACGCTCATAACCCAGTACGTCGAGCGCCGTGAGCACCGCTTCCCGGGTCGCCTCGGACACTCCGGGCTTGCCGTTCAGCACCCGGCTCACGGTGGCCTCGCTGACGCCGACCTTCTTGGCCACCTCTGCAAGTCGTCGTGTCATGACGCAAACTCTACGCCCGATCACGCAATTTCTTGCAACGACTTGCGCTCGATGGAACCGACTGTCTGAGAGGTCAGGTTGCTGACAGACTGGGCTCGTGCCTCGCTTCGTCGCCACCCGTCCGGACACCGGTCTGCTGTCACTCCCGTGGGACGTCCCGCTGGAGGACTGGCCCGAGGAGCAGCTGGTCGCGCTGCCCCGCGGTATCTCGCGGCACGTGGTCCGGTTCGTCCGGGTCAACGGCACGGTCTACGCGATCAAGGAGGTGCTCGAGCACCTCGCGCTGCACGAGTACCGGCTGCTCCGCGACCTGGAGCGCCTCGAGTCACCCTCGGTCGAACCGGTCGGCGTCATCACCGACCGCATCGATCGTGACGGTGAGCCGATCGACTCGATCCTGATCACCCGGCACCTGCAGTTCTCACTCCCGTACCGCGCTCTGTTCTCCAGCACGCTGCGCCCGGACACCGTGAACCGGCTGATCGACGCCCTGGTCGCGCTGATCGTCCGACTGCACCTACTCGGCTTCTTCTGGGGCGACTGCTCGCTGTCCAACACGCTGTTCCGCCGGGACGCGGGCGCGTTCGCGGCGTACCTGGTGGATGCCGAGACCGGTGAGCTGCACCAGGAGATCTCCAGCGGCCAGCGCGCACACGACCTCTACACCGCCGAGATCAACCTCTTCGGCGAGCTGCTCGACCTGCAGGAGGGCGGTCTGCTCGACGAGTCACTCGACCCGCAGGAGATCGTGCAGACGATCCAGGACCGGTACGAAGCACTCTGGGCGGAGCTGACCGCACCCGAGGAGTTCGCCACCGACGAGATGCACCGGCTGGACTCGCGGATCCGGCGGCTCAACGAGCTCGGCTTCGACGTCGCCGAGATCGACATCATCACCGACTGGGACGGCAGCCAGGTCCGCATCCAGCCGAAGGTCGTGGACGCCGGCCACCACACCCGCCGCCTGATCCGCCTCACCGGCCTCGACGTCGAAGAGAACCAGGCCCGCCGCCTACTCAACGACCTCGACTCGTACGCCGCCTCCACCGACCAGCAGAACGAGGACGAGGAGATCGTCGCCCACGAGTGGCTGACCGACGTCTTCGAACCGGTCGTCCGCCTGGTACCGCGCGACCTGAAGCGCAAACTCGAACCCGCCGAGGTCTTCCACGAGGTCCTCGAACACCGCTGGTTCCTCTCCGAGGAGGCCGGCCACGAGGTAGACACCATGGAGGCCGCCCGCTCGTACGTCGAGGACGTCCTGAGCTCCAAGCCCGACGAAAAGCTCGCCCTACCGACCGCACCGGACAATCCCTAAGCGTCTACCAGCAGCATGCTCGGGAGCGGCCGCCCTGCCTGATATCTGGCAGACTTGCCACATATCAGGCAGATCTGCCAGAATTTTGGCACCTGAGGAAGGCGGCCGCATGCTCCTACAAGATCCGTTCGGCGTCATCCACACAGCCGCAGACGGGCGAATCCTGCAGGTGCTCGCTCGCGCGGATACCTGGTTCGGTATTGCTCAGGTGTGGGAGCTGTCGAACATCAGCAGCCGGGACCAGGTGCGTCGAGCCCTCGCCCGGCTGGCGGCGGACGGCATCCTCGACGAGGAGCGCGTTGCGTCGATGTACCGGTACCGCCTCAATCAGGAGCATCTCCTGGCCGGACCTCTCCAGGAGATCTCCACGACACGCGAGCGGTTCCTCGGGCAACTCACGTCGACCTTGGGTTCGTGGCCGGATTTGGTCTATGCGGCCTTGTTCGGCTCGGCAGCCCGGAACGACATGCGCCCAGGCAGCGACGTCGACATCTTCCTGGTGCGATCCGACGACGCACTCTTCAGGGACATCACCGACGAGGCCTGGGACGAACGCGTCCTGGCGCTGGAATATCACGTCTCACGGTGGACCGGGAATTCGTCCAACGTGCTCCACCTCCGTGAGTCAGAGGTCCGGGTCGCGGGGGACATCGACGCGCTCGCCAACGTCCGAAGGGAAGGTATCCCGTTGGTCGGCGACAAGGTGTGGCTCGTGAAGGCGTTGCACCACGGCGGGTCCACAGGATGAGCGGCCGCACAAATCGATGCAGCGCCGCCGATCGGCGTGGCCGAATGCGCGTGGCCGAGCAGTTCCACACGGCAGCAGGACTCATTGAGGAGTTCACCGGAGACCCGGCCGAGGACACGATCAACAATGCGTACGTAACCCTGTGCGTCCACGCCGGCATCGCGTCCGCAGACGTGATCTGCTGCGCTCGATTGGGCGAGTACTCACGGGGAGAGGACCACAAAGAGGCTGTCGCACTCCTGTCCAGGGTCGACAAATCCCTGGGCACGGTTCTTGCCAGACTCCTGGCGCTCAAGACGCCGGCTGGATACCAGCCACGGACGGTATCCCGGCAGCATGTGACTACCGCCGGTCGGCAGGCGGACCAGCTGATCGCCGCTGCACGTGCTGCTGGCTGACGAGCTCGGCGGGACAACTTCACCCTAGCCATGCAACATCCCGCGCCTGCCCTGCGTGCAGTCAGATGGGAGGTGCCGGATGGAGGGGCCTGAGTTCGATGACTGGGTTGCGCAGCGGGGTGCGGCGTTGTTGCGGTTTGCGTACTTGGTGACGCGGGACCACAGTCGCGCGGAAGAGGCAGTGCAGGACGCGCTGATCTCGGCGTACCCACGCTGGAAGCGGATCAGCCGGGATGGCGATCCGGAAGCCTATGTACGGCGTTCGATCGTGAACGCCGATATCTCGCGCTGGCGGAAGTTCTTTCGCCGGGAGACGGTCTCGGAAGAGGCGGTGGTTGGCAGCGCCCCGGATCACGCGGTTGCGCACGCCGACGCCGACGCGATCTGGGCGCTGTGCGCCACCCTCCCCACCAAGCAGCGAGCAGCCGTGGTGCTCCGGTACTACGAAGACCTGCCGGACGGCGACATCGCAGTCATCCTCGACTGTTCGCCCGCCACCGTCCGCTCCCAGATCCACCGCGCGCTGGCCACCCTGCGCGCCACTGTCTCCGAGGAGGTCGACAACTGATGGACGCATCCGAGCAGCGCATTGCAGACAGCCTGACCAGGCACGCCGCCGACGCCCCGTCGGACCACGACCTCCTGTCGACGGTCCACACCCGCCTCCGCCGCCGCCGTACCGGCCAGGTCGTCGGCACCGCCGTACTGGCGATTGCAGTCGTCGCCACCGGCATCACCGCGGCCCAGTCGACCCACACTGAGCCGCAGCCCGCACCCCAGCCCGTGCCACCTGCACAGGCCGGCTGGCGATGGGAGTCGTACAAAACCGCGCAGATCCAGGTACCCGAGGTCTGGCAGCAGCACATCGCGGGCCCGGCCCCCTGCGCATTCATGCAGAAGGGCAAGGCTCTGGTTGGCCGGTTCTACGACTGGCTGCCGCGCGACCAGTACACGTGCTCGAACGCCGTGATGCCGTTGTCGTCACGCCAGCCGTACGTCTGGTTCGACGACGTGCAGGCGCCAGGCGTCAAGCAGTACGACGGCGGGTGGTCGGAGGAAACACGCTTGGTCGGCGGCACCAAGGTGAGCGTGCTCGCTCCGAACGAGCAACTGCGGCGCGAAATCCTCGATACCGCCCGGCCGATCACCAGCACCGACGTCTATGGATGCACACCGACCGATACCCGCCCGGCCGGCGGCACTCCGAGCCGGGACGTGGACGGTGCGGAGATCTGCCAGTACGCACGGGGCTCGCTGATCGCCGGGACCCATCTTCCGCCGCGACAGGCAGGGCAGCTCGCCCTGGGGCTCACCAAGCGACCGACCGATTGCGACCCCAGCGGCGAGCAACGCTCCTACGTGATCACGCTGCACTCCGGAGCCGATAGCTTCACCGTCCGACGGCAGGAGCGCCCCTGTGTGTTGAGCACACCGCTCGGCCTCGACTTCCTGCGGGATGGCGCGCTCGGGCCGTACGACCCGAGCGCGTTGTTCGACCCCGCCGGTCCGGTGACTCCACCGGTCCGTTAGCTCACCGTGTGCGGTACACCCTGATGTAGTCGACGTCGAAGGAGTTGGGGAAGCGGGTGGTGGCGTCGGGTGGGCCGCCGCGGTCGGCGTTCGCCCACGTTCCGCTGTTCAGTACGACGTACATGGCCTTGCTCGGTACTTGCGCACCGGTGAGCGTGTAGGTCGGTTTGCCGTCGGTGTAGAAGGTGAGTTGGCCGGGCTTCCACAGGACGCCGTACTTGTGCCACCCCGTGGTTGGCGCGGTGCCGGCGGTCCACTTGCTGTCCCAGCGGACGTCCGGCCAGGTGCCGGAGGCCAGGCCGGTGTGCATGCTCGGCATGCCGGCGAACCACTCCGCCACGTCGATCTCCGGCGGCCAGCTGCGGTCCTGCGGGATCAGCCAGAAGGCCGGCCACAAGCCCTTGCCGGCCGGGAACTTCGCGCAGATCTCCCAGTAGCCGTAGGACTGGAAGAACTTGTCGTGCGACGAGATGAAGCCTTCGGTGTACTGGTAGGTGCCGGCCGGGTCCGTGCCGACGACGGGCTTGTTGTCTGCGACGAGTCGCAACCGGCCGTCGGAGAGGACGACGTTCTGGTCGACGGCATAACTTCCGTACGACGAGTTGTGGTAGTGACCGCCCGCCCGGCCGGGGAAGTCCATCACCGTGCTCCATCGACGGGTGTCCAGGGACCTGCCGCCGAACTCGTCGCTCCACGTCAGTGGCAGCCCTCGGGCCGGTGGCGAGGTCGCCGTCGAACAAGTCGCGCCGTACCGGGCGGTGCCGGTGGCCGATGGCGTGTCAGTTGCTGACGGCAACTGAGTCGGCGTGGCCGCCGCGCTGAGTGAGCCGGCCGCGAGCAGTAGACCGGCCACGCCGATCGACCAGGTGCGCAGTCGTGTTCCCATCTGGTGCCTCCTCATCCCTTGATTCCCGAAGTCGCGAAACCGCTGACGAAACGGCGCTGCATCACCATGAACAGGACGAGCACCGGCAGCACGTACAGGACGGCGCCGGCCGCGACGAGGTTGTTCATCGGCAGGCCCTTGTCGTTGACGTAACCGGTGGCCATCGCCACCGCGAGGGTCGTGCTGTCCTGGTTCAGGAACATCGCCGGCCCGACGAAGTCACCCCAGGCATGGGTGAAGGAGAGGATCACGCTGGCCGCGATCACCGGCCAGGACTGCGGCAGGAAGATCCGCCAGAAGATCCCGACGTACCCGCAGCCGTCGACGATCGCGGCCTCCTCCATCTCTCGCGGGATACCGGCGAAGAACTGCCGGAACAGGAAGATCAGGAACGCACTGCCACCGAGCCCCCAGGCCACCCACGGCCAGTAGGTGTTGACCAGGTGCAGCTTCGCGAAGATCAGGTACGTCGGAACCAGCGTGACGATCCCCGGCAGCATCATCGTCGCCAGCAGTACGACGAACAGCTGCTTCTTGCCCGGCGCGGTCAGCCGGGCGAACCCGAACCCGACCCAGGCCGAGCTCAGCGTCGTCAACGTGGTGGAGATGAACGCGATGGTCAGCGAGTTCCGCGCGGCACCGAGGAAGTTCACGCTGTTGACCGCCTCGGTGTAGTTCTCGAACCGCGGTGCGGACGGCCACCAGGTCGGCGGGAACGACGCCATCTCGGCCGGCGACTTCAGCGAGCTCGACACCAGCCAGAAGATCGGGCTGATCAGCACGAGGACGACGGCCAGCGCCGTGATGGACAGCGCCCACCGGTAGGTCCGGGTCATTTCGTCCCCTCCGGCTCGACGGTGTAGAAGACGGTCCGGGCGCTCACCTTGATGATCAGCAGCGTGACGAGCAGGATCACCGCGAACAGCATCCACAGCATCGCCGACGCATAGCCGAACCGGGACGCGCTGAAGTACTGCGCGAACACGTGGATCATGTACATGTAGTTGCCCTGGGGAACCGTCCCGGCGCCGCTCAGCGAGCCCGACGACAGCAGCAACGGCGCGAACGACTGCAGTGAGCCGATCACTCCGGTGATCACCTGGAAGAGGATCACCGGTGACAGCAGTGGGACGGTGATCCGTGTGAAGGACTTCCAAGGCGACGCCCCGTCGACCCTTGCCGCTTCGAGCAGCTCACGTGGGATGTCCTGCAACCCCGCCAGCGAGATGATCATCGATCCGCCGCAACCCCACAACACCAGCGCATACAGGACGTAGCGGGCATTCGGATCCACCAGCCAGGTGATCGGATTCCCGCCGACAGTGCTCAGGATGCCGTTCGCCGCCCCGGCATCCCGGTCGAAGATCAGCCGGAAGGTCAACGCGGCGCCCACCGGCGGGACCACGGCCGGCAGGTAGATCAGCGCCCGGTACAGCCCTCTGGCCCGGATCGGCTGGTTCACCAGCACCGCGAGCAGCAGGCCGGCGAAGATCGACAGCGGCACGGTGATGAGCGCGAACACACCGGTCTTGCCCAGTGAGCTCAGCGTCAGCGGGTCGTTGAAGATCTCGACGTAGTTCTCGAACCCGACGAAGTGAGTCTTGGGCGACAGACCGTCGGAGTCGGTCAGGCTGAGCCAGAACGCATAGCCGAGGGGGAACACGGTGAGCGCGACGAACCCGATGACCCACGGCGCGACGAACAGGTAGAACGTCCGCGCCTTCCGGTACGACGATCTCACCGCAAGCGCTTCTTTCCATCCGCGAGTTGCGCGTTGATCTGGCCGTTCAGGCTGTCGGCGAACTGCGCCGGCGAGACGGTCCCCTTGATCGCCTTGGGCAGCTCCCGGCTGATCACGCCGTCGATCGCGTCCAGTCGCACGTACGGCGTGAAGGTCATCACCGAGAAGTACTTCTGCTCGGCCATCTGGACCTGGTACGCCTCCTTCTGGAACGGCTGCGTCTGCGGCATCAGCTTCTGCAGCGACTTGAGCGGCGGGATGCCCCAGCCGCCGGCCGCGCGGGTCTTGGCAGGGTCACCGGCGAGGAACCACTCCATCACCTGCCAGGCGGCGTCCTTGTTCTTGCCGGCCTTCGGCATCCACAGCCCGGTGGCGCCGTAGCAGGGACTGATCCGGTGCTCGGTGCCGAACTGCGGCGCCGGCAGCAGGTGGGCGAGTTTCGCGTTCTTCGCGTCGCTGCCGAACAGGCCGCCGAACCAGTAGCCGTCGGTCGCGATCGCCATCCGGCCGGCCTGGAAGGTCGGACCGTCCCACCCGTTCGGATCGGGATTCAGTACGGTCGGGCCGATCCCGGCTTTGGCGTAGTCGAGGTACCAGGTGATCGCGCGCAACGCCTCCGGACTGGTCAGGTCGACGGACCCGAGGTCGTCGGCGAGCACCTTGCCGCCGGCCGAGGCCGTCATCCCGCAGAGCGTGATGAACACACTCAGACCGTTCGCGTTCAGTCCGTACGCGCTCACCTTGGCGCCCTGGCGCCTGGTCAGCCGCTTGCCGAGGTCGAGCAGCTCGTCGAACGACAACGGCTCGGCGGACGTCGGATGCGCGACCTTGGCCGCGTCGAACAGCGCCGAGTTGTACCAGAGCATGGCGTCCTGCGAGTAGTCCTTCGCGAACCCGTACCGCGGTCCGGTGCCCTGCTTCTGACCGTCGAACCGCCACAGGTCGTTCACCGGGTCGATGTCGTCGGCTTTGATCAGCGTGCTCTTCGCGAAGTAGGGATCGAGGTCCTCGGCCACCTGGCGGGCGGCCAGGTAGGCGGTGTCGGTCGCGCCCATCCCGCGGACCACGTCCGGCGGGTTGCCGCTGGCAAGCATCGCGGTCAGTTTGGTCAGGTCGTACTCGACCGTCTTCACCGTGATGCCGAGCGCCTGCCCGGCCGCCTTGGCCTCCTTCGGGCCGAACTCGCCCGCCTGGGACATCACCGTCACGACCCCTTGCTTGGCGGCCGAGCCGGACGCAGCGGTGACCGGGGTCTTCGTGGAGGACGCCGGCGCGCAGCCGACCGCCAGTGCGCTGCCCGCGGCCGCACCGCTCAGGGCCAGGAATCGGCGGCGGGACAGCCCTGGGTTCGCTGTGGTCATGACCAACCTCTCAGTCTGAAATCTGTGGATCGAAGAGCCGGCAGACCGGGCCGGAGGAGGGGCCGGCCCGGTCTGCGAGGACTTCGCTGTCGTCTTCGGGGCGGTAGCCCAGCTCGTGCCGGGCCGAGCTGATGTCCCAGTGGGCGCGAGTGTTCGCGGAGACGCCGAAGTGCACGCCGTACCGCTCGGTGGATCGCAGGGCCGCGAGCACGAGCCGGCCGGCGTCGTCGTCGGACAGCCACTGGCCGAGGTAACGCCGCTCGGTCAGCGGCCAGCCGGTCAGGCCGAGCCGCAGACAGGTGACGGAGGCGCCGGTCCGCTCCGCGGTAGTCCTGCCCAGTGCCTCGAGCACGACCTTGCCGAGCCCGTACGGACAGCACGGGCGCGGGTCGAGCCGTGGATCGACAGGCCAGTGCGCGGGCCGGTTGTACTCCCCCATGACGTGCAGCGAACTGGCCAGCACCAGCTTCGGTACGGCGTGTGCCGCCGCGGCCTCGAGGACGACCTGAGTCGTGCGCACGTTGGCGGCGTACACGCTGTCCCAGGTCTGCCAGGGGCTGCTGTTCGCCGCCAGGTGCAAGATCGCGTCGGCTCCCGCAAACGCCCGGTACGCCGCATCGGGATCGCCGATGTCGGCCTGGACCACGTCGTCGTGCGGATGGGTCGGCCTGGCTCGGTCGACCAGGCGGAGCCGGTAGTGCTTGCGCAACCACGGCCGCAGCACCGTCGCCACGCGCCCCAGCCCACCGGTGACCACCACCAGCGGCATCAGGTCGTCCCTCGCTGCGTCCATGCGAAATTGTTCGAGCATCTCGCGATCTGTGTCAAGAGTGTGAACACAGAATGTCAGTTTTGTTGACGCCGCTCCGCCGTTTCGTCGATAATCGACCTCGTGGCTACGAAGGACACGGGATCACTGCGAGCGCTGCGGCGTACCAACTCCGAGCGGATGCTGTCCGCCCTGATGGAGCACGGGGCGCTGCACCGGGCCGAGCTGGCGCGCATCTGCGGCCTGTCCCGGACGACCGTGTCGACGATCGTGGCCGACCTGATCACCGGCGGCGTGGTGATCGAGGTGGTCGGCGACCAGGTGGCCCGCGCCGGCATCGACGCGTCGGAGGTGGACGGGCGGGCGCGTGGTTTCCTGCAGGCCAACCCCCGCGCGGGGACGGCCGGCGGCCTGGACTTCACCCTCGAACGTGTCTGGTGCCATCTGACCGACCTGTCCGGTGCGACGGTCGCCAGCCAGGGCGCGACCGCGGCCCGGGACACCCCCTGGCAGGAGCGGCTCACCGCCGGTCTCGCGCTGCTCGACGAGTTGCTCAGCCAGGCAGGGGTCGATCGGGACAGCCTGGTCGGCGTCGCGATCGGTGTCCCCGGTCCGATCGACCTGCAGACCGGCGTGGTCGGTCCGTCGCTGCCCGGGCAGGCCTGGGCCGGGGTCAACGTGGCGGCCGAGTTCGCGCGGCACCTCGACGTACCGGTGCTCGTGGAGAACAACACCCGCCTGGAGGCGGTCGCGGAGTTCACCTGGGGAGCTGGGCGGGCGGCGCGCGACGTGCTGTACCTCGGGCTGTCCACCGGGATCGGATCGGGATTACTTGTCGACGGCAACCTTCATCTGGGTGGCGCGCGCGGTGGTGGCGGCGAGATCGGCCACTTGTCGGCGGATTCGAGCGGTGCGCCCTGTCCCTGCGGGAACCGCGGCTGCCTGGTGCAGTTCGCGTCGTTGAACGCCGTGCTCGCGGCGCTGGCGCCGGTGCTCGGCGAGGACGCCGGGCTGGACGAGTTGCTCGCGGCCGCTGCGGACGGCCGGCCTGAGACGGTGGAGGTGCTGCGCACCGCCGGAGAGATGACCGGGCGGGTCCTGGCGAACATCTGCAACCTGCTCAACCCGGAGCGGATCATCGTCGGCGGTGAGCTCGCCCGGGCCGGCGAGCTGGTGCTCGAGCCGATCCGGGCCACCCTGCGCCGGACCGCGATGGCGCTCACCCGTGATGTCGAGGTCGTCGCCGCTGAGCTCGACCTGGGCGCCCGAGCCGGCGCATCCGGGGCGGCCGCCCTGGTGCTGCGCCAGACCGATCAGCTGGTCTCCGCTCTCTTGGCAACTCCGGATCAACAAACAGCGGGTGAGGCAGTGTGAAGATCGTCGGGTACGAGACCTTCTTGGTGGCGCCGCGGTGGCAGTTCCTGCGGATCGACACCGACGAAGGGATCAGCGGCTGGGGCGAGCCGATCGTCGAGGGGCGCGCGGAGGCCGTCCAGGGTGCGGTGACGGCCTTGATGGAGTACCTCGTCGGCCAGGATCCGTTGCGGATCGAGGAGCACTGGCAGGTGATGGCGAAGGGCGGCTTCTATCGGGGCGGGCCGGTGCTGTCGAGTGCGCTGGCGGGAATCGACCAGGCGTTGTGGGACATCAAAGGCAGGTACCACGAGGTCCCGGTGCATGAGCTGCTCGGTGGTCCGGTGCGTGAGCGGGTGCGCGTCTACACCTGGGTGCACGGCCGCGACAACGCTCAGCATGTCGAGGACGCTCAGGCCAAGGTGGCCAAGGGGTTCACCGCCATCAAGCTCAACCTGTCCGAGGCGCTGCCCCCGATTCCGTCACCCGCGCAGTTGCACGCGGCGGTGAGTCGCGTCGAGGCGCTGCGGGCTGCCTTGGGCGACGGGATCGACATCGCTCTCGATTTCCACGGGCGCTTCAGTACGGCGGCCACGCGCCAGATCCTGCCGTTGCTCGAGCCGCTGTTGCCGATGTTCGTCGAGGAGCCGTTGCTGCCCGAGTTCGCACGGGACCTGCGCCGGGTCACCGAGTCGACCAGCATCCCGATCGCGACCGGCGAGCGCCTCTACTCCCGGTGGGATTTCCGCGATGTGTTGCCGACCGGCATCGCGGTCGCCCAGCCGGACATCTCGCACGCGGGCGGGATCTCCGAGGTGCGCCGGATCGCCGCGATGGCCGAGGCGTACGACGTGGCCGTCGCACCGCACTGTCCGCTGGGTCCGATCACGCTTGCCGCGAGCCTGCAGATCGACCTGGCCATCCCGAACTTCCTCATCCAGGAGCAGAGCCTCGGCATCGAGTACGGCGGCGGCAACGCGCTGCTCGACTACCTGGTCGACCCAGACGTGTTCTCGTTCGCGGATGGACACGTGGAGCGCCCGACCGGACCCGGACTCGGCATCGAGGTCAACGAGGAAGTAGTCCGAGCCGCCGCCGCGGAAGGCCACAGCTGGCGCTCGCCGGTGCTGAGGCATGCCGACGGCTCGTTCGCCGAATGGTGAGCGCGGTCGCGGAGTGGCGAGCGCGCGGGGCTCACGTCACCTGGGAGGCATCCGGAGGGCGCCGTCCAGGCGGATGACTTCGCCGTTGAGGAGTTGGTTGTCGAGGATGTGGGCGACCAGGGCGGCGTACTCCGACGGGCGGCCGAGGCGGGAGGGGTGCGGGACCTGCTGTTCCAGGACCTCGCGGGTTTCCTCCGGGAGGCCGGCGAGCATGGGGGTTTCCATGGTTCCGGGAGCCACGGTGACGACGCGGATGCCCTTGTCGGCGAGGTCTCGGGCGGCGGTCAGGGTGAGGCCGACGATGCCGCCCTTGCTGGCTGCGTACGCCGCTTGGCCGACCTGACCGTCGTACGCGGCGATCGAGGCGGTCATCACGACGACACCGCGGTCACCGTCGTCGGTGGGGTCCAGCGCGATCATTCGCTCGGCGGCCAGGCGGAGCACGTTGAAGGTGCCGATCAGGTTGACCTCGATCACCTGGCGGAAGGTTGCCAGCGGCAACGGACCCTTGCGGCCGACGACGCGGCCGGGGGTGGCGATACCGGCGCAGGTGACGACGACGCGGAGGTTGCCGAGCTCGGCCGCGGCATCGAGCGCGGCGGCCACCGCGGCCTCGTCAGTCACGTCGGCCGGTGCGAAGACGACTCGGTCACCGAGCTCGTCGGCAACCGCCTTGCCGGCGGACGACGGGAGGTCGACGATGACTACCCCGAGCCCGTCCGCGGCCAACCGCCGTACGGTCGCTTCTCCGAGGCCGGAACCGCCGCCGGTGACGAGGGCGACATCGGACGGGCTGAACTTCATGAAACGCTCCTCAGCAGGTCGCGGCTGATGACGAGCCGCTGGATCTGGTTGGTGCCTTCGAAGATCTGGGTCACCTTCGCCTCGCGCATGTAGCGCTCGGCCGGGAACTCCCGCGTGTAACCGTAGCCGCCGAGGACCTGGACGGCGTCGGTCGTGACCTTCATCGCGGCGTCGGTGCAGACCAGCTTGGCGATCGCGGCCTGCTGGCTGAAGGGGCGACCGAGGTCGCGGCGGCGCGCGGCCTGCAGGTACGTCGCGCGGCCGGACTCGACCGCGGCGGCCATGTCGGCGAGCAGGAACTGGACGCCCTGGAAATCCGCGATCGCGTGCCCGAACTGCTGACGCTCCTTCGCGTACGACGCCGCGACCTCGAGCGCGGCCTGAGCCAGCCCGATCGCGGTCGCCGCGATCCCGAGCCGGCCGGAGTCGAGCGCGGACAACGCGATCCGCATGCCGTCACCCTCGGCGCCGATCAGGTTCTCGGCCGGGATCCGGACCTGGTCGAAGTTGACCAGGGTCGTCGTCGAACCGGTCAGACCCATCTTGCGCTCGGGCGCGCCGAAGCTCAGTCCTTCGGCCGGCGCGGGCACGTGGAAGGCGGAAATACCGTGCTTCGGGTCGGCCGACGTACGGGCGAAGGTGGTGTAGAAGTCGGCGTGCGAACCGTGGGTGATCCAGGACTTGGTCCCGGTGAGCACGTAGGAGTCGCCATCGCGGACTGCCTTGGTCGTCATCCCGCTGATGTCGGAACCGGCCTGCGGCTCGGACAGCGCGTAGGCGCCGAGCAGCTCGCCGCCAACCATGCCGGGCAGGAGCCGCTGCTTCTGCTCGTCGGTCCCGAAGTTGGCCATCGCGTAGCTGGTCATCGTGTGCACGGAGACGCCGACCCCGACCGACATCCAGGCGGACGCGATCTCCTCGAGCATCTGCAGGTAGACCTCGTACGGCTGCTCGGCGCCGCCGTACTGCTCCGGGTAGGGCAGGCCGAGCAGGCCGGCCTTGCCGAGCGTGCGGAACGCGTCCCGCGGGAACGACTCGACCTCCTCCGCCTTGGCGGCGTACGGCGCGAGCTCGTGCTCGCACAGGTCGCGGACGAGCGCGAGCAGGTCAGTGGATTCTTCGGTCGGCAACAGGCGATCGACGCTCATCAGGCACCCCTCCCCGGGTCTGCTGAAATGATACCAGCGATGATACTGACGGCCATACTTCAGTATCGTTCTATGCTGTCTCGTTATGACGACAGTCGTGCCGGGGCGCCGCACTCGCAGGCAGAGCGAACTGCTCGACCGCCTCCTGTCCCTGTTCCTCGAACAGGGCTTCAGCCGGTTCACCCTGGACGACCTCGCCGCCGAGCTGCGCTGCAGCAAGACGACCCTGTACGCGCTCGCGCCGAGCAAGGAACAGCTCGCCGTCGAGGTGGTCAAGCACTACTTCAAGAACGCCACCGCCCAGGTCGAGTCCGCGGTCGCCCGGCAGACCCGGCACGACCGCCGGATCGCGGCGTACCTGAACGCCGTCGCCGACGCGCTGCGGCCGGCCAGCCGGACGTTCCTGGACGATGTCGCGACATTCGCGCCGGCTCGCTCGGTCTACGAGCGGAACACCCGGATCGCCGCCGACCGCGTGCGGACGCTGATCGAGGACGGGATCAACAGCAAGACCTTCCGGCAGGTCGACATCGCGTTCGCCGCCGAGATGATCGCGCACACCATGCAGGCCATCCAGCGCGGCGACATCGCCCGCCGTACCGGCCTGAACGACGCCGAGGCGTATCGCGAACTGGCGTCGTTCGTGCTGCATTCTCTCCGCTTGGATTGAGCCAGTAGGTTCTGCGCATGGAACTCAGGCTGGGGCCGTTGCTGCGGTACGTCGATGAGACGCGGGCGACCGTCTGGGTGGAGACCTCCTCGCCGTGTGCTGTGGAGGTGCTCGGGCATACCGCGCAGACGTGGTCGGTGCATGGGCATCACTACGCGCTGGTGGTGATCGAAGGACTGTCGCCGGACAGCTCGACGCCGTACGACGTTCGACTGGATGGCACGCCGGTCTGGCCGCTCGACGGGTTTGCGCCCAGTGTGATCCGGACTCCGCGGGCGGACGGTACCTTCCGGATGACGTTCGGGTCGTGCCGGCGGTCGGCGCCGTTCTCATCCGAGGCTTTCGAGAGGTTCGGCCCGGATGCGCTGGTAGCGCTGGCGGGTGTTGAGGAGTTGCCGGACGCGCTGCTGCTGCTCGGCGACCAGGTGTATGCCGACGAGCCATCGGATGCAGTCCGGCAGCGGCTGCGGAATGCGCACGGCGGGCGGCAGGGGTCCGAGGTGGCCGACGAGATCGGGAACTTCGAGGAGTACACCTGGCTGTACGACGACGCGTGGCTGAACCCGGCGGTGCGCTGGCTGTTCTCGACCGTGCCGCTGTGCATGCTGCTCGACGACCACGACCTGCGCGACGACTGGAACACCTCACTGACGTGGCGTCGCTGGGTCACCGCGCAACCGTGGTGGCGGGACCGCGTGGTCGGCGCCTACGCGTCGTACTGGGTCTATCAGCACTTGGGGAACCTGTCGCCGGAACAGCTCGAACAGGACGCGACATACCGGGCCATGCTGACACTCACTGATGACGAGGAGCGGTCGGCGTACCTGGACAGTTTTGCGTGGGCTGCGGACGACGACCCGGCCTCGACGCGCTGGAGCTTCTACCGCGACTTCGGTACGGCGGCGCGCGGGGTGCGGCTGGTGGCGATCGACTCGCGGTGTTCGCGGCATCTGGAACCGGGCGAGCGAGCCATGGTCGATGCGCACGAGTGGGCGTGGGTGCGGAAGGTGGTGCTCGAGGCGGGGCGGCCGATTCACCATTTGCTGCTGGCATCGACGCTGCCGTTCCTCCTGGCGCCAGGGCTGCATCACTTGGAGGGCTGGGACGAGGCGATCTCGTCTGGGGCGTGGGGACGGCGGGGCGCGCTGTTGGGTGAGCGGATTCGGCAGGGGATGGACCTGGAGCACTGGGCGTCGTTCCGGAAGTCGTTCGACGATGTGACGTCGTTGTTGAGTGCAGTGGTGAGTGGTGAAGATCCGCCGGCGTCGATCTTGATGCTGTCGGGTGATGTGCACTGCAGCTACATCGCTGAGGCTTCGCTGCGGGAGGTCGAGCATCCGGGGACAGCGATCCGGCAGCTGACGATGTCGCCGTTCCGGAACCCGGTACCTAAGCATGTGCGGTGGGCGAATCATCTGCTGGATGCGCGGTGGATGACGTGGTTGCTGCATCGGCTCGCGCGGTCGGCCGGCGTACGGGATGTGGCGGCGGACTGGCGGCTCGCGCACGGGCCTTGGTTCGAGAACGGTGCGATGACGGTGACGTTGTCGGGCGAGAGCAGGGCGGTTGAGGTATCACATGCTCTTCTGTCTGGTGACGAGCAGCTACTGGAGAACACTCTGCGTTACCCTGTGTCCAGCGCCTGACCGGGGCGGTGGGGTGGGGAAGGTATTTGAGCCGTCCGGTTGTTGCCACTCCGGTTAGGTGAGCCCCTCGTCATGGGAGGTTGATCGCATGAGATCTTCGACCATCCGCCGGAGTGCAGTGGCCCTCGCCGCAACTGCGCTCGTCGCCACCGCCGTCGTACCGGCCGCGGCAGATCCAGTGAAGCCGCCCCGGCTGTCCGCAGCCGCCATTTCGTCCGCGCTCGCGCGCGATGTGACCACGCCGGGTACCGCCTGGCAGACCGAACCCGACGGCACCGTTCTGGTGTCCTACGACTCGACAGTGACCGGCGACAAGCTGACCTCACTCACTGCGAAGACGCGCCGTCTCGGGGAGGGCGTGAAACTGGAGAAGCTGCCCGGGAAGCTGCAGAAGTACGCGACCGGTGGCGAGGGGACGTACGGCGGTGAGTACAAGTGTTCGGTCGGCTTCAACGTGTACCGCAAGGGGCGCTACTCGTTCCTGACCGCGGGACACTGCGGCAACGAGGCCTCGACCTGGTACGCCGACCCGGACCACCGGGTGAAGCTCGGCACGCTGCAGCACTCCAGCTACCCGTACAACGACTACGCGCTGGTGAACTACCCGGTGGGCATCAAGAAGCCGGGTGGCAGCGTGTACCTGTACAACGGGAAGTCGCAGGACATCACGCGGGCGACGACGCCAGCGTTCGGGACCTACGTCTATCGGTCTGGTGTGACGAGCGGTCTGCACAGCGGTCGGGTGCGCGGACTGAACGCGACCGTGAACTACGGCGACGGGCGGATCACCGGACTGATCCGGACCAGCGTCTGCGCCGAGCCGGGCGACTCCGGTGGTCCGCTGTTCAGCGGGCGCAGCGCCTACGGCCTGACCTCGGGTGGAACCGGTGACTGTAAGACACCGGGTGGCGTGACCTACTTCCAGCCGGTCACCGAAGCCCTCAAGGCGTACGGCGTCGTCGTGTACTGATTTTTGGCCGGAGCGTGCGGGAAATCCCTCACGCTCCGGATCCAGTTGAATACCCTGCGGTGATTGCGGGTAGGAGTGCTCACGGTTGAAGTCAAGGACGCACCCGCCCCGAGCGCGTCCTCATCGTGAGGAGGCTGAAACCGTGAACGTTTCTCCCATCCGCCGTACCACCGCGATCCTGGCCGCCGCCGGGCTCGCCGCCGCCGGACTGCTCGCCACCGGGCAGGCCTCGGCCGCACCCGCCGTACCGTCCCCGGCCGCGATCACGTCGGCGCTGAACAGCGACGCCCGGATCCCCGGCACCGCCTGGCAGACCAACCCCGACGGCCGCATCATCGTGTCGTACGACGACACCGTGACCGCGTCGAAGCTGTCGGCACTGACCCGCGTCACCGAGCGCTTCGGTAGCGCGGTCACCCTCGAGAAGATCCCCGGCAAACTCACCAAGTACATCGCCGGCGGCGACGCCATCTACGGCGGGCAGTACCGCTGCTCGCTCGGCTTCAACGTCCAGGACAACGCCGGCGCCTACTACTTCGTCACCGCCGGCCACTGCGGCAACATCGCCTCCAGCTGGTACGCCAACTCCGCCAAGACCACGCTGCTCGGCACCGTCACCGGTTCCAGCTTCCCGGGCAACGACTACGCCATCGTCAAGTACAGCACGTCGTACACGAACCACCCCGGCGTAGTGAACCTCTACAACGGCAGCACCCAGGACATCACCTCGGCTGCCAACGCCTCCGTCGGCCAAGCCGTCAAGCGCTCCGGCAGCACCACCGGCCTCCGCTCCGGCTCAGTCACCGGCACCAACGCCACCGTCAACTACGCCGAAGGCACCGTCACCGGCCTCATCCGCACCAACGTCTGCGCCCAAGGCGGCGACTCCGGCGGCGCCCTCTTCGCCGGCACCGTGGCCCTAGGCCTGACCTCCGGCGGCTCCGGCAACTGCACCTCCGGCGGCACCACCTACTTCCAGCCGGTCGTAGAGGTCCTCAACCGCTACGGAGTCCACGTCTACTAAGGACAAGACAGCAAGAACACAGAATCAAAAGAAAAGACAAGAACAAAAAGAACAGCAAAATAAGTTTAGAAACAAAGACAAAGATTTAAATTAGAGAGCTGCGGCCAGGTGGGTGCCCACCTGGCCGTCGGCTTTCATCGACCGGGCACAGCAGACTGGGCGGCTTCCAGAAGGCGGGTGGCCCAGTCGATGCTCTTGGTGGCATCGGCGGCGGAGACCGGGGTCGATTGGTACTGCGACTTGGACTTCAGTTTCAGCAGGCGCGAGAACGCCGTACTGGCCTCTCGTCCGACTGGGCCGAGCCACTAACTGGCTTTTTGGGTGAGGGTTCGGTGGGGGGTGGCGCCGGCGATGGGGACGGCGTCGCGGCGGAGTTCGTCGGCTAGGCGCTCGCCGCGTTCGACCAGGTCGGCGATTTCGGTGGCGCTGTACTCGACGACTTCGCAGGAGTTGCCGGACCAGGCGGTGGCGTGGGCTGAGAGTGCTTCCAGTTGATCCAGCCAGCAGGGGTCCGACTCGTCGACGGCATCGGGGCGGACGATCAGCAGGTCGAGGTCGCTGCCGACGTCACCCTCGGCGCGTGCAGTGGAACCGAACAGCCAGACCGCCTGCGCGGGCACCTTCCACGCCTTGACCTCGGCACGGATTCGATCGAGCAGTACGTCGCGGAGGCGCGCCAGACTGTGGATTGCCTCGTAGGCGACGTGCTGGCGGTTGAGGACGTAGAGCCGGGCGCGACCGGCCGGCTGGGCGATCACCACACCACTACTGACCAGATCGTCGAGAACCTTCTGCGCGCCACTGGCACTCCCGGGCACTCGCAGCAGGCCGG